>NZ_LGEL01000011.1 GCF_001636695.1 Pedobacter panaciterrae
AGATGTGTATAAGAGACAGGCATATATGCAATGGGAGCTTTTTTATTGCACTAATTTACATGTGATACTTTATAATTACCTGAATAAATAATCGGATTGCAAAGATTAAGATTACAGCTCCTGCTATTTTATTTAAATTCTGGATACTTTTCTCTTTAATGCGATACCTTAATTTGGCAGCATAATACGTTTTAATACAGTCTACCGATAACTGCGTTGTCATTGCAATTACAAAAAAAACGACCTTTTCGGCCATATTGTAGTGCAGTTGTACCGAAATAATACCTCCAACCATAATCCAAAACATCAATGTTGAAGGAGATAAAAGACACATTAAAAAACCTTTTAAGATGTAGCCTCTTTTCTTGATTTTTACAGTTTCTGAAATATCGTAACTTACTTTTACCTTATTGAAAAGATAGTATAGACCAATTCCAAAAAGAAATAGTCCGCCAATAATGCCAATATATTGATTGTATTCAGAGTTGTAATCAACAAACTGGGAACTGAATATAGTAAGTGAGATAAAGATTATGTCGCTGAAAACTACGCCTATAGCCAGAGAGAACCCAGCTTTAAAGCCTTTTTCTATGCTGGTTTTTATCATGGAAAAAAATACGGGACCCGTTAAAAACGAAAATAAAATCCCCGCACCTATCCCTTGTAATATTGCTTCAAACATTCAGCTAAACATATATAATACGCTAATATGCGATTTTAAACATAAAGTGACCTTATTTTTTTACTAGTTTTCATGCAGATACATAACGTCTGTTAATGTGTAAACATTACGCTTTAGCTTATAGTTTTTTTTATTTATGTTTAGCGTTCTAAAAAACCAAGTTTAAAATGAGTTCAGAAAATTCTCAAACCAAGTGGGGCCAATTTATTCCCTTAGTCACCGTATTCTTTTTTTGGGGCTTTGTAGCTGCCAGTAATGACATATTAATACCAGTATTTAAAAAAGCATTTGACTTGACTCAAAGCCAAAGCCAATGGGTGTCACTTGCATTTTATATCGCCTATACAGTTGGAGCATTAATTTATAATGCGATTTCAGTTTTAATGAAACAGGATCTTGTAAATAAACTGGGCTATAAAAATTCATTAGCATTAGGTTTAGTTATTTCTGCCGTAGGAACATTGTTATTCTATCCGGCTGCAAATTTGGGCTCATTTCCACTAATGTTATCAGGATTGTTCATTGTTGCATTAGGGTTTTCATTGCAGCAAACAGTAGCAAATCCATTAGCTATTGCATTAGGGCCAATTAAAACAGGCTCGCAGCGTTTAACCTTGGCAGGTGGTATCAATAACTTTGGTACTACAATAGGACCACTGATTGTTAGTTTTGCCATTTTTGGCTCATTGTCAACAGCAAGCGAAGACGTAAGTATTGAAAGTGTTAAAATACCATACTTAATTTTAGGGGTTGCATTTATTGTGGTTGCCGTATTTTTAAAGTTATCTTCTTTACCAGACAGACCAACTTTGGTTGAGTCAGTGATTGATGACCCAAGCCATAAAGGATCTGCCTTAAAATACCCACAGTTAGTATTGGGTATGATAGCCATATTTGTATATGTTGGTGTTGAGGTATCTACAGCAAGTAATTTGCCTGCCTACATGGAAAAAGATCTTGGTTTTGCAATTAAAGATATTGCACCTTACGTGTCTTTATATTGGGCAAGTATGATGATTGGTAGATGGACCGGAGCTGTTGAGGCCTTCACAGATAATGTAACTACACAAAAAATATTAAGATTTATAGCCCCATATCTGGCTTTTGGAATCTTCTTAGGTGTTAATGCAATATTTCACCATGATTTAGCTCCGTTTTATGTATATGGTTTAATTATCCTGGTATTGATCATTGCCGATATGGCGAGTAAAGGAAATCCTGCGAGAATGTTGCTGATATTCTCATTAATAGGTATTACGGCTATTCTGATAGGTATGTTTACAAAAGGTATGGTGAGTGTTTATGCACTTACAAGTGTAGGTTTATTCTGCAGTACATTATGGCCTTGTATCTTTACATTAGCAGTTAGCGGTTTGGGTAAAAACACAAGCCAGGGAAGTAGCTTTTTGATCATGATGATCATGGGCGGAGGAATTATCAGTTGGGTACAAGGTTATGTTTCTGAGTTTACCGGTATTCAATACAGTTATATAGTAGGAGTGCTTTGCTTTGTTTATCTGGCTTACTATGCCTGGAAGGTAAGTGGTATACTTAGAAAACAAGGAATTGATTTTGATAAAAAGATAGCCGGAGGTCACTAGAATAACCCTCGGATAAAAACTTCCCTCTTTGCATAAAGGAGGGAAGTTTTTTTTTACCCTATATTTGCCAGCCTGTTTTTTGACTTAAAACGCATCAGATGAAGAAAGGATTTAAAGATATATTTATGAATTTGGCTACAGATCTGTCGGCCCGTTCACATTGCGTACGCGCGCAGGTAGGTGCCGTGCTAACAAAAGATACCCGAATTATCTCTATTGGTTATAACGGGCCGCCATCAGGAACACATAACTGTGACGAAGAATGGCCAGAAACAGGGTGCGACAGGGATTCGCGAGGTAGCTGTTCACTTGCCTTACATGCAGAAGAGAATGCCATATTATACGCCGTTAAAAATGGCTCTAAAATATCGGGGTCAACTTTGTATACCACCTTGTCGCCATGTATCGCCTGTGCCAGATTAATATTATCGTCTGGTATTAAATTAGTTTACTATAAAGACTCCTATGCGGAGTACAAGGGTTTGCCGAGCGATGAAGGTGTTGATTTTCTGCGAAGATTTGGTGTGGAGGTAATTAAATATTCTTAACTTTGGCCATGCTAGAAAAAATCATAATTCTCGATTTTGGTTCCCAATACACACAATTAATTGCCCGTAGGGTGCGCGAGTTAAATGTTTATTGCGAAATTCATCCCTTCAATAATATTCCTGAAATCTCATCTGACGTTAAAGGCATCATATTTTCAGGTAGTCCATACTCAGTTCGTCAGGAAGACGCACCTCAAATAGATCTTGAAAAGTTCCATAAACATTATCCTGTATTAGCAGTTTGTTATGGCGCTCAGTATATTGCCCAGCATTCAGGTGGAGAGGTTAAAGCTTCTTCAACACGCGAATATGGCAGAGCCAATTTAAACTTCGTAGCAGATAATAATAAGTTATTTAAAAATATAAGTACAGGTTCACAAGTATGGATGTCACATGGTGATACCATTACTGCAATGCCTGCAAATGCTGAACTTATAGCAAGTACCGACAGTGTAAAAGTTGCTGCTTACCACGTTAAAGATTCAGAAACTTATGCAATCCAGTTTCACCCGGAGGTAACACACAGTACTGATGGTAAACAATTATTAGAAAACTTCCTCGTAGACATCTGTGGATGTAAACAGGAATGGACTCCAGATGCATTTGTTGAGACTACTATTGCCGAACTTCAAGCTAAATTAGGTAATGATAAAGTTGTTCTTGCCCTTTCAGGTGGTGTTGACTCAAGCGTTGCCGCGATCTTATTGCATAAAGCAATCGGTAAAAACCTACACTGCATTTTTGTAGATAATGGTTTATTACGTAAAGGAGAATATGAATCTGTTTTAGAGCAGTACAAACACCTTGGCTTAAATATAAAGGGAGTTGATGCCAAAGAACGCTTCTTAAGTCAGTTAGCTAAAGTTAAAGATCCGGAATTAAAACGTAAAGCAATAGGACGTGTATTCATTGAGGTGTTTGATGACGAAGCACATGAAGTTCAGGATGTGAAATGGTTAGCACAAGGAACTATTTATCCTGATGTTATTGAGTCGGTATCCGTTAAAGGGCCATCAGCAACTATCAAATCACACCATAATGTTGGTGGATTACCTGATTTCATGAAATTAAAGGTTGTAGAACCTCTTAATACATTATTTAAGGATGAGGTAAGAAGAGTGGGCAGATCTTTAGGTCTTGAACACTTTATTATTGGTCGTCACCCTTTCCCGGGACCTGGATTAGCGATCAGAATTCTTGGTGAAGTAACTGCAGAGAAAGTTGCTATTCTACAAGAGGCAGATGCTATCTATATTGATAACTTAAAAGAAGCCGGCCTTTACGATAAAGTTTGGCAGGCGGGAGCTATCTTCCTTCCGGTTCAATCTGTTGGTGTAATGGGCGATGAGCGTACTTACGAAAACGTAATTTGCCTTCGCGCAGTTGAATCAGTTGATGGTATGACTGCCGATTGGTGCCACCTGCCATATAACGTACTCGCAAAAATTTCTAATGAAATAATTAACAAAGTAAAAGGAATTAATCGCGTCGTATATGATATCAGCTCAAAACCACCAGCTACAATTGAGTGGGAGTAAATATTGGGTAATAGCATTTATTGGACTTTTTTTAGCTGCATGTTCACCTAAAATTCAAAAGACCAATACTAAAAAGCCCGATGTTCCTAAAAACGTAGAAGAGAAAAAAGAAAAGCCTGCGGCTAAATTTACGCAGGCTGACATTTCTCTGCTTGTACCATTTAAACTAAATGATTTAAGACTTAAAACTGCTACTAAGGCGGAAGTTGAAAAATCGGCTATGGCTATTGATTTCTATCAGGGCTTTAAGCTTGGCGTAGATTCAGCAGCAGCACAAGGCCTTAATTTTAAATTGAATGTTTATGACACCCGTGATAACAATAGTCAAATTGAAGGGCTGATAAAAAACGGAGGATTGAGTGCCAGCAATTTAATTGTTGGTCCCGTTTATCCGGATGGGTTAAAATTCATTAAAAACTATTCCATTGCTCAGGGCATTCCAGTTGTTAATCCACTTGCCGCTACACATCCGCAAGAGTTTAATAACCCAAATTTAATCTCTATTGTAAACAATATCGATTTGCATGCTGAGAAATTAGGCAAGTACATCACTAAGCATTACAATCCTGAAAATACAGTTTTGGTATTAATAGATCCAAAGGATCCTGGTAGTCAACTACTTTCTGTACCGTTAAAAGCCTATTTTGAAAGCAATAAGAAAAAGTTTACTTTTCAGGAATTTGCCTCTGTTTTTACTATGGAGCTCAATCTGATCAAGAATAAGAAATACGTCATTATTGTTGCCTCTCCGGATAGAAAATTTGTAATACCAACCCTGGATAAGCTAGTGAAATTAAAAAATGCTGGTCTTGATATAGATTTGTATGGCCATCCCGACTGGATAAAACAAAATTATAATACAGATAAGCTTCAGTTGCTGAATACTGCCGTAACATCATCTTATAAGGTCGATTATAAGAATAGTGATGTAATTTCATTTATTAAGAAATACAGATCTGCGTTTAACTTTGAGCCTGGTGAATATTCATTTAAGGGATTTGATATCGGCTTTTATTTTGGCCGGCTTATTTCTAAATATGGAAAAGATTATCTGAAATACATTACCGAAGAAAAATATAAAGGACTTCATAATAATTTTTCATTTTACCACGATGAAAAGCTAGGTTATATCAATGCCAGTTTAATGTTATTACGTTATCAGAATTTTTCTTTAAATCTTATTGAATGAGGGTAGAACACCAGGTCAGGGCATTTGAACAAGTTTTTAAAAGTTACGATGGCCTGCAGCCATTACATCGTTTCTTGTTTACTTATTTTAAGCAGCATAAGCAAATGGGCTCTTCCGACAGGCGTTGGGCTACCCGTTATATTTATAGCTTTTTCAGGTTAGGCAAGGCACTCATGAAAGAGGATCCTCTACTTCGTTTGGCAATTGCAGATTTTCTTTGTAATCAAACCCTAAGTCTGGTAGTTGAAACTAAGCTTCCTGAGTTTAAAGATCAGATCAATCTTTCCGTTCAAGAGAAAATCGCTTCAATAACCAATAAATACCCTTCCTTTAAACTGTCAGAGGTATTCATATTTAATGAAAACCTGAGTAAGGATATTGAAAAGCAAGATTTTTATGAATCATTTTTTGTGCAGCCAGATTTATTTTTGCGGGTTAAACCGAGCTACATCAATCAACTTATTAAAACTTTAAAGGAAGCCGAAATAGCTGTTGAAGAAATTAGTAAAACCACTTTAGCTCTGCCTAATGGGACTAAACTGGAAAAAATTGTGCCGTCTCAGCAGAATTATCAGGTACAGGATTTATCATCACAAAAAACAGGAGATTTTTTTGAACCTCAAACCTGGGATTACTGGTGGGATTGTTGTGCCGCATCAGGCGGGAAATCCCTGCTTCTGCACGATCTTGAGCCCAGTGTGCAGTTGTTGGTTAGCGATGTAAGAGAAAATAGCTTAAACAATCTTGAAGAACGTTTTCGTGAAGCTGGATTAAAAAAGTACCAGAAAAAAGTATTAGACCTCCTTCAGAACAATGATCAGGATCTTCATCATTATGAATTTGATGGAATTATTCTGGATGCTCCATGTTCAGGATCAGGTACCTGGGGCCGTACTCCAGAAATGCTGTATTATTTTGATAGCCATAAAATCAGCTATTTTTCAAAGCTCCAAACTGCTATTGCAGGTAATGTTGTTAAATATCTAAAAACAGGAAAGCCTTTAATATACATTACATGTTCTGTTTTTAAACAGGAAAATGAAGAAGTGGTAGCATGGATGGAAGAAAATTTACCTTTGCAGCTTGAAAAAATGGAAGTAATTAAAGGTTATAAAGATAAAGCTGATACCATGTTCATTGCCCGCTTCCTTAAGAAATAGCTCAATGGTTAATGCCCGGGGGTACCAAACCATTGCCTTATCTTGCCTTTAATGTGACTTATGGTCTCAAATAATACAGCCAGCACACCAATAATCAACGTGAATTGTTCGAAGCTGTTCATACTCTTTTTTATTTTAGACAGTCAAAAATGGTTTTTGTTACAAGCCCGTGTTATTTCTAAATAACTTGATGGCAATAGCAAGCAGAATAATCCCGAAAGCTTTTCTTAACACATTTAAGCCGGATTTACCAAAAAGTTTCTCCAGACGCTCTGTGTTCTTTAGTACGAAGTAAACAAACAACATATTGATAATGATACCAATAATAATGTTTTGAGTTGCGTATTCTGTTTTCAAAGAAAGTAAAGTGGTCATGGTTCCTGCACCGGCAATCAGGGGGAACGCAAGAGGTACAATTGATACCGTTTCAGGGGCATCACCCTCTTTAAATATGGTTAGGCCGAGTACCATTTCCATTGCAATAAAGAAGATCACGAATGAACCTGCTATGGCAAATGACTCAACATCCAGTCCGATAACCTTTAATAAGGTTTCACCTGCAAACAAAAAGATAACCATGAGTACAGTCGCAACTATAGCAGCTTTTTCAGACTGAATATGGCCTGCCTTCTTTCTAAGCTCAATAACTACAGGTATAGCTCCCAGAATATCAATGATAGCGAATAGTACCATTGAAGTAGATAGAATTTGTCTAAAATTGAATTCCATAGCAGTTAATTTACAATACAAAGGTAAATTAATTAGCAATAAAAAAGCCACTCAAACTGAGCGGCTTTTTTATTGCTAATTATGTTAGATTACTTTGCTTGAACTCGATTAGATGTTGAAGCGCGATATAAGTATAAAATGATATGCGCAACTGCAAACACTAAAGAGAAGTAGTATAACCCTGTGTCTTTGCCGTCAGTAATATTGTGGTGAATTAGCGCCACTATAATTAACAGTATAGCCAGGCCAAAACCTACGTAAGAAACTGTTTTAGTACTTTTCGCTAATGTAGCTTGCAAATTATCAGATAATAAACTGTTTTTCATACCATAGAAGAGGTACACGTTAATACCAATAATCATCCATACTAATAAACGAACCCAAGTATCAAGAGGTAGGAATACCATCATACCTAAGCAAACCGCTACACCCAGTATTGGAATAAGCGGTACCAAAGGCACTTTAAATGCACGAGGCAAATCAGGCATTCTATTTCTTAGGATCACTATTCCAATGCAAACAAGAATAAATGCCAAAAGAGTACCTATACTCGTCATCTCGCCAACTACTGTAGCGGGAACAAATGCTGCGAATAAGCTTACAAAAAACATAAATAATAAGTTGCTTTTTGCAGGAGTACTATATTTAGGATGAACTTTCGAGAACACCTTCGGTAATAAGCCATCTTTACTCATCGAGAAGAATACCCTCGACTGGCCTAATAGCATCACCAGAATAACTGAGGCATAACCACCTAGAATGGCAAGGATAATCAATTTATTTAGCCATGGATAAGATGGAACAACAACACCTGCGGCATTTTTAACACCCATATTGTCAATTGCAACAGCAACAGGAGCAATACCATCCTGACCTTTAAACATGTCAAAATTAGCTACACCAGTCATTACGTGTGCAAAAAGGATATATAGAATTGTACAAATGAACAAGGAAACAAGGATACCGATAGGCATGTCTTTCTTAGGGTTTTTTGCCTCCTGGGCAGCTGTAGAAACAGCATCAAAGCCTATGTAGGCAAAGAAAACAATTCCGGCGGCTCGTATCACACCTCCCCATCCGTGCGTAAACATGCTTTCATGACCTGGTTTATCAGCAGAGATAAAATAAGGAGAATAGTTGTCAGCATTAATGTATTTCCATCCTAAAAGGATAAAGATGAATACAATTACAACTTTAATGGCTACAATAAGACCATTGATAAATGCTGATTCGCTGGTCCCTCTAATTAACACAAAGGACATTAATACGATAATAAATACTGCAGGTAAGTTAAACATACCAGAAACTACTGTGCCGTCTAAAAGAGTTGCTGTTTCAAAAGGCGACATGGTTACCTGAGCAGGGAGGTGGATGTCGTAATAAGCCAAAAACTTGACCAGATACCTACTCCAGCTAATAGAAACTGTTGCAGCACCTAAGGCATATTCCAATACCAAATCCCAACCTATAATCCAGGCTATAAACTCGCCCATTGTTGCATACGAATATGTATAAGCACTACCTGCTACGGGGATCATTGAAGCAAACTCTGCATAACATAGGCCTGCAAAAGCGCAACCAAGAGCTGCAATAACAAAAGAGATGGTAATTGCTGGTCCTGCGTTATTGGCTGCTGCAGATCCGGTTATAGAGAATAGTCCAGCCCCGATAATAGCACCAATACCCAAAGCCACTAAATTGACAGGGCCAAGGGTCCGTTTCAGGGTTCCTTCACCACTTTCAGCAGCTTCTTGTGTAAGTAAGTCAATTGACTTTCTAAAATTCATAGTTTAAGGTTTAGTTAAAGTTTATCTATAACTCGTCTAGTTTATATTTATGATGCGTCAAACCTAAATAAAATATATTTAAAAATAAAAGGGATTCTTTTTCAAAATCCCTTTATTTTTAATCCTAATTATGTTTAAGGCTGAATTTTAGAACTGCCAATTGATTTTTGAAGTTCTTTGTGTAGTGAATCTGCCGTTTTTGTCATCTCTTTTTGCATTGAATCTATGCTTTTTGTCATTTCCTTTTGTACAGACTCAATGTTTTTTGTCATTTCTTGTGCACTTTGGGTCATTCCTGCCGAAACATGGATAGAATTGATGATTTCTGTTTTTGAAACAGTAACATCATGAGTGGCAACTGCAATATATGGGGCAATAACCAGGGAAACGATAGACATCAGCTTGATTAAGATGTTCATTGATGGTCCGGAAGTATCTTTAAACGGATCTCCAACAGTATCACCTGTAACCGATGCTTTGTGAGGCTCAGATTTTTTGTAATGCATCTCACCATTAATCTCTACGCCCTTTTCAAATGATTTTTTAGCATTGTCCCAGGCACCACCAGCATTACTCTGGAAAATTCCCATAAGTACTCCTGATACGGTAACACCAGCCAATAAACCGCCCAATATTTCAGCCGAACTTACCGCCGGGAAAACACCTTTGAAACCAAAACCTACTATAATTGGAACTAAAAGTGCAATAGCACCAGGTAACATCATCTCGCGGATAGAAGCCTTAGTTGAAATGGCAACACATTTTTCGTATTCAGGTTTTGCTTTGTATTCCATAATTCCCGGGATTTCGCGGAATTGGCGACGAACTTCCTGTACCATATCCATTGCGGCTTTACCAACAGCTGCGATACATAAGGCAGAGAATATAAAAGGAATCATCGCCCCAACAAACAGACCGGCCAATACCGGCGCTTTATAGATATCGATAGCTGATATACCCGCTACACCAACAAAAGCAGCAAATAAAGCAAGTGAAGTTAATGCAGCAGAAGCAATTGCAAATCCTTTACCTGTGGCAGCAGTAGTGTTTCCAACAGCGTCCAGATTATCTGTACGCTCACGTACCTCCGGTGGTAGTTGACTCATTTCGGCAATACCACCTGCATTGTCCGCAATTGGACCGAATGCATCGATCGCTAACTGCATCGCTGTAGTGGCCATCATACCTGCCGCAGCAATTGCTACGCCATACAAGCCTGCAAAAGAATAAGAGAAAATGATACCTCCGGCTAAAACCAGGATTGGGGCAACAGTAGATTTCATGCCTACCGATAAACCACCAATGATATTTGTTGCATGGCCAGTGCCGGATTGCTGAATAATTGAATTAACCGGTCCTTTTCCCATTGCAGTATAATATTCAGTAATGATACTCATTAAGGTACCAACCACAAGACCAACTATAATCGCATAAAACACGTCACTATTAGTGAAATCCACTCCGCGTAAGTGTAAATGTTCAGGTAGCATGGCCATTACCACAAAATAGGATGCAATTGCTGTAATTACAATTGACCCCCAGTTACCTAAATTTAATGCTGTTTGTACATTTGAATCTTCTCCTTTAATGCGAACAAACCAGGTGCCGATAATAGAAAACAAAATACCAAGACCACATATTACCATTGGTAACAATACCGGAGAGAAACCATTTAGATTGTCGATGGCAATGCCATTTATTTTTTCTACAACAATTTCTTGTCCAAGCACCATTGTAGCAAGGATGGTTGCCACATAAGAGCCAAATAAATCTGCCCCCATTCCGGCCACATCACCAACATTGTCGCCAACGTTATCTGCAATGGTTGCCGGGTTACGAACATCATCTTCAGGAATACCCGCTTCAACTTTACCAACTAAATCGGCGCCAACATCGGCAGCTTTGGTATAAATACCTCCACCTACACGTGCAAAAAGTGCAATAGATTCTGCCCCTAAAGAAAAGCCTGTCAGTACTTCAATCGCTGTTTTCATTTCAGTGCTGTTTGGTTCAACAACATTAAAAATGTTAAGGAAAACAATAAATAAACCACCCAAACCTAAAATAGCTAATCCTGCAACACCTAAGCCCATAACTGTACCACCGGTAAAAGAAACCTTTAGTGCTTGTTTTAAACTTGTTCTTGCAGCCTGTGTGGTACGGACATTCGCTTTAGTTGCAGCCTTCATTCCAATATATCCTGCTGTTGCAGAAAATACAGCACCGATAATAAAAGCAATAGATATGATCCAGCTAGAGTGTAATTGTACACCATTCACTTCGTGTACTGTTCCTGAATAAGCAAGCAATGCAGCTGTAAATACAACAAAAATGCTCAGTACTTTCCATTCAGCTTTTAAAAAGGCCATTGCGCCATCAGCAATATAGCCAGCCAGTTCCTGCATGTTCTTGTCGCCTGCATCCTGTTTGTTTACCCATGCGCTTTTAATTGCCATCACAATGATGCCAATTAAACCCAATGCGGGAATAAAATAGATTAAATTGTTCTGTAAAAACTCCATACTTTGGTCTCTTGTTTAGTTTATTTTGGTTGTTAGTTGTCGACTTTAGTTACCTGCAAAAGGGCCGTGGCCATTTGCTGTAGCTGGCAGATTCCCTTTTTCGCCATTACTTTAAAGCACTTAAGTCATTTAATCAGCAAGACCGGGCTTTACAAAAATAAGCGTGTTTCTGAAATTACCAAATTTTTAATGAATTGATTATTAACCTTTTTTAGGAACCTTAGATTTATGCCATTGGTTGCTTTTGAATAACAAGTCCTCACATAATTCACACATTCTACACACTTTCTTCACAAAAAGGTACTTGTTTGTGGGTTTGCTGTGAAGGAGGTGTGAAGAATGTGTGAACGATTCTGTATTTTTAAATATATTAGCAGAGCAGTATCAGTGGATTTATGCTAAACCAACCAAACCAAACTATATGGATAATGAAAATCAAGACGGTTCTTTCAAGAGAGAACTAGGACTGTTAGATGGTACCATGCTCGTAGTAGGCTCTATGATAGGGTCTGGGATATTTATCGTGAGTGCTGATATAGCCCGACAAGTAGGTTCAGCAGGCTGGCTTATTCTTATCTGGGTAGTTACTGCAATAATTACCATTATTGCGGCGGTTAGCTACGGAGAGTTAAGCGCAATGTTTCCAAAAGCCGGAGGGCAATATGTTTATCTAAAAGAGGCTTATAATAAGCTGATCGCATTTTTATACGGATGGAGTCTGTTTGCGGTAATACAAACAGGGACAATTGCTGCTGTGGGGGTTGCTTTTTCTAAGTTCGCTGCTTATCTGTATGAACCTTTCAGTGAAAATAATATCCTGTGGCAAATTCAAACAGGAGTTAGCGATAAGGGTATTCCGGAACATTATGCAATTAGCGCGGCTCAGTTGGTTTCAATTATCACTATTGTTTTCTTAACATTTGTAAATAGTCGTGGTGTTAAGGACAGTAAAATTTTGCAAACAGTTTTAACTATAATAAAGATCCTGTCGCTTTTCGGGCTAATCATTTTCGGATTTACTCTTGCGGCAAAAGCTGAAGTTTGGAATGCAAACTGGAGCAATGCATGGGAAACACGTTCTTTTAGCTTAGAAACCATGACCTGGGCTCCTATTAGTGGAAGCCTGTTACTTTCAGGAATTTCAGCAGCAATGGTCGGTTCCTTGTTTTCAAGTGATGCCTGGGCAGGGGTTACCTTTATTGCCGGAGAGATCAAAAATCCTCAGCGCAACGTTGGGTTAAGCTTGTTTTTAGGGACCTTAATTGTTAGTATCATTTATATTCTTGCAAATCTGATGTACGTGGCTGTATTGCCTCTTGATCAGATCACCACTGCAAAATCCGATAGGGTGGCGGTTGTTGCTGCGCAGTATATTTTCGGACAAGCAGGCACTATAATTATAGCTGTAATGATTATGATTTCTACGTTTGCCTGTAATAACGGTTTAATTATGGCTGGCGCAAGAGTGTACTATACTATGGCAAAGGATGGTCTGTTCTTTAAAAAAGCAGCTAAATTAAATAAAGCAGATGTACCGGGCTGGGCTTTATGGGTACAGGGAGTATGGGCATCCGCATTGTGTTTAACAGGTCGATATGGTGCTCTTTTAGATTTTGTAGTGATTATTGTTTTAATATTCTACATCCTTACCATTTATGGAATATTCATTTTAAGAAAAAAAATGCCTGATGCAGAGCGTCCATACCGGGCCTTTGGCTATCCGGTTCTGCCAATGTTATATATAATAGTTGCTTCTGCTCTTAGTATTGCACTTTTAATCTATAAAACAGATACTTGTGGGTGGGGTGTATTAATTATGCTGATCGGAATACCAGTATATTATATAACACGAAAAGTTGAAGGAACAGAATAATAAAGTTGGAGGAGCAGGATAATAAAAAGGGGTGCAAAAAGGCAAAGTCGTCATAACTCACACCATCATCTCGACGATAGGAGAGATCTCTTGCTGGCAGGTAGCTGCAAATTGGCATAACCAAAAGATCTCTCCTATCGTCGAGATGACGGTGTGGTGTACCTCCAAATGATAGCGTTACCGAGCGTATTAACCTATTGGTTTCCTAAACGGGTAGTGAAATCAGAAATAACATTTTGGTATTTTCTCAATACACGATCCCAATCGTGAAACTGCTCATCGGCTTTTACGCTTGTTAAAGGAGCACCAGAGAATTCACTTACAAGTTTAACCTTGTAGGTAAGTGGTTCACTTTTAGATAGCTTGATGATTAGTCGTGTTCTAATGGTGTTTTGCTGAAAACTTTGAATGCTCCATGAAGTGCGCAAATAAGACGTTTCTTTGTCAGCAACTTCAATTGCATCAAAGTAATCGGTTACGATCTGATTTGCACGTTTCCAAACTTCAGCGACATCTTGTTTTTTATTGATTTCAATAGAAAAGTCGATGTTGGCCTGATCAGTTTTTATTGAAGCTTCTTCTGCATCATCCTTCTTCATATCAAAAAACTGTTTCTTTGGGGGTTCAGCCATTCCCTTCTTATTACAAAAAGTCTGCTCATATCTTAAGAACCCTGCCTTTTGAACTTTTACATTCACACAAGAGTTTTTAGGGACTTTGATTTTTGCATTTCCTGTACCTAGAATTTGGCCGTCTACAACAATTTTTGCATCAGCTTCTGAGGCAGAAATTTGAACGGTTTGGGCTTTAATTGCGAAAGGAGCGATTAAAAACAGTGAGGCTGTTAATAAAGATTTTAATTTCATAGTAAAGTTAATTTGTAAGGATTATCCACCACAAATTAAACCCTATACCACAGTTAAAAAAATACCCACTTATGGGTATTTTTTTAAGAGTTAATGATGCTTATATTTTTTAATCAACCGTAATTTTTGGTGGTAAAAGTTTATACATCACCGGTGTTACCAGTCTTGATAGTAGGGTAGAGCTAATTAGACCACCAATAAGTACCAAGGCAAGTGGAGAGTACAATTCACTATATTCGATAACAAGAGGAAGTAGTCCGCCAATAGCTGTTAACGATGTTAAAAGGATAGGTACAAACCTGATTTCCCCGGCTTCAATAATCGCTTCTTCAATGCTTTTTCCCTGTGCCCTTAACTGATTTGTAAAGTCTACAACCAACAAAGAGTTTTTAACCTCTATGCCTACCAATGCAATAAAGCCTATTGTGGCTGTAAAGGAGAGCGTTTCACCTGCAAAGAACAGCATGATTAATCCTCCAACTATTCCAAGTGGAATAACCGAGAGTACAATCAATATGCTTTTAAAGGTTTTGAACTCGAGTATCAATACACCCAGAAAACCAAAAACAGTTACAATAAGGATAAGGCCAAGATTGCCAAAGCTTTCTTCTTTACTTTCTTTCTCGCCTGCAACTTTAAAAGAGAAACCTTTTGGGAACTCAAACTTGTTCAGTTTTTCGGTAATTTCCTGGTCGAGCCGCTGTACATTATAACCTGGTTTTACAAAAGCAGAAATAGTTACATATCTATCTTTATCATAATGCCTGATCTGGTTTGGCGAACTCTCGAAACCAACAGATGCAACGTTTTTTAGTGGGATATTTATGCCAGATGCGGAGGGAACATATAGCCGATCGAACATGCTGATGCCCTGGATATCACCAGTTCTTGGAATAGAAACGTTGACATTATAATTATCTGCCTTTCCGGAATCTTCTCTGTAAGTTGCTACATTTAATCCGGCAGCTCCCAATCGAACTGTACGGTCAATATCTGCAGAAGCAACGCCCAGTAAAGCGGCTTTTTCTTTATTTATGGTAACCTTAAGATCAGTAGGTTTTACCAGAAGGGGATTGTTTACATAAATGGTGCCCTCTACTTTACTTATTAAAGAGGCAATATCGAAGGCTGTTTTACGCAGACCATCAAGATCATCTGCATAAATTCGGTAGGCAAGTGGGGCGTCAACAGGTGGGCCTTGTTCAAAGTCCTTAACCTTAATCTTTGCACCGGGGTAGCCATCCAGCTCTTTCCTTACCCTTTCAATTACCGCAACTTTTTCGCGGGTTTCCAATCCCTCTACCTGAACAAAAATCTGCGCATAGTTTTCACTCTCATTATGTGGGATCACATTGTAATAGATTCTTGGATTCCCTTTGCCTACATTAGTTGCAAATGAACTGATTTCTGGTACTTTTTTCAATACAGATTCCACATATCTTGCTACTTTATTTGTGGTATTTATATTTGTCCCCTCAGGAGTTTCTATGTCTACCAGAAACATAGGTTTCTCAGATTTTGGAAAAAGGCTGCTTCCTATAACGGGAACTAATCCAAGAGAGGCAATAAAGATTCCTCCAATAATTACAAGAGTAACTACAGGTCTTTTAAGTGCTTTATTAAGTACCGCTCCATAAGTTGTATGAATTCCTTTTTTCATTGCTCTGAGAAGAAAATTTCCCTCCTCACTCATATGTGGTTTCAAAATGATACTTGCTAAAAAAGGTACTACTGTAAGTGATACCAGCATTGAAGCAAAAATTGTAGTGATTACAGAAAGCGGTAAACTTCTAATAAAATCACCCGCACCTTCTGGCAAGAAAACGATGGGTAAAAAGGCAAATATAAGCAGTATGGTACAGCCGATAACGGCAATGCCAATTTGCGAAGTTGCTTTTATAGAGGCTTCTACTCTGCCATAGCCCATTCGCAGATACCGCTCAATATTTTCAACCACTACAATACTGTCATCAACCAGAATGCCTAGTGCTACAATCATCCCTACAATACTTAACTGATTGATATTGTAGCCAAGCGCACTCATTAGGGTAAGGCCAATCGCGAGAGATAGCGGGATCGAGATCATCACAACAACTGATGCCCTGGTGCCCAGAGGTAACAAGGTAACCAGTACTAATAAAATTGCGATACCAAAATCTCTTGTAAAATGCGAAAGCCTGACATCAACACTCTTAGCCTGATCAAAGACTTTTACAAAGTCTATACCTGGCGGTAAATCCTTTTTAAAAGTGGTGATCAAAGATTCGACTTTTTCCTGCACTGAGATGATGTTCTCTTTGTCTTTTAAACTGGCGTTTATAAAACTACTTCTATAGCCATTTAACCGGGTAATATGTGTTTCATCCTCATAGCCTAATGAAACATCGGCAACGTCTTTCAGGTAAACTACTTTCCCCTGCGCGCTATAGATTACTGTATTCTTAACTTCATCCAGACTTGAAAAATTACCGCTCGTTTTAATATTCAGTTTCCTGTTGCCCATACTAATGTTACCACCCGGGATGTTAACATTCTCACTTTGTAATGCAGCAATAACATTATTCTGGGTAAGTTTTTCATGAGCTATTTTTTGGATGTTAAGCCTTACATTTACCTGATGTTCAGGAACACCCGCATAGTTGACTCTTTTTAGCGCCTGTATTTTTTCAAGGCGTTCCTTTAGCTCTTTTGAATACTTTTTAAGTGTAGCATTTGAGGTGTTTTCACTCACTAAGGCAAACTGATAGATGCTGACATCCGACGGAATCTGTTTGTTAATTCTTATGTCCGCTATATCAGCCGGTAATTCACTTCTTAGGCTGTTGATCTCCCTCACCACTTCCTGATATTTATCATCGGGGTTTGAGCTATATTTATAAATGACTTGCATAACTGCCAGACCATCGCTTATGTCAGTGGTTATGTGTTTTATATCATCAAGTTCATGGATCTTTTTTTCCATTGGATCAACAACCAGCTGCTCCATATCCTTAGGGTTAGTTCCCGGATATACCACAACCACGGTAAATTGTGGAGGGTGCGTTTCAGGATCTTCACTTCTGGGCATGGTGAATAAGGAATATATTCCCAGAGCCAGTACTGCTACGAAAACGATCAGCGTAAACTGATAATTTTTTACTGCAAATTCAGGTAATTTCATTTTGGAATAATTTAGATTATCTGATTATTTTAATAGAGGATCCATTGGTAAGATAGGCTGACCCCTCTCTTATTATCTGATCAGTGGCTGATAAGCCAGAAGAGATAAAGGCTTTGTCATCTTTCAAATAGGCAACTTTCACCGCTTTTTTAACAGCTATGTTATTCACAGAGGTAAATACATAAGCGCTGTCATTCTTGCCTTCCACTAAAGCGTCTACAGGGACTGACAGTAGGTCTGTTTTGCCAAAAGGGTGGATTTTAACTTTAGCAAAGAGCCCTGAGATCAATCTGGCGTCGGTAGGATTAAGTCTTATTTCGGCCTGGTATAAACCGGAACCAGCGTCACTTCCCTGCGCAAGTGATTTCACTACCCCCGTTAACGTTTGAGGAAAGACATCAAAGTTCAACTCAACTTTCTCATTTCCGTTAATTCTTGATCTGTCCTTGTCAGTAATACCACATTTTAGTATCCAATCTTTATTTGAAACACCGCCTATATAAAGTATGGGCGTTCCCCCGGCTACCTGTTCTCCTTCATTTGCGAGTTTTTTAAGAACTACACCATTTGTGTTTGACTTTATGGTTGACTGAACAGCGTTGAACCGCGCTATGTCTAAGGTTTTTTTTGCAATTGCCAAAGCAGTTTGAGTATTTTCCAATTGCTCTCTGGTACTTACACTGTCCTTAAACAAATTGGCGGTCCTTTGCGCATCCCGCTTTGCTTTATTAAATCCCTCTTCGGCCTGGTTAAGCTGAGCATTTACTTCTGTCATGTTTAATGAGGCAAGTACCTGCCCATTGTTTACATGATCACCTTCTTTAACAAAAATTCGGTTGATGATTCCGCCGGTTTTAAAAGAAAGGTTACTCTGTTGTTCTGACGATAGTAGCCCAGAAGTTTCCACTGGTTCATTTTCATTAAGGGCATTGGAGGAGATTACTTTCACCGGAATTGCATTATCGGTTTTTTGTGCCGGTTTTGGCTCAGTACAGCCAATTATGGCAAGCCCAAAAAATAGGAGGAATGGGAGTGTATTTATATGTTTCATTTTGTTTAAAATTAATTGATGGTTAAAGAATATAACTTGCTTTAGCTCTTTCCAATTCGGTAGTTCTGGTTAGCATATTCAGGTAGGCAATACTTTGTTTAAGCTGATCATTTATCAGTGTTGTCTGTGCATCCAACAGCTCCAGGTAAAGTGCCTGGCCTTCCTTGTAAAGCCTTTGCTCGTCCTTATAGTACTGAAGAGATAACGATGACTGGCTAACCGAAGCTTTAAAAGCCTGCATGGCCGCATTCAATTTGTTTTGTGCGGTAATAACCTCGAGTTCAAGTTGCTGCGATGCCTGTTCTGTTTGTGTTTCGGTAGATTTTAAATCTAGAAGCGCCTGCTGGGTTTTGTTTTTATTTCTATTGCCATTAAATATTTGCCATGACAGTGTTACTCCGAAAAGATAATAGGGCGCATCTTTGTTGACTTTTAAAAAATCACCCTGTGCACCTACATCAATAAATGTGGATAGCTTTGGAAGAACAGTAGACCTGGTTAATTTTACGGAAAGCGTATTTATTTGATTTAAAGACTCAAGTGCTGCAAGTTCTTCTCTTTTTCCGGAATGAGAAGATGAGTCTGGTCCGATAATCATGTTCTCGTTTTGTCTGATTTCAATAGCACTGCTAAGTGGTTTGTTAAGCAGAAAATTGAAATAGGCCGCAGCATTCAGCGATTCAGTTTTCGCGTTTTCAAGTTGGGTTTCAAGACCCGTAAGTTCATTTTCTGAACGGGCTACCACTGTTCTTATTGCTTTCCCATTTTTAACCATTGATTGATTTATCCGCAGGTTCTCCTTTGCCAGTGCAATCCCGTTTTCGAAAATTTTTATGGCCTGTAAAGATTGTTCGTATCCATAATAAGCAAGTTTAACCTGTTTTATAAGTTCGCGTTTATACAACTTCAATTCTATCTGTTGCATCGTGATCTGTTCCTTTTTGATACGACTGTTGTAAATAATTTCCGCATTATATAAGGGCAAGGTGGTATGTACTTTGGCATCATAATAATTGTTCGGATTAAAAGTCTGACTCACATTATCGACCTGGGGAAATTTACCTGAACCTGTTAAGCTATTTAAGGTACTGTACACAGGATTGAGGAGGTCGCCAATAGGGATTTCAATTTTGCGCCCGCCCCCTGATGTCAGGTAGGAGGTATTCAGCTCTACGTCCGGAAGAAATAATCCTTTTGCTTCTTTTAATGCATAGAGGCTTCGCTGTAAGGCAAAATCTTGTTTTTGTATCCCCAGGTTGTTTCTGAGCGCCTCGTCTATATAACTCTGAAGTGGATTTTGAGAGAAGGCATTGTAGGGGAGCCAGCACCCCAGAATTAATAATAACGATTTTAAGGCTGTTTTTCTATTCATGATAGATCGTTGTTTATAAAATGAACACTGTTTATTAGAATTGATGATTTTTGATTTGTTACATTTATTTGAATTAAAATAATCGTTGGTTATTTACTAAACACTGTTTATTTTAGTCCAAATTTTTTTAGACTTTAAGTGTTTTTAAAAAATACTCTAGTGATTGGATAAGAAGATTAGGATTCTGTTCACCTTCAATGTTCACCGATTGTAGACGCTCTCTTATAAATAAAGAAATAAGACCATGAACATATGACCATATGGACATTGAAACAATTAGCGGATCACCATCAACAATAAGTTTTTGATCCAGGCATTCAGTAACGGTATTCAGCAGATATTGAAAGCTATTATCTCCGGCTTCCCATTTGCTGTGACATTTAATCTCACTTAAAGGGGCTCTCATAATAAACATAAGATCATAATAATCTGGATTTGTCAGTGCAAAATTCAGGTATATTTTTCCTAGCTCAGCGAGCCTTTCATATGGATCTTTGATTTGATTGTGGTTTGTAAATTCTTTATTTAACAGATCGAATCCTTGTTCGTGGATTAAATAGAAGATTTCATCCTTCTCTTTGAAATAAAGATAAATTGTGGCGGGGCTGTATTCAATGTCATCGGCGATATTACGGATAGATGTTTTCTCATAACCCTGTTCTAAAAAGAGTTTTGTAGCCGATTCAATAATCAACTTTCTTCTATCCAGTTTATCTCTTTCTTTTCTATCTTTAATAGCCATACTAAAATGCTAACTGCTGCAAATATAATAAACACTGTTCAGTAAATGCAAGAAAAAGAAATATATAATAGATATTTCTTAATAAAACAGCACTTCTTTAAAAAAGGAACAGGGATGAGCTAGGAAGCTATCCCTGTTTTAAGATGGTTGATCCACCACAGATCAACCTAAACCAAACAAACCACTACTATAACGTATGATATTGCTAAAAAGTTTCTTTATTTGAAAAAAAATTTTAAATAATTACTTCTCAGGACGTTACCCAAAGGTTTTATTAGACAAAAAATCTATTTCTAGTAAAATATGAGGGTTTTATTAATTCAGTAACATTTATGAAACATAGATTTTTTTTGGTAAATTAGTTTTCGTAAGCCAAACCATGACCACATATTCTATACTTTCTGATCAGGAACTCAGGACCAAATTAGTCTTTGGTGATGAGTATGCTTTTGCAGAACTCTATCAGAGGTATAATGCGGGGATTTTGGGATTTGTTAAAAAGTTTGTTCATTCTGCAGATCTTTCGGAGGATCTTACGCAAGAAATCTTTATAAAAATCTGGCAATGCAAATCTAAGTTGGAGCATGTACAATCGCTAAAAGCTTATTTATATATCGTTGCCCGGAATCATACCTTAAATAGCCTTAAAAAAGCCTTCCGTTCTGAAGTTGCTATGTCAGAGATAGTCAATAGTTTTGTTGAAGAAAGGAATTCCACTGAAGACGAGCTTTTGAATAAAGAATATTACGACTGCCTTCAAAAAGCATTAGCGGTATTATCTCCCCGAAGCAGAGAAGTTTTTAAACTATGCAGAGAGCAGGGCAAAAGTTACGAGGAGGTAGCAACGGCATTGGGCATTTCCAGAAATGCCGTAAAGAATCATATGGTAGCTTCTATGAAAATTCTCCGGACTTCTGTTGAAAAGGATTTGGGTGTCTCTTTGGGATTGCTTTTGGTTATCCTTCTAAAATAAATTAAAAAAAAGTTTTCCCAGCGGCTACCCTAGGAGCTTCAAATATTGTCTTAGTATTTGAAAGGCCTCTATTATGGAAGATAAAGAATTTTACAAAATACTTGTTCAGCGTTACCTGAGTAAACAGCTTACAGATAATGAATTGGAAGTGTTTGCCCAATTAGCAAAAGAAGGCAAGTTAGATGAATACTTTTTATCGGCAATGAATGAAGAAGCAGGAATTGCCGAAGCAGATGAAAATGATTACAATAAAAGAAACAAAGTAAGACCATTATTTTATAAGATAGCCGCCGCGGCTGTTGTTTTAATTGCTTTATCTGCAGGACTGTATTCCTATTTTAATAAACCTGTTAAACTTTCTGATTTAAAATCAATTTACGCAAAGCATGATGCTGATCCGGGAGGAAACAAAGCAACCCTAACACTTGCTGATGGTTCTAAGATTTCACTTACTGATGCAAGCAACGGGCAGATAGCACAACAGGCTGGGGTAAAAATAACCAAAAATGCAAATGGCCAGCTGGTTTATACTATAGCCGAATCCGGTAAAAAGGAAATCGATTATAATACCATTAACACGCCCAGAGGTGGTGAATATCAGATTAATCTGCCAGATGGAACAAAGGTATGGCTTAATGCTGCATCATCAGTAACATTTCCCACCAGTTTTGCCAATGCAAAAAACCGGAAAATCAAATTAACAGGGGAAGCCTATTTTGAGGTTTTCAAAAATAAAAACCTTCCATTTATTGTAGTAACAGATAAGCAGGAAGTAGAGGTGCTGGGAACTCATTTTAATATCAACTCTTACGAGGACGAGAAGGATACCCGGACTACTTTATTAGAGGGCAGTGTTCAGGTAAGGCGGATTCTGCATGCTGCAAACCAATCAAACATAGCCATTGCCCATGATAATAGTAAAATACTAAAACCCGGCCAGCAATCTAGGGTAAGCAGCCAGCCATCGAAAGATATTAGTGTGGAAGTTGCCAATATCACGCAGGTTATGGCCTGGAAGAACGGGTATTTTCATTTTGAAAACGACAACCTGTTAACTGTTATGAACCAGCTCTCCCGCTGGTATGACATCCAGGTAGTGTACGAGGTCAATAGAACCGATGATGAGTTTGTGGGAGATATACCACGAAATGTAAAGTTATCTGAAGTACTTAAAGTTCTAACCTATGGAGGTGGGCTGCATTTTAAAATTCAAGAGAGAAAATTGATAATTACAAAATAGAATAGTATAAACCTAAATCATTTGCATATGAGAATATAAATACAAAAGCCACAGATCTTTTTCGAAGGAAAAACCGGACCCTGGTTGCAACAGGATCCGGCTTGTCCATCCAATTAGAATGAACATAATGTTCAGGTTGATCCCAAAAAATACCTTGTTTAAATAATTAATGTATAAACCAAAACATTCAAAAGTATGAATTTAAATCTATGCAGGAAAGTCCCTTTTACGAGGTGGCTTCTCTCATCAACGAATTTATTGGCAATGAAATTAACAGTTATATTACTAATCATTGGTTGCCTCCAGGTCTCTGCAGAAGGGTTCTCGCAGAAGATTACCCTTGTTGAAAAAAACAGCACTTTCAATAACCTGTTTGAACACATAAAGGCTCAAAGTGGTTATACCTTTTTTTACAATAACAGATCTATAAAACAGCAGGGAAAGATCAGCGTTGCATTTAAGGATGTCAGTATTGAAGAAGCGCTTGACCAGATCTTTAAGGATCGGCCATTTTCTTATCTGATTGTTGATAAAATGATCGTAATCAAAAGAAAAGATAGGCTTGAAATAGGATGGTCTATGAACAATATTTTTTCTATGATTAATATAAAGGGAAAAGTAGTTGATAAGGATGGCAATCCTTTACCGGGCGCCTCTATACAGATTAAGGGTAATAATGCCGGCACCTCTTCAAGTTCAACCGGAGAATTTAGTATTAGCGCAAATGAAGGAGATATACTTGTTGTAAAATACATCGGTTACCTCACCAAAGAAGTTATGGTGCCGGCGGGTGTAACCAGCTTAAATATAGTACTTGATATTAATGATCAGGAACTATCTGAAGTAGTTGTAACTGCCCTGGGTGTAAAAAGACAGGAAAAATCTTTGGGCTATGCTGTACAAAGGGTAAGTGGTAAAGAACTTCAAACAGTAAAAGGAGTGGATGTAGGTACATCGCTTACTGGCCGTGTAGCCGGGCTGGTTGTAAAGAACTCCACAGAGTTTAATGCCAGGCCAACCATTGAGCTGAGGGGTGAACCTGCTTTACTTGTTGTAGATGGTGTACCCTATAATAATTTAACTCTGCGCGATATTCCAACTGATGATATTGAAAGTATGGATGTTTTGAAGGGGCCAACAGCATCAGCATTGTATGGATCCCGGGCTTCCGGTGGGGTTTTCTTAATTACAACGAAGAAAGGAAGTGAAGGAAAAGGAGTTTCGGTTGATCTAAACAGCAATACGATGTTGCAATTGGGATACTTAGCAATACCCAAGGTTCAGAGCTCTTACGGCAGGGGTCAAAATGGTGAGATTGACAATGATTATGTATGGGGACCCAGATTGAATGCAGGCAATACAGCCACAGATTGGAATCCGGTAACAAAGCAATTTGAGGAAAATAGGCCATTACTATCTATAGGGAAAGACAACCTTAAGAACTTCATGAGTACAGGCATTATTGCCAATAATAATATCACTATTGCACAATCAGGAGAAAATGGAAGTTTTAAAATAGGATTAAACCATATTTATAATAAAGGGCAGTTTCCTAATCAGAAGCTGAATATGCTTAATCTTAATGCGGGGGGAGAGATTATAGTTAATGACAAGTTTAAAATTGAAAGCCGCTTAGGTATAAGCCGTAGAACTGCACCCCAGGTATGGGGCGGTGGGTATGGCGCTCAGGGTTATTTGTATCAGTTAATTATGTGGACAGGTACAGAGTATGACATCAGAGATTATAAAGACTACTGGAAGGTGCCTAATCAAACTCAAAATTGGATGTATACCAACTGGTATGATAATCCTTATCTTATTGCCTATGAGAAGCTTGATGGGATTACTAATAATACCATGAATGCAAGCGTAACAGCAAATTATAAATTTAATAGTGATTTTAATCTGATGCTGCGGTTAGGCTATGATAATTACAGCAATAAAGAAACAATGAGTAATCCAACAGCAAACATTTTTTCTACCAGAGGTGGGGATAACGGTTTGGGGGGATGGGATGCTAAAGGTTTATACCGTATTTATAATTCATGGGGCTATAGCACAAACGATGACTTGATTTTAACTTTCAATAAAAAGGTTAGTAAGTGGTCTTTTGAAGCGCTTGCCGGTGGAACTTTGTTTTATCAGGTAGCAGAAAGTTTATTAGCAGGAACTAAGGGTGGTTTAATATCACCTACCTTTTACTCTTTAAAAGGTTCAGTAGAGCCTGTTTCGGTTAACCCTAATTACAACTCAAAATTAATAAACAGTCTTTATGGAAGGGCAGCAGTTGGTTGGAATGATGCTATATTTTTAGATTTTACGGGAAGGAATGACTGGAGTTCTACCCAGCCTTCATCTTCAAGAGCTTATTTTTATCCTTCTATTGGATCCAGCGTGGTGGTTTCAGAATTAATGAAAATGCCCGAAGTGATCGATATGTTTAAGATTAGAGGATCATTCGCAGTCTTTAAAACGCCTTTCGATCCTTATGCTACTAATCTGGGGTATAGTACAACCTCGTCTGCATGGAATACCCTTAATTCTGCAAATTATCCAGATTATTTGATTGGTCAGGGACTTCTTCCAAGCTCTCAGCGTACATGGGAAGTTGGAACATCAGCTTACATGTTTAAGAAACGTCTTCATTTAGATGTGGCTTATTTTAATAAGTACTATTACAACAGACAAACTGATTTAAAGAATAATGGCAATACTGCATTTCTTCCAAGTTCATCAGGATTTACCAGGGCTATTGTTAATTCATTGGAGACTTATACCAGAAGAGGTATAGAGATCACGCTGGATGGTTCAGTTATCAAAAACAACAATTTTGAGTGGCGTTCCATCATCAATTGGTCTACCCAACATCGTTATTACGATAATCTGGATCCAATTTATTCTGCTGATAATCCATGGGTAAAAAAAGGCCAGCGTTTAGACACTTATCTGAGTTCTTATTGGTTAACAGATCCATCGGGCAATGTGATCTATAATAATGGCTATCCTGTAGAGAGTGATTATAATAAAAAGTATGGATATGGCGAGCCGGATTTCAGCTTTGGCTTTATCAATAACTTTAATTATAAAAACTGGATGCTGGGGATAAACATAGACGGAAGGATAGGCGGACTAATGTATAACTATGTATACGACAAGATGTGGGATACCGGCACCAATCCCGAATCCGATAATCAATATCGGTATGATCAGGTCGTAAACGGACTCAATAACTACGTTGGTAATGGAGTTAAGATTATTTCAGGAGAAGTGACTTACGATAAATATGGAAATATTACCAGCGACACCAGAAAGTATGCTAAAAATGATGTGCAGGTAGGCTATCAGGATTTTGCTCAAAATTATAGAGGTGGTGATATGGGGATCCAGAAAGAATCCTTCATCAAACTGAGAGAACTGTCATTGGGTTATAGTGTTCCTGTAAAATTTGTAAATAAGTTAGGCGTTAAGCGGGCTTCGTTGTCTTTAACCGGACAAAATTTGTTCTTGTGGACAAATTTTAAATATTCAGATCCTGATCTGGACAATGAAAACCTGAATTCGCCATCTCAGCGTATGGTTGGCTTTAATCTTAAAGTTGGATTTTAATTAAACGATTCTTAAAAGAAAATTTTCATGAAAAGCAAGTTTCTAAAATATATGTTATTGTTGCCAGTATTGACAATGATAAGCAATGGGTGTACAAAGTATGATGATATTAATACAGACCCAAATAAAACCACTCAGGTTAACTCAGCCCTATTGGCTACCAGTATGATCCTTCAAATAACAAAAGGGGATATCGAATCTACCAAAGGCTTTATGCAGTCGTTTTTACTGAGTAAGTACCTAACCTGGGGAGAAGGCCAGGAAAATAATCAATACAATAAGCTAGGAAGAACTAGTTTCTCAAGAATTACACTTCTGCGCAATGTATCGCCAATGGTAGGCTATGCAACCAGTCCGGAGCTAAAAAATTCTTACGAAGGCTTGGGCCATTTTATAAGAGCATGGCAATTTTTTATGACCAGTATGCAGGTTGGGGATATTCCTTATTCTGAGGCGGTGAAAGGGGAATCTGACAATACGTTAAAACCTAAATACGATACTCAGAAAGCTGTATTTTTAGGTGTTTTGAATGAATTGGACCAGGCAAATCAATTGTTTTCAACCGGTGTTGATTTTGCCGGAGATCCTATTTATGGAGGTAAAGTTGATAAATGGCGCCGATTGGTTAATAGCTTTGAGTTGCATGTATTGATCAATCTTTATAAAAAGACTGCTGATGCGGATCTTAAAGTAATAGAGAGGTTTAAGGAAATTGTTGCAAATAGACCTTTAATGAGAAACTACGACGATAATTTTGCCTTAGCATATAACAATACTGCCGGTCAGAACTATCCATGGTCAGATGTGCCGGCGGGTTCCGGTAACTCGTTTGTAAAGTCTAATTATACCATGCTTTCTACAAACTTAATAGACCCGTTAAAGGAATTAAAGGATAAGCGATTATTTTATTTTGCTAAGCCGTCTCCTGTAAAAATTACTGCCGGACTTACCCAAAGCGATTACAATGCCTATATAGGTGCGGAACCTTCAAATGCATTCTCTGCGTTACAGACTATGCGTGTAGGTAAAGATTACTCTGATATTAACAATAGGTATGTACAGCTGGTAAATGCTGAACCGGTAAGTGTTTTTAGTTATTGGGACTTGCAGTTTGTGTTAGCTGAAGCAACTATAAGGGGGTGGATTAGTGGAACGGCAGCACAAAGTTATTATGCTGAAGGTATTAGCAGTTCTATGAAATTTGTAGTAGCATATACTCCGGATTTAATAGATTATAACCATAACGTGAAGATGGATGATGCCTATATATCAGCATATCCATTGTCTTCGGGTGTTGCCTTAACCGGATCTAATGAACAGCAAATTGAAAAGGTTATTACTCAAAAGTACCTTGCCAATTACTTACAGGGCAGCAAATATTTAGGCTGGTTCGAGAACAGAAGAACTGGTTACCCTAAGTTCATCCTTAATTCTACCACTAACCTGAATACCCCATCTACAAAGTTTCCTTTACGCTGGTTGTACCCGTCTGATGAATTGGATTATAATTCGGATAATGTATCCTCAGCTATTCAAAGCCAATATGGAGGAAGTGATGATGTAAATCAGCAAATGTGGTTGTTAAAGTAGTAATTATCTTATATTTATAATCATGTAACCGAAATCATCAAATGACAGAAAACAAAGGTTTAAAAAAAACGCTCACCCCGTTTATGCTCTGGGGGCTTGGAGTAGGGTATGTCATTTCGGGTATGTATTTTGGATGGAACCTGGGCCTCGAGAAAGGTGGTACAGGAGGGATGGCCATAGCTACAATAGTAATCATGGTAATGTATGTAACCTTTACATTCAGCTATGCGGAGCTTGCCTGTGCCATACCTAAGGCAGGTGGAGTATTTGATTACGCAAACAAAGCGATGGGTAAAAATATTGGCTTTATTGCGGGTATTGCTCAGATTGTAGAATTTATACTTGCTCCTCCGGCCATTGCATTTGCAATCGGTGCGTATTTCAATGCATTTTTCCCACAAGTGCCCATACTAACCAGTGCAGTCGCCATCTATTTTGTGTTTACCGGGCTCAATGTGTATGGTGTAAAAGCAGCGGCCTCGTTTGAGGTTATCATTACTGTGCTTGCGGTAGGAGAACTGCTTTTATTCTCAGGTATTGCACTGCCGAAATTCGAAGTAGCAAACCTTACCCGCAATGCAATGCCCAATGGATGGGGAGGGGTATTTGCAGCCATTCCGTTTGCCATCTGGTTCTTTCTGGGTATAGAGGGAATTGCCAATGTGGCCGAAGAGACCAAGAACCCACAAAAAGACATTAGTAAAGGCTTTGGTTGGGCCATCTTCACACTGGCAATACTATGTATATTAATATTTATTGCAGCCACCGGCATTGCCGGCTGGGAAGCAATAGTTTATAAAAATGGAATAAGCGGAGAAACATCAGATTCTCCGCTTCCTTTAGCCCTTGCAAAAATAACAGGAAGTAATCACCTTATGTACCATTTACTGATTACTGTAGGCTTGTTTGGGTTGATTGCTTCTTTTCATGGACTCATACTTGCTGCCGGAAGATCAACATATGAAATGGGCAGAGTACACAATATCCCATCATTTCTGGGCAAAATATCACCACGTTTCCATACCCCGGCAAATGCGCTAATTGGAAACATGGTCATCGGTATTCTGGCTTTGCTTTCAGGTAAAACATCAGAGATCATCATCGTCTCCGTTTTTGGAGCGCTTACATTGTACATCATTTCCATGATTTCCATTGTTATACTTAGAAAGCGCGAACCCGATCTGCCAAGGCCCTTTCGGGCTCCTTTTTATCCGGCATTTCCAATTATATCGCTTATTATTGCAACGGGCTCTATTATTGCCATGTTTATTTTCAATCCTAAACTAGGACTTATCTATTTCTCCATACTGATCGTAACCTTTTTGCTGTACAGAATCTTTAAACCATCTAATGC
Source organism: Pedobacter panaciterrae (assembly GCF_001636695.1). Classification (GTDB taxonomy): domain Bacteria; phylum Bacteroidota; class Bacteroidia; order Sphingobacteriales; family Sphingobacteriaceae; genus Pedobacter; species Pedobacter panaciterrae_A. The sequence goes on from NZ_LGEL01000011.1 coordinate 29,584, forward strand.
ATGACAACACAAGAAATATTAGCATATGTAAAACAGCATCCGTCAGGAAAAGTAAAACTAGCCGTTGCCGATATTGATGGCGTTTTAAGGGGTAAATACATCTCTGCAGAGAAGTTTAGCTCTGTAGCAGAAGGAAGGTTAGGGTTTTGCGACGTTACTTTCGGGTGGGATATGGGCGATGTGGCTTACGATAATGCGAAATTTACCGGCTGGCATACCGGTTATCCGGATGCGATGGTAAAGCTTGATCTAAGCACCTTCCGGAAAATACCCTGGGAAAATGATATTCCTTTTTTCCTGGGAGATTTTGTAGACGACAATGAAACGCCAGGGTATACCTGTCCGCGGCAATTACTGCGCAAGGTATTGGCAGATACAGAACAAAGTGGCTTTTTGCCCTATTTCTCACAGGAATTTGAATGGTTCAATTTTGCCGAAACACCAGAAACGGCACATCAAAAAGGTTATCAAAACCTTACACCTTTAACCCCGGGAATGTTTGGTTACTCCATTTTACGGAGTACCTTAAAAAATGAATACATGACAGATCTTTTTGATCTGCTCTCCAAATTTGGAATACCTATTGAGGGGCTGCACACAGAAACCGGACCGGGAGTTTATGAAGCCGCCATTAAATACGCACCTGTTCTGCAGGCAGCAGATCAGGCTGTGCTGTTTAAAACTGCGGTAAAAGAGATTGCCTATAAGCATGGCGTTATGGCTACCTTTATGGCAAAGATCACTGAAACCCTTCCTGGCTGCAGCGGACATGTACACCAAAGTTTGTGGGATAAAGATTCGAAACACAACCTGTTTTATGATGAAAAAGATCAGCATAAGATGAGTGATCTGATGAAAAGCTATATAGCGGGCCAATTACATTGTTTGCCGCAAATATTACCTATGATTGCACCAACCATTAACAGTTATAAACGATTGGTTGAAGGAGCCTGGGCTCCAACTACCTTAACCTGGGGTATCGATAACAGGACGGTAGCCTTAAGGGCATTGCCATGTAATGCCAAAGCAACACGTTTAGAAACAAGAGTGGTAGGTTCTGATACTAATCCATATCTGGCTTTGGCAGCCTGCCTTGCTGCGGGTTTATATGGCGTTAAAAACAAAATGAAACTGTTAAAAGAAGCTACCGAAGGAAATGGTTACAGGGACCTTTCAAATGGCATATTACCTGCCAACCTTTATGAAGCTACTCAAAAAATGAAGCAATCTGCAGTGGCAAAAGAGCTGTTTGGAGATCAGTTTGTTGAGCATTTTACGTTAACAAGAGAGTGGGAATGGAAACAATATGCCAAAGTAGTAACAGACTGGGAGCTTAAGCGCTACTTTGAAATTATTTAACCTCAGGCATTAATTAATAAGTAATCATATATATGACATTCGATAAAGTATATCAGTATAATTTCCCAACCACCATTCGTTTTGGAGCCGGAGCTGTAAAGGAATTGCCCGCCTATCTACAAAAGAATGGATTAAAGCGACCAATGATCGTTACCGATCCTACCATAGCTTCATTGCCATTTTTTAAAGCTATTGTAGCCGATCTGCAGGCTCATAATATTTCAGTAGAAGTATTTAATGATATTCACAAAAATCCTGTAAAAAGCGATGTATACAAAGGGGGCGATGTTTGGGATGATACTTCCAGAGACAGTATTATAGGTATTGGTGGCGGTGCGGCACTAGATGTGGCCAGGGCAATTGTGTTAAGGGTAAATCACCGTGAGGATCTGTTTAAATACGATGATCTCATTGGGGGTGATGTTTATGTAACTAATGATGTTCCTCATTTTATAACCATTCCAACTACTTCCGGAACCGGAAGCGAAGTAGGCAGAAGCGCTATTATTGCCGATGATGAAACCCATCAAAAAAAGATCCTGTTCTCTCCAAAGCTGATGGCACAGATCGTATTTGCTGATCCGGTGCTTACCATGGACCTGCCAGCATTTGTTACTGCCGCAACAGGTATGGATGCACTTACCCATAATATGGAAGCATTTCTGGCAAAAAATCCACATCCTTTGTGTGATGGAATAGCACTTGAGGGCATTTCATTGATAAAAGATTCCCTGGAAAAAGCAACAAACAAACCAGATCTGGAAAGCAGAAGCAAAATGCTGATGGCCTCTATGATGGGGGCAATTGCTTTTCAAAAGGGGTTAGGCGTAGTACATTCTCTTGCGCACCCACTTTCATCCCTGCTAGATACGCATCATGGCCTGGCCAATGCAGTAAATATTCCTTATGGAATGGAATTTAATATTGCCGGGTTTGAAGATAAATTCCGCAGAATAGCGAGAACGTTAGAGTTGAAACAAGAAACAGGCGAAGCAGTGGTGGAATATCTTTTTGAGCTGAATACAAAAGTAAATATCCCGCATCATTTAAAAGATATTGGTGTAAAACCAGAGCATATCGAAACACTTGCAGATCTTGCCTTTGCCGATTTTGCGCATCCAAATAATCCTAAGCCGGTAAGCCGGGAAGATTTTAAACAACTGTACTTAAAGGCGCTTTAAATAACAATATATTCTGATGAAGAAAAAAATTGGGATAAGCTATACGGAAACCAATTTCCAGAACTACTGGAATTGGTTTAGCCCACAGGAACTGGGCGATGAGATTGAACTTATAGAGCTTTCTTTTCAAAAAGATAATATCTATGACTTTCAGCAATGCGATGGTTTTGTTTTAACCGGAGGTATAGACGTGGTACCGGAATTGTATGGCGGTGCCAGCGATTATCCGCATAAGCCGGATGCTTTTTTACCTGAAAGAGATCAATTTGAGCTACAGATTTATTCTTATTCTCAATTTCACCAGGTACCTGTTCTGGGAATTTGCCGTGGGATGCAGTATGTTAACATTCTTGAAGGCGGGAAAGTGTTTGAAGACAATGGAGAGCAGGTAAATCAAATCCATAAAAAAGGTACTGAAGACAAAGTCCATGGCGTAAATGTTAAAAAGGACAGCCTGTTGTATAGCGTAACAGGAGTAGAAAAAGGGGAAGTAAACAGTGCCCATCATCAGGGAGTTAATCCTGCGTATATTGGCAATAATTTAATGGTCAGTGCCTATTCAGATACTGAGGACGGCATCATTGAAGCGTTGGAATTTAAAGATAAAACCGATAAAGCTTTTATGCTTGGCGTACAATGGCACCCCGAAAGAATGAAAGAGAAGGAATCAAACCCACTTTCCCAGAAAGTTAAAGAACAGTTTATTGAAGCAGTAAAAAATCATAAAAGATGAATGTTGTAAATCCGGCTACAGAAGAAATTATTACGATACTAATAGAAAACGACAGACCATCGTTAGATAATAAGTACAACCTGCTTAAAGCTGCTCAAAAACATTGGGCAAAGCAATCATTAAAAGGACGTATTGCGGTTATCCATCGGTTTCATGATCTGCTTGATCTTGAAAAAGAAAAGCTTGCCGCAATACTTACTTCTGAGGTAGGCAAGCCCTTACAGCAGTCTCGCAATGAACTTAACGGAGCCAGAACAAGGATTCAATGGATGATGAGCAATGCAGAAAAATACCTTTCAGATGAGTGGGTTACCGATACAGATGAGTTGAAAGAGAAAATCTCTTATGATCCGCTTGGTGTAATCTGCAACATATCTGCCTGGAACTATCCATATCTGGTTGGGGTAAACGTATTTGTGCCAGCCCTGCTTGCCGGAAATGCCGTGATGTACAAACCCTCAGAATATGCATCTTTAACAGGACTCGAAATTGAACGTTTGCTTAAAAAAGCAGGTGTGCCTGAAAACGTTTTTCAGATAGCTATTGGTGCTAAACAAACAGGAGAGCATTTGCTGGATATGAATTTCGATGGATATTTCTTTACCGGATCTTACAAAACAGGAAAACATATTTACGAAAGAGTAGCCAAAAAGATGGTTCCTTGTCAGCTCGAGCTTGGTGGTAAAGACCCATTGTATGTTGCAGATGATGTAAAGGATATTGCCGCAGTAGCTGCGGGTACAGCCGATGGTGCCTTCTATAACAACGGGCAAAGTTGCTGTGCAGTTGAACGTATTTACGTGCATGAAAAAGTATATGACGATTATGTTGCTGCTTTTGTAAAAGAGGTAAAGTCATGGCAGTTAGGTCAGCCCACAGAAGAACGTGTTTACATAGGCCCTTTAACAAGAAAGGAACAGATTAGTGTACTAAAACATCAGGTTGAGGATGCATTAGAAAAGGGTGCAACTTTATTAGAGGGTGGTAATCGGGTTGGCAATATTGGGCATTATTTTGAACCTACAGTTTTAACCAATGTAACTAACGATATGAAAGTGATGCAGGAAGAAAGCTTTGGTCCCATCATTGGAATTATGAAGGTATCAGACGATGATGAAGCTTTAGAGATGATGAAGGATACTGCTTACGGATTAACAGCTGCGGTTTATTCTGATAGCAGAGACAGGGCAGAACATATTCTTTCACAAGTTGATTCGGGCACAGGCTATTGGAATTGCTGTGATAGGGTAAGTGCAGGTGTGCCATGGAGTGGCAGAAAACATTCGGGCATAGGAGCTACCTTATCTCATCAGGGGCTACGCGCTTTTACCAAACCTAAAGCCTGGCATTTGAGAAGTTGAGGATTTTGTCATAATGTTAAGCGATTTTGGCATATTCAATATTATCTGATATAAACTGTTTAGTTTTAATTAATTGAACCAGATATATCAGTATGCACAATAAACCATCCAATAGAAGAGATTTTATTAAAAAAGCAGGTATTCTTACGGCCAGTCTTGCAGCGGTACAGTTCCCGGTATGGGGTAAAAGTATATTTGCTTTAGACTACCCGCTTCATAACATACCCGAAAAAAAGAATTTAGATCCTCGATGGATCAGATCTCTTTTCAATAGGGGTAAAGAGACTGCTTACTTTAAAAGTAAAAACGAATTTAAATATATTGGAATGCCTGTTGGCGGCCTCCATGCCGGAACAGTATATATTGGTGGCGACGGGCGACTTTGGTTATGGCAAATTTACAATGAAACTTTTGAAGGTGCACAAGAAGGAATAGAACCTAAAATAGTGAACTGGAATGATGGAACAGAAGTAAGAAAGATTCGCACAAGGGATGGTTCTGCCTACATAGAACCGGCTATAGCCAATAATATCCGCGTTTTAGAACAGGGATTTGCCGTAAAAGCTGTAGTTAATGGTAAAACTTTTATCAAAGAATTAAGTGAAGCACATTGGGATGAGATCGAATTTAAACCAGCCTACCCAATGGCTACCATCAAATACAGTAGTAAAGATTTTCCCGTTGCAGTATACCTCAAGGTGTATTCTCCATTTATTCCTTTAGATGCACAGAATTCGGCTTTACCTGCAACCATTTTACGACTAGAAATAAAAAATACCACCAGCAGTACTATAAATGTTTCTGTTTTAGGCTGGATGGAGAATGGGGTTAATAAATTAAGCGGAAAGATAAATACAGGAAAGAGAAAAAATGAGGTTTCAACAATTGAAAACTCGAGTACTATCTTTTCTTCTTTTGAAGCCGCAAATGATGAATTGAAAAATGCCCAGGATAGCGGCACCATGTGTTTTACTTTACACAAAACAAAAGGTAAAACCTATGCTTCTATCAATCCGTGGCCAGTTACAGACAAGCATTTCAATGCTCCGGTTACCAGTTTTGCATCTGCAGATGCACCAGAAAAGCTTGTAGGTGGAATTGAAGTTACAGAAGCCCTTAGTCCGGATAAATCAATCAGGGCCGATTATTCAATCAGCTGGCATTTCAATAACGCAAATGTTAATCTTAAGAAAATAGTGAAGGATGCAGAACATGGATTTCATTACGCCACCAGATTTAAGGATGCTGGCGCAGTGAGTTCATACCTGCAATCGAATTTTGAAAATCTAACCAAAACAACAGAGTTGTGGAGTGCTACATGGAATGACTCAACCTTGCCATACTGGTTCCTGGAGCGTACTTTTATTAATATAGATACACTGGCAACTGCCAATACTTATCGCTTTGCTGACGGCAGGTTCTGGAGCTGGGAGGGGGTTGGAGCCTGTGCAGGAACCTGTACACATGTATGGCAATATGCACAAGCGGTAGCCAGGATATTTCCGGAACTGGAGCGCGACTTAAGGCATCGGGTAGATTTAGGTGTTGGGTTTAAGGAAGATAATGGCGCTATTATTTTCCGTGCAGAAAATGAGAGCAGACCTGCCATTGACGGACAAGCAGGTACTATACTAAGGTTTTATCGCGAACATCAAATGAGCGGCGACAATACCTTTTTGCAAACCAACTGGCCAAAAATTAAAAAGGCAATTCAGTTCATGCTGGATCAGGATAAGAACGGCGACGGTATGACTGATACACCAATGGAGAATACACTGGATGCGGTATGGGAGGGAGAAATTGCCTGGATTGTGGGACTTTGCATTGCTGCGGCAAGGGCAGGGCAGGCTATGGCAGAGGAAATTAATGATACCTCTTTTGCTCAAACCTGCCAAACCTATGTTGCTAATGGCCGTAAGAACATGGAACAGGAACTGTTTAATGGCGAATACTTTATCCATCGTCCAGATAAGGTTCAGGGGCGTAAAAACCTGGGCTCTTATAATACCTGTCATATTGATCAGGTATATGGTCAGAGCTGGGCATTTCAGGTAGGGCTGCCAAGGGTATTGAGTAAAGATAAAGCCGTTGCCGCACTAAAGGCGTTATGGAAATATAACTTTACTACTGATGTGGGGCCATATATAAAAACCCACGTAGGAGGCAGGCCATATGCGTTGCCGGGAGAAGGAGGAATGGTGATGAATACAAACCCACATAACGAACCTAAACCCTTTGGCGAAAATGTAACATGGCAATTGGGTTACTTTCATGAATGCATGAGTGGATTTGAACATCAGGTTGCAGCGCATCTAATGGCCGAAGGTATGATAGAAGAAAGCCTGATTCTTACCAGATCTATTCACGATAGATATCATGCAGCTAAGAGAAATCCATTTAATGAGATTGAATGCAGCGACCATTATGCAAGGGCCATGGCAAGTTACGGAACCTTTATTAACGCCTGCGGATTTGAATATCATGGCCCCAAAGGTTATATCAAATTCTCACCTGCCTGGAATGCAGAGAATTTTAAAGCACCATTTACATCAGCCAATGGTTGGGGTAGTTATTCACAGAAAAAAACAGGTGCTAAACAGTTACACACCCTAAATTTAAAATACGGCGAATTGCAATTAAAGGAACTGGCCTTTAATAAAATCGGTTCAGGTACTGTAAAATCGGTTTCCGTGATGCTGGGCGCTCAAAATATTCCTGTTCAATTTAAACAGAATGGTGCTGAATTACGGATTATCAGCAGTAAGAAGATTAACATTAAAACGAATGAAAGCTTAAATACTACGGTACAGTTCTTATCCTAGATCAATTAACAGCCCATTTAATTAGGATAACTTTGTATTACACTATTAAAAGGAGAATTAAAATGAAAAAGTTAATTGAAAAAATCGTGATAAATTCTGATCGTCCGCATATGGTTGGCGATGGTTTCAGGGTATTTAATTATATCCCTGGCGCAGGCATTCCGCAGGAGAGAATAAGTCCGTTTTTACTATTGGACTTTAATCCTGAGTACGATTTTGGACCTTCAGATCATCTTAGAGGTGTTGGCGTTCACCCTCACAAAGGTTTTGAAACAGTAACCATTGCTTATAAAGGAAGTGTAGCGCACCATGATAGCACCGGAAGTAGCGGAGTAATCAACTCTGGTGATGTACAATGGATGACTGCCGGTAAAGGGATCTTGCATAAAGAATACCATGAAGAAGCTTTCTCAAAAAAAGGAGGGCCTTTTGAAATGGTTCAGTTATGGGTTAACCTTCCTAAAAAGGATAAATCAACAGCGCCGCATTACCAGGAGTTGACCAAAGGTGGTATGGGTAAAGTGCAGCTTGGAGACAATGGTGGCCAGGTAAATGTAATTGCCGGAAACTTTAATGGTGTTGCAGGTCCTGCTGAAACTTACAGTCCGGTAAACCTGTTTGACATTAAATTGAATGAAGGTGCCGAAACTACTACCAGTATTCCGGCCGGCCACAATACAGCTTTATTAGTTGTAAACGGAAGTGTTCAGGTAAACGATGAAATAGTCGGAGAACATAGCTTTGTTTTGTTTGAAAACAAAGGTGAACAGATCCATATTAAAGCAAATCAGCAAAGTGTTGTTTTGTTGCTAAGTGGGAAACCTTTGAATGAACCCATTGTAAGCTACGGACCGTTCGTAATGAATACCGAAGAGGAAATCAGAGAAGCGATTGTTGATTTCAACATGGGAAAATTTGGCGTATTGGAGGATTAGAAACAGATTGTTTAAAGCCGCCGTCATCTCGACCATAGGAGATATCTCTTGTTCATGAAGTAGCCGCGAGGTAATTTTGCATAGTTCAAGAGATCTCTCCTATGGTCGAGATGACGGCAGCTTATATATAGCTTCTGTTATTTCTGCAACTCAAGGAAGTTTTTGAACACTTCAACCCTGATTTTGTCCGCTTCATCAGTTTTTTGAGGGTGATGGCATACTAATAAGATAATTTTGCGTTTAATTATCAAAACAGCATGAAAGCATTCCTCTTTTTCCTTTTATTTTCCATTACATCAGTACCTTTTCTTACATCAGCACAGCAACGTTTTGCCATAAGTGGTACGGTGAGGGATGCTTCAACCGGAGAAACATTGATTGGCGCAACAGTTAAACTGCAAAGCGCAACTCAAAATTCGGGCATAGCTACAAATGCATACGGATTTTATTCCCTTACTGCGGCCGAAGGTGAGTATACCGTAATAGTTAGCTATAGTGGTTATCAGAGCAATACCCAGAAAATTACCTTAAACAAAGCCTTAAAGCTAAACATAGAACTTTCGGCAGCTTCAGATTTACAGGAAGTAGTAATAAGTGCCAGCGAAAGGAAGAATGAAAATGTAAAAAGTCCTCAAATGGGCCTGAATAAGATCAATATGGCAGATCTTGACAATGTGCCTATCCTATTCGGCGAAAAAGACGTTTTAAAAACCATACAACTTTTGCCGGGAGTAAAGGCAGGAGGAGAAGGTAACACCGGTTTTTTTGTACGCGGAGGGGCTTCCGACCAGAATCTAATCCTTTTAGATGAGGCCACAGTTTACAATTCATCTCATTTGCTGGGTTTCTTTTCGACCTTTAATGCTGATGCGATTAAAGATGTAAGCTTGTACAAAGGTGGTATGCCATCACAATATGGGGGCAGATTATCATCCGTACTTGATGTTAAAATGCAGGATGGTAATGATAAAGAATATGGCTTTGAAGGTGGATTAGGGCTTATCGCATCGCGCATAAAAGCAGAGGGGCCAATCGTTAAAAATAAAAGTTCTTTTATGATTAGTGCCAGGCGCACCTACATAGATCTTTTGCTTAAAGCCTCTGGTGATTCGGCACTAAAGAATAATACGTTGAACTTTTACGATATTAATGCCAAGGTAAATTATAAGTTTGATGATAAGAATACACTGTTTCTTTCGGGTTATTTTGGTCAGGATAATATTGGGATCAAAGATCTATTTGCCAACGATTGGGGCAATACGACAGCCACTATTCGCTTAAACCACGTGTTTAACAACAGGTTGTTTTCAAATACCTCATTAATTTACAATAAATACAGCTATGCTATTCAACTGCTCGATGAAAGTAGCAGTGCCAAGGTAAAATCACTGATCAGAGATTTTAATTTTAAAGAAGACTTACAATATTATAGCAATAACCACATCCTAAGATTTGGATTGCATGCCACCCACCATAGAATTGCCCCATCTGATATTACTACATCAGCCAACTCGAGCTTTAATCCACTTTCTATAGAGAATCGTTATGGTTTGGAACTGGCTGTTTACGCATCAGACGAGTGGACGATTAGTGATAAATTCAATGTGCTGTATGGCTTAAGGCTAAGCCAGTTTTCCCTTCTGGGTCCTGGAACATTGAATACCTATAACAGTTCAGGAGAAGTAAGTTCTTCATCAACATATAAAAGCGGTGAGTTTGTTAAAAACTATTTCAACCTGGAGCCACGTCTTTCGGCAAGTTATAGCTTAAACGAGAAAAACTCTATAAAGGCATCATACAACCGCAATACCCAAAATATTCACATTCTTAGTAATTCAGGCTCCAGTTCTCCGACAGATCAATATGTAATGAGCAGCAATAACATTAAGCCCGAGATTGCAGATCAGGTTGCTTTAGGGTTTTTCAAAAATAGCGAGAGCAATATCTTCGAGTTTTCTGCCGAGGTTTATTATAAATGGTTACAAAACCAGATAGATTATAGAGATGCAGCAGAACTAACTGCCAATAAGGATGTTGAGTCTGAATTGTTGTATGGCAAGGGCAGGGCCTACGGACTTGAGCTTTATGGTAAAAAAACCAAAGGCAAACTTACAGGATGGTTAAGTTATACGCTTTCAAAAACTGAACGTCAGTTTGATGAAATCAATAAAGGCAAATATTTTAATGCGAAGCAAGATCGTACACATGATCTTGCCCTGGTTGCTATGTACACCCTTAGTCGCCGCTGGACGGTGTCTGCTAATTATATTTACAGCACAGGTAATGCCGTTACTTACCCTGCCGGAAAATATAATATAGGTGGCCTTACCACTTATTATTATACGGATAGAAACGCTAACAGAATGCCATATACTTCCCGTTTGGATTTAGGAGCTACCTTAAAAGGCAAAGAGACTAAGAAGTTCCGTACAAGCTGGACTTTTAGTGTATACAATGCATTAAACCGCAAAAACCCATACTCTATCCAATTCCGTGATAAAGAAAATGATCCAACACGAACCGAAGCAGTTCAAACCAGCTTATTTGGTATTATTCCTTCGGTAACTTATAACTTTAAATTTTAACAGTGATGCTAAGAAAAATCAAATATTTAATCCTACTAATTGCGGTATCCATTAGCATCTGTTCATGTGAAAAAGTGATAGATGTTGAGATCAATACTTCTGCAAACCAATTGGTGATAGAAGGTAATATAACCAATCAGTTAGAGCAGCAAACCATTAAAATAAGCCAGTCTGTACCTTATACAGAAAGTAATACCTACCCACCGGTTAAGGGTGCTACAGTAAATGTAACTGATGATCAGGGCAGTTCATGGATATTTACCGAAAGTACTCCGGGTACCTATACTTTTGGTCCGTTTAGAGGGGAGCCTGGGCGCACCTATACCCTTAAAGTAAATATAAGTAATGCACTTTATACAGCTTCTTCAACCATGCCCGATTCGGTAACACTCGATTCGCTTGATGTAAAGGTATTTACCTTTGGCAGTGAAAAACAGAAACAGACACAGGCACATTATAAAGATCCGGCTGGGGTTGCTAATCAATACCGGTTTGTGCTGAAAGTTAATGGTATTCAATCAAAAAGAGTTTATGCCGAAAATGACCGTTTTACCGATGGAAACGATGTACCTACAGTATTGTTCTTTGCTGGAAAAAATGATGATGATAATGAGTTAAAAACAGGCGATAATGTAGATGTTGAAATGCAGTGCATAGATAAAAAGATATTTACCTACTGGAATACGTTAAGTCAGCAATCACAAAATGGCCCTGGAGGCGGGGTAACACCAGGAAATCCGCCTTCAAATATCAGTAATAATGTGCTCGGGTATTTTAGTGCACATACGGTTAGTAAAAAGCAGATGTTAGTTAAGTAGACAAAAATTGCTACCCATTGTTGGGCACAATCAGGACAGATTAAGGACAGGTTGGTGGTTTGTTCGGGTAAAGGTACCTATTTCCCGAACAAACCCCCAACCTGATACTACGCTGTGTCCAAGCAGGCTATGTCATAACATGGCAACGTTACCGATAACGTTCTCATAGATTTATATAGCTGTATCCTTGCTTATTTGGTTGGTTTATGATTCATTTGTTATGAGGTACCTCATCAACAACTGAACTTAAACAACCAAAATTATGAAGAGAAAATTAACTAAACTATCCCGGTTACTCATACTGTTGGTGGCTGCGGTATTGCTCTGTCCGGGTATAAGTACCGCACAGGATAACAGAACAATTTCAGGCATAGTTACCGATGCATCATCAAAACACACCCTGCCAGGGGTTAGCGTAAAAATAAAAGGTAGCAGTAACGGTGTTTCAACCGATTCTGAGGGGAAATACACCATCCAGATTAAAGCAGGTGATGTATTGATGTTCTCTTTTGTTGGTTATGAAGCCAAAGAAATTACCGTAGCAACTCAATCTAAATTAGATGTAGGATTAACAGAGTCTTCAGCTGAATTGAATGAAGTAGTGGTTACTGCACTGGGTATTACCCGGAAAAGTAAATCGCTTACTTATGCTACCCAGCAACTGAACAATGCTGATCTTACTACTGTAAAAGATCCAACGGGTAACGTAATGAACAGTCTTAGCGGTAAAATTGCCGGAGCTGTAGTTACACCTGCAGCTACAGGTCCGGGCGGAGCTGCAAGAGTTGTGCTTAGGGGAAACCGCTCTATAAGCGGAAATAATAATGCGCTGATTGTGGTTGATGGTGTGCCAATTGATAATACCATGACTACTGAGCAAGGCGGTGGCGGATCGGCAAATACGCCGGCAACGCAGCAAAAGAGCACAAGTAGCGGATATTCGGGAAGTGACGGTGCCGCAAGTATTAATCCGGAAGATGTAGAATCAATTACGGTATTAAAAGGTCCGGCTGCTGCGGCTCTTTATGGAAGCAGAGCTGCAAATGGTGCTTTAATGATCACCACTAAAAAGGGTAAAAGCGGAAAAGTAAGTATTAACTACAATGGTGGAGTTGCAGTAGACAATGCACTGCTGCTGATGGATTTTCAAAATACTTACGGTCAGGGGAATGGTGGGGTAGCAGGCCCAACTGCCGCGGGAAGCTGGGGAGCTCCTGCAACTACCTATAAAAACAATGTAAAGGATTTTTATAATACAGGTACAACAGTAAACAACTCGATCAACATATCGGGTGGTACTGATAAAATGCAGGGATATGTTTCTTATACAAATAACCTCATCAGCGGTATCGTTCCAAATAATAAGCTTGATCGTAATACACTTAACCTGCGCCTGAACAATGAAATATTACCTGGCCTGACCACAGATTTAAAGGTTACTTATGTAAATCAAAAAATACGAAACAAGCCACGTCTGGGCGACAATGGTGTAACCAATGAAGTGTTGATTATGCCGAGGGACATGAGTTCTGAAACTTTGAAGAACTTTGAAACTATAAATCCGGATAATCAACAGCCACAGCCTTTATACTGGACAAACAGCTCGTTTTTTCAAAATCCCTACTGGGATGTAAACCGTACAGCATTGAGTGAGGAACGCAACAGGATCATGTTGGTAGGCTCTGCTAAATATCAGATCAACGAATGGCTATTTGTTCAGGGAAGATATAGCCTGGACCGTTATGATGATAAAATAAAGGGTTCATTTTATGCCGGAACATTGCCAATTAATACCCTTCCAGGTGGGCGATACCAGGAAAACAATGTAAACCGCTGGGAAAGAAATATAGATGTTTTGCTTTCGGGAAATAATAAAATAGGAAACGATTTTGGGGTTAATTATAACCTGGGAGCTTCTTTGCTAAACAACAGCGGTTACAATACCCAGTCGTTAGCTAATGGATTGCGGATTCCGAACAAGTTCGATCTCAATTTTGCTTCTACGCCAGCATTTACAAACATAGTGGCTAAAAAAGAAATTCAGTCTGTTTATGGAAGTGCAGAACTGAACTACAAACAGCAATTGTTTCTGGATGCCAGTGCAAGGAACGACTGGTCGTCCACACTACCTTCGCCCCACAGTTATTTTTATCCTTCTGTCGGACTATCGGCACTATTCTCTGAAATATTCAGCTTACCTGACTGGGTAAATTTTGCTAAGGTACGAGGTGCCTATACGCAGGTGGGTAATGATGCCGATCCTTATTTGCTCAATCAAACTTATACTTATAGCCCGGGCGCAGGTAGTGGTTTCATTGCCCGTGACCAAACCAAATATATTAATGATTTAAAACCTGAACGTACAAAAGCATGGGAATTGGGAACAGAATGGAGGTTTATAGACGACAGACTTTCGTTAGATGCTACTTTTTATAAAACAAATACAGTTAACCAGCTCATATTTATCGGACTTCCGCAGCCTTCTGGTTTTAACAACCAATATGTGAATGTTGGCGATATACAGAATAAGGGTATGGAGCTGATGCTTAAAGGAACACCTATTAAAAATGACAATTTTACCTGGAGCAGTACATTCAATTTTGCGCTAAACAGAAATAAGGTATTGTCGCTCTTACCCGGCATTTCGCAAGCTAGTCTTACTACTGCAACCAATTACGCCAGCTTGCTAATAAAACCGGGAGGCGCTTATGGTGATCTTTTTGGGCAAGTGTGGGAAAAAGATGCAAATGGAAGGAACAAAATCAGCAGCACCGGTTTGCCGGTTGTACAGCAATTGCAAAAGATAGGTAATTTCAATCCTGATTATACCCTTGGGTTAAGCAACCAGTTTGATTATAAGAATTTCAGCCTTTCGTTTCTGATTGATGGACGGGTTGGAGGAACTGTAATCTCTGGTACGGATGCAATGCTGGGTTATTTTGGGATAGCCGATTATACTACTGCATTCAGAGAGGGGGGCCTTGTTCTTCCCGGTGTGCTGGCTGATGGATCTGAAAATACGAAGGCCATTTCAGCAGAACAGTTGTGGACACAGGTATCACAGGGTGGTACAAATGCTTATGGGCAGTTTTTTGCTTACAGTGCAACTAATTTCCGTTTAAGGGAATTGTCTCTTGGTTATACATTTAACGTTAAAAACAGTAAAATCAGAACTGCACGTATTGCTGCTACTGGCCGTAATTTGTTTTTTTTATACCGGGGCAAATCACTGCTGGATATTCCAGGTATAGGTAAGCGCACCTTACCTATTGATCCGGAGGCTGCAATCGGAACCAGCAATTACCAGGGAATAGAAACCGGTATACTTCCGTCAACACGCAGTTTCGGTTTAAACTTAAGCGTTTCATTTTAAAAGACATTTCATATGAAAAGGTATTCTATATATTACGTTATGTTTGTGCTGCTTGCTGCAATTACAGGCTGTACAAAGGATTTTGAAGATATAAACACCAACCCCTCAAAAATCACTACTGTAGGGGTTAGGGAACTCGGTTTTATGTTTTCCAGGGCACAATCTGCTGCCACTATACATCGCCCCTATACCCAAACCATTTCCATTTTAATGCCTGATTTGTACTCGCAATATTATGCACTAACTACTACAAGTTTTACAACTGACAGGTATGCTTTAAATGACGGATGGTTATCAAGACCAGCCATTATCACTTATGTGTTAACCATGCCGCAACTGCAGGCCATATTTAACAATACTGCAGCCAGTTCTGAAGAATATGCATTGGCAAATATCATGAAAGCTTATACCTTTCACCGGTTTACAGATCAGTTTGGCCCGGTTCCTTATTTTGGTGCTGGTAGTACCGCATCAAGTATCGCTTACGATACTCAGGAAGCCATTTATAATGATCTTTTTAAACGTCTGGATTCAGCTGTAGTTAATTTAAAGGCGAGTACAAAGGCAAATGTTTTTGGTAGCCAGGATTTAATTTACGCGGGTGATATCAGTAAATGGATCAGCTTTGCAAATACGTTAAGGCTCAGGATGGCCTTGAGGATTTCTAAAGTGAGCCCTGCAAAGGCAAAACAGGAGGCTGAGGCGGCGGTACTAGCCGGGGTTATGACCATTAATGCGCAGACTGCCAGCATTGAAAGATCCTTAAACGGTGATGACGCTAACGGGCTCGCTTCAAATGCGGCCAATAATGAGTTTAGTATGAGTTCTACAATGGCCTCTTATTTAAAAGGATATGCTGATCCTCGACTGGGTATCTATTTTCAGCCGGCAGTAGGAAATGGTGAGTTTAAAGGCTTGAGGAATGGTTCATCAGCAACAGCTATCAATTTACCTGGCAACAGGCCGGTCGAAACTTCGAACCTTGGAACAAGGTGGGTACAGCGGAATAGCAATGGGACTGCCTGGGTGCCTAATTTGGCATTACGACAGGAAGTAATGGCTGCCGCTGAAGCTTATTTTTTAAGGGCCGAAGGCGTATTGAATGGCTGGAATATGGGTGGTGGCACTGCTAAGGAGTATTATGAAAAGGGAATTGAACTGAGCTTGCAGCAATGGGGTGTTACAGACAATACCGTTATCCAGGCCTATATCAATTCAGCAGCTGTTCCTGTTGCACCGGGAGATGTGGCCAATTCAGCAGCTGTAGCGGGCACTCCAATAAAATGGGGAGCGGCTGAGACTATACAACGAGCCCAGATTAGTACACAGAAGTGGCTGGCAATATTTCCTGACGGCATAGAAGGCTGGTCGGAATTTCGCAGAACCGGTTACCCTGTAATGTATCCACTGCTTCAATCGGACAATGCAGACCTGCCAATTGGTACATTCATCAAAAGATTACCCTACTCGTCTGTAGAGGCCACAACCAATGGTGCTGCTCTTGCTGAGGGAAGAAAATTACTGGGTGGGCCTGATAACGCGGCTACCCGCGTATGGTGGGATGTAAATTAAAAGAATAAATAACAGCACATGAACAACCTGATTTTGAATTTTATGGTTCTGGGTATACTGATTACTGCCGGTCCGGGTGTAAAAGGGCAGGCTTTGCCTAAGGTTTTTTCGGAGCAGCAAGATGACTTGGCGGGCTTAAATTTAAAAAGGTCTGCTGAATCTGCGGCAGCATCATTACCGCTGCCTTCGTCCAAATCTGAATGGGAACAATACAAGCAAGATCTTAAACTTAAAATTAAACAAAGTACAGGTGTCCGTGTAGATCATCAGCTGCCCTTAAAAATGCAGGAAACGGGCCAGGTGCAAATGGATGGTTTTAGCATTAAAAATATCTTTTTTCAGACCAGGCCTCATGTTTATGCAACGGCAAGTTTATATATACCTAAAGGGCAGGGGCCATTTCCGGCTGTTGTGGTTACACATGGGCATTGGCCTGATGCACGGAGATCGGAGCTTTTTCAATCTGTTGCGCAGGTTTTGGCCAGCTCAGGTTATGTAGCACTTGTTATTGATGCATGGGGTACTGGCGAAAGGTGTACAGAAGATGGTAAACAGGAATATCATGGCGCAAATTTAGGCGCATCATTAATGAACGTGGGAGAATCGTTATTGGGAATGCAGCTTACAGACAACATCAGGGCGGTTGATTTGCTTTCGTCATTAAGTTATGTGGATAAGAACCATATTGGTGCTACGGGAGCAAGTGGTGGAGGGAACCAGACCATGTGGCTTGCCGCTATTGATGAAAGGATTAAGGCCGCTATTCCGGTAGTTAGTGTGGGTACATTTCAATCGTACATTATGAACAGTAACTGCGTTTGCGAATTGCTGCCACAGGGATTAACTTATACAGAAGAAGCTGCCGTTTTAGGGATGATTGCTCCCAGACCACTGAAAATTTTTAGTGCCGGAAATGATACAAATAAATCTTTCTTTCCTTCGGAAATGCTGAAAAGTTATACTACCGCATTACCTGTATTTGAGTTTTATAAAGCTAAGGATAAAGTTGCTTACCAGATTTTTGATACCGGACATGGTTACTGGCCTGAGATGAGGGATGCAATGCTTGGATGGTTTAACCTGCAGCTTAAAGGAAATGGCGATGGTACAGCCGTTAAAGCACCCGAAGTAAAGGTTTTGCAGGCAGCTGAACTGGCCACTTTTAAGGATGGTCAAAGGCCTGAAGAAATTGTTACTACAGCTGAGTTTTGCCGGGAACAGGAAATTAACCTGCATCAACAAATGATGAATAGCAATAAGCAGGATTTGAAAGCGAAGACTGAAGCGCTGAAAAGCATTCTTGGAATGAACCAGCGGGCAAAGATTAAGGAGGTAAAACCTTTCCACACTGAAAGAGGATGGCAAAAGCTGGTTCTGGAAACAACCACAGGCCATTTTATTCCATTTCTTTTTAAAACTCCCGAAAAGGGAAACAGCTATACTTTATTGAGCCATAGTGGAGGGAAGGACAGCATCCCTTCTGCGGATATTAAATATTTAATTGAAAGGGGGCAGGGTATTTTACTTGTAGACGTATGGGGAACGGGAGAACAGCGTTCAGAAATGGCTGTTAAAATAGATGGGGCACTGCCTCCCTTTCATACCCTATCCAGATCAGCACAATGGTTAGGTAACACTGTAATCGGTAATTGGGTATCAGACCTGCAATTGATAACAATGTGGCTAAAACAGCAGGATAAAAAAAGTGTAATTAGCCTTCAGGGATATAAAGAAACCGGGATTGCCTCTTTGCTTTGCACTGTATTTAACCAGGCAAAGCAGGTAACACTAATAGATGCACCTTATAGTTACAGGTTTGATGAACGGAATGGAATTGATTTTTACAATATGGCCATTCATATTCCGGGAATATTAAAATGGGGTGATGTCTCTTTAGCTACCGCCTTGTCAAGTGCATCAGTTGTATTTAAGGATGCGCGGAGTATGTCAGGCAATTTGCCTGAAGCTGCACAAAAAGCATTAATAACAGCCGAATTTGAGGCTTTAAAAAAATATACACAAAATAAGAAAGCTGTAAAATTTGCAGCTAGTAAAACCTATTAAATCAGAACTATGAATAGTAACCGCAGAAGTTTTTTAAAGTATACCGGCATTATTGGTCTGGGAGCTGCCGGCGCACCTGTTTTATCGGCATGTAGTGTGATAAAACCGGAGGGGGGGAGAACCCGCCCGCAACAGTTTAATATGTCTGGTTATGCTGCACCTAAAATTGATACCGTCAGAATTGGTTTTGTTGGCCTTGGAAACCGCGGCTCAGCGGCTGTTGAACGGGTAAGTTATATAGATGGTATAAAAATTAATGGGCTGTGCGACATACGACCGGAACGAGCTTCGGAGTCTAAAGCAAGAATTAAAACTACGGGTCATGACCCCGTATTTTATACGGAAAATGCGGATAGCTGGAAAAGACTATGCGAACGTGAGGATATTGACCTGATTTATATTGCTACGCATTGGGCGTTGCATACGCCTATTGCATTATATGCGATGGAACATGGAAAACATGTAGCTGTTGAAATCCCTGCGGCAACCACTGTTGAAGATTGCTGGCGTTTGGTAGAGATGTCGGAAAAGACCAAAAAGCACTGTGTAATGCTTGAGAACTGTTGCTATGATTTTTTTGAGCTGCTAACCCTTAATATGGCCAGACAAGGTTTTTTTGGAGAAATTATCCATTGTGAAGGTGCTTATATTCATGACATTCTTGAAGGATTGTTTGAAAAGGAGAAAAGATATGACCTGTGGAGGTTAAAGGAAAACGCCAAAAGAAATGGAAACCTTTACCCAACGCATGGGCTTGGGCCGGTATGCCAGGTGCTTGATATTAATCGTGGCGACCGTATGGATTTCCTTGTTTCTGTGTCTTCAAATGATTTTATGATGGAGCAAATGGCCGAAAAGCGAGCTGCAGAAGATGAATCCTTTAAACAATATGTAGGCAAACCTTTTCGTGGGAATATGAACACGACTACCATACGGACACAGAAGGGGAAAACCATTATGTTACAACATGACGTAACATCGCCAAGACCATATTCGAGGATACATCTTGTTAGTGGAACTAAAGGAGTGGCCCAGAAATATCCTCTTCCTCCTAAAATAGCAACCAGCCATGAAGGTTGGCTGGACGATGCTGCATTTAAAAAACTGGAAGAACAATACACGCCTGCCATCACTAAAAAGGTTGGTGAAATGGCAAAAGAAATAGGCGGACATGGCGGAATGGATTTTTTAATGGACTGGCGTTTAATAGACTGTTTGAGAAATGGCCTTCCGATGGATATGGACGTTTATGACGCAGCAGCATGGAGTGTAATTGGCCCGCTGAGCGAGTGGTCGGTAGCCAACAGGTCCGGCTCCATAAACATCCCTGATTTTACGGGAGGTTCCTGGAAAACTAATAAACCTTTAGATATAGAACTAAAAGCCGGTGGTACTACCGGGGTTCGAAAAGCAAATAAATAAAATCAATTAATACATCATACAATAGAAAAAATGAAAGTTATCCAATCAAAAAATCCCAGTGAACTGGGCACTGTAGCCGGAAAGGCAGCTGCTGAGCTTATTAGAAATATAATTGAAGAGAAGGGATCTGTAAATATTATTCTGGCTACAGGAACCAGCCAGTTTGAAACTATCCGTCAGCTGATTGAAGAAAAAGGTATAGACTGGAGTAAAGTAAATATGTTTCATCTTGATGAGTATATAGGGTTACCGTTATCGCATCCGGCAAGCTTTAGAAAGTACCTCAAAGAACGTTTTCTAGATAAAGTTCCGGCACTTAATTCTGCGGTTTTAATTAACGGCGAGGTTGATCCTGCTGAAGAATGCGCACGCCTGGCTGGGTTGATTAAAAAGCATCCGATTGATGTTGCATTGGTTGGAATTGGAGAGAATGGTCACCTTGCATTTAATGATCCGCCAGCTAATTTTGATACAGAAGAACCTTATCTGGTTGTAAACTTAGATGAACCCTGCCGTAAACAGCAATTCTCGGAAGGTTGGTTTGAAAGTGTTGATGAGGTTCCCCGTCAGGCCATCAGCATGTCTGTAAAGCAAATCTGTAAATCTGCACATATTATCTGTTCGGTGCCCGATCGCAGGAAAGCGCAAGGGGTAAAGGATAGTCTGGAACAGCCGGTAAGTAATTTATATCCTGCAAGTATTCTGCAAAATCATCCTGACTGCAGTTTTTACCTTGATGAGGAATCTGCCTCATTGTTATCACCTGCGACCATAAAATAATTAAATTGTACAAATATGAAAAAACAGATTCCTGCAGTTGCCGTAAGTTCATTAAGTAAGCGCGATACCCTTATTTCAATCCTTATTATAGGGTTGCTGTTTTTCATATTTGGTTTCGTATCATGGGTAAATGCCATCCTGATTCCTTATTTTAAAGTGGCATGTGAGCTCACTAATTTCCAGTCGTATCTGGTGGCTTTTGCATTTTACATTTCTTATTTTGTGATGTCGGTACCCTCATCGTACCTTTTAAAGTCTGCCGGCTTTAAGAAAGGGATGATGATCGGTTTCTGGACTATGGCCGCCGGCGCATTTATTTTTGTGCCGGCAGCCATGACCCGCACTTACGAGATTTTTCTGGTTGGCCTGTTTACATTGGGAGCAGGACTTGCCATTTTGCAAACAGCAGCAAACCCTTACATCACTGTTTTAGGTCCCAAAGAAAGGGCTGCCCAGCGGATCAGCATTATGGGAATCTGTAATAAAGGGGCCGGAATATTGGCCCCGTTGTTATTTGCAGCTGTGATCTTAAAGGCTACTGATGGTGATTTGTTTAAACAGTTGCCATTGATGGATCTTGAAAGTAAGGAGGCCGCATTGGATGAGCTCATCAGACGGGTAATCTTTCCTTATACCTGTGTTGGGGCAGTATTACTGGGACTTGGATTAATGGTGAGGTATTCTCCGCTACCAGAGATAGATACCGAGCATGAGAGTGCTGAGGTGGCTACCGCAAATTCGGGTAAAACAAGTATTTTTCAATTTCCACACCTGATATTAGGTGCGGGGGCTATTTTTTTACATGTAGGTACGCAGGTAATCGCTATTGATACCATAATTGGCTACGCAGGTTCCATGAATATTCATTTACTGGAAGCCAAAGTTTTCCCATCTTATACGTTGTTTGCAACCATTTGTGGGTACATAACGGGCATTATTGTTATCCCCAAGCTAATTAGCCAGGTTAGTGTGTTAAGGATATGTACTTTGCTGGGTGCTGTTTTTACTTTGCTGATTATTTTTAGTAGTGGTGAGGTAAGTATAATGGGACATGCTGCTGATGTTTCTATATGGTTTGTAGTATTGTTGGGGCTGGCAAATTCTATGGTTTGGGCAGGCATCTGGCCATTGGCGCTGGATGGACTTGGCAGGTATACAAAACTGGGCGCGTCTATTATGATCATGGGTTTATGCGGTAATGCAATAATGCCCCTTTTTTATGGATATTTTGCAGATATGTATGACCTTAGATCAGCTTATTGGGTGTTGTTTCCTTGCTATCTGTTTCTGATCTTTTATGCATTTTATGGCTTCCGGATCAGGACGTGGAAAACCTGATCATTCCATAAAAACAGAATATTTGATTAAATTAAGCTTATGATGAACCAGAATCGTTTAAAAATATATAACGGAAAACTGATTACACCTTATAAAACAATTGAGCAGGGAACGCTGCTGGTTGAAAACGGAAAGATTGTGGGGCTGGAGGAAGGTAATGCTGAGTTTCCTGATGCTCATGAAATTGATGCACAGGGAAACTACATTGCTCCGGGATTTATAGATCTGCATATACATGGGGGCGGTGGGCATGATTTTATGGACAATACGGTGGAAGCTTTTTTAGGTATTGCAGAAATCCATGCCCGCTATGGAACTACGGCGATGTGCCCTACAACATTGACGAGTGAAAAGGAAGACCTGATGGAAACCTTAAGGATATATGAACAGGCCGATAAACTAAATAATAAAGGTGCACAGTTTATAGGTATGCACCTGGAGGGACCTTATTTCGCACTAAGCCAGCGTGGTGCTCAGGATCCTCGTTATATACGTGATCCAGATCCGGCAGAATATAAAGAAATACTGGCTGCTACATCTATTGTGAAAAGGTGGAGTGCCGCTCCTGAGTTGAAGGGGGCTATTGAATTTGGCCGGTATTTAAAATCAAAAGGTATACTTCCTGCAATTGCACATACCGATGCTATTTATGAAGAAGTGCTGGAAGCTTTTGAAAATGGCTATACTCTGGCTACACATTTTTATTCAGGTATGTCTGGCGTAACCCGACGCGATTGTTTTCGATTTGCGGGCGTGATTGAAAGTGGTTATCTGATTGATGAAATGGATGTTGAGATCATAGCCGATGGCGTGCATTTGCCTGCACCTTTGCTGAAGCTGATCTATAAAATCAAAGGAGCATCTCGTACTGCCTTAATTACTGATGCCATGAGGGGAGCTGGTATGCCACCGGGAGAGAGTATTCTGGGTAGTCGTAAAAATGGATTACCGGTTATTATTGAAGACGGTGTGGCTAAACTTCCTGACAGGACCTCTTTTGCCGGCAGCGTGGCTACGGCCGACAGATTGCTAAGAAATATGGTAAATATGGCTGGTGTTTCTTTAGAAGAAGCAGTAAGAATGATGACCAAAACTCCTGCAAGGATTATGGGGTTGGATGAGCGAAAAGGAGCACTTACAGTGGGTAAAGATGCAGATGTTGTAGTTTTTGATCAACAGATCTGCATTCAGTATACCATTGTAAATGGAAAAGTTGTTTACAGTAGTTAAGATTTAGCTTTTCGCCTGGTCGACTCTCTGACAATCAGCTTACCGGGCAGCATTATTTCTTCTGCATGGAAGTGTTTTTTTGTTATGTGTTTAATGAGTAATTCACAACTGAGCTTTCCAATTTCGAAAGCAGGTTCGGCAATGGTAGATAAAGAAGGCGATATAATGGTAGACATGGGGTCGTTGGTAAAACCAATCACGCCAAAGTCTTCTCCCACTTTTATGCCTTTGTTTTTAAGCGCAATCATTGCGCCAATGGCTTTTCTATCGTTCACTGCAAAAATGGCATCAGGTTTTTGTTTCAGCGCTAACAACTGCTGTGTATCTTTTTCGCCAAATTCCTGTGAGAAGCCTGAATAAATGATCCAATCTTCATTTACCTGAATGCCGTGTTTTTTTAAAGCGTCGAGATATCCATTTAGCCGCGCCTCGGTAAAGCTTAAGCCTTTTGGGCCTGCAATGTGCGCAATTTTAGTATAGCCGTTCGAAATTAAATGCTCCACCGCTTCAAATGCCCCATTGTAATCGTCTTGCATCACTTTTGACGTTTCAATTTCGCTGGCCACCCGGTCAAAAAATACAACGGGGATGCCTTCATTTATAATTTCCTGGAAGTGGTTGCAGGAGTCAGAATCAGATGAAATAGAGACCAGAAGGCCATCCAAACTGGAAACAGAAAGATTTTCCATAATGGCCAGTTCACGCTCGGGAGAATCATTGGTGACAAATAGTATGATGTTATAGCCATTATTATAAGCCACTTCCTGGATACCGGTAATAACGGTAGAAAAATAATAATTGGTAATAAAAGGTAAAATTACACCCACATTATGGGTGCTGCCCTGAGCTAAGCCGGTTGCGTTAAAATTCGGTTTGTAATTCAGTTCTGCTGCCAAAGCCTGTACCTTCTCCTTGGTTTCCTGGTTCACATCATAAGTATCTCTTAAAGCCCTTGATACAGTAGAAACGGAGATGTTTAAAATTTTTGCAATATCCTTTATTGTTACATAGTGACGGGCCATACAGATGATACAAGAATTAAGGTGTGGTTACAGTTTTGTTTGATACCAAAGTTAACAATAAAAAATGACCGTTGTTTTCTGTAAAGATCACAAGCCTGCTCCAGTTGCAGGCTTGTGATATAAATTAAAACGGTAAAGACATGTGAACCATAACGCGGTTTCCTGCACTTGCCCTTCCATCGGCCAGATCCTGAGACCTTACGTTCTGATAATTTGCACCAAAGGATAAGCCCTTCATTGACACTTCTAAACCTCCTACTGCTGACAAAGAATAGCCGCCAGATACTGCTACATCATACTTTTTACCTTCAACATCCTTTTGAGCAGTCTCGTACAATACACCTATGTTTGGTGCGATGGTAACTTTCTGAGCGATGCGAAACTTATGATAAACCAGTACATTAGAGGTGAACTTATTGCCATAGCGGTAATCATATTTGTTCTCTGTATTGATTTTGTAATTTACGTTTGCATTTAATCCAAGATCATTCCATCGGATATCGTAAGCTGCATTAAGCGTAAAGTCAGTGCTTGCTGTACCCAGTTGAAAATTATTAGGCGATTCCTGAATCGCAAGGCGTTCTGATGGCTCATACTTTCCTGTAGCCAGTTTTACACCACCGCCAATCCATAAGGATTGCACCAGTAACCGTTCGCCTAATGTTCCTTTGTGGTCAAATAGCTTGTAATAGCCCATTAGCGCGATATCTCCCAAACCGCTTTTGGTACCATTGCCAGTCTGGCTTTGACGTTCATTGAAATTGTAGGGAACAAATGCAAGTACTCTGAACCTGTTACCGATATTCCAGCCACCCCAAAGCTCTGCACTCTGGTAAGTTTCGTCGGCTGTAATTGGAGTCCGCTCTCCAAATGGACCTAAATGGGTTCTTAAGGTTTTGTACTGGTACCTTAGCCCGATAAATCGCTTGTTGTATTCGGGCAAAATCCCAAGATAGTAACTGCCAACACCACAGCCGCAAATATCGCAGGCTTTGGTGGCAGTGATGGTAAATATTGTCAGCAAAAATGCTGTAATGATTATTCTCATGTGCTTATTGTTCTGATAAAAGAGTGTTATTGATAAAATCAGGATCGTTCAGTGTAACCAAAAATGCTGTTAGTTTAACCTGATCGTTTTGTGTAAGTGCTATCCCCAATCTGTTTGCCTGTTTTAGTAATGGATCTAAATTCGGGGTTTGCTGAACCTCTGAATTGTAGTGCTCTAATACACCTGCCAGCGATAAGAACCTACCATCATGCATGTATGGAGCAGTATATTGCAGATTCCTGAGAGAGGGTACCTTAAATTTATACTTATCTGTGCTGATCAATGTAGCCGCATAGAATCCCTGATCGTTGATAGCGCTGATACCTAAACCGTTGTTACGGAAAGATCCATCAGTAAATAAAGGTTCCGAATGACAGGACGCACATTTTTGTTTAAACAAGGTATAGCCCTCCTGCTCATCGGCTGTAAATGTAACTCCTGCTTCTTTGCGCATTACCTTGTCGTATTTGGAATTACTGCTTACACACATGAGCATAAATTGGGAAAGCGCTTTCATAAAGCGCGCTGTAGTTACTTCTTCGGTTCCAAATGCACTTTTGAACATAGCCGTGTATTTTGGTACTGCTTTAATTTTTTTCAATACATTATCCAGGTTCTCATCCATTTCTTCATGAGTCGTGATCGGCACAATTGGTTGCAGATCGAGGTCGTAGACACCACCGCCCCACATGAAAGCCTTGCTCCAGGCTAAATTCATAATAGGTGGGGAGTTTCGTGTGCCCAAACGATCCTCAATACCATGGCTTACATCATGTCCATGCTGTGTAAATGCAGACGACTGGATGTGGCAGGAACCACAGGTGATGGTGTTGTTACGGGAAAGGCGTGGTTCATAAAACAACGCCCTGCCCAGTTCAAATCCAGCCTTGGTAACAGGGTTATTCGCAAACTTATATTCCGGTTCTGGAAAATTGATCGGTTTTTGAAATCCAAGGAACTTCTCAATTTCTTCTTTGATGGGAATATCTTTTTTACAGGCCAGAATAAATAACCCCAGTATGGAAAATACAATCCAGTGTTTCTTGTTCATTGCCCTTTAGTTTTCTGTATGGTCGTGTCTGAACATTTCGGCAAAATTGGCTGCAATTTTAGCTGTAAAATCGCCGAACATTACATTCGGATATTCCACTATTTTAAAAGAATTCTTTCCATTGAATACCTTCATCACATCTACAAAGAGATGGATGTTGCTCTGACGGTCTTTCCTTACTTTGGCTATTCCGGCAGTTTTCAGATCCACATTGATTACCTTAATGTTATTGAGTGTTGGAGCACTATAGCCACCAAAAAAGCCAATATGATATTTAAACTGTTTTTTTCCGGTAGGATCGCCATTGGCATCATCTGTTATCACACCAGAGTTTCCTTCAAACTTAAAGAAGATGTAGCCACTATTCCATCCCCAGTACATTCCACCACCATCGTGTCCGCCGTTAGCTGCCGGATCTAATACTCCGGTTCGCTTATCAATTGGCATGGTGCTGCGCAAGCTATCAACCCCTAAAGTGAAGGTTAAGCTTGTGTAATCGCCTTCCGGTACTTTTACTCTGGCAAAACGGGTTGCTTTATCATCACCTTGTATCAAAAAGTAACTGCTGTCCTGATTTACAGCATAAGTATTGCCCTGGGTAGTAGTTACTTTAATGTTGCTGATGAAATACTGCAGACGCGAAATAGAGAATTGTTCACCCGCTGCATTCTTATACAAGCTACCGGTATTGTTGAAAGTGAGTGTACGGTCGCCAACAATGTTGTCGAACTCAATAGATAGCGGGGCAAGATTCTTTTCCTGAAATTCAGGTGTAGGATCACTTTTTTTAGAACAGGCTGTAAGAATTAGTGTGGTAGTAAACAGGAGTGTTGTGGTTAATCTTTTTATATATGTGTTCATGATATTATTCATTAGAATTTTAATTCCTCCAAACATCACCTAAAGCGATGTTAATTAGAGGAGTAGTACAGAATTGAAATAAATTGAATTTGCTTAAGCTCAAGCATACCGGTATAGTCCAAATCTTTTAAGAAAAGGATAATGGTAACTTGAGGAAGTCTTAATTAAGAAAAAATAGTATTGAAGGGTGGTGGGTGCAGGATTTCTGAACTGAATTTAGGAAGATCAAAAGAAATCAAAGCAGGTTTTTCTTTTTTGGTTTTAGTCGAATTGAATGAAAGCAACATTGGATTGTTGACGATAAATACATCCTGAGCGCCTTTTTTTTGCGCATCCTGTTCCTGTTTCTTTTCTTTATCCTGCGCTTCTTTCAGTTTCTTCATCAGGTAGCATTTACCATTACAATGCAGTTGCGGCTTGTCCTTGTTTTCGCAAAGAGCAGCTGCAATGTATTTCTGATTGACCTTGAACTCAGCATAAATGAAAAACCTGGATAAGTTGGCACTTATCAATGCTAAAAGTAATGTAATAGCGACTAAACGGTTGATCATTTGACGCAAAGATAATATTAATTGATTTGTTGACGGATTTTGTCTGTTTTTTTATGTTATATATTTCATTATCAATGTTTTGTTTGTGGTGTTTTTAGGTTTTAAGCGGTCTTTGTGTGATAAAGGGTGTGTGCTAAAGTCCAATTTTTAGGTTCTAAAGTCCAATTTTCTGTGAGTTAGGGTGTATAGCTTTGTAGCAATCAATTGTTACTAAACTAACACATAAAAAACGACTATGAAACCAAATAGTATTAAGACCTTAATTTTGGTAATGGCCCTTGTTTTTACAATAAAGACGCAGGCGCAAACAGGATGGAAAATGAAACCGGTAACTATCCAGAGCCGCTGGGCGAAAGATGTATCACCAACCAATGCTTTAAAAGAATATCCAAGACCGCAGATGGTACGCGATAACTGGACCAATCTAAATGGATTATGGGACTATGCGATAACTGCTAAAAATGCAGTAAAACCCGCTAGTTATGAAGGACAGGTCCTTGTCCCTTATCCATTAGAATCTGCCTTATCAGGTGTTAAAAAGGAACTAAAGCCAAGTCAAAATCTTTGGTATAAGAGAACTTTTATGAAGCCGGAAACAAAAAGCGGAGATAAAGTAAAACTGAATTTTGGTGCTGTTGACTATGAGGCAACCGTATTTGTGAACGGACAGCAGGTTGGAAAACACGAAGGTGGATATACTGAGTTTTCTTTAGATATTACCCCTGCGCTTAAAGAGGGAAGCAATGAAGTGGTCGTAAAAGTATTTGACCCTACAGGCGAAGGTGTTGGGCCACATGGCAAGCAAGTGCTTAACCCGGCTAACATCTATTATACCCCAACATCAGGGATCTGGCAAACGGTTTGGATGGAGGTGGTGCCGGGTGCATCGATATCTTCGCTGTATATGACTCCTGATATTGATAAAGGCATATTAAATATTGCGGCTAATGGCGCTGCGGGTTATACCGTAGAGGTAAGTGCCCTGGCTGATGGTAAAGTCATCAGTAAGGTGAAAGGTACAACTGGTGCCAATTTGCAATTACCATTTAAAAACGCAAAGCTCTGGTCTCCGGCCGCCCCATATTTATATGACCTGGTGGTGAAACTGAAAAAAGGAAACGCAGTAATAGATGAGGTGAAATCCTACTTTGGGATGCGCAAGATTTCGGTCGCTAAAGACAGCAAAGGGGTCGACCGCATTATGCTCAACAACAAACCATATTATAACCTGGGAACATTAGATCAGGGTTTCTGGCCAGAAGGTTTATATACCGCTCCAACAGATGAGGCCCTGGCTTTCGATATCAAAGCGATCAAAGCCATGGGTTTCAATACGATTCGCAAACACATTAAGGTAGAGCCTGCACGCTGGTATTACCATGCTGATAAAATAGGTATGCTGGTATGGCAGGATATGGTGAACCCGAATCAAGGCTTGCCAGAAGGTTCAAAACAAGCTTTTGAAAAAGGTAGTAAAGAGATATTGCTTCAATTACACAATTATCCTTCTATCACCACCTGGGTACTGTTCAATGAAAAATGGGGACAATATGATCAGGAGCGCCTGACCAAATGGATCAAAGCTACTGACCCTTCGAGGATACTGAATGGACATAGTGGAGAGTTGTTATATGTAAATGAACAGTTGCGCAGTCCTTCTCCAAATGCTTATGTGGCAGCTGACATGACCGATGTGCATGCATATCCGGATCCGATGAACTCGCTTAAGCAAGATGGCAAGGCACGGGTTTGTGGAGAGTTTGGTGGTATTGGTGTGTTTATTCCTGACCACCAATGGCTTGCAGGATCGGCATGGGGGTATATCCAGGAGAAACCTGCCGCTTTAAAAGCGAAATACACGATTATGAATCAGCATTTGAAATTATTTGAAGCTGAAGGAATGAGTGGCTCTATTTATACCCAGCCCTTTGATGTGGAAGGGGAGCAGAATGGATTGATGACTTACGATAGAGAGGTGATTAAAATTCCTTTTGCAGAATTACGTAAGATCCACCGTCAGTTGAATCCGGATTTGCAGGATCAAGAGATCTCTCGCGGGCTCGAGATGATGGGGAGGACAGCTGACATGTCGTATGCGGTGACGGCAAAAGATGCGGATCTGACAGAGCCTGCTCAGGCTTATAGTGTAATGCTGCAGCAATATATTGATGGTAACAGAGATGCCGCATTTTTAAAGAAAATGGCCATGATGGCTACGCAAGCTGGTGATAAGCCGGGTGCAGTATTGGCTGGTAAAGCTTATATCACCACACTAAAACAGCCCTTAAGTGATGAGGACATCCGTTCTGTGGCTCAGTTTACCAAAAGTAGTAAAGACGCAGGATTTGACATGATGGTTAAGAATGGCCCGGAATTTAAAAAGGTATTGGGCGATAGACCATACACGGTAGATATGATGAACATGATTTTTAAAGGAGAGATGGAACCTATGCTTGCCGATCCTGCAAAGGTAGATTGGCCGGCGATTGAGAAAAGGGTAAAGCCTTATGGTGCTCCGGCGGAGGAGATTTTGTTACGTGCAAAGACAGTCCATTTCTATAATAATCAGGACTGGCCTAACTATGTGACATCAGCTTCTGCATATTTAAGTAAATATGGGAATAACATTTCAGAACAGGAGCGTGGAATGTTCCAGGCCGCGGTTGATCAGCATAAAGGAAATTCTGGTACTGCTGCATCTGCTCAGGAGAATACAGCAAAGACTGATGCAACTGCAGATATTAAGCAAAAGGATAAAGCCATTGCTGATGCACTTATTAATCCGGCTTTGGAGGCCGCTAAAGCCGAGGATAAAGTTCCTGACTGGAAAGTAATAACGGCTACTGTTACCCAAAAATATGACGCGTTAACTGCCGATCGTACGGTAACCAGGGCTAAGCTATTTTTTTATTATAGTAAAGACTGGAAAGCTTTTGCTTCGGCAATTGTAAACTATACAGAGAAATATGAAGACACTTCCAATCTGTCTACCATAAATACGAATGCAAATTTTGTACTGGAGTATAGTGCAGACAGGGAAGAGCTTACAAAAGCACTGTCATGGAGTAAAAAGCTTGTAGAAAAGGAACCTGACAATGCAGACTATAAAAAGACCTACGAGGCATTAAAAGAGAAGTTGAATTAGAAAACCTTTGTTTTTTATGATGAACATGTGCCGGCATTGTCGGCCATGTTTTTAACCCGGCATGAAGCCGTAGGCTTCACCATAAATTAATTGTATGAAGGGACTGATCATAAATACATCCATCACTAATAAAACAGCTATACTGGAAAAGTATCTGTACGATATTGATAAGATTAGCTTGATAAGTACAGAGGAAGAGATATTGCTGAGTGAGAAAATAAAGACCGGAGATAAGAGTGCACTAGATAAACTGGTGAAAGCTAACCTGCGCTTTGTAGTTTCGGTTGCAAAAAAATACCAATATGAAGGATTGACCTTAGAGGATTTAATCTCGGAAGGAAATCTGGGCCTGATTAAAGCTGCCGAAAGGTTTGATGCCAGCAGAGGCTTTAAGTTTATCTCATTTGCAGTATGGTGGATAAGACAACACATTATGCATGCCCTTGCCCAGAAGAAACGGATGATACGTTTGCCTGGAAATGTGGTGAATGGAATAGGAGAGGTAAATAAATTAAGCAGGGAACTTGAGCAACAGTTAGAGCGTGTACCAACAATGGAAGAGTTGGCCGAATTTGCAGGACTTAAGGAAGAACGGGTATCGGAATTTTTGGCCAATACTGAATGGACTTTGTCACTCGATAAGGAAAGTGATCGGGAGCATAATGGAACATTATTGGATTTGGTAGCAGATGGTGCCGCCTTAATACCGGATGAGGCTTGTTTAAAGGCATCTGCACATCATGAATTGAATAAGCTACTGGATAAACTTCGTGAAAGAGAGCAGATGATCATAAGGCTATACTATGGGATTGGAACTGATTTACCCATGGAACTTGAGGATATAGCCAAACGGATGAACCTGAGTAAAGAGCGTGTCAGACAGCTTAAACGGGATTCTATAAACATGTTAAAGAAATTTGCAAAAGCATATTTGCTGAAGTAATAAAGATCTTTCCGCCCCCTTGCGGATTGCTAGTTAATAATAGGGCCGGAGCTGGTTAACTCTGGTCTTGACCATGTCATATTTGGTTAACATAGTTTAGGGTGGATGTCATGTTGATCTGGATGGATAGATGACATTCACAAATTAGGGAGTTTTGTGAATTAGGTTAGAACAGTCGGAAGAAATTTCCGGCTGTTCTTTTATTTTAAATTATTTATCCATTCTCTGATCAGTTTTATGCCTTCTTTATGGGGCAAGGTTCTTGCCAGCTCAGGCATAGCTGTACCAGGCTCTGTACTACCCATTCTGTAAGCCAAAATAGAATGATTGGCATCACCAGGTATAATGTCATAATCTAATCCTCCGGCACCACCACCAGCAGAAACAGGTGCTTTTCTAATTCCTAAATGATTAGGATTGGTTTGCTCATATTCTAAAAACAAGCCAGTGTTGTATGCATCTCCTCCTTTGGTATGACAATGTGCGCAGTTAACGTCAAGATAAGCTCTTGCCCGTTGTTCCAGACTGTAGTGCCTGGCATCAGCCCAGTTTGGCAATTGTGCCACTGCTCCTGTATCTGGTAATCCTTTTAGTATTCCTTTGGTTGCCCACGCCTTAAGTTGATTGGTACTTTGCCCGGCAATGGTTATGTTAAGGTTTCTGGCCTTTGGACCAATGGGAATTAAGACATCATTTTTAATATGGCAACGCTTACAGTCATTGGTATTTGGAACCTGGTAATTTGTAAAGAGTTTATTTCCATCGTTATCCAATAGTGTAATTGGAATTTTTGCTCCTGTAATGTGTTTAATTGCCTCAGTTTGCTCCTTGTTCCAAAGGTAATTCATCACCTTCCAGTTCTTATCCGAAGGGTCTTTAACCAGTAGCCTTGTTTCAATCATTATCTTTTGATGATTAACATTAGTATAGGCAAAGTTTTTTACAATAATGGTCGAATCGGGAAAATCAAGAGCACCTGTTTCTGTATAGTTTATTGCAGCTCCTTTTGGTAAAACAATAAAGCGGTCTTTAACGGCGTAATCGGTAAAGAGAGGGGTACTGATATCGTAGTGTAAAACTCCTTGGTTAGGCACAAGATCCTTTAGCTTATTTTTGAAGAAACCATAGTCAGACAGCTTTTCTTTGAACACAAAGCCACTGTTGTTTGCCAGCTGAACAGTTTTGTTTTTACACCCCTGTTCACTTAAAATCGAAAGTGAAATGCTGAAAAGGAGAATAACCCCCAGAAGATAAGTTTTACGCATTGATACTAATTTTACTTGCAGATATAAGGAGTAATGTCTGTGTTTGGTTTCCAGTTTTTAGGGTTGCTTATATTTAAAAAATCAGCATTTACAAATAGGTTTTCGCCAGTTTGTTTTATACAGATAGAATCGAGATTAGCTGCGGTTCCTTTGGTTAGGATATTACTTGAAATGCCATCGTACATGATAAAGGGAATGCGTTTGTTTTTTCTGGACGGATTGCTTGCATTTAATTGCTGTTCAACGGCTACCAGTATTTTACCAATGCGATGCTCGTAAGCTGCTTCAGGAAATGCAGGGCCCATTTCAATGGTATTGTCGTGAATGCTGATGTTTTTAGAAATGGGAAAGTAATTGTCATTTATTTTCTCACCGGCTTTTTCATCAACAGCAAAACCCGAAGCAATAGTTATTGAAGATGAATTGTTGTTGATAATGCGGTTGTTATAGATCTCAATGTCTGATGCCGCTAATATAATAATCCCGCTTCCCGGTGATGCATTGCCTACACCCCATGAAGTGCCGAAGCTGCCGGCTTTTGCAAAGTTTCTGAAGTTATTATCGTGAATGTAATTGTTGTAAGCTTTAACATGGCCCCCTTTTTTTGAAAGATCTGGTAAGTCGAACACAAGAAAGCCTGCGGTATTGTTGTAAAACTCATTGTCGTATACCTGAGCATTAGAGGTATTTTCGATTTCGCAGCCGGCAACATTTTTTGCTGCTTTACATTTCCTAACCACTGCGCTATCTGTTTGCCCAACATAAATGCCCGCATCTGATGAGCCTTCTGTATAGCAGTTTTCTATCAATACATTTTTGCACATGACAGGATAGATGGCATAGCCACCACTGGTGGAGTCTGCTTTACTCCAAACTGCATGAAGGTTGGTGATGATAACGTCTCGACTCTTGTTGATCTTTAGCAGATCTCCTTTGGAATCGCGGATCGTCATACCATCAATTACAAAACCTTTTACGTCTGTTACCCTAATGCCTTCGCCGCCCTGGCTCTGCTCTTTAAAATCAAGAATAGTTTTGTCGTGCCCTTCGCCCTGGATCATGATATAGTTTACCTGGGCTATGCTCAGGTTATCGAAGTTATAGGTGCCCTGTTTTAGTAAGATCCGGGTGCTGTCTTTTATCGATAGAAAAGCTTCAGCAATTTTCTGCTCATCTCCTGGTTTAAAGGTTAGCGTGGTTTTATAATTTCCATGTTGTGCTGACTGGTTTCCTGTACAAGAAAACAAAGATACAGTAACCAGAAGTGCAATGAATAATGATGGTATGGTTTTCATATTAAAGGATGTTGTATGCATAAGTTACATAATAGACGGCGCCAATATTTGGATTGGCAACACCTGTTGAATAGTATTTGTTGGTAATGTTTGTAGCACCCAGCCTGATGCCAGAACGTGCTTTGATAAGTTTATAGCTTACCTGAGCATCTATAACTGCCGAACTAGGCACCCTGCCCTCTGCTAAACCGCCGGAAACAACGTAAAAGTAGCCAGGTTTGTAACGGAGAGTGGTGCCAAATGACCATTCTTGCTTTTTACCGAAACCGCTGTTGCCAAATTCCATATTCACATGATAATGAGGGGTGTTAAA
Organism: Pedobacter panaciterrae; assembly: GCF_001636695.1. Classification (GTDB taxonomy): domain Bacteria; phylum Bacteroidota; class Bacteroidia; order Sphingobacteriales; family Sphingobacteriaceae; genus Pedobacter; species Pedobacter panaciterrae_A. Next base: position 64,651 of record NZ_LGEL01000011.1, read on the forward strand.
ATTGTTGATCTGGCTATTGTTCTTATTTTTAATGTTGTCTGAAAAGTAGTTGACCTTTGCCAAAAAGTTGTGCGACAGATCTATACTCAGGCTTGCTGCATAGCCGTATGTATTTACGGTCTGCCCGCCATTAAAGGCAATATTATATTGAACATAGGTACTATGATCTTTAAAAGCCGTTACATCATCAGTACCAGGTGTGTTTGCTACGTTGGCATAGCCAATAAAGTTTTTCCAGGTAGAGAAATAGCCCAATACATCAAACATTACTCTTTTGCCAATTAAAGCGGCATAACCAAGCTCAAAGGCATTTACGGATTGTGGTTTAATGTCATTGTATTCAAATTTCTTTAATACTGAAGCATCGCCTGATTGCTGATAAGCAGATACACTTTCAAGTGTATAAGGTGGATATTGGTTGAAATGATAATTGTCGTTTAATAATAAAGAAGAACCTCCGGATGAGTAACTGTTGAATCCGTTAAGTGTATTTTGCAATGCCTGAATGTTTGAAGGAAAACTATAGGCATTTTGGTAAGAGAAACGAATGAAGTTGTCTTTTACAGGTTCATAGACCGCAGAAGCTCTTGAGGTTACTTTAGGGGAAGAAAACAGTGTGTTTTTGTCGTACCTGAAAGAAGTGCTAAGACTTAATTGGTCATCGGCTAATTTCTTGGCCAGTTGAATGTAGGCACTGTATTCTTTTACATTAATTGGTTTGTCCTTATCTGGAAATAATGTGTTTTTACTGTTTAGACTATACAAGCGCCAGTTAACTCCTGCAATTACACTCATAAATTTAATTTTATCGGTAAAATTGTATTGCGCCTCGGCATTGTAGAGTTTACTGCGGTCAAGAAATAAAGTACCTCCTTCCGAAATAGGTGTATTGGAAATTTTTTCCTTAAGTGCGTTAAATTCCGGGGTCCCTAGTTGGGCACGACCCTGATCTGCAAAGGCGCGGGCAGCTAAATGTGCATCATTTAGGCTGGCTCCACCTGCAAGTGAAGCAAGTAAAGCCCCGGTATATTCTGGATACCAGCCCCCGGTTGCGCCATCATAACTGGTTTTCCATGCTTCATTGATGTATTGGGCTGTAGGGCCTGCAATTATGGTTCTTCCGGAGTTTTCTGAGGTGGTATAAGCACGTACAAACCAATTGTCGCTTTTCAGTTCTGCACGGTATTGTCCAACTTTAAAGTCTTTGAGCTGATAACGGGTATCATTGGTATATACAATGTTTCCAGTGCCGTACGTGCCAGACATAATGGCTTCCAGTTTAGGGTTTATTTTATACCTTAATTCTGCATTTACTTTGAATAGCCTTGCCTTATTATCCAGATAACCGTATTCGGGATATCCTGTTCTGGCCACATAGTTAGGCTTAGCCAGTAGGGGTTCAATAAGGGGAGCAAGGGAAGGATCCCCTGCTAATGCTCCCTCTAAGAACGGATTAATATCTGCATTGGTTGCTCCGCCATAGTAATTTACACCATTATAGTTTGGGTCTGTAAACCTATTCCCGGGACCATTTTTATTGGTGCTGTCGGTAGCCACCCAGTCGTTTGCCTGTGTATATTGTGAGTTAATTTTAAAAGCCAGCTTTTCGTTGATCTTGGTGGCATAACGTATTGCCCAATCATAATATGGCGATGGACCTACGGGGTCATAACTGCTACTGTTTTTAACATGGTTTACTCCTTGTGTTATGAGTACGCTTAAACCCTGATATTTAAACGGATCCTTTCCGGTCATTACCATAGTTCCATTTAAACCTCTTGAACCATATAATGCAGATGATGCTCCTGAGAGTACTTCAATGTTATCGACATCTAACTGGGTTAAACTAATAGCGGAGCCCAGAGGGAAGTTAAGACCTGGCGCCTGGTTGTCCATTCCATCAACAATCTGCGTGAAATTGGTATTCCCGCTGGTATTAAATCCTCTTGTGGAGATGCTGGTAAAACCAATACTTGAAACCGTTACATCAACTCCTTTTAAGCCCTGGATCATATCCATATAATTCAGCTGAGGTGAATTGCTGATATCCTTACTGCTGAGCTGCTCGATAGTAACCGGAGAGGAGAGTTTTTTCTGTACAACCCTGCTCGCAGAAACCACTACTTCCTGTCCAAGTATAGATGTAGGGTTAATGGTAATCTCAATTGGGGTAGTGGTATTTTGCACATCAACTTCTTTAGTTTCAAAACCAATGGAAGAGATGATAAGTACAACAGGTAATTTCTTTTTAGTGGTCAGCTGAAATCTTCCCCTGTCATCTGAATAAGTTCCTTCCGAAGAATTCTTTACATGGATGGATACCGCTGGTGCTGCTTCTTGTGTCGCACTGTTTTTAATAGTTCCTTTGATAACCTGAGCGTTTAGGTTGACAAACGATAAGAGAAAAGCGATCAATAAAAATAGTCTGGTTACTTTCATTGTGTTTGGATTTGGTTAATGCAATATAGATTACAAAACCATCTGTATACAATGATTAGCGCGGGTTTGGGATGAAATAGGGTTATAATGGGGTGAATGGGAATGTAGAAGTTGTATTGTTAAGGTATTGCTCAAATTGTTTTTGATGCGATGCTGATACAGGAATCTGCAAGCCTGGTAATGGATCAAACTGAAGCACATAACCTTTGTGTGTTTTCTTTGAGGAAGACACGGTTTTAATATTGATGGTGTACGACCTGTGAACCCTTATTAAGCCGGAATAGCTACAAGTTGATTCAATCTTTTTTAATGTGGTACGGATAAGTTCTGTTTTAACTTCTCCTCCCAACAGGTAATGAACATCTACGTAGTTATCTTCAGATTTAAAGAACAAGATGTTATTCGGATGAAGAGTTAATATGATTTTCCCGTTTTCATCTTCAATCAGCAGATTGTCCGAAAGGGGTTTGTGTTCTGTTGCTACCAATGAAAGGTTGTGTGCCAGTTTGTATTGCTGCGCACCGAATAAAATCAATAATGAAATTATATAGGGAGGGATGGCTATGAGTATGGTATAATTGAATGTGTCAAGGTAATTACTCACAGACAGGTCGGGGTGATTGTTCAACAGCCAGTCGCAGCCCATTATGCCAAAGGTTAAAATTAGTATTTCTCCAAGAAACCAAAAGAAATACTGTCCATAAGTAAGGTATTCTAAATGCAGCCATTTCCACAATGCAAATTGAGTAAACAGGAGGGTTAACCCTCCTGTAATTGAAAATATGCTAAAGATTTTAAACAGGTCAAATTTACTTGCATTCTCGTACCATCTGTTGATGTTAAAAGGCACGAATGTATACATGAAAAGTAAGCTGATTATAGTAACCAGGCTAATAAATATTATCTTATTAGTGGATGAGTTAAGTATAAGGAAACGACGGTCCAGTGCACTTTTAAGTACAGCGTAATTGACGGAAAGCGGTGTAGTCCTTGCCATGCAACAGGATGCTTAATATTTGGTACTGAAATTTAAGCATTTATTGTGGAACTTCCTTCAAGTCTGTTTTTTTTAACCAACCCTTTGTAACCTCTCCATCATTATTGGTAAGGGTTACATAAATAAAGTTACCCTGTTCATCAATTACCTCGAATTTGGAATTAACCCATAGCCCTAAGACTCCACGGCTTGGTGCATTATTATTAGGTGAATCATGGAAATAGATTGTAGTTTTAGGGATTCTGTATTTTTTACCTTCGCTAAAAATGACAGGTTCCTGCGGCCCTTCTTTTTTCGGTTCAGCGGGAGGAGGTGTAGGTTTAGGTGTACTGGCTCCGGTTTGACGTTCAAATTCTTTTTTTAAGCTGTCCTGATCTGTTTGCTGTGCTGTGGTATCTAAAATGATAGGCTTGATTTCCGTGGTGGTATCAGGTATTACTTCTTCAGTCTGCTGAGGGATATCCTGATGAACTATATTTGTAGAATCAGTCACCAGCTCTTTTCTTGTTTCAAGATCTTTAAAAAAGAAAGCATATGCTGAAAGCATCCCTAGCATTATAATAGCCAGGATCATTAAAGTAAGCAAAGGCTTCGACACACGAACTCCTGAAGATGATGGTGCTTCCACTACATTTGTTATTGCTACTGCTGGCTTTGCAATACTATTATGGCTATTGTGCAATACTGCATCTTGCAGGGCCATTCCACTGGCAAATCTGCTTTCAGGCTGTTTCTCCAGGCATTTTTTGATAATGTCTAACAACCAAACAGGCACGTTCATTTCTCTTGTTTTTATATCTTCAGACCAGTTTTCCGGTAGCTGAGCTCTTCTCAGTGCTAACAAATCGGGTACCTGCTTTTCCATATGGGCAAGCATTACAGAGTTGCGCGCCGTTTCTCCTTTATTAATTAGTGGAAAAGGAACTGTGCCGGCCAGAAGCTCATAAAGTATTACGCCATAACTATACACATCCGTTTGAAAGAACATTTCGCCATCATGCTGTTCTGGCGCCATAAATTCAACTGCACCTGCATGTCTTACACTGCTGCGGCGTTGCTCATCAGACATGATTGCCAATCCGAAATCAAGGAGAATGTAATTCCCGGTATCCGTATTGAACTTTACATTATTGCTTTTTATATCACCATGTTTAACCCCAACCCTATGACAATGCGAAAGGGCATTTGCAAGCTGTTCTGCAAGTTTAATGGTTTCTCTTATCGTAAATATCGGATTGTGTGGCGACTTTAATAATTCCTCTAAATCAGGCCCTTCAATATATTCCATTTCAATAAATGGAAAAGAGCCACTTTCTGTCAGACCTGAATTAAGAATCTTAACTACATTCGGGTTAGGTACTTCGTTTACTTTTTTTAGTTTTTCAACCTCGTTCTTAAAGTTCCTGAAATTTCTATCGTCCGTATTTTCAGTATGAATAGGTGTTGGCAATATCTTTACTGCAGTAATAATGGCCCCCATTCTTTTACCCTTGTAAACAGAACCCTGCCCGCCTGTACGTAGGGCCCCCATGTTCTCTAATCCTTCTGTTATGGTAAATACTTTGCTCATAGTGTTGTGGTTGTTATTTAAAATTCAGGAACATCATTAACCAATCCGTCCTTTGTTTTTTTAGTTGTTTTCGGTTTGATGGTGTCCGTTTTATTTACAGGAACAGTTTGCATGGTATCCGAATTCACAGGTTTAACAGTCTTTTTCGGTGCAGTTTTTGGACTGCTCTTTACTGGCTGTGTTGGTTTACTTACAACGTTAGCGCTGTCTGTTTCAGTACCCTTACTGTGATTTAAAATCAAATTTATACCAAATGTAGCTAAACAAATAAATAATATAATTCCGGTAATTACAAATGCTTTTGTTTTGGTGCCTTTTTGATATTTTTCAACCAGATTGGTTAGTCGCCCGTTCTCGGCTTTCAGCTCATCTATTACGGCATTAACCTGTTCGCTGTTAAGAACATTCTGGTTACTGTTGCTAACCGCCTCATATAAGCCAACACCGTCATGGAATCTTTTATCGGGATCTTTCTGCAGGCATTTTTCTATGACCTGGAGTAACCGGGCCGGAACCATCATTTCATGCGCTTTTTTTTCTTCAGACCATTCGAGTGGTAAATGGTTTTTACGAAGACCCATCAAATCGGGTACCTGCTTTTCGATATGTGAAAGCATAACCATATTACGTGATGTTTCTGCTTTATTAATAAGGGGAAATGGAACTGTACCAGCTAAAAGTTCATAAAGAATAATACCATAGCTATAAATGTCTGACTGGAAAAGCATTTTGCCATCATGCTGTTCAGGTGCCATGAATTCTACTGCGCCAGCATGACGTAAGCTGGAACGGCGCTGTTCATCAGACATTACTGCCAAACCAAAATCAAGCAGTATATAGTTGCCTGTAGCTGTATTGAATTTAACGTTGTTACTCTTAATATCGCCGTGTTTAACACCTACCTTATGACAATGCGCAAGGGCATTTGCCAGGTGATCAGCCAGTTTTATGGTTTTCCTTACGGTAAATATCGGATTATGTGGAGGTTTCAGCAGATCTTCAAGATCAGGGCCTTCAATATATTCCATTTCTATAAATGGAAAGGAACCGCTTTCTGTTAGACCTGAGTTTAATATTTTGACCACATTTGGACTGGGATCTTCGTTAACTTTCTTTAGTTTCTCAACCTCATTCTGGAAATCTCTGAAATTCTTGTCCTCTGTGTTTTCTGTATGGATGGGTGTAGGCAATAGTTTTACAGCCGAAAGAATAGCACCCATTCTCTTACCTTTGTATACAGACCCTTGCCCACCGGTGCGTAATGCACCCATATTTTCCAATCCTTCTGTTATAGTAAATACTTTTGCCATTTGTTTATAATTACTGATTAGAATGATAACTGAATTCTAAAACAGCTGATTCTCCTAAAATTATCTGATCTCCTTCGTGAAGCGCATGCCCCAGTTCTGTGAAGGTAAGCTTTACAGAATTATGTTCCTTAACAGATCTTATTTTTACCTTATTGCGGGGAGGCACACCTCCATCATCAGCAAACAACATAAAAGCTGCTGCATCATTATTCCATTCAATATGGGCATGTTGCCTGCTTATATATTTGTTGCACTCATTGGTGCTGGCATCCGGGAAGGCTATGTTGTTAACCCGGATAAAGCCATCGCTATCCTGAGCTTGTTTTTCTCGTCCAATATTAATCTTGCCGTCAGCTGATGTTATGATGTATTCTGCCTTCTCTGCTTCACCATTTAAAATTTTTATATACGCTGTTCCTGATTTTTGTACAGCTGCATGTTCAGGTGTTTTTATATAAAGCGCTACTTCCAGATTAGGCATTCTTATAGCTTGCAGAGGAAGTTCATCAATAAAAACAGTTTCCATTGTCCAGGTTTGAGGAAGGTCGATCGCAAAATCATCAGCTATCCTCTGTACCTCGTTTTTAAAATGGTTTTCTTCTTCAGCAAAAACGGCTGATTCATACATGTATTTTTCTACTGGCATGCAGGCAATATATAGTTGAAAACCTTTAATGTGTTTCCCTTCTCCACCCTCCATTTTCTGTAGTTCCTGTTTAATGAAAACAAGTATGGCCTCTCTGATGGCTTTAACATCCTGTGGTTTTTCGGAGGCATTTTTACTAAATAGGTTAAACATGTTTATATCCTTTCTTTAAACTAGTTGATGCTGTCTTTTTTTATTACTATGTTTTCTTTTGTAACGGGCCTGGTAAGCTCCTGTTTAAAATCCTTAATATATCCAAGATCCAATAACGCTGGCACAACGTGTTTGCCGGCAAGTTGAACAGCTCTGCTTGAACCCCTTGTAGATTCTATACGTATACAGACAACTACATGGCCGGGGCCAGATTTCTTTGGTGCAAAAAATACATACCAGCCGTCATTAATTCGTTCTTTTTTCCAGATCCTTTCTGGTGTTCCTGTTTTACCGGCCACAGTAATGCCCAATGTATACCTCTTGTTGGCACTTTGCTTAAGCATATAATCTGTAAGCAAGGCTGCATATTGCGGGTCATTGGCCAGTTTAATGCCCGGTTTAACAGCAGTTGTAGAATCGCTGATCTTTAAAACATAACGATTAGCAACTAATGTACCCTTATTAGCCACACCTGATATTAACCTGGCAACAGATGCCGGGGTAGCAATTAACTCGCCCTGGCCCCATGCCATTCCTGAAATACCTTTAGCTCTGGTCCGACGAATATTTGAAGGATCGTATTTGGGTTTAGTATTAAACTCTGTCTTACGCCAAAGATTCATCCACTTGTTTTCCTGTTTTGTATTACTGGTATCCCTATCAAAGTAATAACCACCTACGCCTCTAAGGAACATCCCTGTTTTCATATACAAAGCGGCCATGTCTTCCTGCAAATGCTCTTCATTAGCTAATTTAATAAAATAAACATTGTTTGAGTTTACAATGGCACGTTCCAGATTAATATTTCCTGTTTCGTCAGGTTCTATACCTTTGGTTCTGATCCTTTCAAAAGAACTTACCGTAAAGGATCTTTTGGCCGCATTAATACCTAATTTGTTAAATGCCGCCATTGCAGTTAAAACCTTAGCTGTAGAGCCGGGTTGTGTTGCATAAGTAAACCCGAGATCTGCATTTGTATACCATCCCGACAGTTTGTTCTGTTCATTGGTCGTCATGGTTAGCAGCTCCCAATCTTTAATAGGGGGTAAGGGGTAAACAGAAGATGCGAGCACATCGCCCGTCAAATCTTCCATGATCACTACAGATACTCTGCTCTTTCTAAGTGAGGTATCTAAAGCAACAGAGTGCTGAATCGTAGATTGTAAACGTGCATCTATAGTAAGTTTAACATCTCTGTTTCTTTTTTTGAAGGATTCAACTTCGGCGCTATTAATTCCCGCCAGTAATAAAGGAGACAGAGCTGCATAATCTCTTTTACTTACGGTCATTTCTTTTACACCCCTGGGCAGAAAACGATCTTCGCGGTATTTGTTTGCCTTGGTATTGAAAGAGGTAACGGGTGTATGAAAGCCTCTAAGCTCTGCGGCATGTTCATACTCTGCAAAATAACCATTTGTACTGCCGTTAAATACTCCGGTGTTCGCATCGCCAACCCAGAAAAAAGTTTGTTCTTCAAAAGGATAATATCGATCAACCCGTTTATGCATTGCGGAGTCGAGATTGTAATTAATACCTGATGTTTTTAGTGTATCTGCTTGTTTCCTGACATATTCAGGGTTGCTCGTAGCAAGTACTCTTCCCTTCCTGTCATACAACTGGCCGGCCTCTAATTTATTCATTAAAATGGCGATGCGGGGGTTGTAGCTAAACATACGGGAACCGCTTTTGTCTGCTACAAGTGATGGCTGTACCACCCACTTTTTGTTGTTGGCAATATATCTTGAAATTGTAACGGTTAAAAGAAGAACAGCAATACTGGCAGATAAAAGTGCCGGTACCAGATTTTTGTCTTGCTGTTTGGTGATAAAGGCCATTTGTACATTGGTACCTCTAACCAGAGAAACTGAAAGCAAAATACCCGCCGCCATCATATTGGCCACAAGTGACGAGCCTCCATAGCTGATAAAGGGTAGTGCAACACCGGATAGGGGCAGCGCGCCTGTAGAGCCACCGGCAATGAGCAGGAACTGTACAAACATACTTATCCCAATGCCTGCGCAGAGGTAGAATAGAAATGGAGTGCCTGTTTGCCGGCCTATAATTATTGACCTGTTGAGGAAAATGAGGAATAGTACGAATATGCTTACAATACCTGTCCATCCAAATTCTTCACCAATAGCTGGTAATATCATATCGGTATGTGCCTCAGGGATTGTTTTAGCAAAGCCTTCGCCAACGCCCTGACCAGTTAATCCACCGCCGGACATAGCCCATATGCCATTTGCTACCTGGTCTCCACCATAAACTTCATTATTCCAAGGATCTTGCCATATAGATTTACGTTCAGTAAGCCGGTTAACTGGTCCGGGGATAATTTTGTCGAGATATGGAACCTGATCTATCAGTAAAAAGCCTGCTATGATCATGATTACCATTATTGCCGATTCGCTGGTCTGTTTTTTATTTATTAACATGGCCAGGCCAATAAATATTACGGTAACCAAACTTGCTATCCAAATGTTTAAAAACCAAACGGCCAATGTGTAAGTAATAATCGCGATGAGCATCATCATGAAATCACCCCGTGAGAAAGAAAAGAGAATGATAAATGTGAAGCATACGACCATTGCCGGGCCCAGATCGCCCAGGATCAGGTACATTAAGATTGCAATACCCATTGCCACGAGGGCAAAAGAAAAGAAATACCATCTTTTTTGCCAGCTGCGGTATTCACTAATGAAGCGTTCATTGCTTGCAAAAAAGCCTGCCAGGAATAAAATAATGGCATACTTTACGATCTCGCTGGGTTGTACGCCAAATAGATTTACTTTTACACCACTGCCCTCGGGCCCGCTTCCAAAAACTATGGTTAAAGCCAAGAGTGCAAGTGCCATTCCGGCCCATTGCCATCCATTTGCTTTACCTGAGTTTTTATTAAGAACCAACATCCGGTAAAATCTGGAATCAACATTAAACTTTCGGAATTTAATGAGCAATAATATAATAATAGCGATCACTCCCATCCCAAAGAAAACAAGGGTGTCTTTTGCCAAAAAACGATCTCTAAGCGGGTCTTGCAAGCTGAGTAAGGCTATAAATGAGAAGCCTGTCATCAGCATAATAATGGGCAAAATAAGCTGGTCGGCCTGAGCGAACTTAATGCTCAATAGAAAATGCAAAAGAAAAAATCCTGCGAAAAAGCTTCCGGTAATGATCCAAAACCATTTATTAAATTCATCGGGACTACGTACTATCAGCGATTTTTCTTTTTTTAAGATTTTAAAGTCTCTGGCAGAGAAGAGTCTTATGGTGTGCTGTGTTTGTTTAAATGTAAATGAGGCATCCTTTTGAAGTTCCTGAATACCCTGAGATCTTCCAAATTGGAAGCCGGGTTTTAGAGGTAAGAGCTCAAAAGCCTTGTCCTCGGGTAAATTTAAAAATGCAAAATTGCCATTGGCATCTGTTCTTACATATGATGTTAATCCTGCTGATTTTACTTCTACCTCATCATCAACATAAGCGCTATCCTGAGGCAGTATCATTTGTAGCTTTATCAGAACGCCAGATACTGCTCTGTTGGCAGTGTCTGTAACCTTGCCGGATATACTGTGAATTCCGAGTTTAAGGTCGGTTTGAGCAGGTAGTTGAGGAGGTCGTGTTCTTTCTTGCGTAAAGCGTACAGAGTCGTCTCCGGTATATCCAAGCAATGCGCGTGAATCGCTAACCCGTTTCTTGAAATTTTGCCCGCCTGAGGTAAATGCGTAATCTGCTTCAACAAAGAATTTACTTTTATTCAGTTCCCCTACATTATCAAGAGGTTCTTTAAAAGATTTGATTCCCTTTGTAACTGTTTGTGCAATAAGGTTAACGTCTTTTTTGTCTTCAAAATAATAACCTTTTTCGAGTAAGGTTTTTATAAGCTCACCCGGATTTTTAGCGTTCAGGTTCATCATGGTTCCATTTTCCAAACGGATACCCACGTCTGCAAAGTTACGCTGTAGTGTATTAAAAAGTGTAAAGAATAATGGTCCTAATACGATGGTTATCAGTATAATAAAAGTGCGCTCTATTTTTCTGTTCCAGGGTTTAGGTGTGTTTTCTTCCATACTAATGACTTGCAGGGGTTGGTAATGAATCCGTTTTAAAAGAACTGGCAGGTATTTTTCCCTGGATGTACTTATTAGAAGGTAAATTATAGGTAGCTTCTATGGAATTAACGCAATTGTTGAACCGTACATTTTTTAACTGGAGCACATTGTTTTGAGATAATATAGCTGTCTGGAAGTTCTCAAAAGTAATGTTTTCCAAAAACACATATTTGCTAATCGGTTTAATAGATACTGCGCTTCCTTTATATGTCGAATCACTTCTGATGATAATAGGGGTTTTGGCAATTATGAATAGCGTATCCTTATTGAAGTGTATGTCCTCATTAAGTATGATCGGCGATTTAAATAGCGAATCTGAAATGACCAGAGTATTTCCAGTCAGTTTGTTTATAGTGTCCTGAAGTTTTGTTTCCTGCGCATTGCGAATTGGCTGTAAGGCTAGTTTTTGTTGCTTAACAGCATTTGAACGAACACTATTTTGCCAAATCAAATAGAGTGAAAATCCAAGAAAAATAAGGCACAAAATGGATAGTATCACAACTACAGGACTGCTGCTTTTTTGTTTAACAGGAGTTGCTGCAGGTATGTTTTCTCTCTGTACAGGAACATCTATAGATACAGCCTGTGGTGTGTGGACTTGATGGTTAACAGATGTTTTTGAACTTCCTGCTTTTACAGCTGGTTTGGTAGCCTCATGGATAAGCGATTGCTTATCGTTTTTAACCAAAACAACTGTAATATTATCCCGTCCGCCATTATTATTGGCAGCCTGTATCAGTTCTGTTGCTTTTTCCTGTAAAGTTCTTTTTTTGGTTAGAATGTCTGTAATGCCTTGTCTGTTAACCATGTCAGACAGGCCATCACTGCATAATAACAACAGATCACCAGGAAGGAAGGGGGACTGCCCGGTTTCTATGTAATCGTCCTGGGCAGCTATTTTCGCACCAAAACCTAAGGCTTTGTTAATTTCGTTGCGCTTTGGATGGCTCATCGCCTGCTCTTCAGTAAGCCGTCCGCTATCTTCCATGAAGCCGACAAAAGATTGATCTTTTGAGATTTTTACCAATGACCCGTCGCGGAGAAGGTATAGTCTGGTATCACCAACATGTGCGTAGTAGAATAGGTTTTTCTGAAGATCAATAACTGTTAGCGTAAGTACACAGGCCATGTTTTCATGTGCCTTAACTTTTTGCTTTTCGGCCATGATCTGCCCGTCAGCAGCAATAATGGCATCCTTCATTAATGAAGGTAAATCTTTGTGCTGGCTATTGAGGTGTTGTAGAATTGATTGTCTGGCAATGCCCGAAGCTATTTCGCCTCCAGAATAACCTCCAACCCCATCTATAACACAAGCAATAACGAGGTCATTGGCTACCGTTGGCTCTGCAATGAAAGTATCCTCATTATTATCTCTTACTTTTCCTGTATCGGTTAGTCCAAAATAATTTTTATCCATTTTATTTGGGCGAATTTTTAATGTCTCTAAAATGTGCAATCAATAAAATGATGCATATAATGAATAACGCTATTGATAAGACGTGCGACATACTATTAGGGTTTAAATAAATTAACACCAATAATTCCATTTAATATAAGTCGTGAATTAATAGGTAGCTCCGACCATTTAGGGCCATTTATGTCACTTCTTTCAATTAGATTTTCATTTAGAATAGTTTTTTCACCAAAAGAGGCAACGTAAAACTTATCTTCGGGTCTATTGTATCTTATCTTAAGATGCGGAGTGTTTACCCATTCAGATGGAATCCTGAAGATATTGCTTTCTTCTCTTGTTTCTTCATTTCCTGAAACCACAATGTCTTCAGCTTTCATCAGGTATTCTAATTTCTGTCCAGCGTACGCTTTGTCAGGTATGGTGGTTTCAAAACGTGCTAAAATCACTCTCTGACTATCGGCTAGTGTCTTTTCTTCTGGTTTCTGTATATCTACATAGGGGATCTCATAGTAACCTTCACTGTAAAAAATAAAGTCCTTTAAAATCTCATTATTGATATCAAAGGTCTGAGCCAATCCAGTTTGTCTGGGAATAAAAGTAACGCGAAGGTTTTCTTCTTTTTGAGTGCTGTCGGGCAATAATTTGCCTATAAAACTAATATCTCCTGGTTTATAGTCCGGGTGAGATACAAACCTGAATACCCATTTATTGCTGGATGGCTCTACTTTTTTGCCATCTGTAACCTGTCTCTTTAATATCTCATAAAAGTTGTTTACAGATTCCTATGAGACAGGCCAAGAATACCTTTTTTGTTGTCTATAAATTCACGATAATCATCTGGATTAAGGCAAATGATAAACTCATGATAAAAAACCACACGTTCGGCAAATGATAATTCTGCTATGGATTTACGGAATTCTTCGATAATATATTTGTAGACCTGATTAGGTGTAAGCGGTTTCGACTTGCCCGATGATGTGGTACCATTGTTGGTTAAAAACCAATCCTGAATACCCATGCGTTGCCAAATAGAAGGTTTTGTACTCATTTATAATTGCTGTAATAAATATTAGATCGAAAGATAAGGAAAAAAATATTGTGCTTCTCATGCCAAATGGTCCTCAGAGATTTAACAATTACAACGATGATTTTGTGTTGGGAGTATGACGGAATCCTATAAAGATTTAGTCGGGGAGAGGTGTTAAATTGGAAATTAATATAAAAGGAGGGAATTGCAGTTGCAAAATGTTCCCTCCTTTTAGCAGTATTATTTGTCTGCTTTTATTTCTACTCTTCTGTTTAAGATTCTTCCGGCCTCAGTAGCATTTGAAGCTACAGGTTGAGTATCGCCAAAACCTTTAACGGTAAAGTTAGCTGCGTTTAAACCTGCATTAACAAGATAAGATTTTACTGCATTTGCTCTGTCAACAGACAAAGACATGTTTCTTGCCTGAGTTCCCTCTGCAGATGAGTTTCCGTTTAAAACAAATTTTGCAGTTGGGTCTTTTTTGATTTCAGCAACTGCTTTATCTAAAATCGGGAAAGAGGCCGTTTTTAGAACATCAGAATTAAATTCAAACTGAATGTTTTTGAAGTTGAAATCTGGCTCAGGTGCCGGTGCTGCTTTTTCGGGCTCTGGTTCTGGTGCAGGCGCTGGTTTTGGTTGTTCAACTGGTGCAGGCTTTTCTACAGGAACCGGATTCGGTTTCGCTACTACTTTCTTTGTTTTACACGAGTACATCGAGATCGACAGGAGTCCGGTAACTGCAAGGAGCGAAATTGTTTTTGTAATTTTCATTTGAGTTTTATAAAATTTAGTTCATTTGTTATGTGCGGAAAAGGTATTAATTATATCTTAAAAATGCCAATACAATAACATATTAATAACGCGACTTATAATAAGAACGTGTGTTCCCTTAAATTTATTTAGAAAATGAAGTGTTTGCAGCCATTTAGATAGCAGACTAAACAGGCTGCGACAAACGAACTTTTGGATTCTTTATTGTCAGATTTAAGCTTGGTGTTAATAGCTTGTTAAATTATTGCTTCAAATGCAGTTATTTAGGCTTTTTTAGGTTTATTCTTTTTGTTCACTTTTGTTGTTTTAGAGGTATTCAGTCTTTATAGTTGTAGTTTTGGGCATACAAGAGCGTAGGATTATTGCTTTTCATTGTGTTTTTTAAAATGTTGTTGAAATATTTAGATGAAAACGCATAATTTTCTTGATATAGAGCTACTTTGAATAAAATCATGGTGCTTTTCTGTGTAAAAATCCTGCATCTGTAGAATATCTTAAAATGATATTCGAAGAATACTCGAAGTTGAACCCTAATCATCCCTCAACAACATGAAAACTCCTATTATTATTGGAATAACTCCGTTTGAACTGCCTGATGTGCAACTCGCTCATGCAGTATCAAATACGAAGGCATTTCCTGTGCTTCATCTTGGAAGAGATAAAGCCGTAGCTGCTGATGCGTTAGAGCAGTTGTCAAAAAAATGTTCGGAAGGATTCGGCGTGTGCCTGATTTCGGACGATCTTAAGGATATCATTTTACCTGAACAGGTAACTATGATCATCCTCCCTTATGGAATACAAATCGCCAGAAAAAAACAGGTTAAGCTGTTTTACCAGGTTTGCAGCGTTGAAGATGCCAAAAAAGCCCAGGCTGAAGGTGCTGATGGTATCATACTAAAAGGTAATGAAGGTGCTGGTAAGGTAGCCTATGAATCATCTTATGTACTATTTCAACGCGTTGCACAGGAAGTTAAAAATATTGATATATATGTTCAGGGTGGTGTTGGTTTGCATACTGCCGCGGCTTTAATTGCCACTGGGGCAACGGGAATTGTGCTGGACAGTCAGCTTGCATTATTTCCTGAGTGTAATGCACCGGCTGCAATAAAACAAGTTTGTGAAAAATTAAGCGGTAACGAGACCAGACTTATTGGGGACTTCCGGGTACTGGTACGACCAAATTCACCGGTACTAGCAGATAATTCTAATGAGAAAGATCTTGAATCGTATTTTAATGGTTTTGATCTGGAGAAATCCTTTCTCCCAATGGGACAGGATATCTCTATTTCATTAGACCTTGTAAACCGATATAAAAAACTAGACAAGTTAGTGTTTGGTATACAGGAGGCTATTTATGGGCACCTTAACCAGGCCAAATCAATTAATGTGATTAGTGCTGATAATGCATTGGCAAGGGACTTAAATATTGAATACCCTATAGCGCAAGGGCCAATGACAAGGGTTAGCGATGTTGCACCTTTTGCTAATGCTGTAGCTGAAGCGGGGGCATTGCCTTTTGTTGCGTTATCTCTGCTAAAGGGCGATCGCGCAAAGGAATTGATCAGCGAAACTAAAAAACTTGCCGGGAACAAAACATGGGGAGTTGGTATATTGGGCTTTGCTCCTCAGGAATTACGTGATGAGCAGTTGGAATATATAAAACAGGAAATGCCTCCAGTAGTATTAATTGCGGGTGGCAGACCATCGCAGGCTAAACCACTCGAAAAACTGGGTATAAAAACTTTTCTTCACGTCCCATCGGTATCTCTTCTGGATATGTTTTTAAAGGAAGGTGCCAAACGCTTTGTTTTTGAAGGGAGAGAATGTGGCGGACACGTTGGCCCATTGTCTAGCATGGTACTTTGGGAGAAACAGATAGAACGTTTATTAAAGGAAGATCAGCCAGAGCAGATCAGTGTTTTTTTTGCCGGTGGAATTCATGATGCTTTATCAAGTGCTTTTATTGCAGTAATGGCAGCGCCGTTAGCTGCAAAGGGTGTGAAGATAGGTGTGTTGATGGGTACATCGTATTTATATACTAAAGAGGCGGTAACAACAGGTGCTATTCAGGATAAATTTCAGGAACAGGCGATGGTGTCTGATGATACGGTATTACTTGAGACTGCTCCCGGTCATGAAACCCGGTGTTTAAATTCTCCATTCGCAGCATTCTTTAATGAAGAAAAGGAAAAGCTTCAGAAAGAAGGGATAGACAAAAAAGAAATCTGGGCAAAACTGGAAAGTTTAAATGTTGGTCGCCTGCGTATTGCAGCAAAAGGAATTGAACGCAAAGGCGATAAACTGGTCACTATTGATGAAAAGGATCAGTTGCATTTGGGTATGTATATGATTGGGCAAATAGCTGCTATGCGCAATGAGGTTGTATCTATTTCAGATTTGCATAAAGATGTTGCTGAGGGCAACTATAAATATATTGAAAACGCAGCATTGTCTGCAATTCCAGAGGCTAAAGAAAAATCATTAAATGTAGCTATCGTAGGAATGGCCTGTATTTTTCCGGGAGCAAAAAACCTTGAAGAGTATTGGCGTAATATTGTTCTTGGCAATGATTCGGTTACTGAAGTGCCCGATGAACGCTGGAACAAAGCCCTCTATTATAATCCTGAATCAACAGAGAAGGATATGTCACATTCCAAATGGGGTGGCTTTATTCCTAAAATTGATTTTGATCCACTTGAATATGGTATTCCTCCGCAATCGCTTGCCGCAATTGAGCCCACTCAGTTATTGAGTTTGATGGTGGCAAAACAGGCAATGGAAAATGCCGGTTACAAAGATGGTAGCTTTAACGCAGAGAACGTATCTGTAATTATAGGTGCCGAGGGAGGGAATGATCTTGCGAACAGTTATAGTTTCCGGGGCTTTTTTAAACAGGTATTTGGTGAAATGCCGGATGAATTGGATGAGTTGTTACCAAATACAACGGAAGATTCCTTTCCTGGGATTTTAGCTAATGTGATTTCTGGACGTATTACCAACAGGTTAAATCTTGGTGGGCGTAACTATACTGTTGATGCTGCATGTGCTTCATCATTAGCGGCTATTGATTTGGCTTGTCAGGAATTGTTTCTGGAGAAATCGGATATGGTACTTGCTGGTGGTGCTGACTTACATAATGGTATCAATGATTACCTGATGTTCTCGAGCACGCATGCCTTATCCCGCAAGGGGAGATGTGCAACTTTTGATGCTGAGGCTGATGGCATTGCATTGGGAGAGGGTGTAGCTATGGTAGTGCTGAAAAGGCATGAAGATGCTTTGAGGGATGGCGATAGGGTTTATGCCGTAATTCAGGGTATTGGTGGTTCCAGTGATGGAAAGAGTCTTGGTTTAACTGCGCCACGTAAATCTGGCCAGGTCAGGGCACTTGAGCGTGCTTATGGTCAGGCAGGCATCTCCCCATCTGTTTTGGGGCTTGTAGAGGCTCATGGAACGGGTACTGTAGTGGGTGATAAAACCGAACTTAGTGCTTTAACTGATATGTTAAATGAATCAGGAGCAAGGGCAAATCAAACTCATCTTGGGTCAGTAAAAACTCAGATAGGTCATACCAAATGTGCTGCAGGTTTAGCCGGACTGATAAAGGCAGCTTTATCTGTTTATCATGGTGTAAAACCGCCAACTATTAATTTAACAAAACCCAACAGTTATTATAATAGTAGCACAAGTCCTTTTGCTTTTCATACCGAAGCAGGTTTGTGGATGGAAGACAAGCGTTATGCTGGTATAAGTGCTTTTGGTTTTGGGGGTACTAATTTTCATGCAGTTATTGAAAGTGATGATAAAGTTTCGGAGCACGCATCTGCATTAACTTCATTGCCGTCAGAGTTGTTTGTTTTTAGAGGTGATAACTATGACGAAGCCAAAAAACAATTGAGTAATGTAAAGGCTTTGCTGGATGAGAATGACAATATAGATTTAAAGGATATTGCCTTTAGTTTGGCACTGGTAAATACCAAACAAATACAATTAAGCATTGTAGCAGATAGGGTTGAAGATCTGATCATGAAGATTGATCTGGCTTTGTCAGGCGTTGAAAGTAAAGATACCTATATCACTAAAAAGAAAACTGGTAAGGTAGTATTTATGTTCCCCGGACAAGGCAGTCAGCGTATCAATATGGCAAGAGATCTTTTTGTGATATTTCCTGCCATGCGCAAATTGTTAAAGAACAGAAGTGAATATGAACAAGTACTTTTCCCTAATGCCGTATTTGATGAGGAGTCTTTAAAAGCCCAGAAGGAAAAAATTAAGGATACCCGTATGGCACAGCCACTATTAGGGATCGTAGATTTAGCAATTGCTAATTTCCTCAAAGATTTGGGTATTGAGCCGGATATGGTTGCAGGTCATAGCTACGGTGAGCTGCCAGCTTTGTGCTTTGCGGGTGCTTTTGAAGATGATCAACTGGTATTTTTAAGTGAACAAAGGGCGAAGGCAATTCTTAATGCCGTAGAAGGCGGAGATACTGGGGCTATGATTGCGGTAACCAGTAAGGAAGACGAAATATTTAAAGTGATAGATAGCATGAACGATGTTTATGCTGTAAACTATAACTCGCCAACTCAACTTGTAATTGCAGGCACAACGCCCGCAATTAAAAAGCTTGCTGAGGTACTTAAGACTGCCAAAATTTCTTTCAGACCATTGGAAGTCGCTTGTGCCTTCCATAGTCCATTGGTTGCCAAATCGAAAATCCTTTATAAAAACGTACTTGATAAGGTTGAATTTGCTAACCTCAGCTTACCTGTTTGGTCAAACACAACTGCTCAGTTATATCCATCAGGAGCCGAAGCGGTAAAAGAAAGACTTACCGACCATCTTGTGAAACCTGTGAAATTTGTAGAGCAAGTAAAACAGATGTATGAGGATGGGGCAAGAATCTTTATAGAGGTAGGGCCTGGAAAAGTACTAACTGCCCTTGCAAAAGCATGCTTAGGCAAGGATGAACTTTTACTTTATGCAGAAGATAACAGTCATAATAAGATAACACACCTGCTTTGTACAATTGCGGCTTACATAGCTACCGGGCGTGATGTTAAATTGGAAAAATTGTTTGATGGGCGTAATGCTACGCTTTTAATGCTGGATGAACCGGGGCAGTACAAAAAAAGTAAAACAATTTGGTATGTAAATGGGCAGCATGCGATACCATCAATAGGGAAATTGCCTTCTAATGGGGCTTTGCCAATAGTGAAGCCACTTAAACTAAAAGGAACACAAGTGAAAACAGAATATATAAATACGCCCTCGAATGCGGCAGAACAAATGATGCAGGAATACCTGAATGGGATGAAAATGATGATTCAGGCACAGCGTGATGTAATGTTAACGTTTTTAGCACAGCAATCGCCAAATATGCAAATGCAACAGCAAATGTATGTTCCTGCGCCAGCTGTAACACAGGCTATGCCATCGGTACAGATTACAGTTGAGCAGCCTGTGGACGACATTCAATCGATAGCGGCTGTTGCAAAACCAGCAGCCCTAAAAATTGATGTTAAAGCAGTTTTAATGAGCATTGTGAGCGATAAAACTGGCTACCCTCAGGAAATGCTTGGAATGGAAATGGATCTGGAGGCTGATTTAAGCATTGATTCTATTAAGCGCATGGAGATTATTAGTTCTTTACGTACAGAGTTGGGTGGTTTTAGCAATGCAGATAAAAATGAAGATGCTTTTATGGAGCAGCTGGCAGGTATTAAAACACTAAATGGTTTGGTAAACTGGATCAACGAAAACACTGAGTCAGCGGTTCCGGTTGCAGAGGAAAAAGGTAGTGTGAAATTTACCCTGGCCGATATTAAATCTGCAATTCTTTCTGTTGTAAGCGATAAGACAGGTTATCCTCAGGATATGCTTGGGATGGATCTTGATCTGGAAGCAGATCTGAGTATAGATTCTATTAAGCGCATGGAAATTATTGGCGAGCTGAAAGTAAAGATTGGTTTTAACAAAGGTGAGGAAAGTGGTGATGATCTAATGGAAAAACTGGCAGCTATTAAAACCCTTAATGGTTTGGTAAATTGGATTTCGGAAATAGAATCTGAAAGTACTGAGGCCGTCGCCGAGGCTAAAAAGATTATTGAAGAGAGTGCTATAAGTGCTATAAATGAGAATTATAATGAGGCTTTGTCCAGACTTAGATTTGAGCTTACACCTTCGGAAATTTTAAATAAAGATACTTCGTCGTTAAAGGGAGTCCGTTTTGCTGTAACTGATGATGCGGGCTTGCAAGCTGTAGCCATTAAGGAGCTATTTGAGTCGCAGGGAGCAATTGTAGATGTTGTTTCTGTTACTGATAGTTTGAAAGACTATAAAGGCCTGATCATGTTGAACATGTTCAGTACGCCTGATAAGGCTACTATTATTGATAATATCGCCAGGATAAAGGAACTCGATTTTGAGGAAATGAAGTGGATATATCTCATTTCAGATACCAAAGGTTATATGGATAATGAGGCAGATACTGCCATGTTAAGGCACTTTCAGGGATACTCAGGCCTATTTAAAAGTTTAGATAAGGAATATGAAAACACCAAATGCAGGATTGTAAGTTTAACAACGAAATCTGCTCCAGAAGAAATTGCCAGAATTACATTGAATGAAATCTTGAATCCGGATGAACCTTCTGAGGTGATTTATGATGGAGTTAAAAGACATACGCTTGAATTGATTCCTTCGCAGCTGGTTACAGAATTGGTTGATTCCCATATTCAATTGGATAAAGATGCTGTGGTATTGGTTCTGGGTGGTGCACAGGGAATCACAGCGAAGTTAATGACACATTTTGCAAAGGATTATCCATGCCGATATATTTTGGTTGGCCGTTCTCCCGATCCCAGAGCTAATGGATTGGATCAGTTTGCTTTTATGAAAACCAAAGAAGAGATCAGGGCTTACTTAATCAGGCAGGGTGATATTAAAAAGCCTGCAGAGATAGAACAGGAGATCAACAAGATCTATAAAAACAATCAGATCCTGGAAACGATTAGTTCACTCGAATCAGTAGGTTCTATTGTATCATATGCATCGCTTGATTTACGTGATGAGGAAGGCTTAAGCAAATTTATCGGTGTTGTTTATGAGCAATATGGAAGGATAGATGGGGTAGTTCATGGAGCTGGTTTGCTGGAGGATAAATTGTTTCATGGCAAAACAGTGGAGTCGTTTAGAAGGGTTTTTGAAACCAAAGTGACTCCTTTAAGGGTTCTTGCAGAGCAACTAAGACCTGAAACCCAGTTTGTCATCTTTTTCTCGAGCATAGCCTCAGTTTACGGAAACCGTGGCCAAACTGATTACGCAGCAGCAAATAGTGTGATGGACAGATACGCCTGGGCCTTAAATGCAAAGATAAAGGGTAAGGTGATGGCTATAAACTGGGGGCCGTGGAAAGGAGCGGGAATGGTTTCGTCGACACTTGAAAAAGAATACGAACGAAGGGGTATTTCTATGATACCATTGCAGGATGGCATGGAAACGTTTGTGAATGAAGTTAAATACGGAAACGAGAGTCAGGTACTCATCATGGCAGGAAGTAACTGGTAGCCGGGCGCGTTATGAAAAAAACGGATGTAGCTGTAGTAGGAATGTCTTGCATTTTCCCGGGTGCGGGTGATGTAGAGACATTCTGGCAAAATATAATTAATAAGGTAGATTCTACGCAGCTTGTTCCTGCCAATAGAATTGATCAGGTACATTTTGAAAAGGGCTCAGCGGGCGTTGATCGTTTTTATTGCAATAGAGGGGGCTTTATTCCAGAAGTGGAGTTTGATCCTGCAAATTTTGGAATACTCCCGGTAGCTGTTGAAGGTACTGAACCTGATCATTTGTTAACACTCAGCCTGGTACATAAAGCATTGGAAGATGCTGGGGTATTTGAAAAGAATATTGCTCTTGATAAAACGGGAATCATTATCGGTAAAGGGAATTATGCCGGACCGGGAGCTACCCGTGCAATAGAAATTGTAAGGACAGGAGAGCAGATTGCCAGTGTTTTAAAAGATCTGCTGCCTCATTTGGGTGACGAAGAAATAGATAAGGTAAAGAAAGAATTTCAGGCTCGTAAAGGCCGTTTTGGAGCGGATACTGCAATGGGACTTATTCCTAATCTTGTGGCTTCTTTAGTTGCTAACAGGCTAAACCTTGGCGGGGTAGCATATACCTTGGATGCTGCCTGTGCGAGTTCTCTTATTGCCGTAGATCATGCGGTGCAGGAACTGAATAGTAACCGTTGTAATATGGTGATTGCAGGAGGAGTTCATGTTGGTCAAAATGCTGCATTCTGGAGTATTTTCACTCAATTGGGTGCCCTATCCAGGCAAGGAAAAATAGCCCCTTTTGATGAGGGGGCCGATGGATTACTTATTGGAGAAGGGTGCGGGTTTGTAGTACTTAAGCGTCTTGATGATGCAATTGCGGATGGGGACAAAATTTATTCCGTATTGAAAGGTATTGGTGTAAGTAGCGATGGCAGCGGTACTAGTGTAATGAGTCCTTCGGTAAAAGGACAGCTTAAAGCAATTGCCCAGGCCTGGGAAAATGCGGGTATCGATTCAAAAGATATAGGATATATTGAAGCTCATGGTACTGGTACGCCATTAGGTGATAAAACTGAGATAGAAACCTTGTTGCAGTTTTTTGGGAGTGGTGCTTTACTGCCAAAGGCTGGTATAGGCACTGTGAAATCTAATATCGGGCATGCCATGCCTGCCTCGGGTATTGCAGGTCTAATAAAAACATCATTGGCATTATACCATGGTATTATTCCGCCAACATTGCATTGCAAAGTGCCTTTAGCACAGTTAAAAGAAACAAGATTTAGTGCGGTACAGGAAGCCCGGAACTGGGAAGCCTCGGGTTTACCAAGAATTGCAGGTGTAAATGCTTTCGGTTTTGGTGGTATAAATGCACATGTGGTTCTGGAAGGCTATGGAATTAACAAGCCTGACACTGCTTTATTGAATGCCAAAACTGATGAAGTCTTACTAATAGCACGCCATAGTCACCAAGCCTTACTGAATGCTTTGGAGTCTAATGACAAGAATCCTGGTGAGGGAAAATATCGTATTGCGGTGTTTGAGCCTACTCCCGAAAGAATAAAGAAAGCGCTTAAAATTGCAGGGAAAAATCTCCCATGGCGTAGTAAGCAGGACATATGGTATAACAATGAACCTCTTCTAAGCAACGGAGGGAAAGTAGCTTTTGTGTTTCCCGGGCTCGATGGTTTGGCGGGAGGAGAGGTGCTTAGCGTTGCTGAACATTTTAATATTGCACATAAAGAGGCCTCGGCATCTGCTGGTTTACTGGATGAGGCTTTGAGAATTCTGGAGAAAAGCAGTATTCTTGATACGGCTATTAAGCAATTAGGTGTGCTGCCCGATATGAATGCAGGACATAGTTTAGGCGAATGGCTTGCAGCAAGATCTTCTGAGTTGGCCGAAGAATCGTCGGTAATGCAATTGCTTAATTACCTCAATCCGGAAACATTTGAGCTAAAGGATTCTAAATTTATTGCCGTAGGATGTGGAATTGAGAAGCTGGAACCTATTATTGAAAACATAGATCAGTTATATCTTTCAAATGATAATTGTCCGCAACAGGTTATTCTTTGCGGAAGTAATGCAGCCCTTGCTGAGCTGGTTCCAATATTAAGAGCTAAGCAGGTTTTCCATCAGATATTGCCTTTTCAGTCTGGTTTTCATTCGCCTTTTGTGGCAGATAAACTAGATGTAATGTTGGAAGGGATGAAGGATATGCAGTTTAGAAAAACAAAGTTTCCTTTATGGTCTGCAACTACATTGGAGCTTTATCCGGAAGGTTTTGAAGCAATAAGACAGCTAAGTGTGGAACATCTGGTAAAACCTGTTCGCTTTCGTGAACTTACTGAGCGACTTTATAATGAAGGTGCAAGGGTGTTTGTGCAGATTGGATCTGGGGGGCTGATTGGTTTTATCGATGATACCTTGCGGGGTAAAAATTATAGTGCTGTATCCTCAAACGTACCCATACGCTCTGGTATTGCCCAGTTACAGCGTGTACTTGCTGCGCTGTTTGTTGAAGGCAAGGAAGCAGGAATGCAATTTATGGGCTATGATAAGAAAAAAAATGCGGAAAAAAAAGGCATCGTACTTCAGCTTGGCCTACCTATAATTAAAAATATTGCTGGCATTAAATCCCTGGCGTTGCAAGAAGAAAAGACTACTTATCGCAAACAAGCAGTTTTGCAGGATTCTGCCCCGCATCCCTTAATGAAAGCATTTAGTGAGAATGTTGAGGAGATGATTGATATTCAATCTGAATTACTTCAGTTATTTAAAAATGGGGTTGCTGCTAATCAAACTGCAAATGTCCCATCACCGGTTGTGAGGGCCTCCGACCTGAGGATGCCATTTTCTAAAAAGCTGGATGTTGGTTTGGATAACTGTCCGTATCTGGTGGATCATTCGCTACTTAGGCAACCTAAGGGATGGCACTGTGTAGATGATATGGACCCGGTAATTCCTATGACTATGATTTTTGAACTGTTCGCTGAAATTGCAGTTGAGCAGTCGCCTGATGAGCGCGTGCAAAAGATCATGAATATAAAGGTATTTCAGTGGATGAATGTTGCAAAACCATTTATTGAAACAGTTACAGGCGAGTGGAAAAATCAGCAGTTGGTATATCTGAATCTGGAACGCTTTGCAAATGCGGAAGTGTTGCTTGCAGGTAAACCTGCTAATGCACCTTCGAGAAGTTTTGATGTGGGTAAGCTTTTAGATATAAACAGAACACCTGAACAGATATATGATGAGCATATGTTTCATGGGCCGGGCTATCAGGGCATAAGAAAGTTAATTGCCGTTGGCGAAAAAGGTATTACCGGGATCATTGAAGGTAATGCTGGTAAGGGCTCTCTTTTAGATAATGCTGGTCAATTGTTTGGTTTATGGCTGCAACTTACACTTACAAAAGATCGTATTGCTTTCCCGGTTAAAATACAGGAAATTGAGTTTTTTGAGGACTTTAAAGATCAGAAGGGAAGCTTTGAATGCACTTGCGTACTTACAGAACTGAATGATGAATTTGCTACTGCAGATTTTGTGATGAAACGGGATAATAAGATCTGGGCGATAATATCAGGCTGGCAAAACAGGAGACTGGAAATTGATGATGCTTTGTGGAGCGTATCCATGTCGCCATTAAATAACAGGCTTTCTGAAGAAATTGCCCCGGGCGTGTTCATGTTTCACAATGCTTACAGCAGGGTGGTTTCCTGGGATTTTATTTTAAAACGCTATTTCAATCAGGACGAGAAAAAACATCATAATTCATTATTGCCAAATAAGCGAAAAGAATGGATGATCAGTAGAGTGGCAGTAAAAGATGCAGTACGCAATTTGCTTAATAAGACCAAAAAGGAGGCATATTTTCCAATTGCTTTTGAAATCAGATCCGACGAATTCCGGAAACCTTACCCGCATGGTGATATGACAGATGGCATACATGTTTCTATTGCCCATAAAGGCACCGATGCGGTGGGAATAGCACAATATGATCGTTCTGTCGGCATTGACATTGAAAGAATTGAGGAACGAAGCGAAGGGTTTAGTGAGCTTGTTTTCTGCGAAGAAGAAAGGAGCCTGCTTGCAGATAAAGACAACGCAGAGTGGGCAACCCGCTTTTGGGTGGCTAAGGAGGCCTACGGGAAATACCTTGGTAAAGGTTTGCAGGGAAACCCAAAAGCTTATACCATACAGGAAATCAGGGGAGAAGAATTAAGAATTAACGACGTATTCATAAAAACAATAAAACATAAAAACTATATAATCGGATGGACGCAGTAGTATCGACAGCAAAACTGAACAGCAACGAGATCTTTGATCTTATGAAACAATTTATTACAGAGGTGATAGGGGAAGAGTTTGTGGAAGAAATGGATATCACTATGGAAAGCTCTTTTACTAAGGATCTCGAGATGGATAGTATTGAAATTGTATCGTTCTCTGAGAAAATTAAGGCACATTTTGGTGAGCAGATAGACTTTACGGGATGGTTGTCTAACATGGATCTTGATCAGCTTATCAATCTGAACCTGGGTACAATTGTTAATTACATAGAAGAATGCCAGTAATAGAAGTAAATAACAGGGGGGTGCATATTCAGGAGCTGAATAAAGGAGCTGCAGAAACTGTGCTGCTTGTTCATGGGATGTTTAGCAACCTTTCTATTTACTATTTCAATATCGCTCCCATTCTGGCTAAGCACTTTCATGTAGTGATGTACGATCTTAAGAGTCATGGCTTAAGTGAAAGAATAGAAAATGGCTATGACCTGAACAGTATGACTGATGATCTTTTGAGCCTGATGGAGCGTTTAGGGATTGATAAAGTACATCTGGCAGGATATAGCTTTGGAGGTCTTATTACTTTGAAAATGGCTGCACGCTTTCCTGACAAGATAGGGAAACTTGCTGTTATAGAAGCACCTGATCCTAATGATGATAAAACGAGGGATATTATTGATGATTACAGCAGGGAGTTTTTGGAACATTATGTAACCAATTTTACTGATACAACGAAAGTGAAAATGGGTAAGCGACAGATGGAGCGTAATCATCGTATGTACGAGTATCTTTTTCATGAAACCAGCATAAAGAGTGATATGATTCTTGAGAAGGAGTTCTTTAGTGCGGCTGAGATTTCATCTATACAGCAAGACACTTTGTTGCTATACGGCACGCAATCTAATTGCCTGGGAGCAGGTAAGAAACTGAAAAATAAAATAAGAGGAGCAGCTTTGCTTGAGGTGAACGGCGACCATAATATCCCTATACAGGAGCCGGTAAGTATTGGAAATATCATAGAAGCATTTTTTAATAATGGCTAGATTCGTATTCATAGTTCCTCCTTTAACGGGACATATTAATCCTACATTAAGCATAGGTGCTGTTTTATTGAACCGAGGTCATGAAGTAGCCTGGATTAGTCTGGATAAATCGCTGGTTTTGCGCCTACCTAAAGGTGGGCAGTTACTCCTGATCGAGTATGATGAAAGCGACCAGCAGAAACAAGACAGCGAAAAATACCTTGATATCATTACAAAAAAGATAGTTTACGGTATAGATAGCATCAAATTCCTTTATGAGGAAGTTTTGATTCCTTTGAATAGACATAGTTATGAGGGTATTGTGAATTTGTTGGATAGGTTTAAACCGGATCTGATAATTACAGATCATCAGATGTTTGCTGGTGCTATTGCTGCAGTGAATAAAAATATTCCTTATGCAACTTCCGTCACAGCACCAGCCGCAATAAAGGTTATGGATGAACTTCCCAAGATCCATGAATGGGAGGTGAACCGGATTGTGGCGCTTCAAAAGGAGTTAGGTGTTGAAAGGGAGAACTCCATTGCCTGCTCAGATCTGTTAACTATGGTTTTGACTTCTGAAGCATTTTTTGGTGAAATGAAATTGCCTTCTAATTACCAGTTTGTAGGCCCTGTTATCCATAAGAGAGAAGGGCAAACAGCTTTTGATTGGGAAGAATTGGAACGTAGAGCCGGGCAACCAAAAGTTCTGGTAAGTATAGGAACTACGTTTGATCATGAACATAAGAAGAACTTTTTTGCTAAAGTAATAGAGGCATTTGCCGGAGAACCCTTAACTGTTGTTATAGTTTCTGATCCTTCTTTGTTTGCTGAATGGCCTCAGAATTTTATTGTTCAACGCAACGTTCCTCAACTGGAGCTGTTGCCTTATCTGGATGCAGTTGTTTGTCACGGTGGCCATAATACGGTATGTGAAACTTTAACTAATGGTTTGCCAATGGTGGTTGTGCCTATTGCGTACGACCAATCGCACGTTGCTGGTAGGGTGGTTAGAGTGGGGGCAGGTTTGAGGTTGAATTTCAATCGGTTTAAATCAAAGCACCTTAAGGAAGCTGTTGAGGAAATTTTAAACAATGGTTCATTCAGGGAAGCTGCGCAGCAGATAGGAGCATCTTTTGAAGAGGCCGGTGGAACGGAGACTGCTGCTGATCTGCTTGTGCGATTAAGTGCGGTAAGGTGTGTTGAAGTATTAAATAATTAAAATAGAATTATGTCAAAGTTTTTGTTCGTTGTGCCACCTTTTTTTGGTCATGTAAGTCCAACGTTAAGTATCGGAGCTAGTTTGATTGCCAAAGGTCACGATGTTAAATGGTTTGGTGTTACACCACTTGCAGATTCTCATATCCCGGAGGGGGGCGAGTACATATATCCGCGCAACGATCTGATTGAACATCAGGATGAACTGCAAAGAATATTAAAGCGTCAGGATGATGGCCCCGCCTGCTCTGGTCCGGAAGTAATGAAACTGGCCCTAGAAGAAACATATGTGCCTGTTGCCCGTATCATGATGAAGGGCCTGAGCAAGTTTGTAGAGGCGTGGAAGCCTGATGTAATTATAAACGATTGTATCACTTTTGCCGGAGCATTATGTGCTTATATTAAAGGAATTCCATGTGTTACCACTACGCCGGTACCACCCGATGTAATGGGTGATACAGCGAACAGTGCACCTAAAATATTTGAATGGCAGGAAAACCTGATTAAAGGATTACAGCGGGAATTCGGTGTGAATGGTGATGACATTGTTATTCACTCACATAAAATGAATATTGTTTTTACTTCTGAAGAGTTTGCCGGGATTCAGGATTCTATGCCCCATATGAAATTTGTTGGCCCTGTTAAAGGTCGGCCAAATCATGCAGAATTTGATTGGGAGAGATTAGGAAAAGCAACTACTCCTAAAGTATTTGTTTCGCTGGGAACTTTGCTGGTTGACATTAGAAAAGAGTTTTTTGGTAAGCTCATTGAAGCTTTTGCAGATGCTCCCGTAACTATAGTGGCGGCAACCAATCCGGATATTTTCGAGCAATGGCCGGATAACTTTATTGTTAATGGTTTTGTTCCACAAGCCGAACTGATGCCAAAAATGGATGCCGTGATTTGTCATGGAGGTTTTAATACCGTTAACGATACTTTTATTAACGGATTGCCAATGCTGATCACTCCAATTGCTTACGATCATTTTCATACTGCCAGACTTATTGAAAATGCCGGTTGCGGGATCAAGATCCGTTATAAGAGGTTACGCATTGAGGACATGAGAAAGGCAGTGTTCGAATTGCTTGAAAATCCGGTGTATAGAAACGCCTCTTTGAGAATTAAAGAAACATTTATTGCTGCCGGAGGAAATGATAAAGCAGTACAGTTATTGGAAGAATTTGTATGAAAAGAAAACTTCTATTTGCCGAAAGAATGCTTCATGGTAATGGAGAAACGCCCTTTAATGCTGTAATCCCCATAAAATTAAGGGGTAATTTTGAGATAGAGAGCTTGCGCTGTGCATTACGTAAACTTCAGGGGAAACATCCGTTTTTGAATGCCTTTGTAATGGATGATCAAAAGTCAAGGCCCTGGTTTGTAGTCAGCGAAAGAATTGAACTTCAAATTCCTTTAAGGATTGTTACGCGGAATACTGATGATGACTGGAAAACAGAGTCAATAAGAGAATGGTCGACTTTGTTTGATACAAGATCAGGCCCTTTAATGAGGTTGGTATGGGTAAAAGGAGAAGAGTTTTCTGAGTTTATAATGGTTATCCATCATTGCCTTTGTGATGGAGGTTCGGCCATGGCAATTTTAGCTGAGTTGCTTCTGCTTATAGATGACGGATCAATAGAGATCGGTAAGGAAGAACCAATTTTAAGGATTGAAGATATTATACCAGGTTCGATTCTTAACAACAGGAAAAAGATCATTAAAGCTAAAGTTATTGGAAGTGTGGCAAATCTGTTTTTGTGGCTTGTTCCGGTTAAGAAAAGAGTGATTGAAAGGAAACGGGATTATATGATCCACTGGAAGCTTGAAAAAGAATTGAGCGACAGGTTAATCCGTAAGTGCAAATCTGAAGGAGTTACTGTTAATACAGCCTTATGTGTAGCAGTATTAAACGCTTTTAAGGAAGTCAGGAAAGAGAACTTTCATAATAAAATCTCACTCCCTGTTGATATTCGCAGGTTTGCACCGAAAATAAAGAGAGATAACATTTTTGCATTTGGCTTGATGCTGGTGGTCTCGGCAGATAAGGGCCTCGATTTTTTTGCCGATGCAAAAAGAATGCAGGAAGACATTGATAAGAAAACGGCAAAGCTAGATCCTTATGAAACGATTATGATGATGGAAGAATCTCATTCATCATTAAATAAGTTCACTGATTTTTTGAAGTATGGTAAGTCTAGTAACGATTGCATGTTTTCTAATCTGGGTAGGGTAGATATTCCTTATCTATATAAAAACTTTGCTGTGGAAACTATTTTTAGCCCCTCTGTAATCGGTCCGTTGGGGAATACAACAACACTTGTTACCTCAACTTATCTTGGGCAGATGGATTTTACATTTATTGCCAGCGATGGGTTTATTCCTTACGATGAGGCGCAGGCGATTAAAGAAAAAATGATGCAAATATTGAATGAGCTATGAGAAGAAGACTGATTATGGGAGAAAGGATTATGTATGTAGATTCTTCTACCCCTTTAAATTGTGTGTTTGCAGTAACTATTCGTGGTAGTTTTACACTTGAAAGGTTGCGTAATGCACTGAACAAGGTCCAGCAAAAACACCCTTTACTACGGGCAAGTATAAAGGAAGACAATGCTGGCGTTCCTTATTTTGTTTCGAGCAACAAGCTTGCTGAGATTCCAATTAGAATTAGTGAGAGGGTTAGTGATAATGACTGGAAAATACAATCTAAAGTTGAGTGGAGAAAACTATTTGACGGAAAGAATGCACCATTAGCAAGAGTAGTATGGCTTAAGGATGCTGAAGTGTCTGATCTGATTCTTGTTTGCCCACATTGTATTTGCGACGGTACAACTTTTGTAACCTTGATGAGTGAAGTACTGGAATTACTAGATAAACCAGAAAAGGAATTGTCTAGTTACCTGCCGTTTAATTCTATGGAAGGGTTACTTTCTCCATCCTTTAAAGCGAGTAAAGGAAAGGTTTTAAAGGCCAGGTTTTTTTCGGTTGTGGCAAGGCTGTTTTTCCTGTTCAAATCTACAAAAATTAATAAGCCTGTCGGTCAAAATTATTTACTTCATTGGAGGTTGGATGCGGACAGCACAGCTGCACTTACTGCCGAATGCAAGGCCGCAGGAGCGAGTGTCCATTCCGCATTGTGTCTTATTTTATTAAATGCATTTCAATCCGTTAGAGGAGATAAAGCTCATGGTAAAGTTATTTGTCCGGTTGACGTGAGGAAATTTGTTACTGAAATAAAAGATGACAACATGTTTGCTTTTGCTCCTATTGCTGAATTATCAGTTGATGATAAGGTTGAAGGTTTTTGGGAAAAAGCAAAGAAATTGAAAGAGGATTTGAATACAAAAATTGCCTCCATGAAAGTTCATGAGCTGTTGATCATGAGTGAATATTTCCATGGATCCGTAAATAAGATGGTAAAGTATTTATTAACTACTGATGGAAGCCATGATGTAACTTTTTCCAATATGGGCAGGCTGGGAATTCCTGAAAGTTATAATTCCTTTGAGGTGGAAGCGATCTATAGCCCTACAGTTGGTTTCCCATGGAGAAATCCCAATACCATAGTTGTAAGCACTTTTAAAGGAGAAATGGATTTTACATTTTGTTCAAATTATGCTTTTTTACCTGAAAATGAAGCGGAAGCAATCAAGGATAAAGCATTGGAATTATTACATCGAGAGTTGATGATGAGTTATGCTTAAAGATCTAAAAAGTGATGACGTGGTATTAAGAAGGCTTGTTCAAAGAAACTTGTTGTTTTACTTTATACCCAATGTTATTGCTAACACGATTATACCTTATTTTAGTTTTAAAGATCTCAACGCGGTTCATTTATTTGAAGGCGAGTATTGCATCGCGAGATTTCTGCTGCCTATGGCATTGCTGCTTCCATTTATTATCACCTTTGATATTTTAAAAAAAACGATAGCACTTTCTGAAGAAGGAAAAGCAGGATTTGTACTGCCGGATAATTTTATCAAAAACAAATTCATGTTTAAGATGGCAGGAATCAACGGATTAACAACTTCGTCCATTATTTTGTTGTTTATGCTATTGGTGCAATTTAGCATCCCTCAGGATTATAGTTTTAACGGAAAATTGCTTTCAATACTTTTAGGATTATTCGCTGGTACCTTGTCTGTAATTTTTACACTTTGGCCAATTAAGAAAGTTAAGGGGTTAAAAAGTGCTTAATTTCTGCTATGATAGTCGCTATCTAGCCGTTAACAATCATTCTTTGTCAGAAATAAATTAAAAGCTGTATTTTTGCAAGAAAAAAAAGCAATTGGGAACTTTACTGGATCAGGGAATAAAAGGATATAAAAATTACGGAACGCACCTTAAGGAGAAATACAATGGCCAGCGTGTGTTTAAAGTAATAGTTGATGGTGGATTTACTTGTCCTAACCGAGATGGTAGTAAAGGTTATGGAGGCTGTACTTATTGTAATGTCGACTCCTTTACTCCTGAACTTTCAAGAAAACTTCCAACCATACGTGAGCAATTGGAACAGGGAATGGAAAGAGGAAAGGGTTTTTACAAAGCCGATAAATTTATTGTTTATTTCCAGCCTAATACCAATACTTACGCTCCGGTACATTACCTGAAAATGATGTACGATGAGGCCCTATCTATAAATACAGAAGATGTTGTAGGTTTTTCAGTAGGTACCAGACCAGATTGTATTGATGCAGAAAAGGTTGCTTTACTTGAAAGTTATGCCGATCGCTTTGATGTAGATTTAGAGATGGGTATGGAATCGATATACGACGAAACACTTAATCAGATCAATAGAGGATGTAGTCATGGTGAGTTTGTTGAAGCAGTTAAGCTGCTCGAAAACAGCAAGCTTGATTTATGTGTGCACACTATTTTTGGCTTCCCCTGGGAAACTGAAGAAATGATGTTGGGTTACATTCATGAAATTAACCGTTTCCCTCAAATTAAATTCGTAAAATTCCATCACCTGCACATAGTTGAGGGATCTATTATGGGAGTAAAGTATAAAAAAGAGCCATTTAAGTTGTTCTCATTAGAAGAATATACAGATCTGCTTTGTAAATTAATTCCATTATTGAGACCTGATATTGTGATTCAGAGACTGTTTGGAATATCAGATTGGGATTTGTTAATAGCACCTAACTGGGGGCTAAATAAATCTGCTATTCAAACTTATATTGATAAAGAAATCGAACGCAGAGGTATAGTGCAAGGATCAGAATACATAGCTAAATAGATTACCGGAAATTTTATGAAGAACTTTATTACGTTGAAACTTAAGGTCACTTTAGTTTTATTGATTTGCGTGCTTTCGGCATTTGCTCAGCAAAAAGATGCTACATATGCTATTATTCCCCAGCCAGTAAAACTTATTCCCGCTGCGGGTAATTTTCAGTGGACCACAGCTACAAAACTGCTTCTCGCTGAAAATTCAGAAAGCCTGGCTCCGGCCTTAAATGAATTGAAGGCTACTTTTGCGCAGGTTAAACAAGGAAAAGCAGCAGCAAATACAATTACTTTAGGTCTTGATCCTTCGATTGCAAATGAAGGTTATACATTATCGGTTGAAAAAAATGCCATTGTAATTAAGGCCGCGTCTGTACAAGGTGCTTTCTGGGCTGTAGCCAGCTTGAAACAGTTGATGGGAACTGTGGTATTTCGGCACAAACAGGTTTTACAAAAATCATTACTGAGTGCAATTACCATTCCTTGTGTGAAAATTGAAGATGCTCCACGTTTTTCCTGGAGAGGTATTCATCTTGATGTTTCCCGCCATTTCTTTGATCTGTCTTATCTGAGAAAAATGATAGATAGGATGTCTTATTATAAATTTAATAAGTTCCATTTGCATTTAACGGATGATCAGGGTTGGAGGATCGAAATCAAGAAGTATCCTGAGCTGACATCAAAAGGTGCATGGAGAGAGATGAACGGTCAGGATTCTAGCTGTATTGCGCTTTCTAAAACAAATCCAGACTACGCTATTCCTGAAAAGCACTTTAAGATGATCGATGGTAAAAAGATGTATGGGGGATTTTACACTCAGGAAGAGATGCGCGGACTAATTGCGTATGCTGATTCTAGGGGAATAGAGATCATACCTGAAATTGATATGCCGGGTCATATGATGGCTGCAACTAATCTTATGCCCTGGTTAACTTCTCATGGTAAAGGTGGGCAGGCAAAGGACTTCTCAGAGCCCTTATGCCCATGTAAAGAAACAACTTTTGAATTTGCTGAGAATGTATTTACAGAGATTGCTGCATTATTTCCAAGCAAATACATTCATCTGGGCGCCGATGAAGTTGAAAAAACCAGCTGGAAAAATGTGCCTGAATGTGAAGCGTTGATGAAGAAAGAGGGGCTTAAAAGTGTGGATGAGCTGCAAAGTTATTTTGTGCGTAGAATGGAGCGGTTTTTTAACAGTAAAGGGAAAAAGCTGATTGGTTGGGATGAAATACTGGATGGTGGAGTATCGCCAACAGCAACGATGATGTATTGGAGAACCTGGGTGCCTACAGCACCTAAGCATGCAGCGGAAAAAGGAAATGATGTGATTATGACTCCAGGTGAGTTCTGTTATTTTGATGCTCAACAGGATGGAGGTACTTTAAAGAAGGTGTATTCTTTTGATCCATATAAATTTAACATCACAGAAAATGAAAAGAAATTTATCATTGGTGTTCAGGCTAATATATGGACCGAGTATATTCCTTCAGAAAGAAGATTGGAGTATATGGTGTTTCCAAGAATGCTGGCAATGGCTGAAGTAGCATGGTATAATGGAGGCGTGGATTGGAATAACTTTGAACTGCGTGTGCAAAAACACTTTTCTTTACTGGATGCTATGAATATAAACTATCGTCTTCCAGATCTGGATGGTTTCACTACTCAGAGCGTTTTTGTTGATAAGGGTACATTACATATAAATAAACCGCTTGCCGGATTAACAATAAGGTATACTACTGATGGTACATTGCCAACCACTCAATCGAAAATTTTCAGTAAAGATTTAACTGTAACCAAGCCTGTTGAATTTAAAGTGGCTGGTTTTAGGCCAAATGGTAACAGAGGCGATGTCTATACAATAAATTACGAACATCAGGATTATATGAAGCCTGTACAGCTATCATCACCTGCAAAAGGTCTTAAGTTTTCGTATTATCCAAAGTTTTATAAAACTGTAAATGCAATAGACGAAAAAGATCTAGCTAGCGAAAGTATAACTGCAGCAATTGAAATTCCTGTGGCTAAAACAGCAGAGAGCTTTGCTACTCGTCATAAAGGTTATTTTTATGCAGAAGAAACTGGCATTTATTCGTTCGCATTGCGGTCCGATGATGGAAGTGTACTAAAGTTGGGTGATAAAGTGTTTATTGATAGCGATGGGATGCATACATCTATTGAAAAATCAGCTCAGATAGCTCTTGAAAAAGGTTACCATCCATTTGAGCTTATGTTTTTAGAAGGTGGTGGCGGTTATATGTTGAAATTGCAATATAAAACACCTTCTGGTAAACTTAAGGATGTTGATGCCTCCGTTTTCTTCCATTAATGAATTGCTTATCCGGAGGTTTCTAAATAGTCTCCGTATAAGCTCCAAATAATTCAATAACCTTTTGTTTTCTGAAATTAAATATTTGCTGCAGCTTATCTGCAACAAATATATTATTGGCTATGCTGCCAAAAATACCCATTGGGAGTCCGTATGTTAAAATATCTATCATTTCTGTCCCACCCTCGATTTCTTTGAAGTGGTGTTGATGGTGCCAGAACTTATAAGGGCCAAATCTCTGCTCATCGATAAAATACTCATTCTTTCTAATATGAGTGATTTCAGTCATCCAATTTAGCTTTATTCCTCCCAATGGAGAGATTTTGTACGTGATAATCATTCCCGGATACATTTCTTCAAGGTGGTTTTGATCTGAAGTTACCGTAAATGACATCTCTTTTGGAGTTATTCTAGCCAAATTCATCGGAGAAGAGAAAAAATCCCATGTTTCCTTTATAGATATTGGTAATTTCTGCTTAAAAGTCAAGTGATATGATTTCATAATGTATTTCAATATACACTAAATAGGCTAAAATTGTTTTTCATATTTATTCTTGTCATTTTTTTTCTGTTTGCTGGTTTTTTATTCCTGTTTTTTGTTTTTTGCTAATTTTTATGTTTTTGTTAAAAAATAAAGGTCTTTTTGTGTTGAATGTGATAAATATTTAAAAAATTGGCAGTGATTTTATTAAATTATAATGTTTTTTGATGTGTTTTTTGATTTTTTTAGTGTTTTGTGTTGTTTTTGTTTGATTAAAAATGTGAATAATTGAAAATTTTATCTAGTTTTATCAAAAAATCAGATAAAGTATAATTATAAACTAGTAAAATCTAACATTTATGGCAAAAGTTTTATTTAAACAGTGG
Source organism: Pedobacter panaciterrae (assembly GCF_001636695.1). Classification (GTDB taxonomy): domain Bacteria; phylum Bacteroidota; class Bacteroidia; order Sphingobacteriales; family Sphingobacteriaceae; genus Pedobacter; species Pedobacter panaciterrae_A. The sequence goes on from NZ_LGEL01000011.1 coordinate 101,600, forward strand.
GGTCCATTTGCAGTTTTATTAATAATTGCAATTTTGGCTCTTTTTATTCCCTTGCTTCCTAATTTTGACGAGGGAAAATACAGTGCGCCTGATATTGCATTTGTATTAATTGCTGCAGCTCTTGTATTTTTAATGACTCCAGGGCTTGCATTCTTCTACGGTGGTATGGTTCATCGTAAAAATGTTCTTTCTACTATGATTAAAAGTGTGGTAGCTGCAGGTGTAATTACCGTACTTTGGATTGTTGTAGGCTTCAGTCTTGCATTTGGAGATACAATTGGAGGATTTATAGGTAATCCAACAACCTTTTTGTTCTTTCAGGGTGTAAATTCTGGTCCGGCATGGGGAACTATTCCGCTTTCACTGTTTGCGGTATTCCAATTGATGTTTGCTATCATTACTCCGGGTTTAGTTGTTGGAGCGGTTGCAGAACGTATTCGTTTTACATCTTACATTTTGTTTATTGTATTGTTTGCTCTATTTGTTTATTCTCCTTTAGCACACTGGACATGGTCTCCTGAAGGTTTCCTTTTAAAAATGGGTGTACTTGATTTTGCAGGTGGTACCGTTGTACACATCTCTGCAGGTATGGCTGCCCTGGCTGGTGCTTTGGTTTTAAAACGTAGAAAATCTCATATTGAACATCAGGAAGTTCCGCCTGCCAATATTCCTTATGTACTAATAGGTACAGGTTTGCTTTGGTTCGGTTGGTTTGGTTTTAATGCAGGATCTGCTTTAGGTGCCAATAGTCTTGCAGTTTCAGCTTTCTTAACTACTAATACTGCAGCTGGTGCTGCTGGTTTAGCCTGGATGTTCTTTGATGTAGCAAGAGGTAAAAAGCCTTCAGTTTTGGGTTTCTGTATAGGTGCTGTAGTAGGCTTGGTTGCCATTACGCCAGGTGCTGGTTTCGTAAGTATTCCGTCAAGTATCTTTATTGGTGTAATTGCAGCAGTTATTTCTAATCTTGTTGTTTCATGGAAACAAAAAACCAGCTTAGATGATACATTAGACGTATTCCCTTGCCATGGTGTAGGTGGTATTGTTGGTATGCTTTTAACCGGTGTATTTGCTACTAAAACTGTTAACAGCGCTGGTGCAGACGGGTTGTTTTATGGAAATCCTGAGTTTTTCTTTACTCAGCTTAAAGGAGCTGTAATTGTAATCATATTCAGCTTTGTTGTTTCTTTCATCATTTTCAAACTAATCAACGTAGTACAGCCAATCCGTGTTACTTCGGAAGAAGAAGAAGAAGGATTAGATGCTTCTCAACATAATGAGAAATATTCTCAAGGTACTTTGATTGTTGAATCAACAGGACAAGAGATCAACAACCCGGCATTTTAATAAACCAAAACTATCTGAATTATCAACCTCAAACCGAAAATTATGAAATTAAAATCAATACTGACTATAGCATTATTATCTATTGTTTCGGCTACCTATGCTCAGGAAGCCGCTGAAACTCCTTTACAAATTTCGGGTTCAGTTGATACTTATTATAAATATGATTTTTCAAAAATATCAAACATTCCAACAAGCTTTGCTCCTGACCAGAACTCAGTTTCTATTGGAATGATCGATTTGGCTTTGAAAAAAACAACAGGAAAAGCTTCTTTTGTGGGTGAGCTATCGTTTGGCCCGAGAGGCCAGGGTGGCTCATTGGTTCCTGAGGGAACAGAGTCATTTCATATTCAAAACTTGTACGTTAATTATGCTTTTACTGATAAATTTACAATGACGGCAGGTTTTATGGGTACTTTTATTGGATATGAAGTGATTTCTCCGGCAGCTAACTTTAACTATTCTACATCTTACTTATTTACTAATGGTCCGTTCCAGAATGCTGGTATTAAAGCCACTTATGCATTCTCTCCAAAAGTTAGTTTAATGGTAGGTGCATTTAATGATGCGTGGAATAATTATGCTGCAAGTCCTAAATTCGGCGTTTCAACATTGGGTGCTCAATTAATGGTTGCTCCTGTTGAGGGTTGGACAGCTTATCTTAACCTTGCAACTGGTTACGTTTCAGGAACTGAAATTGATTTAACCACTGCTTACCAGGTTACTGATAAATTTAAATTGGGATTGAACGCTGCTGACTGGTCAGCCGGACAGGGTCTTAAAGATACTGGTTTTACTGGTGCAGCTCTTTATCCTCAGTATGCATTTTCACCGGCTGTTGCTTTAGGTTTGAGGGGGGAGTACTTTAAAGCTAAGAAAAATGGCGGTGTGGCTGCTGGGCCTGATGCAGGAGAAAGTGTTATAGGTGTAACCCTTTCAGGAAATTTAAAAGCAGGAGGCTTAACCTTTATACCTGAGGTAAGACTTGATAATGGTTCTACTGCCAAGTTCCTTAAAGAAAGCGGTTCACTTACAAAATCAGCTACTCAAGTTTCTTTGGCTGCTGTTTACGCATTCTAAGAAATACAAAACTTATTTTTTAATTTAGGGCTGTCGGAAGCATTTTTCCGACAGCCTTTTTTACAACATAACCTATGAAATTATCATTGATCCTGCCTTTATTATTACTTACACTCAGCTCATTTTCTCAAAATAAAGTTTTGCCAATGAATGAGTATGGTAAGTACACATTTTTAGAGATAACAGAAGTTAAGTCTGTACACAAAGATATAATGGCTGCCAATGCGAAACGTTTCTTTAAAACCAATTCGAAATCTGTAAAATTGAAATCTGTAGAAAAAGATACGGCTTTCTTTGGTACGGGTAAGCTGATACTACAGAAGGGGATAGGGAGTATTGGGCATCCATCAGGTGAAGTGGCTTATACTATTGCGGTTGAATTGCGCAGTGATAAATACCGCTTGATTTTAAGTGATTTTGTAATTACCCCTTATGAGCGTGATAGGTATGGTAATTTTGTGCCCACTTCAGTTAGTACGGCCCTGGAGAAATCGCCAGGTAAGCTAAACCGCTCTGAATGGGACAATAACATGAATGCTATTGTGAACGAATCAAATAAAATTGCGGCCAAACTGAAAGTTATGATGAGTAACACCCAGGCTGAGCCCAAGCAAGAAGTAAAACAACCCGCTACAGTTTCGACAACAAAATGGTAATGTTTAATGTACCATTTTATCTGCGCAGGTAGAGCTGGCGAAAGCTTCTGGTTTTGCTTTAAAAATAAAACCCATGCTTAAAATATAGCCCATAGCCTCGTTTAAAGCTTTGTTTGATTTAAACATTGGGTTAGTATTGATATCGGCATGTACCTCCAGATCTACATCATACAAATCCAAAAGATCGCAAATTGAATAAGCTGTTTCAATAGACTTTTGAACTTCAATAAGCATCCTTTCCTTTATGCTCATTCGCTGAGGGGTTTTCTCCTGATGGATGTACATAAACCCTCCATGCTGCTCCCTTAACAGGACTATTACAGTCGCAAAATCAGTTAATGCTCCTTTGACCTGGGAATCTGTGCCTATGCAGACTTTAAGGTGGTAGCCTTTTTCAGTTTCTCTGATGATGGCTTTTTCTACTTCTTCTAAGATGGGTGCGTGGATTACCTCGCCACTAAATTTTTTCCAGATCATACGCTAATTGGTGTTATCATAAACAACCCGTATTCAGGTTTCCTAAAAATAAGAGGATTAAATTAAAATGAAGTTAATTCTTTATTGTTTAATTGCTAACAATTCTCTAGTTGTCAACAGTTTAGTGTGTTGTTTTGTTGTAGATTTTAGTATCTTTAATAATGTGTGCTATACTATTACAAATAGAATATTCGTTAAAACAAAACGGCGCTGGGTGAGATTGTATATATAAATGTACCAATAATAAATTAATCAGATTAAAATCATTATGAAGACAGAATTGATAAATGAGTTTTATTTGATGCAGCAGAGTAGGGCATCTGTAGATTATAATGAAATGGTGTATGATAGAGTATATACTCCAATTAAGCATGCAAATTGGAAAATGACTACATGGATTTCCGAAAGAGGGCATATGCTAATGAATATGGAAATTAAGCTGAATAGCTCGATGAAACACTTAAGAAAGAAGTATCTGAAGTTTTAATGCCTTAATTCCGCTATCTTTGCGCCATGATGGTAGAAAAGGTATTGGAAAATTTAAAAATCGCTTCATTAAATGAAATGCAGCAGGCATCTGTTGCTGCATGGAAAAAAGGCGGAGATATAGTTTTGCTGGCACCAACTGGTTCTGGTAAAACAATAGGGTTTTTATTACCTATTCTAAACAACTTAAAAGCAGAGGTTAAGGGAGTACAGGCTTTGGTGTTGGTTCCTTCCCGTGAACTTGCTTTGCAGATTGAGAGTGTTTTTAAGCAGATGTCCACTGGTTTTAAGGTGAATTGCTGCTATGGTGGTCACCCGGTAAGAACAGAGCGAAATAATCTGGAACAACCTCCTGCGGTACTAATTGGTACACCAGGAAGAATAGCTTACCATCTGCGCCATGAAAACTTTGATGAATCTACAATAAGCACACTTGTGCTTGATGAATTTGATAAAGCACTCGAATTCGGCTTTCAGGAGGATATGTCATATATCATCCATAAGCTCCTTTCTTTAAAACAACGTTTACTTACGTCGGCCACAGCTATGGAAGAGATTCCTGAGTTTACAGGTGTACGTAATCCGGTAGAGATCAATTTTCTAAAGGATGTAAAAGTTGTTCCCGATTTAAAGCTTAAGAAAGTGCTTACTACTGCCGAAGATAAGCTGGATACCTTGTTGAAGCTTATTTGTAAAATTGGGAATAAAAATACTTTGATTTTTTGCAATCACAGGGAAACAGTTGACCGTATCAGTGATTTGTTAATCGACAAAGATCTGGCGCATGACATATTTCACGGCGGAATGGAACAGGATGAAAGAGAAAGAGCTCTGCTGAAGTTTAGAAATGGAAGTATAAAAATTCTTATTACTACCGATCTTGCTTCACGCGGTTTAGATATTCCTGAAGTGCAGTGTATTATTCATTATCAATTGCCATATACTGAGGACGCATTTTTGCATAGGAATGGACGTACTGCAAGGATGAACGCTAAGGGTACTGCATATCTTATTATAGCTGATGATGAAAAATACCCATTTTTAAAGTCAGATATTGAGACTGAAAATCTAAAAGGAGATTTTGTATTGCCAGGAGATAGCGAATGGCAAACCTTATATATTGCAGCCGGAAAAAAAGACAAAGTAAATAAAATTGACATTGTCGGATTATTACTTAAAAAAGGTGGTTTGCAAAAAGAAGATGTGGGACTGATTGAAGTTAAAGATCAGTCATCGTACGTTGCAGTAAAACGGAATATGATTAACCGGATTCTGAAATCTTTGGTAAATGAGAAGATTAAAGGGAAAAAGGTTAAGATTGAAGTTGCAATGTAATTGAACTAAAAACATCTACTGAATTTATAATATAAAACTCAACATATGAGCAATAACGATATTTTTAAAAAGTTGCGTGTAGCACTTGAATTAACTAATGATGATATCATTAAGATCATGGAATTAGTAAACTTTAAGATCACTAAGAGTGAACTCGGATCTTTTTTCAGGAGTGATGATCATCCAAACTTTAAGCCTTGCGGAGATCAGATTCTTCGTAATTTTTTAAATGGCCTTGTTATTTACAAACGTGGACCCAGACCACAGAAATAAACTGTATTTTCCAGCAGGCCTAACTTATTTATGGTTTTCTGTTCGTTAAGCATCAAGAAAAAAATATAAATAAATTTTGCTAAAACGGTTTAAATGCCTTTATTTGAGTTGTAGAATCAAATCAATTCTATTGTTAACCAAATAGACCTAAATAAATGAATACTAAAACCTCTAAACTTCCCTTCATTGGGGTTGACATAGGTGGCTCTCACATCACCGCAGCACATGTAGACTGTAGTACATATAAAGTTATAGATAGTTCAATGCAGCGTTTACGCGTTGCATCAATGGATAGCGCAGATGTAATTATCCAATCATGGGTAGATGCACTTTCATCGTTAATTTTAAAATCTAATGATGAGACCATAAGAATTGGAATTGCTATGCCAGGGCCTTTCGATTATCAGGAAGGGATTTCATTGATGAAAGGTATGCAGAAATATGATTCATTATATGGATTAAATATCCGCACCATTTTATCTGAAAAATTAGATATTCCAGGTGAACATATCGTTTTTATAAATGATGCAGAAGCCTTTTTAAGAGGCGAACTTGCCTCAGGAGCAGCTTCAGATTTTGAAAAAGCAATTGGCGTAACACTAGGAACAGGCCTGGGCTCAACAAGTAATTGTAAAGGACAGGTTATTGACGTAAACAGGGCATTTGTGCCTTTCTTAGACAGTATTGCAGAGGAATACATCTCAACAAGATGGTTTTTAAAACACTATAAAGAGCTAACCGGAAAAGAAGCAAAAAATGTTGAAGAATTGCTTGCTACTGCAGACGAATCTGTTAAAGAGCAATTGTTTGAGGAATTTTCTACAAATCTGGCAGCTTTCCTAAATGATTTTATTGCCGACGAAAATCCTCAGGTATTGGTTATCGGTGGAAACATTGCCAAAACATGGGACTATTTTATTACTAAATTGCAGGAAAAATTAGTAAATAAAACCGTGGTAATAAAGCAAAGCGAGATGTGGGAAGATGCCGCTCTTGTTGGAGCTGCATGTACCTGGATAAGCAATTAGAAAATGAAAAAATGGGGTTTTCTTATCGGCATACTTACATTTTTAAGTGCTGAATCAGTTTTAGCAGCTAAGGTTGACACCGTGTCGACCTATAGTGCTGCTATGAAGAAAAATATTAAAGCTGTTGTAATTACTCCCGAAGGTTACAGTGAAAGTAAGAATTATCCGACGGTTTATTTGCTGCACGGAGCAGGCGATTCTTTTTCCGGTTGGGTAAATAAGGTGCCTCTTATTAAAGATTATGCTGATAATTATCAAATGATCATTGTATGCCCCGATGGAAATGTTACCAGCTGGTATTTTGATAGTCCGGAAGATCCCGCCTGGAAATACGAAACTTATGTAGCTACCGAATTGGTTAATTGGGTAGATCAAAAATACAGAACCATAAAAGATAGAAAAGGCCGTGCAATTACAGGCTTAAGCATGGGCGGACACGGTGCGCTGTACTTAGCTTTTAAACACCAGGATATTTTTAGCGCTGCTGGCAGTATGAGTGGTGGTGTAGATATCAAACCTTTTCCATTGAACTGGGATATAGCCAAACGCCTTGGCCCTGAAGATAAGTACCCCGAACGCTGGAAAGCAAATTCTGTAATTGATTTAATCTATCTGCTTGTTCCTAACAAACTTGCTTTAAATATAGACTGTGGTTCTGAAGATTTCTTTTACAATGTAAACATCAAATTGCATGAAAAACTGCAATACAATAACATACCGCATGATTTTACCATCAGACCGGGAGCCCATAACTGGGATTACTGGAAAAATTCAATTGGATTTCAGTTGATGTTCTTTAATAATCAATTCACAAAAAAATAGTTTTTTCCATAAGGAAAACTAAAACAGCATGTGTTACGGTTAAAGTGTGCCTAAATAGATACTATCTGCTACTTTTTTCCTGTCAATTGAAGCCATACTGACGTAAACCTGCAAAGGCCTGTCTATAAATTTGGGGTTAAAATTAAAAAAGCATTTCTCATCTGTACGCTTAAAACCCCCAATTAAACCATCTGTTTTATGTAATTCCTGATTATACAAAATCAGTATTAACTGGTCATCAAAAGAGGCGGGCTTGATATTGTTCTTTAACCAGGTGAGTTTTATGGTTTTGTTGTCAGGTAGTTCCATTATAATGTTTTTGATCATTGGCAAGGTGCCTACACTTAAAACAAGCTTACTATAATCTACGATTAAATTAGGGTAAGTCCCCAGAAACGCTGAATGATAATTTAAAGAAAATGCCGCACTGATCTCCGTTTTCTGTACTGCATTGTTGGCAAAACCAACATTGATGTAAGGGTGAAAAGGAACCAATAGTCTATTAATAAATTTCATTTTTTGTTGGATGGCAATCTGCGCCTGACTGCGTTCTTTTGGTATCTTTTGCGATACCTCACGGATATAGGGTATACCTTTCCAGCTACCTCCAACTATAGGCCCTATTTTTCCGGAAAATGATCCTAAAATTCCTCTCTTAATCTTTGCCATAATATTTATAATTTTCGTTTTTATTTTGGTCCATATAATTTAGCAGCTTCTTTATTGTTTTTGAAAAGCATCAAAAGAGCGTATTTTCAGACCTGGGGCTAATCAGAGCCTGAGGAGAGTCTGAACAGAGTCTGAGTTGAGTCTAAGGTTTTAGCTACTTCAACAAGGTTTCATTAATTACTATTTAGTCCCTTTTGGTTTTAGAAAATAAAGTAAAGAATAGTTATTTACTTTTGGCAGTGGTGGGGGGTGTTACACCCTTGATGTATTTTGACCCAAAATCTTAGCCAGAAAGCTCTATTGGGCATTTTATTTTTTTCAAAAAAAATGAAATTATTTTCTATTTTAGGCAGTAACTAATATAACTAAACCACTAGAAACAAATTAACCATGGATACTAAAGATCGCAGAAGTTTTCTCAAAGATTTAGGAATGTTATCTGCAGCTGCAGGACTTTCTTCTTTAATTCCGTTTGATACACTAGCGCTTCCAACGAAAGATTTTTTCAGTATATCTTTAGCTCAGTGGTCTTTGCATAAATCATTGTTTGGAGGTAAGCTAACAAACCTTGAATTCCCTGTAAAAGCTAAAAAAGATTTCGGTATTGACATAGTTGAATATGTAAGTCCATTTTTTAATAAAAAAGAGACTGATCCGGCATATCTTAAAGAATTAAAAAGTATAACCCAAAATGAAGGAATTCAAAACCACCTGATCATGATTGATGGAGAGGGTGAACTGGGTAACCTGGATGAAAAAGCACGCTTAAAGGCGGTTGAAAATCATCATAAATGGGTAGATGCAGCTAAAGTACTTGGCTGTAAAACAATTCGCGTAAATGCCGCAGGTAACGGATCTGAACAGGATGTGAAAACGGCAGTGGTTGATGGTTTAGGCAGACTAACTGAATATGGTAAGCAGAATAAGATCAATATTATAGTAGAGAATCATGGAGGATACTCTTCGGATGGAAAATGGTTGTCGGATGTGATGAATCAGGTGAATAGCCCTTATTGCGGAACATTGCCTGATTTTGGAAACTTTAGAGTAAGTGCCGACAGAGTGTATGACATGTACCAGGGTGTAACTGATCTGGTCCCGTTTGCAAAAGGAATTAGCGCCAAGACTTTTAACTTCAATGAAAAAGGAGACGAAAAGGATATCGATTACGATCGTATGTTCAAGATTATAAAAGCAGCAAAATGGAGCGGCATTGTAGGAATTGAATATGAAGGTGACAGTTTATCCGAAGATGAAGGAATCAGAAAAACCAAAGAGCTGCTGTTAAGAATACAAAAGCAATATAAATAACCAAGAGATCTCTCCTATCGTCGAGATGACGATAGGAGAGATCTCTTGGTTATATCGATTTGCTCACAGAGACCTCATGGTCTAGAGATCTCTCCTAGCGTCGGGGTGACGAACTCGGGTCTAACGATGACGAAACCAAGATCTCGGTATTATACCAATTTTTTGTACTTAATACGATGAGGAGTTACATCTCCAAGGCGTTTTTTACGGTTTTCTTCGTAATCACTATAGTTACCTTCAAAGAAGTAAACCTGAGAGTTTCCTTCAAATGCTAAAATGTGTGTACAGATACGATCTAAGAACCAACGATCGTGACTGATTACAACTGCACAACCACCAAAGTTTTCTAACGCTTCTTCCAGTGCACGTAAGGTATTTACGTCAATATCATTGGTTGGCTCATCCAGTAACAATACGTTTGCGCCTTTCTTTAAAGTAATAGCTAGATGTACGCGGTTACGCTCTCCACCAGATAAAACGCCAACTTTCTTTTGCTGGTCGCCACCGTTAAAGTTAAATTTAGAAACATATGCACGGCCATTTACCGCTTTGTTACCTAATTGGATATTATCTAATCCGTCGGTAATATTTTCATATACTGTTTTGGCAGGGTCAAGATCATTATGCATCTGATCTACATAACCAAGTGAAACAGTTTCTCCAACTCGGAATGTTCCTGTATCGGGAGTTTCCTGTTCAGTAATTAAACGGAACAAGGTAGTTTTACCCGCACCATTGGGACCAATGATTCCTACTATGCCGGCAGGAGGTAAAGAGAAACTTAAGTTCTCAAATAACAATTTGTCGCCATAGGCTTTGGTAACATTGTTAGCCTCAATAACCACATTTCCTAATCTCGGACCAGGAGGGATAAACAACTCCAGTTTGTCTTCTCTTTCTCTTGAATCTTCTGATGCCAGCTTGTCATAGTTTGATAAACGTGCTTTTGATTTAGCATGACGCGCCTTTGGTGCCATACGTACCCACTCAAGCTCTCTTTCAAGAGTTTTCTGACGTTTGCTTTCAGTTTTTTCTTCCTGGGCCAATCGTTTAGCTTTTTGATCTAACCATGAAGAGTAATTACCCTTCCATGGAATACCTTCACCTCTGTCTAATTCAAGAATCCATCCTGCAACATTATCAAGGAAATACCTATCGTGGGTTACTGCAATTACAGTTCCTTTGTAATCTTTTAAGAACTGCTCTAACCAGTCAATACTTTCAGCATCAAGGTGGTTGGTTGGCTCATCAAGTAGTAAAACATCTGGTTCCTGAAGTAGTAGGCGACACATGGCTACGCGTCTTCTTTCTCCTCCTGATAATACTGAAATTTTTGTATCCGGATCCGGGCAACGAAGTGCATCCATTGCACGCTCTAGTTTATTGTCTAGCTCCCATGCATTTACAGCATCGATTTTATCCTGAAGTTCGCCCTGTTTAGCCATTAGTTTATCCATTGCATCAGCATCTTCATAAACCTCTGGCAGACCAAACTGCTCATTAATAGACTCATATTCTTTAAGGATAGCAGTAATTTCAGCTACACCCTCCTCAACTACCTCTCTAACTGTTTTGTTTTCATCTAGTTCCGGCTCTTGTGCCAGATAGCCTACAGTGTAGCCCGGAGAAAAAACAACTTCACCCTGAAAGGCCTTGTCAATACCGGCAATGATCTTCAAAACCGATGATTTTCCAGATCCATTTAAACCAATAACACCTATTTTTGCGCCATAAAAAAAGGATAGGTATATGTTCTTTAAAACTTGTTTTTGAGGGGGGTAAATCTTATTTACCCCAGCCATTGAGAATATTATCTTTTCGTCCATGCTTGTTATTTCGTGTATTATATAGGTTTTTAAATAAATTTACAGAACTCTATATAACTGCAAAGATAAGAAAGGAAAGCCAGTAAAAAAGTGATGTATTTGATATTCAATTTTACCTTTTTTCATCTTATCAGCAGATTTCACTAAATCTCCAATCAATTCAATTCCCCAGATCGACAATTCACCAGATGTTTTTGTTGCTTCGCTCAAGAAGTCCAGGTTATAAGTTTTAGCAGCGTGTAATTTTACACCATCAAAATAATAACATAAGAAAATGAAAAACATTAAAAATCAAAATGAGGAAATATTTCCTAAAGTAACTAATAACAAAAAAGCAAAGTTTGATTTGCAAGGTCATGGAATAAAGGCACTATTAGCTCTTTTTCTTTTATTGATATCTTCGCTAGCAGTCTCTGCCCAAAAATCAGCTGTACTGGGTGCCCTTTCTAAATATGGTATTGATGCCAGTATTCTGAATGCAGACAATATTCAGCAACCAGAGGATTTTGCTTTTGATTTCAAACAGACAACGATAACTGCAGGTAAACAAACAGTAACCATTGCTAAATATGATCCGTCCAGCCCAAAAGAAGAACAGTGGACTGTAGTTTCTGTTGATGGGAAATCACCTTCTAAAGGAGATGTTAATACCTTCAGGAAAAACCAAAACAAAGAGTCTAAATCTACCCAGACAGATGAATCAAGTTATAAGGTTGAGAAAGAATCAGCAGACCACCTGGTGATAAGCTACAAAACAGATCCGGCTTCTATTCCTAAAGATGCCGCTTTTATGAAAGATTGCAGATCTTACATGACGATCAATCTCAAAACTAAGAAAATTGAGCAGGTACAGTCCATTAATGAAAAGCCGGTAAAAATTAAGATTCTCAATGCAGAAAAGTTTGACATAGTTGTAAAGTATACAAAAAATGATGAATCGAAACGTTACCTGCCGGTAAATCAGGAACTCAACATGTTAGCTAAATTTATGGGGCAGGCAGTAAGCGTACAGACCATTACAGAATATTCAAACTATACCAAAAAATAATAATATTCAACTCGCCCAAAAGTTGATATTATAGCCTTCTGAACCCCAATAAATTTATTTATGGGGTCAGAAGGTATTTGTTGCTTAATTAATAATCTAACCACATTTTAAATAAAGGGGCTTTTGTTCTGCTAACTATAATATCATTGTCTGCACTATTCTTTAATTTGAGTTTTAATTTTCCATTGAAATAATTGTGCACTTTTTCAATGGAATTGACGTGAACAATGTACTGCCGGTTTATCCTAAAGAAATTTTTAGGTTCCAGCTCTTGTTCCAACGCTTCGAGGATCTGGGGTACCACAATTTTTTCTCCATTAAAAAGATTTGCATAGCTAATGTTTAAATGTGAATAAAAGAAAGCTATGTCCTCTACGTTGATCTTTCTATAACCATCGCGGTATGGAAGAAAGAAACGTGATCTGTATTCTTTCGGCCGGATTTGACTGAGTAGTTCTTCAATTAAGGGGGATTGCTGGTACGCTCTCTGTATAGAACTTTCAAATTTCACAATAGCGGCTTCCAGCTGATCTATTTCAATTGGCTTAAGCAGGTAATCTATACTGTTATATTTGAATGCCCTGATTGCATATTCGTCATATGCTGTCGTGAAAATTACCGGACATTTTACGTCCGCCAGGTTAAAGATATCAAAACTTACACCATCTGCCAATTGTATATCCATTAGGATCAGATCAGGACTTGTGTTTTCTGCGAGCCAATCCACCGTCTTTTTAATACTGGTCAAAATACCAGCAATTTCAAAATTTGGTCTTATTTTGAGCAGTAACCTTTGTAATTTATCCGAGTTGAGCTTTTCATCTTCCAGAATCAATATCTTCTTTATCATATCCATTTGATAAGGGGTACTTTAATGGTAAAAGTTTTCTCGTTCTTCTCTATAACAGGTTTTTTGCCTCCTAGTAAAGCGTAACGATCAATTATGTTTTTCAAACCCATTCCTGTAGAATGGGGAGCTTTTATTAAGGGCAATATTGTATTGGATACGATCAGTTCATTATCGTTGCTAGTATAAACATTGATGTCCAATGGATTTTCTTCTTCTGTGCGGTTATGCTTAATGGCATTTTCAATAAATAGTTGAAGGGTAACGGGGGGGATGAGTAAATCAAGCTTTGACTCATCAATATTAATACGAAAAACACTGCCGCCACCCATTCGGTTGTTGATAAGAAAAAGATAGGCATCTAGAAATTTGAGCTCTTCCCGCAGGGGGACTAGTTTTTTCTTTGAATTGATTAATAAATAACGGTAGACCTTTGCAAAATTCTCGGTATACTCATAGCCTAACTGTTGATCCTTCAATATCAATTCTGAAAGTACGCTGAGGTTATTGAAAACAAAATGTGGGTCAAGCTGTAATTTAAGTGCCTGCAATTCTATTTCGGCTGCTAGTTGTTTGTTTTGGGCAGCTTTAATCTCAAATTCAGCAGCCTTTATAGTACTGGCTTTCCAATTACTCAATAAAAAATTGCCAGTATTTAAGGCACTTATCATTAAGGCCCATAGTATAATTGAAATGATGGAGTACAATCCTTGTCTTAAATTAATATGTGGAGATTGTGTATCTGCAGTCCCTACAAATATCACATAAATTATTGAAAGGCAAATGACAAGTAATAACACACCCAGAATTTGAAAGAGTGTTTGAGTTAATAAACGTTTTAAAGGATGGGTCATCCATGAGATTTTTTTGTTCAATGTTCTGTCTATAAACAGACTTAGCTCCAAGACGATTAGACAAAATAATAAGTTGATTACAAGGTCTAATATTAATCTGGAAACAGACATGGCAGCATACTCTTTCCAATAGGAATAGGGAAGTATAATGAATAAAGCCGCATACGAACTCATAAAAGTAAGTGCAAGCACGAATAAACCCTTCGTTTTAATCCTTTTCATTCTGTTAAACATTCTTTCCTGGCTACTCCGTTAAATTAATTTTTAAATGGAAAGACCAAATTATACTCTATTAGTGTCTTTTTAAAACTTTTGTTACAGTATCTCTGGCAAATGTCTGCCATTTTGATAGTTTTTTTATTAAGAATATCCTGTTTTGACAGGTAATATAATTGCATAAAAATCATTACATTTATACGACAAAGTGATCTGGATATGCTTAAAACAGTTAAATAAGCGATTGTGATCTATTGGCATATGTGGAAGCGCCGAGAATTAAGCGTAAAAGAAATAGTCAAAGATTAGTAAGATTTATGAAATAACGGCAGTTGCAACATCTAATAACTAGTCAATGGCGTAATTGTTGATAAAATAAAAAAATCAGGGATGCTTTTTATTAAACAATTTTTATAGTTTAGAGCATTCCGGATTTAGAAAGGTATATATGGAAGCTAAATTTTCTCCACAAGTAAAAGACGTGATTTCTTTTAGCAGGGAAGAAGCCCTGAGATTAGGTCACGATTACATAGGCGCAGAACATCTTTTGTTAGGCCTTATTCGCGAAGGCGATGGTATGGCTATTAAGATATTGAAATCATTAGGAGTTGATACTTCAAAACTTCGCCGCTCAATTGAGGATTCTGTAAGAGGGACCTCAAGTGTAACAGTAAATCTGGGTAATATTCCTTTAACAAAGCAAGCTGAAAAGGTTTTGAAGATAACATATCTGGAAGCAAAAATCTTTAAAAGTGATTTGATAGGAACAGAGCATTTGTTGTTGTCTATCCTTCGTGATGATGATAATATTGCGTCGCAGATTTTGTTACAATACAACGTTAATTACGAAATCTTTAAACAGGAGGTTGAAGTGAATAAAAACGGATTCAAAGACGAGACTCAAAATAGTGCATCAACAGGCGGTGATGAAGATTACCGTGAGGAAGAGAGCTTTAGCAGTCCTAAAAAAGTTTCAGATATAAAATCTAAAACTCCGGTTTTGGATAATTTTGGAAGGGACTTGACAAAAGCTGCTGAGGAAGGAAGACTAGATCCGATTGTTGGTCGTGAAAAAGAAATTGAGCGTGTATCTCAGATCTTATCTCGTCGTAAAAAGAACAATCCAATTTTAATTGGTGAGCCGGGTGTTGGTAAATCAGCTATTGCTGAGGGATTGGCACTTAGAATTGTTCAACGCAAGGTATCAAGGGTTCTTTTTAACAAACGCGTTGTTACTTTAGATCTTGCTTCTTTGGTTGCAGGGACTAAATACCGTGGACAATTTGAAGAACGTATGAAAGCCGTGATGAACGAGCTTGAAAAATCTACTGATGTAATTTTGTTTATTGATGAGATTCATACAATTGTAGGTGCAGGTGGTGCTTCGGGATCATTAGATGCGTCGAATATGTTTAAACCTGCTTTAGCAAGGGGCGAAATACAATGTATTGGTGCCACAACACTTGATGAATACCGTCAGTATATAGAGAAAGATGGTGCATTGGATCGTCGTTTCCAAAAGGTAATGATTGAGCCTGCTACACCGGATGAAACTATTGAGATATTAAATCGTATTAAAGAAAAATACGAAGATCATCACGGTGTAACTTATACCGATGAAGCAATTAATGCTTGTGTGGCTTTAACCTCAAGATACATTACTGATAGATTTTTGCCAGATAAAGCTATTGATGCTTTAGATGAGGCAGGGTCAAGAGTTCACTTAACGAACATTCATGTTCCAGAGAACATCATTGAGATCGAAAACAAAATTGAAGAGATCAAGCTTGAAAAAAATAAAGTTGTAAAAAGTCAGAAATATGAGGAAGCTGCTAAACTAAGGGATACTGAAAAAAATCTTTTAGAGGAGCTGGATCGTGCTAAGGTTGAATGGGAAAATGAAACAAAAACTAAACGTTATACAGTTACAGAAGATAACGTAGCTGAAGTTGTTTCTATGATGACTGGTATTCCATTGCAACGTGTTGGACAAACTGATAGCGTTAAGCTATTGAATATGTACGAGACTGTTGGACAGAAAATTATTGGTCAGGATGACGCCATTAAAAAACTTACAAGAGCGATTCAACGTACCAGAGCCGGATTAAAAGATCCTAAAAAACCAATTGGTTCGTTTATTTTCTTAGGTCCGACAGGAGTTGGTAAAACTGAATTGGCTAAAGAACTTGCCCGTTTTATGTTTGATAGTGATGATTCACTAATTCAAATTGACATGAGTGAGTATATGGAGAAATTTGCGGTGTCACGTTTAGTGGGAGCGCCTCCGGGATACGTTGGTTATGAAGAGGGTGGTCAGTTAACTGAGAAAGTTAGACGTAAGCCTTATGCAGTAATCCTTTTGGATGAGATTGAAAAAGCTCACCCTGATGTATTCAATATCTTATTGCAGGTGCTTGATGAGGGACAGCTTACAGATAGTTTAGGTCGTAAAGTAGATTTTAGAAATACGATTATCATTATGACTTCTAACATCGGTGCCCGTCAGTTAAAAGATTTCGGACAAGGTGTTGGTTTCTCTACCTCAGCTAAGGTTAACCAGGTTGATGCGCATTCAAGAGGCGTTATTGAAACTGCTTTAAAACGTGCGTTTGCTCCTGAGTTCCTTAACCGTGTTGATGATGTGGTTGTATTCAATTCTTTGGGTAAAGAAGAAATATTCAAAATCATCGATATAGAGTTGAAATCGTTATTTGGTCGTGTGCATAATTTAGGTTATGAAGTTAAATTGACCGATAAAGCAAAAGATTTTATTGCGGATAAAGGTTTTGATTCAGCTTTCGGTGCCAGACCTCTTAAACGTGCGATTCAAAAATATCTTGAAGATCCGATTGCAGAAGAAATTCTTAAAGGAGATATTCATGATGGAGATACTTTGGAGATCGATTATGATAAAGAAGGAGATGTAATTGTAGTAGAAAATAAAAGTCCGGGTAAGAAAAAGAAAAAAGAAGAAGGAAGTGTAGAGTAAAGTAGCACTCGTGACTATAAAACGCCTGTTAGATGTTAATCTAACAGGCGTTTTTTTTGTAAAAATTTTTCTTTTTCGACTTTAGCTTAGTGTTTAAATTACACATTTTATCAAATTATATTCGTGCATATTTTGGTTTATCAATTATTGCCTCTATTTTAGAGAATAAATAGGTTAGGTTAAAATATTTGTTGTATCAAAATTTTATAAATGAAAGTGAAATTATCATTGTTAGTCCCGTTAGCATTCCTTGCTGTTCAAACCACTTTAGCACAGGAAAAACCCGAA
Organism: Pedobacter panaciterrae; assembly: GCF_001636695.1. Classification (GTDB taxonomy): domain Bacteria; phylum Bacteroidota; class Bacteroidia; order Sphingobacteriales; family Sphingobacteriaceae; genus Pedobacter; species Pedobacter panaciterrae_A. Next base: position 119,146 of record NZ_LGEL01000011.1, read on the forward strand.
TCTTATAAGCAAAAACTAGAAGGCACAAAGTTATCCTTCGATATGGTTGCTATTCCAGGCGGTGAATTTATGATGGGAAGTAAAAAAGGAAATGCTGACGAACAGCCGGTTCACCAAGTGAAAATTGCGCCATTTTGGATGAGTACCTACGAGGTGATCTGGGATAATTATGAACCATTTTTATATAAGGATTACGAAGCTGCACATAGTACAGCCCCAATCCCAAAAAATGTTGATGCAATAACAAGGCCTACAAAACCATATCTGGATATGACTTTTGGAATGGGTAAAGAAGGGCAACCTGCACTTGCTATGACTCATTATAATGCTATTCAATATTGTAAATGGCTTTATGCCAGAACTGGAGTTTTTTACAGACTTCCTACTGAAGCTGAATGGGAATATGCTTGCCGGGCTGGTTCTGTTACCGAATATTCATTTGGTAATGACGCTTCTAAGCTAGGTGATTACGCCTGGTATAATAAGAATAGTGATGGTAAAACACATGTTGTTGGGCAAAAAAAACCAAATGCATGGGGTTTATACGATATGTACGGAAATGTTGCAGAATGGACTTATGATCAGTACATTCCTGATTTCTATGCTTCAGTAAAGGGTGATAAAGCAAATGATCCTGTTGCTGTACCAGAAAAATTATACCCGAATGCAGTTAGAGGTGGCGCATATAATGATGAAGCGAAAGATGCACGATCAGCATCGAGGTTGGCATCAGACCCAAGCTGGAAACAATTGGATCCTCAAATTCCAAAAAGTAATTGGTGGTTCCCTGAAGCTCCTTTTGTAGGAATGAGATTAGTTAGGCCAGTAACGCCTCCATCAAAAGAAGAGATAGAAGCATATTATAGCAAAGCACCTATTAAAGATTACTAGAAAAATCACACATACTAAGAACCATATATAAACCTAAATTACAATGAACAATGAAGAACTGCGCGACAAACGCCGCGAATTTTTAAAAACTTCGGCTCTTGTTGCCGGAGGTGTTATGTTAAATGGAGTAGCTTTTGCTAATGGCGGAGCTCATTCATCTGTAGATGACACCATCAAAATTGCATTAATTGGTTGCGGCGGTCGTGGTACCGGTGCTGCTTTTCAGGCATTAAGTACCAAGCAAAACCTTAAATTGGTTGCTATGGCAGATGCTTTTAGCGATAGATTAGAAGGTGCATACAAGGAAATTTCTGACAAATTTGGCGCTAAGGTTGATGTTCCTAAAGAGCGTAGATTTGTAGGCTTTGATGCTTACAAAAAAGCAATAGCATTAGCTGATGTTGTTATATTGGCAACCCCTCCCGGATTCAGACCTGGTCATTTTGAGGAGGCAGTTAACCAAAGTAAGCACGTATTTATGGAGAAACCAGTAGCGGTTGACTCACCTGGTATCCGTAAAGTTTTAGCTGCTGCTGAAATTGCTAAAACTAAAAAATTAAACGTTGTTGTTGGGCTTCAGCGCAGATACCAAAATAACTATAGAGATGTTATTAAGCGCATTCAGGATGGAGCTATAGGTGACATCACTGGTGGCCAGGTATATTGGAACAGTGGTGGCGTTTGGGTAAAACCTCGTGAGGCGAGCCAAACTGAAATGGAATACCAAATGCGTAACTGGTATTATTTTAACTGGTTATGTGGCGATCATATAGTTGAACAACATGTACACAATATTGATATAGCAAACTGGGTTAAAAATGCTTATCCGGTTTCTGTTCAGGGTACAGGTAGCCGTGCATGGAGAACAGGAAAAGACTATGGCGAAATCTATGATAATCACTCTGTTGAATTAACTTATGCTGATGGTTCTGTAATTAATAGTCAGTGCCGCCACTTTGAAGGTATTGATAACCGTGTTGATGAAAGTTTCCATGGAACTAAGGGACGTGTTTTCTTATCAGCAGGTAATGAAGGAAGGTTATACGATTCTAAGAATAAATTGATCTATAACTACAGCTCAAAAGTAAATCCTAATCCTTATCAAACAGAGCACGATGAGCTGTTTGCTGCTATTGCTAAAGGTGAATATAAGTTCTGGGATGCAGAGCGTGGGGCGAAAAGCTGCATGACAGCTATTATTGGTCGTTATGCAACTTATTCAGGAAAAACAATTAAATGGGATGATGCTTTAAAAGCAGACAACAGTTTATTCCCGGATGAGTTGAGCTGGACTGCAAAACCTAAGTTGTTACCAGATGCAAATGGATTGTATCCAATTCCTACACCAGGACAAACTAAGGTGATCTAAACGTTACTATTGTAATGTTTTTTATAAATAAAGCTTTTATTTTATTGCTGCTGTCGCAAATCTTTCTTCTTTTTAAGAAGGAAGATCTGCGACAGTACGCTATACATGGATACGCTCAGGGAACAGATTATTCCATAAAGTATTTTGCAAGAGATAGTATCGTAACTAAAGGAAATATTGATAGTATTTTGGTGGTTATAGATTCATCTATGTCGCTATACAAATCATATTCATTGATAAACAGATTTAATGCTTCGGAGAAGGGAATTGTTTTAGATCCTCATTTTACCAGGGTAATGGCAAAGTCTTTTGAAGTTTTTAAAGCTACAAAAGGCAAGTTTGATGTTACTGTGCAACCTCTGGTACAGGCTTGGGGCTTTGGTGCAAAACCAATAGATAAGTTTCCTGATAGTGCCCGGGTAAAGGAGTTGTTGAAATGTGTTGGTATGAATAATCTGATTTTAAAGGGAAATTTCCTTAAAAAGCTAAAGCCATGTGTAAATGTAGATCTTAATGGAATTGCCCAGGGGTACAGTGTTGATGTAGTCGCTGATTATTTAATTAAAAAGGGAATTACATCTTTCGTAGTAGAAATAGGCGGTGAACTTAGGATAAAAGGGCCGAAACCTGATGGCACATCAATGCATATAGGAATTGAAGGCCCTGCAGATTCGCCAGATGCCGAGCCAGTAGTTAGACACGTTATCCGTATTAATGATGGAGCAATAACAACTGCAGGGAATTATAGAAAATATTTACAAAAGGGATCCAGAAAAATTGCACACCTTATAGACCCTAAAACTGGCTATCCGTTAGACAACGCATTGATTAGTGTGACGATTTATGCAAAGGATGCCATTACTGCAGATGGATATGATAGTCCTGTAATGGCAATGAATGTTAAAGAAGCGCTTGATTTTATAGCGGCTAAAAAAAATATGGAAGCTTACATTATTTATCACCGTAAGGATGGGAGTGTTGCAGATACACTTACGGCGGGATTTAAAAAAATGATAATAGAGTAATCCATTATAAAAATAAGTACCTAACCAAAAACCAAAAATATGAACAGAATAGAATTTTTAAGAAATAGCTTCGTAGCCACTGGTGCACTTGTGGCCGGGTCTTCATTAAATGGACTTGCGGCTGATAAAAATAATTCAGGACAAGGCTCAGCTTTGGCTGGTAAAACTTTTAATCTTGATTATGCTCCTCACCAGGGAATGTTTAAGAATAATGCTGGCGATAGCTTTCTGGATCAGATTAAATTTATGTACGATCAGGGTTTTCGTTCTATTGAGGACAATGGCTTTTTAGGAAGATCTGTTGACGAACAAACAAAAATAGGAAATCTGCTTGCCAAATTGGGCATGAGAATGGGTGTTTTTGTTGTTGATGGAGGTGACAACTGGAAAACATCTTTAACAACCGGTAAAAAGGAATTTAAAGATAAATTTATAGAGACCTGCAAAAAATCTGTAGAAGCTGCTAAAAGATGTAATGCAAAATGGTTAACTGTTGTACCTGGATTTTATGAGCGCAGGTTACCTTATGGAAATCAATTTGCGAATGTTATAGATGCAATGAGAGCAGGTGCCGAGATTTTTGAACCTCATGGTCTGGTAATGGTGCTTGAAACATTAAGCGATACACCAGAATTATTTTTGCAGCAAACGCACGAAACTTATGCTGTTTGTAAAGCAGTAAATAGCCCTTCATGTAAAATTCTCTATGATATTTATCATATGCAAAGGACAGAAGGGCAGTTGATAACTAATATTGACAGATGCTGGGATGAGATTGCCTACATTCAAATTGGTGATAACCCGGGAAGAAATGAACCAACAACCGGAGAGATTAACTATAAAAATCTGTTCAAGCATCTTTATGAAAAAGGATATAAAGGTGTTATGGGTATGGAACATGGCAACTCCAAATCAGGAAAAGAAGGCGAGCTTAGGGTAATACAAGCCTATAGGGAAGAAGACAATTTTCTTTCTTAAGTTTTAAAATAGATTGAGTTGAGCTTGCGGTACTTTAAACAAACCGGAGTTCAACTCTATTCTTTTCTCATTAAGGTGATTCAAGCGGCAGTGAAGTTTAAAGTTATCTCTTATTAACTGTGCAATATTACCATCGCCCCTCATTCTATCCCCAAACCTGCTATCATTTACATTCCCACCATGACAGGATTGAATCATATGCCATACCTTTTCAAAACGATCAGGATAGTTTTTTCGCAACCAGTCTTCAAATATTCCTCCAATAGCACCATTAAGTCGCACCACTGTATAGCCGGCAGATTTAGCTCCACAACCGGCAATTGTTTTTAAGATAAGAGGTATTTCATGATCACTTAAACCTGGAACGAGTGGCGCAACCATAACACCCATTGGAATTCCTGCTTTACTCAGTTCTTCAACTATTTTTAATCGCTGTTTGGCAGTTGTTGTTCTTGGTTCCATCTTTGAACGAAGTTTTTCATTTAAACTGTTGATGGAAACATAAACCATACATAGATTAAGTTTGGCCATTTCCTGCAAAATATCCACATCACGTAATATTAATGCATTTTTTGTAATCATGCCTATGGGCTGCTTATACGCAAGCGCAATTTCCAAAAGTTGTCGGGTGATTTTAAATCGTCTTTCTGCTGGTTGATAGCAATCTGTATTGCCCGATAATGAGATCGTGGCTGCATCCCATCCTTTACGTTCCAGGAATTTTTTGAACAGGACAGGGGCATCAGTTTTTACTATGATCTTACGTTCAAAATCCAGCCCTGCACTAAATCCCCAGTATTCATGAGCATTTCTTGCATAACAATATGTACAACCGTGTTCACATCCCTGGTAAGGATTTAGAGAATAAAGCATACCTACATCAGGACTATCTACTTTGTTTACAATGGATTTTGATTTGCCAAAAATGAAGGTGGTTTTTTGATCTTCTTCTTCCCATTCATCAATTCCCTCGTCATGTTCCTTTACATAATCGTTTTTAGCAAAGCGATTATGAGGATTGAACTGAGCTCCTCTTCCTTTGTGGTAATTGTCAGGTGTTTCTTTGTCTAATATCATTAGTTAAAATTACTAAAAATATTAGTATTACTGAAAATAAGTTTTTCATTTTTTTTGAGAAGGGACGTAGTCAACAGGTACCATGTCTGCAACTTTCTCATATCCCCAAAATCCGGAATATAATAGTGATCTGGGGTCTAGAACAGAACCATATTCATAAAAACTAGCTGGACCGTTTATCATATGGACAACAGATATCTGGTAGTTTGGTACATCGGGTGGTCTGCCAATTGTATGACCGGAAGTAGTAGTATATTGTTTACTTTCTCTTTCTTTGGTAAACATAATGTATAAGGCATCGGCATAGTTAATTGTTTTAAGGTCTTTATAGATAGTTTTTACTAATGTATCAGTGTTTACTTCTGTTCTGTTTAATACCTCGAGAGTTTTAGGCTCATTCTTTCTTTTTTGCCAGTAAATTAGAGAATCGTTTCTGGGATCTGTTAATAATCCGGGCTTTATCTGGGAGGAAAAAAGGTTGATCTTGTAGTCAATCAGGTTATCCGGTAGTCTTTTTTTATTTTCTATTTCGCTAAGTTTATAGATGATAAAGCCCTCTTCTTTGGTAGTATTCTTATAAAGTGATTTAAAGAAGTGTTGTGAAGAACCCGCATAAGCAATTTCTCTATTGTGCATCCATTTTTTCCTTTTTGATTTTGAGCCTTCCAACTCCTCAAAATGGGGGAGTCCGGAGAAAAATATAATGTTCGACTCGAAATTGCTTTCAAAATACTTCAGGAGGTATTTGATCCTATAGCCTAAGGCCTGATTTTCGACAATTAGAAATTGGTCGGCAGTAACTGTTAGTATCCTTCTTTTTTTGTCGTAATCGGTTATAATAACCTCTGGATTTAAAATTTTGCACTTTTCAGAATTGGGCGTTTTGCCAATAAATTGTTCTTTAAATAGATTAATATAGGCTTGTCTGTTTGGATCTACATTAATAACCACTTCTTTAAGTTGTGTCACGCTTTCTTTTAATACAGCTTCAATAGAAATGGATTTAGCAGAAAGGATTACATTTTTTGTATAGGGTAGAAAGCCTATTACCTGGATAAGTACGTCGTAATTGCCTGGTTTAAGGTTTGGCAATGTAAATTTACCTGAGTTATCTGATGTTGTTCCTGTTTTATATCCACTTAAATAGATCCCTGCTCCGGGTAAGGTTTCTCCTTTAAGGTCTTTAACTGTTCCAGATATGGAGAGGGAGTTTTGCGCATCAACATCCTGATTGAAAAGCAATAAGGCGATGATTAAGAGAAAACACCTGGTCATGATTTTCATTTGCGCTGTAAGGGAATATAATCCATAGGGACCATATCTGCAATTTTTTCGTAAGCCCAGTACCCCTCGTATAAAAATGATCGGGAATCATGAATGCCTCCATTTTCATAAAACCGGATAGCCCCGTTTGTTAAATTTGCTACAGAGATTTCGTAATTAGGTAAATCCAGTGGCCGATAAATCCAAAAGCCGGTTTTGGAATATGCCATGGACTCTCGTTCTTTAGTGTATATTATACATAGTGCATCAGTATAATCAAGTAGCTTTAAATTCTGATTATAATAGTGAACCAGTGTATCTGGAAGTACCTCAGTACGATCAAGTTTATCAAGATACTTTGGCATATCTTGCTGTTTTAGCCAAAAGTTAACTTGGGCAGTATCAATTTTTGCAGCAGTTTTAAAAATACCTGTTTTTGGAGGTATGGTTCTTAGTATAGCTAATTTTTCATTTATTACCTTTTCGGGATAACGGTTAGGATTGGGGACTTTGATCATTTTATTAATGATGAATCCTTCCTCCTGAGTCTTGTTTTGATAGAGCGATTTAAAGAAATGTTGAGAGGAGCCATAGTAGGCAATTTCGCGATTTATGGTGTATTTTTTTCTTCTTGCTGAAGATGCCTTTAATTCTTCAAAGAACGGATGCCCGGAATAATAAATGATGTGTGTTCTGGAATTGTACTCAAAATAATCGAGCATATATTTGAGGCGATAACCTAAAGCCTTATTTTCAACCACTAAGAACTCATCCGTTTTTACTGTAAGTAAGCTTTTACTTGCATCATAATCAATATTCAGGACTTGAGGGTTTAATATTTTACATAGGGCAGCATTGGGAGACTTACCTATAAAGTACTCTTTAAATTGTTCGATGTATTTGGCCCTATTAGGATCCGCTCTTATTACCACTTCATTTAACTGAACTGTATTTTCTTTTAGTGTTAAATCTACTTCTACAGATTTGTCGGAAATTACAATATTTTTGGAAAATGGCAGATAACCTACCATTTGGACAAGAATATCGTAATTCCCTGGTTGCAGGTTATTTATCTTAAAGCGGCCGTTATTATCGGCTGCGGTAGCTATTTTATAACCGCTAATGTAAACGCCTGCACCAGGTAATGTTTCTTTCTGATCTCGAACTACACCACTGATTGAATATGAGTTTTGTGCATTAACTGTAATAGAAAAACATATTAGTGAAATGGCTAATAATAGTTGACGGATCATAATTATAAAGCTAACAGGTTATCCTTCTAATCCCATCTTCTGCATAACGATATCGCTAACGCCTGTTGATGAATATCCTCCATCGTGAAACAGGTTTTGCATTGTTACCATGCGGGTTAAGTCAGAGAAGAGGGTAATGCAATAATCTGCGCATGATTCAGCATCCGCATTACCCAATGGAGCTATGGCATTTGCATAATCATAGAAGTCGCCAAAGCCCTTAATCCCCGATCCTGCAGTGGTTTTAGTCGGCGATTGAGAAACCGTATTGATACGAACTTTTCTCTCTACCCCATAATGGTAACCAAAGCTGCGGGCAATTGATTCTAGCATCGCTTTAATATCGGCCATATCAGTATAGAAAGGATAAGTGCGTTGAGCTGCCATATATGTTAAAGCCACAACGCTGCCACCTTCACTTATTGCATCAAGTTTCTTGGCTACAGCAAGCATTTTGTGAAATGAAAATGCTGATACATCTATACCTTTTTGATAATAATCATAGTTTAACTCTGTGTAGGGGATTTTTTTACGGATGTTTACACTCATACCAATTGAGTGGAGAACGAAGTCAATTTTACCACCTAATATTTCCTGTGATTGTGTAAACAGGTTAGTAAGTTCATCTACATTGGTAGCGTCGGCTGGAACGATCTGAGCGTTAGTTTTTTCTGCCAGAGCATTAATTTCGCCCATTCTCATTGCGATAGGAGCATTGGTTAAAACAAATTCCGCACCTTCTTCATGTGCTTTTTCTGCAACTTTCCAGGCTATCGAATTTTGGTCTAACGCTCCGGTAATGATACCTCGTTTACCTTTTAGTCTGTTATACATATCTTTTTATTTTTTTTCTTCTTATGATTTATCGAAAGTAGTAAAAATATAAAAGATATAGGGAGCTGTAATTGTTAAAGATTTTAGTTTATGCCGATTCCAAGTAGTTCCTGTGCATTCTTCAGGGCCGAAGCACCTGGATCTTTACCACTTAACATTTCTGCAATTGCCTTTATTCTATCCTGAGGATTTAACTTTTTGATGCCTGTTGTTGTACGTTCGGTTTCTTCATTTTTATAAACAAAATAGTGTGCATCGCCTTTGGCTGCAATTTGAGGTAAGTGAGTAATGCATATTACCTGCATATTCTTTTCCAAGTCTCCAATTACGTTACCTACCCGTACGGCAGTCTCACCTGAAATACCGGTATCAATTTCGTCAAATATTAAGGTAGGTAATGCGGTATGTCTGGCCATAATCGACTTAATTGCCAGCATCAGTCTGGAAAGTTCCCCACCAGAGGCAACTTTACCAACGGGAGCAGGGGCCTGTCCACTATTTGCGGAGAATAATAATGCGATGCTGTCTTTTCCATCCTTGTTCAATTCCGGAAGTATATCTTGCTCAATTTTGATTTTAGCATTAGGCATCCCAACCTGGTTAAGTACCTGGGCTACCTGATCTTCCGTACTGGATATGGATTTACTTCGGTTTGCTGATAGCTCAACCGCTTTTTGATCAAGATCTTCCTTCATTAAGGATATTTCTTTGGTGAGCCGTTCAATTTCTTCACCCCCACTTAATAGCTCATTTAGGTTTTTAGATAGTTGTTCCTGGATGGCTAGTAATTCCTCAATAGAATTTACCCTGTGTTTTTGCTGGAGATTGTAAATGATATCTAAGCGAGAGTTGATTTCTTCAATCCTGACAGGATTAAAAATTATTCCTTCTTCAAATGCTACAGTTTCCTGGGCTATGTCCTTAATTTCTATAAGTGTTGAGCGTAGGCGTTCATTTAAAACGGTATAATCAGGATTAAACTTCTCAATGCTTTGAAGCTGATTGATGACCTCTTTTAATAGTGGTAACACCGCGGTTTCTTGTTCACTTAATATATTATGGCTATTTAACAGGTTTCTTTTAATGTTTTCAGCATTATTGAGCATTTGTAGTTCAGTTTCAAGCTGTTCCTGCTCACTTGGTTTTAAAGCTGCGCTTTCGAGTTCATTGAAAAGGAATTGCTCATAGTCCTGTCGACTGCGGGCTTCGGCTGCGGCTTCTTGTAGAATGGATAGTTGTTGCAGCGTTTTCTTATAAACTTTGTATTGGTCACGGTATTTAGCCAATAAAGGTTGATGATTTGCTAGCGTATCTACCACCAGCAGCTGGAACCCAGGGTCATTTACCTCTAATGTAGCATGTTGGGAGTGTATGTCAATCAGCTTTTCTCCAACTTGCTTCATTACAGCAAGTGTAACCGGGGTATCATTTATAAATGCTCTTGATTTTCCATCTGTAGATATTTCCCTTCTTAAAATACTTTCCTTATAAAACTCAATATCGTTTTCTTCAAAAAAAGATTGTAAGGAAGTGTCATTGAGCAGAAATTGACCCTCAATAATACATTTTTTGGCCTGATTAAAGAAATACCTGGTTTCGGCACGCTGACCCAATATGAGAGAGAGTGCGCCAAGCATGATAGACTTACCGGCACCTGTTTCACCAGTGATGATATTTAAACCTTTATTAAGTTCCAAATCAACACTATCTATTAAAGCATAGTTACGAATAGAAAGTTTTTGTAGCATATTACTCTGCTAAATTATGAAAACTTAATCAATGGATGTTTATTCTTACAAACAAAAAAAGCAGAAGATTTCTCTTCTGCTCCCAATCTGATTTTATTGTGTGTTTTAATATTCGTATGACCTATCGTTTAGTGTATGGGAAATAAATCGTCTTCTGTTTTAATTCCTTTTTTCTTTTTGATACTATCAATTCCCTTGTCAAAGTTTCTTTTAAGCTCTTTATATTCAGGTGAGTTTTGTAACTCTTTTATCTCCTCAATATGTTTTTTAAATTCAGGAGAATTCATTTTCTCGCGTATCTCGTCTGCGTTTTTCTGAATCTCTGCCTGCTGTTTCTTCCAACCATCAGAATTAAATTTTTTGCTGATTTCTAAAGCACTTTTTTGAATTTCTGCCTGTTGTTTTTTCCACTCAGGAGAATCGAATTGTTTGCGGATGTCCATAGCCATTTTAAGAGCCATTTCTTGTTGTACCTTGAACTCTTTTGAGTTTAGTTGTTTGCTAATCTCAAGGGCTTTTTCTTGAATCTCAGCCTGTTGTTTTTTCCATTCCGGAGAATTGAAATGTTTAGTCATTTCTACAGCATTTTTTTGTACATCTTTCATCTGTTGTTGAAATTCAGGAGATTTTATAAATGCCATGCTTGCACCTGTTATTGAGTCAAGATTAAACTTGAAATCAAACTTAAAGTCGTTCATAAATGATCCGTCAACTACCTCCTGTCTTAAACTATCGGGCATTTCCTTAAGAGAATTGTATTCTATTTTATTACCTTTAGAATCAACGGTAACTATTTTGAACCTATTTTTCTTTTTTGTCGTATCTGTTTTTATAAGGTTATTATCACAGTCCTCGTTGGAAACCGGCAGTAATCTTGTTTGTATTTTTGATTTTATAGCTATTCCTTCAAGGTCAATTTTTTTGCTATGCTGATCCTTTCTATCCATAGCCGTAGCTTTCTTTGCCGGGCTAATCCAAGCTAAAGATATTATTGTTGCTATTGTTAATGTAATGGCCAAAATTTGTTGTTTGGCATTCATGTAATTAGTTTTCATGTCTGTTATTCTTTTAATGCGCTGATACAAATGCTGGTTATTGCCCGTTGCTGCCATGGAAAGTGCCGGGGTAGTTTTATTTTTTAGTATTTCAAGTTTTAAAAGTGCATGTGCATAGGTTAGGGGGCTACCTGTAAATTTTAACACAAGATCATCACAGGCATGTTCACGTTCTATATTGATAAGACGGCCGCTTAACCATATAAATGGATTAAAGAAAAGTATTGTTTCAATACCAGTTTTTATGAGGTTTAACAAGTAGTCATTTCTACGAATGTGTGAAAGCTCATGAATTAATATTGCTTCAACTTGCTTGATGTCCAGTTGAGATGCCAATGCGACAGGAAACAATACCACAGGTTTTAAATAACCGATGACTAAGGGAACATTTACCCTTGAGGATAAGTAGAATTCAATATTCTGACGCAGATTTAATTTAGCTACCATGGTTTCAAAAACAGGAAGCCATGAAGCAGGTACCACCGTACGATCCGCCCATTTCAGATTTAACAATTTCTTATAACCTATCCCCAAAATGAACAACTGGAACAATATACCAATACTATAGATGCTAACCAGGTAAGGAAAGAAGTTTTCTGTTATGCTACCCATGTCCTGTGGCAAATGGATAAGATATTCTGATGACTGTATATTAGTGACTTGATTAGAAGCAATCGATACACTATTTACAGGTAGTTTAAAAATTGAAAAGAACGAAATACAAAATCCTAAAAATATAAGGCACAATGCTCCATAAGCCATATTGTGCTTGATTTTTGCATTTATTTTAGGAAATGCACTTGTAATAGCTACCAATATGCCATAAATAATGGCTCCTTGCCATAGAGAGTGGAAGATGCTCCATCCGGTAGCTTTAATCAGGCTGTTTATTATTGCTTCCATGCGTTTATATTTAGTTCTTTAGGTTTATTATTTGCTTAATTCATCAAGATATTTTTTTATTGAATCGATTTCAGCTTTGCTTGCAGTATGGTTTCCAAGTGCCTGCATTACCAACCTGGCTGCTGATCCGTTAAAAACATTGTCGATCATTTTATTTACAAGGTGTTGTTCCGTTTTTTGTTGATTAAGGATTGCTGTATAGATATGCGTTTTAGAAGAGGTATCACGTTTAACAAGACCTTTTTCGTGCATAATCTGCATTAGCTTAAGTGTAGTAGTGTAGCCAGAGTCTTTGGTCTTCTCTAAAATTTCATGAACGTCTCTAACGGTACAATTACCCTTTTCCCACAATATCTGTAAGATCTCTAGTTCGCTTTCTGTAGGCTTAAGGTTTATTGATGTTGCCATATTTTGTTTATACGAATTGTTTCGTATTCAAATGTACGAATGTATTCGTATAAACAAAATATTTTTAACAAATTTTATTAATTTTTTTTAAGACCTTGATTAAGAGGAGCAATTGCCTGATTAAGCGTTTCGTATTTATTGATATTGGCAGGATCAATTTGGACAAGCAGGTTATATGCTTTTATGCGATCAGATGGATCTCCAGTAGGAATAGAAAAGACATTTACAACTTCATCTGCTTTAGTAGAAAAGTAAAAGTTAGGAAAAATGGAACCTAATTTCTGTTTGTCCATTTGTTTTAGTCCGGTAAGCAGGGTGATCATTTTTTTTACCCCACGGCCGGTGTTGTCCTGCAAGCGGTCGAGTCCATTGAAGTGATAGTCGTAGATAAATACTCTAAGCTCTTCAAAGGTTTTATTGAGTAGATTCTCATTAAGCCAGTAGCGGTTACGTAATCCATCAAATGCTTTCCAGCCTTTATTGCCGGAAACCTGGGCGTTGTTTAGAATAGTGGAAGCTTTCTTGTAGAAGGGAGTACCACCGAGGTGGTTAAAACTATCCTTATCAAGCCCTATAATAGTGTAGGCATAGTAGCTTAGTAAAGAGCTAAGATTGGATATAAAAGTCTGGTCTGAGAAATCTAATGACTGTCCTTCTGCATAATTAAAATCGAAATCTTTATCACTTAAGTTAAGCAGTGTGCTATTATAAGCTGATGCATAAACAGGTCTGCTCGATTGAAGTTGTGCTTCTGCTTTGTAGGCAGCACTGCCATCCCAATCCGTTATGGTGATTACGAAATTGCATTCAATGCGCTCCTGTGGGTTATAAGTTTCGTTAGTCCACTTATTGTTATTTAAAAACTCCCTTATAGTTGTTTCAAGTATTTCAAGATTTCTTTTGTCGATGTTAGGAACAGTAGGAGCTTGTACCTGAACTCTGGCGTTTAATTCTTGTGCATTAACACAGGTTTGACATATAAAAAAGGACAGCAGGATAAGTAAGTAGCGTTTTTTCATGCTTAAACAAGCTTTAAAATTTCATTGCAAATGTCTTTAGCGACCTCAGTTTTTGATTTCATTTCAAAAACTGTCTTCTCAAATGCTTTATTAAAGATAGTTATTTTATTGGTATCCATCTTAAAACCCGCTCCTTTGTCATTTAAAGAGTTAAGGACAATGAAATCAAGATTTTTCCTGGTAAGCTTGCCTTTTGCATGTTCCTCTTCATTTTCAGTCTCTAAAGCAAAGCCAACAAGTATTTGATTTTCTCTTTTTAATTTGCCTAAAGTTGCCAGAATATCTTCAGTCTTTTTTAATTCCAGGCTAAACTCTGTGCTGGTCTTTTTTATTTTCTGACTGGCTGTAGTTACGGGTGTGTAATCAGCCACGGCAGCACTCATTACTGTAATTTGTGCATTAGAGAACTCTTTTTTACATGCAGTTAGCATTTGAGCAGCACTCACAACATCAATTCTGTTGAGATGTTGTGAACTCTTTTCTGCCGTTGGTCCTGTAATTAATGTTACATCTGCACCCAAACGAACAAACTGATCTGCGATAGCAAAACCCATTTTGCCAGAAGAATGATTTCCTATAAAGCGTACAGGGTCTATAGCTTCATAAGTAGGACCCGCTGTTACCAGGACTTTTTTGCCTAACAACGGAAGGTCTTTTCCGATAGTTGCTATTAAAAATGAAACAATTTCCTCAGGTTCAGCCATTCTACCTTCGCCATATAGTCCGCTTGCTAATTCCCCTTTCCCGGGAGAGATAAGGAGATTGCCATAAGACAATAGCTTATCTATATTGGTTTGAGTAGTTTCATGTTTCCACATATCCAGATCCATTGCCGGTGCAACTAATACAGGACATTTTGCTGAAAGGTAAACCGCAGTTAGTAGGTTGTCACACAGGCCTGTGGCCATTTTTGCTAATGTATTTGCACTTGCCGGAGCAACGAGCATGTAATCGGCCCAGAGGCCTAATTCTACATGATTACTCCAAACACCAGTTTCTTCTTCAAAGTACTGGGTGTAAACAGGATTTTTAGATAGCGTGGCAAGCGTGAGCGGTGTAATGAAATTTGCCGCATCGGCAGTGAGAATTACTTTGACGTTTGCGCCAGCCTTTACCAGTAGCCTTACCAGTATTGCTGATTTGTATGCTGCAATGCTGCCGCAAACGCCTAGAATGATGTTTTTATCTTTTAGCATGGTAAAGTAACCTATGCGCGATATTATTGTTGCTCTTTAGCAGGATTTCTGTAGTAAATTTTATCGTTCAGGAACTCATCAATAGCAATTAATGAAGGTTTTGGCAAACGCTCATAATGCTTACTGATCTCAATTTGCTCCCTGTTCTCAAAAATCTCTTCAAGATTATCATTAGAAGATGCAAACTCAGCTAATTTGCCGTGAAGCTCTTCTTTCATGTTATTAGAAATCTGATTAGCCCTTTTAGAAATAATTACTAAAGACTCATAGATGTTTCCGGTTTTTTGATCCAGATCATTAACATTTCTAGTAACCGTAGTATTTGGTATTGCGGGTTTATTCGTATTCATTATCTGTTGGGGGTTTTAATTGTATTAGTAGCAGAAGTATCTCTTTTAGTTTCTTTTGTTAATTGAGATTTATATTTTTCATAATTAGCAAGGCGTTCAGCTATTAAGCGTTTAGCACTTTCTATTCCAGATTCACTCTCTTTTTTTAAAGCATTTGCTTCCTTTAAATATTTGCTTTCAGGATGCGATTCTACAAATTCATTAGCATAAGTAATTGCTTCGTTGAAACGGTCTTCCTGACGATCTTCAATGCTGTTTTTAGCAAAAGCATATTGTGATTTGATCATTAACAAATCCATTTCTTCCGAATATTTAATATCCGGATAATCGATTTGAGCATTTTTTAGTGCAATAACAGCAGCTCTGTAGTTAGAAGCTTCACCACCATTACCACCTATTTCATAATACATTTTTGCATTTGCATATGCTTTATCTTCAAGCTTTGTGCGTAGAATACCAATGTATTTTGCAGCTTCAGCGGCACGTTCGCTTTTTGGATAAAAGTTAATGAAAAGCTGTAGTGCATCAATAGCTTTATAAGTGTTTTCCTGATCTAAGCTAGGTCTTGGAGAATCCAGATAAAAACAATAAGCGCTCATGTACCTGCATTCTTCAGCGTATTTACTTGTCGGATAACTATCAGCAAATGACTTAAATTGATATCTTGCAGTTGTGTAATCTCTTAATTTAAAGAGTGTTAATGCGTAGTAGTAATTCAATTCCTCAGCCTCAGCTCTTCCTCTGTATTTTTGAGACAAGTCTTCAAATAAGATCAATGCCTTAGAATAATTCTTTTTGTTATATAACCTCATAGCCTCCTGATATTTTTTGGCTACGTCGTTGCTCAGTCTGATCTTCTCAAACTGACTTTTACAACCAGCAATAGTTAAGGCTATAATGGTGAAACTTAATAGTAATACGTGTTTAATTTTAAACATTCTGCAAAGATAAGTTAATAATACGATACCGTCAATTAAAAATAATAGGACGCTAAGCTATGTAAAGGCATTCATCCTGTCAAGTGCTTAACATAATTTAACGTTTCCATTTTTATAAGCCATAGCCATATACTTCAATACCTCTTCATTTATATCTTCTTTATAATATATTCTTAAGTGGTGATTGTAATCATTACTACCTGGGACAAGCTTTATTTTTCGAAAGCACATATTATCTTCATATGGTTGTTTAAATGGAAATACAACATCGATGAAGTTTTTGCCAAACTGTATAATATAAGCGAAGTTGATCTGGGTAGAGAAAGCTATCATGGTTTTGGTAGCATGAAATTTTACGTCGCCCAATTGGTGGTAACATGAAACAAAGTGATTGAAAAGTTCAATCGAGGAAGATGATTTTCCTTGAAGGAATGCTGACAATGATTTATTGTTGTCCATAATAGATTAGTTCACTACCTTATATTATTATATACTACATATGTATACCGGCGATCTTGCTATTCTTATACTATATATAGTATAAGAATAGCAAGATCGCCGGTATACATATGTAGTATATAATAATATAAGGTAGTGAACTAATCTATTATGGACAACAATAAATCATTGTCAGCATTCCTTCAAGGAAAATCATCTTCCTCGATTGAACTTTTCAATCACTTTGTTTCATGTTACCACCAATTGGGCGACGTAAAATTTCATGCTACCAAAACCATGATAGCTTTCTCTACCCAGATCAACTTCGCTTATATTATACAGTTTGGCAAAAACTTCATCGATGTTGTATTTCCATTTAAACAACCATATGAAGATAATATGTGCTTTCGAAAAATAAAGCTTGTCCCAGGTTGTCATGATTACAATCACCACTTAAGAATATATTATAAAGAAGATATAAATGAAGAGGTATTGAAGTATATGGCTATGGCTTATAAAAATGGAAACGTTAAATTATGTTAAGCACTTGACAGGATGAATGCCTTTACATAGCTTAGCGTCCTATTATTTATAAGAGACAGATCGTATTATTAACTTATCTTTGCAGAATGTTTAAAATTAAACACGTATTACTATTAAGTTTCACCATTATAGCCTTAACTATTGCTGGTTGTAAAAGTCAGTTTGAGAAGATCAGACTGAGCAACGACGTAGCCAAAAAATATCAGGAGGCTATGAGGTTATATAACAAAAAGAATTATTCTAAGGCATTGATCTTATTTGAAGACTTGTCTCAAAAATACAGAGGAAGAGCTGAGGCTGAGGAATTGAATTACTACTACGCATTAACACTCTTTAAATTAAGAGATTACACAACTGCAAGATATCAATTTAAGTCATTTGCTGATAGTTATCCGACAAGTAAATACGCTGAAGAATGCAGGTACATGAGCGCTTATTGTTTTTATCTGGATTCTCCAAGACCTAGCTTAGATCAGGAAAACACTTATAAAGCTATTGATGCACTACAGCTTTTCATTAACTTTTATCCAAAAAGCGAACGTGCCGCTGAAGCTGCAAAATACATTGGTATTCTACGCACAAAGCTTGAAGATAAAGCATATGCAAATGCAAAAATGTATTATGAAATAGGTGGTAATGGTGGTGAAGCTTCTAACTACAGAGCTGCTGTTATTGCACTAAAAAATGCTCAAATCGATTATCCGGATATTAAATATTCGGAAGAAATGGATTTGTTAATGATCAAATCACAATATGCTTTTGCTAAAAACAGCATTGAAGATCGTCAGGAAGACCGTTTCAACGAAGCAATTACTTATGCTAATGAATTTGTAGAATCGCATCCTGAAAGCAAATATTTAAAGGAAGCAAATGCTTTAAAAAAAGAGAGTGAATCTGGAATAGAAAGTGCTAAACGCTTAATAGCTGAACGCCTTGCTAATTATGAAAAATATAAATCTCAATTAACAAAAGAAACTAAAAGAGATACTTCTGCTACTAATACAATTAAAACCCCCAACAGATAATGAATACGAATAAACCCGCAATACCAAATACTACGGTTACTAGAAATGTTAATGATCTGGATCAAAAAACCGGAAACATCTATGAGTCTTTAGTAATTATTTCTAAAAGGGCTAATCAGATTTCTAATAACATGAAAGAAGAGCTTCACGGCAAATTAGCTGAGTTTGCATCTTCTAATGATAATCTTGAAGAGATTTTTGAGAACAGGGAGCAAATTGAGATCAGTAAGCATTATGAGCGTTTGCCAAAACCTTCATTAATTGCTATTGATGAGTTCCTGAACGATAAAATTTACTACAGAAATCCTGCTAAAGAGCAACAATAATATCGCGCATAGGTTACTTTACCATGCTAAAAGATAAAAACATCATTCTAGGCGTTTGCGGCAGCATTGCAGCATACAAATCAGCAATACTGGTAAGGCTACTGGTAAAGGCTGGCGCAAACGTCAAAGTAATTCTCACTGCCGATGCGGCAAATTTCATTACACCGCTCACGCTTGCCACGCTATCTAAAAATCCTGTTTACACCCAGTACTTTGAAGAAGAAACTGGTGTTTGGAGTAATCATGTAGAATTAGGCCTCTGGGCCGATTACATGCTCGTTGCTCCGGCAAGTGCAAATACATTAGCAAAAATGGCCACAGGCCTGTGTGACAACCTACTAACTGCGGTTTACCTTTCAGCAAAATGTCCTGTATTAGTTGCACCGGCAATGGATCTGGATATGTGGAAACATGAAACTACTCAAACCAATATAGATAAGCTATTGTCTTATGGCAATCTCCTTATCTCTCCCGGGAAAGGGGAATTAGCAAGCGGACTATATGGCGAAGGTAGAATGGCTGAACCTGAGGAAATTGTTTCATTTTTAATAGCAACTATCGGAAAAGACCTTCCGTTGTTAGGCAAAAAAGTCCTGGTAACAGCGGGTCCTACTTATGAAGCTATAGACCCTGTACGCTTTATAGGAAATCATTCTTCTGGCAAAATGGGTTTTGCTATCGCAGATCAGTTTGTTCGTTTGGGTGCAGATGTAACATTAATTACAGGACCAACGGCAGAAAAGAGTTCACAACATCTCAACAGAATTGATGTTGTGAGTGCTGCTCAAATGCTAACTGCATGTAAAAAAGAGTTCTCTAATGCACAAATTACAGTAATGAGTGCTGCCGTGGCTGATTACACACCCGTAACTACAGCCAGTCAGAAAATAAAAAAGACCAGCACAGAGTTTAGCCTGGAATTAAAAAAGACTGAAGATATTCTGGCAACTTTAGGCAAATTAAAAAGAGAAAATCAAATACTTGTTGGCTTTGCTTTAGAGACTGAAAATGAAGAGGAACATGCAAAAGGCAAGCTTACCAGGAAAAATCTTGATTTCATTGTCCTTAACTCTTTAAATGACAAAGGAGCGGGTTTTAAGATGGATACCAATAAAATAACTATCTTTAATAAAGCATTTGAGAAGACAGTTTTTGAAATGAAATCAAAAACTGAGGTCGCTAAAGACATTTGCAATGAAATTTTAAAGCTTGTTTAAGCATGAAAAAACGCTACTTACTTATCCTGCTGTCCTTTTTTATATGTCAAACCTGTGTTAATGCACAAGAATTAAACGCCAGAGTTCAGGTACAAGCTCCTACTGTTCCTAACATCGACAAAAGAAATCTTGAAATACTTGAAACAACTATAAGGGAGTTTTTAAATAACAATAAGTGGACTAACGAAACTTATAACCCACAGGAGCGCATTGAATGCAATTTCGTAATCACCATAACGGATTGGGATGGCAGTGCTGCCTACAAAGCAGAAGCACAACTTCAATCGAGCAGACCTGTTTATGCATCAGCTTATAATAGCACACTGCTTAACTTAAGTGATAAAGATTTCGATTTTAATTATGCAGAAGGACAGTCATTAGATTTCTCAGACCAGACTTTTATATCCAATCTTAGCTCTTTACTAAGCTACTATGCCTACACTATTATAGGGCTTGATAAGGATAGTTTTAACCACCTCGGTGGTACTCCCTTCTACAAGAAAGCTTCCACTATTCTAAACAACGCCCAGGTTTCCGGCAATAAAGGCTGGAAAGCATTTGATGGATTACGTAACCGCTACTGGCTTAATGAGAATCTACTCAATAAAACCTTTGAAGAGCTTAGAGTATTTATCTACGACTATCACTTCAATGGACTCGACCGCTTGCAGGACAACACCGGCCGTGGGGTAAAAAAAATGATCACCCTGCTTACCGGACTAAAACAAATGGACAAACAGAAATTAGGTTCCATTTTTCCTAACTTTTACTTTTCTACTAAAGCAGATGAAGTTGTAAATGTCTTTTCTATTCCTACTGGAGATCCATCTGATCGCATAAAAGCATATAACCTGCTTGTCCAAATTGATCCTGCCAATATCAATAAATACGAAACGCTTAATCAGGCAATTGCTCCTCTTAATCAAGGTCTTAAAAAAAATTAATAAAATTTGTTAAAAATATTTTGTTTATACGAATACATTCGTACATTTGAATACGAAACAATTCGTATAAACAAAATATGGCAACATCAATAAACCTTAAGCCTACAGAAAGCGAACTAGAGATCTTACAGATATTGTGGGAAAAGGGTAATTGTACCGTTAGAGACGTTCATGAAATTTTAGAGAAGACCAAAGACTCTGGCTACACTACTACACTTAAGCTAATGCAGATTATGCACGAAAAAGGTCTTGTTAAACGTGATACCTCTTCTAAAACGCATATCTATACAGCAATCCTTAATCAACAAAAAACGGAACAACACCTTGTAAATAAAATGATCGACAATGTTTTTAACGGATCAGCAGCCAGGTTGGTAATGCAGGCACTTGGAAACCATACTGCAAGCAAAGCTGAAATCGATTCAATAAAAAAATATCTTGATGAATTAAGCAAATAATAAACCTAAAGAACTAAATATAAACGCATGGAAGCAATAATAAACAGCCTGATTAAAGCTACCGGATGGAGCATCTTCCACTCTCTATGGCAAGGAGCCATTATTTATGGCATATTGGTAGCTATTACAAGTGCATTTCCTAAAATAAATGCAAAAATCAAGCACAATATGGCTTATGGAGCATTGTGCCTTATATTTTTAGGATTTTGTATTTCGTTCTTTTCAATTTTTAAACTACCTGTAAATAGTGTATCGATTGCTTCTAATCAAGTCACTAATATACAGTCATCAGAATATCTTATCCATTTGCCACAGGACATGGGTAGCATAACAGAAAACTTCTTTCCTTACCTGGTTAGCATCTATAGTATTGGTATATTGTTCCAGTTGTTCATTTTGGGGATAGGTTATAAGAAATTGTTAAATCTGAAATGGGCGGATCGTACGGTGGTACCTGCTTCATGGCTTCCTGTTTTTGAAACCATGGTAGCTAAATTAAATCTGCGTCAGAATATTGAATTCTACTTATCCTCAAGGGTAAATGTTCCCTTAGTCATCGGTTATTTAAAACCTGTGGTATTGTTTCCTGTCGCATTGGCATCTCAACTGGACATCAAGCAAGTTGAAGCAATATTAATTCATGAGCTTTCACACATTCGTAGAAATGACTACTTGTTAAACCTCATAAAAACTGGTATTGAAACAATACTTTTCTTTAATCCATTTATATGGTTAAGCGGCCGTCTTATCAATATAGAACGTGAACATGCCTGTGATGATCTTGTGTTAAAATTTACAGGTAGCCCCCTAACCTATGCACATGCACTTTTAAAACTTGAAATACTAAAAAATAAAACTACCCCGGCACTTTCCATGGCAGCAACGGGCAATAACCAGCATTTGTATCAGCGCATTAAAAGAATAACAGACATGAAAACTAATTACATGAATGCCAAACAACAAATTTTGGCCATTACATTAACAATAGCAACAATAATATCTTTAGCTTGGATTAGCCCGGCAAAGAAAGCTACGGCTATGGATAGAAAGGATCAGCATAGCAAAAAAATTGACCTTGAAGGAATAGCTATAAAATCAAAAATACAAACAAGATTACTGCCGGTTTCCAACGAGGACTGTGATAATAACCTTATAAAAACAGATACGACAAAAAAGAAAAATAGGTTCAAAATAGTTACCGTTGATTCTAAAGGTAATAAAATAGAATACAATTCTCTTAAGGAAATGCCCGATAGTTTAAGACAGGAGGTAGTTGACGGATCATTTATGAACGACTTTAAGTTTGATTTCAAGTTTAATCTTGACTCAATAACAGGTGCAAGCATGGCATTTATAAAATCTCCTGAATTTCAACAACAGATGAAAGATGTACAAAAAAATGCTGTAGAAATGACTAAACATTTCAATTCTCCGGAATGGAAAAAACAACAGGCTGAGATTCAAGAAAAAGCCCTTGAGATTAGCAAACAACTAAACTCAAAAGAGTTCAAGGTACAACAAGAAATGGCTCTTAAAATGGCTATGGACATCCGCAAACAATTCGATTCTCCTGAGTGGAAAAAACAACAGGCAGAAATTCAAAAAAGTGCTTTAGAAATCAGCAAAAAATTTAATTCTGATGGTTGGAAGAAACAGCAGGCAGAGATTCAGAAAAACGCAGACGAGATACGCGAGAAAATGAATTCTCCTGAATTTAAAAAACATATTGAGGAGATAAAAGAGTTACAAAACTCACCTGAATATAAAGAGCTTAAAAGAAACTTTGACAAGGGAATTGATAGTATCAAAAAGAAAAAAGGAATTAAAACAGAAGACGATTTATTTCCCATACACTAAACGATAGGTCATACGAATATTAAAACACACAATAAAATCAGATTGGGAGCAGAAGAGAAATCTTCTGCTTTTTTTGTTTGTAAGAATAAACATCCATTGATTAAGTTTTCATAATTTAGCAGAGTAATATGCTACAAAAACTTTCTATTCGTAACTATGCTTTAATAGATAGTGTTGATTTGGAACTTAATAAAGGTTTAAATATCATCACTGGTGAAACAGGTGCCGGTAAGTCTATCATGCTTGGCGCACTCTCTCTCATATTGGGTCAGCGTGCCGAAACCAGGTATTTCTTTAATCAGGCCAAAAAATGTATTATTGAGGGTCAATTTCTGCTCAATGACACTTCCTTACAATCTTTTTTTGAAGAAAACGATATTGATTTTTATAAGGAAAGTATTTTAAGAAGGGAAATATCTACAGATGGAAAATCAAGAGCATTTATAAATGATACCCCGGTTACACTTGCTGTAATGAAGCAAGTTGGAGAAAAGCTGATTGACATACACTCCCAACATGCTACATTAGAGGTAAATGACCCTGGGTTCCAGCTGCTGGTGGTAGATACGCTAGCAAATCATCAACCTTTATTGGCTAAATACCGTGACCAATACAAAGTTTATAAGAAAACGCTGCAACAACTATCCATTCTACAAGAAGCCGCAGCCGAAGCCCGCAGTCGACAGGACTATGAGCAATTCCTTTTCAATGAACTCGAAAGCGCAGCTTTAAAACCAAGTGAGCAGGAACAGCTTGAAACTGAACTACAAATGCTCAATAATGCTGAAAACATTAAAAGAAACCTGTTAAATAGCCATAATATATTAAGTGAACAAGAAACCGCGGTGTTACCACTATTAAAAGAGGTCATCAATCAGCTTCAAAGCATTGAGAAGTTTAATCCTGATTATACCGTTTTAAATGAACGCCTACGCTCAACACTTATAGAAATTAAGGACATAGCCCAGGAAACTGTAGCATTTGAAGAAGGAATAATTTTTAATCCTGTCAGGATTGAAGAAATCAACTCTCGCTTAGATATCATTTACAATCTCCAGCAAAAACACAGGGTAAATTCTATTGAGGAATTACTAGCCATCCAGGAACAACTATCTAAAAACCTAAATGAGCTATTAAGTGGGGGTGAAGAAATTGAACGGCTCACCAAAGAAATATCCTTAATGAAGGAAGATCTTGATCAAAAAGCGGTTGAGCTATCAGCAAACCGAAGTAAATCCATATCCAGTACGGAAGATCAGGTAGCCCAGGTACTTAACCAGGTTGGGATGCCTAATGCTAAAATCAAAATTGAGCAAGATATACTTCCGGAATTGAACAAGGATGGAAAAGACAGCATCGCATTATTATTCTCCGCAAATAGTGGACAGGCCCCTGCTCCCGTTGGTAAAGTTGCCTCTGGTGGGGAACTTTCCAGACTGATGCTGGCAATTAAGTCGATTATGGCCAGACATACCGCATTACCTACCTTAATATTTGACGAAATTGATACCGGTATTTCAGGTGAGACTGCCGTACGGGTAGGTAACGTAATTGGAGACTTGGAAAAGAATATGCAGGTAATATGCATTACTCACTTACCTCAAATTGCAGCCAAAGGCGATGCACACTATTTTGTTTATAAAAATGAAGAAACCGAACGTACAACAACAGGCATCAAAAAGTTAAATCCTCAGGATAGAATAAAGGCAATTGCAGAAATGTTAAGTGGTAAAGATCCAGGTGCTTCGGCCCTGAAGAATGCACAGGAACTACTTGGAATCGGCATAAACTAAAATCTTTAACAATTACAGCTCCCTATATCTTTTATATTTTTACTACTTTCGATAAATCATAAGAAGAAAAAAAATAAAAAGATATGTATAACTTACTAAAAGGTAAACGAGGTATCATTACCGGAGCGTTAGACCAAAATTCGATAGCCTGGAAAGTTGCAGAAAAAGCACATGAAGAAGGTGCGGAATTTGTTTTAACCAATGCTCCTATCGCAATGAGAATGGGCGAAATTAATGCTCTGGCAGAAAAAACTAACGCTCAGATCGTTCCAGCCGACGCTACCAATGTAGATGAACTTACTAACCTGTTTACACAATCACAGGAAATATTAGGTGGTAAAATTGACTTCGTTCTCCACTCAATTGGTATGAGTGTAAACATCCGTAAAAAAATCCCCTACACAGAGTTAAACTATGATTATTATCAAAAAGGTATAGATGTATCAGCATTTTCATTTCACAAAATGCTTGCTGTAGCCAAGAAACTTGATGCAATAAGTGAAGGTGGCAGCGTTGTGGCTTTAACATATATGGCAGCTCAACGCACTTATCCTTTCTATACTGATATGGCCGATATTAAAGCGATGCTAGAATCAATTGCCCGCAGCTTTGGTTACCATTATGGGGTAGAGAGAAAAGTTCGTATCAATACGGTTTCTCAATCGCCGACTAAAACCACTGCAGGATCGGGGATTAAGGGCTTTGGCGACTTCTATGATTATGCAAATGCCATAGCTCCATTGGGTAATGCGGATGCTGAATCATGCGCAGATTATTGCATTACCCTCTTCTCTGACTTAACCCGCATGGTAACAATGCAAAACCTGTTTCACGATGGAGGATATTCATCAACAGGCGTTAGCGATATCGTTATGCAGAAGATGGGATTAGAAGGATAACCTGTTAGCTTTATAATTATGATCCGTCAACTATTATTAGCCATTTCACTAATATGTTTTTCTATTACAGTTAATGCACAAAACTCATATTCAATCAGTGGTGTAGTTCGAGATCAGAAAGAAACATTACCTGGTGCAGGCGTTTACATTAGCGGTTATAAAATAGCTACCGCAGCCGATAATAACGGCCGCTTTAAGATAAATAACCTGCAACCAGGGAATTACGATATTCTTGTCCAAATGGTAGGTTATCTGCCATTTTCCAAAAATATTGTAATTTCCGACAAATCTGTAGAAGTAGATTTAACACTAAAAGAAAATACAGTTCAGTTAAATGAAGTGGTAATAAGAGCGGATCCTAATAGGGCCAAATACATCGAACAATTTAAAGAGTACTTTATAGGTAAGTCTCCCAATGCTGCCCTATGTAAAATATTAAACCCTCAAGTCCTGAATATTGATTATGATGCAAGTAAAAGCTTACTTACAGTAAAAACGGATGAGTTCTTAGTGGTTGAAAATAAGGCTTTAGGTTATCGCCTCAAATATATGCTCGATTATTTTGAGTACAATTCCAGAACACACATCATTTATTATTCCGGGCATCCGTTCTTTGAAGAATTAAAGGCATCTTCAGCAAGAAGAAAAAAATACACCATAAATCGCGAAATTGCCTACTATGGCTCCTCTCAACATTTCTTTAAATCGCTCTATCAAAACAAGACTCAGGAGGAAGGATTCATCATTAATAAAATGATCAAAGTCCCCAATCCTAACCGTTATCCCGAAAAGGTAATAAATGAAAAATTAGCTATACTAAGAACCATACCTCCAAAAACAGGTATTTTTAAAACTGCTGCAAAAATTGATACTGCCCAAGTTAACTTTTGGCTAAAACAGCAAGATATGCCAAAGTATCTTGATAAACTTGATCGTACTGAGGTACTTCCAGATACACTGGTTCACTATTATAATCAGAATTTAAAGCTACTTGATTATACTGATGCACTATGTATAATATACACTAAAGAACGAGAGTCCATGGCATATTCCAAAACCGGCTTTTGGATTTATCGGCCACTGGATTTACCTAATTACGAAATCTCTGTAGCAAATTTAACAAACGGGGCTATCCGGTTTTATGAAAATGGAGGCATTCATGATTCCCGATCATTTTTATACGAGGGGTACTGGGCTTACGAAAAAATTGCAGATATGGTCCCTATGGATTATATTCCCTTACAGCGCAAATGAAAATCATGACCAGGTGTTTTCTCTTAATCATCGCCTTATTGCTTTTCAATCAGGATGTTGATGCGCAAAACTCCCTCTCCATATCTGGAACAGTTAAAGACCTTAAAGGAGAAACCTTACCCGGAGCAGGGATCTATTTAAGTGGATATAAAACAGGAACAACATCAGATAACTCAGGTAAATTTACATTGCCAAACCTTAAACCAGGCAATTACGACGTACTTATCCAGGTAATAGGCTTTCTACCCTATACAAAAAATGTAATCCTTTCTGCTAAATCCATTTCTATTGAAGCTGTATTAAAAGAAAGCGTGACACAACTTAAAGAAGTGGTTATTAATGTAGATCCAAACAGACAAGCCTATATTAATCTATTTAAAGAACAATTTATTGGCAAAACGCCCAATTCTGAAAAGTGCAAAATTTTAAATCCAGAGGTTATTATAACCGATTACGACAAAAAAAGAAGGATACTAACAGTTACTGCCGACCAATTTCTAATTGTCGAAAATCAGGCCTTAGGCTATAGGATCAAATACCTCCTGAAGTATTTTGAAAGCAATTTCGAGTCGAACATTATATTTTTCTCCGGACTCCCCCATTTTGAGGAGTTGGAAGGCTCAAAATCAAAAAGGAAAAAATGGATGCACAATAGAGAAATTGCTTATGCGGGTTCTTCACAACACTTCTTTAAATCACTTTATAAGAATACTACCAAAGAAGAGGGCTTTATCATCTATAAACTTAGCGAAATAGAAAATAAAAAAAGACTACCGGATAACCTGATTGACTACAAGATCAACCTTTTTTCCTCCCAGATAAAGCCCGGATTATTAACAGATCCCAGAAACGATTCTCTAATTTACTGGCAAAAAAGAAAGAATGAGCCTAAAACTCTCGAGGTATTAAACAGAACAGAAGTAAACACTGATACATTAGTAAAAACTATCTATAAAGACCTTAAAACAATTAACTATGCCGATGCCTTATACATTATGTTTACCAAAGAAAGAGAAAGTAAACAATATACTACTACTTCCGGTCATACAATTGGCAGACCACCCGATGTACCAAACTACCAGATATCTGTTGTCCATATGATAAACGGTCCAGCTAGTTTTTATGAATATGGTTCTGTTCTAGACCCCAGATCACTATTATATTCCGGATTTTGGGGATATGAGAAAGTTGCAGACATGGTACCTGTTGACTACGTCCCTTCTCAAAAAAAATGAAAAACTTATTTTCAGTAATACTAATATTTTTAGTAATTTTAACTAATGATATTAGACAAAGAAACACCTGACAATTACCACAAAGGAAGAGGAGCTCAGTTCAATCCTCATAATCGCTTTGCTAAAAACGATTATGTAAAGGAACATGACGAGGGAATTGATGAATGGGAAGAAGAAGATCAAAAAACCACCTTCATTTTTGGCAAATCAAAATCCATTGTAAACAAAGTAGATAGTCCTGATGTAGGTATGCTTTATTCTCTAAATCCTTACCAGGGATGTGAACACGGTTGTACATATTGTTATGCAAGAAATGCTCATGAATACTGGGGATTTAGTGCAGGGCTGGATTTTGAACGTAAGATCATAGTAAAAACTGATGCCCCTGTCCTGTTCAAAAAATTCCTGGAACGTAAAGGATGGGATGCAGCCACGATCTCATTATCGGGCAATACAGATTGCTATCAACCAGCAGAAAGACGATTTAAAATCACCCGACAACTTTTGGAAATTGCGCTTGCGTATAAGCAGCCCATAGGCATGATTACAAAAAATGCATTAATATTACGTGATGTGGATATTTTGCAGGAAATGGCCAAACTTAATCTATGTATGGTTTATGTTTCCATCAACAGTTTAAATGAAAAACTTCGTTCAAAGATGGAACCAAGAACAACAACTGCCAAACAGCGATTAAAAATAGTTGAAGAACTGAGTAAAGCAGGAATTCCAATGGGTGTTATGGTTGCGCCACTCGTTCCAGGTTTAAGTGATCATGAAATACCTCTTATCTTAAAAACAATTGCCGGTTGTGGAGCTAAATCTGCCGGCTATACAGTGGTGCGACTTAATGGTGCTATTGGAGGAATATTTGAAGACTGGTTGCGAAAAAACTATCCTGATCGTTTTGAAAAGGTATGGCATATGATTCAATCCTGTCATGGTGGGAATGTAAATGATAGCAGGTTTGGGGATAGAATGAGGGGCGATGGTAATATTGCACAGTTAATAAGAGATAACTTTAAACTTCACTGCCGCTTGAATCACCTTAATGAGAAAAGAATAGAGTTGAACTCCGGTTTGTTTAAAGTACCGCAAGCTCAACTCAATCTATTTTAAAACTTAAGAAAGAAAATTGTCTTCTTCCCTATAGGCTTGTATTACCCTAAGCTCGCCTTCTTTTCCTGATTTGGAGTTGCCATGTTCCATACCCATAACACCTTTATATCCTTTTTCATAAAGATGCTTGAACAGATTTTTATAGTTAATCTCTCCGGTTGTTGGTTCATTTCTTCCCGGGTTATCACCAATTTGAATGTAGGCAATCTCATCCCAGCATCTGTCAATATTAGTTATCAACTGCCCTTCTGTCCTTTGCATATGATAAATATCATAGAGAATTTTACATGAAGGGCTATTTACTGCTTTACAAACAGCATAAGTTTCGTGCGTTTGCTGCAAAAATAATTCTGGTGTATCGCTTAATGTTTCAAGCACCATTACCAGACCATGAGGTTCAAAAATCTCGGCACCTGCTCTCATTGCATCTATAACATTCGCAAATGGATTTCCATAAGGTAACCTGCGCTCATAAAATCCAGGTACAACAGTTAACCATTTTGCATTACATCTTTTAGCAGCTTCTACAGATTTTTTGCAGGTCTCTATAAATTTATCTTTAAATTCCTTTTTACCGGTTGTTAAAGATGTTTTCCAGTTGTCACCTCCATCAACAACAAAAACACCCATTCTCATGCCCAATTTGGCAAGCAGATTTCCTATTTTTGTTTGTTCGTCAACAGATCTTCCTAAAAAGCCATTGTCCTCAATAGAACGAAAACCCTGATCGTACATAAATTTAATCTGATCCAGAAAGCTATCGCCAGCATTATTCTTAAACATTCCCTGGTGAGGAGCATAATCAAGATTAAAAGTTTTACCAGCCAAAGCTGAGCCTTGTCCTGAATTATTTTTATCAGCCGCAAGTCCATTTAATGAAGACCCGGCCACAAGTGCACCAGTGGCTACGAAGCTATTTCTTAAAAATTCTATTCTGTTCATATTTTTGGTTTTTGGTTAGGTACTTATTTTTATAATGGATTACTCTATTATCATTTTTTTAAATCCCGCCGTAAGTGTATCTGCAACACTCCCATCCTTACGGTGATAAATAATGTAAGCTTCCATATTTTTTTTAGCCGCTATAAAATCAAGCGCTTCTTTAACATTCATTGCCATTACAGGACTATCATATCCATCTGCAGTAATGGCATCCTTTGCATAAATCGTCACACTAATCAATGCGTTGTCTAACGGATAGCCAGTTTTAGGGTCTATAAGGTGTGCAATTTTTCTGGATCCCTTTTGTAAATATTTTCTATAATTCCCTGCAGTTGTTATTGCTCCATCATTAATACGGATAACGTGTCTAACTACTGGCTCGGCATCTGGCGAATCTGCAGGGCCTTCAATTCCTATATGCATTGATGTGCCATCAGGTTTCGGCCCTTTTATCCTAAGTTCACCGCCTATTTCTACTACGAAAGATGTAATTCCCTTTTTAATTAAATAATCAGCGACTACATCAACACTGTACCCCTGGGCAATTCCATTAAGATCTACATTTACACATGGCTTTAGCTTTTTAAGGAAATTTCCCTTTAAAATCAGATTATTCATACCAACACATTTCAACAACTCCTTTACCCGGGCACTATCAGGAAACTTATCTATTGGTTTTGCACCAAAGCCCCAAGCCTGTACCAGAGGTTGCACAGTAACATCAAACTTGCCTTTTGTAGCTTTAAAAACTTCAAAAGACTTTGCCATTACCCTGGTAAAATGAGGATCTAAAACAATTCCCTTCTCCGAAGCATTAAATCTGTTTATCAATGAATATGATTTGTATAGCGACATAGATGAATCTATAACCACCAAAATACTATCAATATTTCCTTTAGTTACGATACTATCTCTTGCAAAATACTTTATGGAATAATCTGTTCCCTGAGCGTATCCATGTATAGCGTACTGTCGCAGATCTTCCTTCTTAAAAAGAAGAAAGATTTGCGACAGCAGCAATAAAATAAAAGCTTTATTTATAAAAAACATTACAATAGTAACGTTTAGATCACCTTAGTTTGTCCTGGTGTAGGAATTGGATACAATCCATTTGCATCTGGTAACAACTTAGGTTTTGCAGTCCAGCTCAACTCATCCGGGAATAAACTGTTGTCTGCTTTTAAAGCATCATCCCATTTAATTGTTTTTCCTGAATAAGTTGCATAACGACCAATAATAGCTGTCATGCAGCTTTTCGCCCCACGCTCTGCATCCCAGAACTTATATTCACCTTTAGCAATAGCAGCAAACAGCTCATCGTGCTCTGTTTGATAAGGATTAGGATTTACTTTTGAGCTGTAGTTATAGATCAATTTATTCTTAGAATCGTATAACCTTCCTTCATTACCTGCTGATAAGAAAACACGTCCCTTAGTTCCATGGAAACTTTCATCAACACGGTTATCAATACCTTCAAAGTGGCGGCACTGACTATTAATTACAGAACCATCAGCATAAGTTAATTCAACAGAGTGATTATCATAGATTTCGCCATAGTCTTTTCCTGTTCTCCATGCACGGCTACCTGTACCCTGAACAGAAACCGGATAAGCATTTTTAACCCAGTTTGCTATATCAATATTGTGTACATGTTGTTCAACTATATGATCGCCACATAACCAGTTAAAATAATACCAGTTACGCATTTGGTATTCCATTTCAGTTTGGCTCGCCTCACGAGGTTTTACCCAAACGCCACCACTGTTCCAATATACCTGGCCACCAGTGATGTCACCTATAGCTCCATCCTGAATGCGCTTAATAACATCTCTATAGTTATTTTGGTATCTGCGCTGAAGCCCAACAACAACGTTTAATTTTTTAGTTTTAGCAATTTCAGCAGCAGCTAAAACTTTACGGATACCAGGTGAGTCAACCGCTACTGGTTTCTCCATAAATACGTGCTTACTTTGGTTAACTGCCTCCTCAAAATGACCAGGTCTGAATCCGGGAGGGGTTGCCAATATAACAACATCAGCTAATGCTATTGCTTTTTTGTAAGCATCAAAGCCTACAAATCTACGCTCTTTAGGAACATCAACCTTAGCGCCAAATTTGTCAGAAATTTCCTTGTATGCACCTTCTAATCTATCGCTAAAAGCATCTGCCATAGCAACCAATTTAAGGTTTTGCTTGGTACTTAATGCCTGAAAAGCAGCACCGGTACCACGACCGCCGCAACCAATTAATGCAATTTTGATGGTGTCATCTACAGATGAATGAGCTCCGCCATTAGCAAAAGCTACTCCATTTAACATAACACCTCCGGCAACAAGAGCCGAAGTTTTTAAAAATTCGCGGCGTTTGTCGCGCAGTTCTTCATTGTTCATTGTAATTTAGGTTTATATATGGTTCTTAGTATGTGTGATTTTTCTAGTAATCTTTAATAGGTGCTTTGCTATAATATGCTTCTATCTCTTCTTTTGATGGAGGCGTTACTGGCCTAACTAATCTCATTCCTACAAAAGGAGCTTCAGGGAACCACCAATTACTTTTTGGAATTTGAGGATCCAATTGTTTCCAGCTTGGGTCTGATGCCAACCTCGATGCTGATCGTGCATCTTTCGCTTCATCATTATATGCGCCACCTCTAACTGCATTCGGGTATAATTTTTCTGGTACAGCAACAGGATCATTTGCTTTATCACCCTTTACTGAAGCATAGAAATCAGGAATGTACTGATCATAAGTCCATTCTGCAACATTTCCGTACATATCGTATAAACCCCATGCATTTGGTTTTTTTTGCCCAACAACATGTGTTTTACCATCACTATTCTTATTATACCAGGCGTAATCACCTAGCTTAGAAGCGTCATTACCAAATGAATATTCGGTAACAGAACCAGCCCGGCAAGCATATTCCCATTCAGCTTCAGTAGGAAGTCTGTAAAAAACTCCAGTTCTGGCATAAAGCCATTTACAATATTGAATAGCATTATAATGAGTCATAGCAAGTGCAGGTTGCCCTTCTTTACCCATTCCAAAAGTCATATCCAGATATGGTTTTGTAGGCCTTGTTATTGCATCAACATTTTTTGGGATTGGGGCTGTACTATGTGCAGCTTCGTAATCCTTATATAAAAATGGTTCATAATTATCCCAGATCACCTCGTAGGTACTCATCCAAAATGGCGCAATTTTCACTTGGTGAACCGGCTGTTCGTCAGCATTTCCTTTTTTACTTCCCATCATAAATTCACCGCCTGGAATAGCAACCATATCGAAGGATAACTTTGTGCCTTCTAGTTTTTGCTTATAAGATTCGGGTTTTTCCTGTGCTAAAGTGGTTTGAACAGCAAGGAATGCTAACGGGACTAACAATGATAATTTCACTTTCATTTATAAAATTTTGATACAACAAATATTTTAACCTAACCTATTTATTCTCTAAAATAGAGGCAATAATTGATAAACCAAAATATGCACGAATATAATTTGATAAAATGTGTAATTTAAACACTAAGCTAAAGTCGAAAAAGAAAAATTTTTACAAAAAAAACGCCTGTTAGATTAACATCTAACAGGCGTTTTATAGTCACGAGTGCTACTTTACTCTACACTTCCTTCTTCTTTTTTCTTTTTCTTACCCGGACTTTTATTTTCTACTACAATTACATCTCCTTCTTTATCATAATCGATCTCCAAAGTATCTCCATCATGAATATCTCCTTTAAGAATTTCTTCTGCAATCGGATCTTCAAGATATTTTTGAATCGCACGTTTAAGAGGTCTGGCACCGAAAGCTGAATCAAAACCTTTATCCGCAATAAAATCTTTTGCTTTATCGGTCAATTTAACTTCATAACCTAAATTATGCACACGACCAAATAACGATTTCAACTCTATATCGATGATTTTGAATATTTCTTCTTTACCCAAAGAATTGAATACAACCACATCATCAACACGGTTAAGGAACTCAGGAGCAAACGCACGTTTTAAAGCAGTTTCAATAACGCCTCTTGAATGCGCATCAACCTGGTTAACCTTAGCTGAGGTAGAGAAACCAACACCTTGTCCGAAATCTTTTAACTGACGGGCACCGATGTTAGAAGTCATAATGATAATCGTATTTCTAAAATCTACTTTACGACCTAAACTATCTGTAAGCTGTCCCTCATCAAGCACCTGCAATAAGATATTGAATACATCAGGGTGAGCTTTTTCAATCTCATCCAAAAGGATTACTGCATAAGGCTTACGTCTAACTTTCTCAGTTAACTGACCACCCTCTTCATAACCAACGTATCCCGGAGGCGCTCCCACTAAACGTGACACCGCAAATTTCTCCATATACTCACTCATGTCAATTTGAATTAGTGAATCATCACTATCAAACATAAAACGGGCAAGTTCTTTAGCCAATTCAGTTTTACCAACTCCTGTCGGACCTAAGAAAATAAACGAACCAATTGGTTTTTTAGGATCTTTTAATCCGGCTCTGGTACGTTGAATCGCTCTTGTAAGTTTTTTAATGGCGTCATCCTGACCAATAATTTTCTGTCCAACAGTCTCGTACATATTCAATAGCTTAACGCTATCAGTTTGTCCAACACGTTGCAATGGAATACCAGTCATCATAGAAACAACTTCAGCTACGTTATCTTCTGTAACTGTATAACGTTTAGTTTTTGTTTCATTTTCCCATTCAACCTTAGCACGATCCAGCTCCTCTAAAAGATTTTTTTCAGTATCCCTTAGTTTAGCAGCTTCCTCATATTTCTGACTTTTTACAACTTTATTTTTTTCAAGCTTGATCTCTTCAATTTTGTTTTCGATCTCAATGATGTTCTCTGGAACATGAATGTTCGTTAAGTGAACTCTTGACCCTGCCTCATCTAAAGCATCAATAGCTTTATCTGGCAAAAATCTATCAGTAATGTATCTTGAGGTTAAAGCCACACAAGCATTAATTGCTTCATCGGTATAAGTTACACCGTGATGATCTTCGTATTTTTCTTTAATACGATTTAATATCTCAATAGTTTCATCCGGTGTAGCAGGCTCAATCATTACCTTTTGGAAACGACGATCCAATGCACCATCTTTCTCTATATACTGACGGTATTCATCAAGTGTTGTGGCACCAATACATTGTATTTCGCCCCTTGCTAAAGCAGGTTTAAACATATTCGACGCATCTAATGATCCCGAAGCACCACCTGCACCTACAATTGTATGAATCTCATCAATAAACAAAATTACATCAGTAGATTTTTCAAGCTCGTTCATCACGGCTTTCATACGTTCTTCAAATTGTCCACGGTATTTAGTCCCTGCAACCAAAGAAGCAAGATCTAAAGTAACAACGCGTTTGTTAAAAAGAACCCTTGATACCTTGCGTTGAACAATTCTAAGTGCCAATCCCTCAGCAATAGCTGATTTACCAACACCCGGCTCACCAATTAAAATTGGATTGTTCTTTTTACGACGAGATAAGATCTGAGATACACGCTCAATTTCTTTTTCACGACCAACAATCGGATCTAGTCTTCCTTCCTCAGCAGCTTTTGTCAAGTCCCTTCCAAAATTATCCAAAACCGGAGTTTTAGATTTTATATCTGAAACTTTTTTAGGACTGCTAAAGCTCTCTTCCTCACGGTAATCTTCATCACCGCCTGTTGATGCACTATTTTGAGTCTCGTCTTTGAATCCGTTTTTATTCACTTCAACCTCCTGTTTAAAGATTTCGTAATTAACGTTGTATTGTAACAAAATCTGCGACGCAATATTATCATCATCACGAAGGATAGACAACAACAAATGCTCTGTTCCTATCAAATCACTTTTAAAGATTTTTGCTTCCAGATATGTTATCTTCAAAACCTTTTCAGCTTGCTTTGTTAAAGGAATATTACCCAGATTTACTGTTACACTTGAGGTCCCTCTTACAGAATCCTCAATTGAGCGGCGAAGTTTTGAAGTATCAACTCCTAATGATTTCAATATCTTAATAGCCATACCATCGCCTTCGCGAATAAGGCCTAACAAAAGATGTTCTGCGCCTATGTAATCGTGACCTAATCTCAGGGCTTCTTCCCTGCTAAAAGAAATCACGTCTTTTACTTGTGGAGAAAATTTAGCTTCCATATATACCTTTCTAAATCCGGAATGCTCTAAACTATAAAAATTGTTTAATAAAAAGCATCCCTGATTTTTTTATTTTATCAACAATTACGCCATTGACTAGTTATTAGATGTTGCAACTGCCGTTATTTCATAAATCTTACTAATCTTTGACTATTTCTTTTACGCTTAATTCTCGGCGCTTCCACATATGCCAATAGATCACAATCGCTTATTTAACTGTTTTAAGCATATCCAGATCACTTTGTCGTATAAATGTAATGATTTTTATGCAATTATATTACCTGTCAAAACAGGATATTCTTAATAAAAAAACTATCAAAATGGCAGACATTTGCCAGAGATACTGTAACAAAAGTTTTAAAAAGACACTAATAGAGTATAATTTGGTCTTTCCATTTAAAAATTAATTTAACGGAGTAGCCAGGAAAGAATGTTTAACAGAATGAAAAGGATTAAAACGAAGGGTTTATTCGTGCTTGCACTTACTTTTATGAGTTCGTATGCGGCTTTATTCATTATACTTCCCTATTCCTATTGGAAAGAGTATGCTGCCATGTCTGTTTCCAGATTAATATTAGACCTTGTAATCAACTTATTATTTTGTCTAATCGTCTTGGAGCTAAGTCTGTTTATAGACAGAACATTGAACAAAAAAATCTCATGGATGACCCATCCTTTAAAACGTTTATTAACTCAAACACTCTTTCAAATTCTGGGTGTGTTATTACTTGTCATTTGCCTTTCAATAATTTATGTGATATTTGTAGGGACTGCAGATACACAATCTCCACATATTAATTTAAGACAAGGATTGTACTCCATCATTTCAATTATACTATGGGCCTTAATGATAAGTGCCTTAAATACTGGCAATTTTTTATTGAGTAATTGGAAAGCCAGTACTATAAAGGCTGCTGAATTTGAGATTAAAGCTGCCCAAAACAAACAACTAGCAGCCGAAATAGAATTGCAGGCACTTAAATTACAGCTTGACCCACATTTTGTTTTCAATAACCTCAGCGTACTTTCAGAATTGATATTGAAGGATCAACAGTTAGGCTATGAGTATACCGAGAATTTTGCAAAGGTCTACCGTTATTTATTAATCAATTCAAAGAAAAAACTAGTCCCCCTGCGGGAAGAGCTCAAATTTCTAGATGCCTATCTTTTTCTTATCAACAACCGAATGGGTGGCGGCAGTGTTTTTCGTATTAATATTGATGAGTCAAAGCTTGATTTACTCATCCCCCCCGTTACCCTTCAACTATTTATTGAAAATGCCATTAAGCATAACCGCACAGAAGAAGAAAATCCATTGGACATCAATGTTTATACTAGCAACGATAATGAACTGATCGTATCCAATACAATATTGCCCTTAATAAAAGCTCCCCATTCTACAGGAATGGGTTTGAAAAACATAATTGATCGTTACGCTTTACTAGGAGGCAAAAAACCTGTTATAGAGAAGAACGAGAAAACTTTTACCATTAAAGTACCCCTTATCAAATGGATATGATAAAGAAGATATTGATTCTGGAAGATGAAAAGCTCAACTCGGATAAATTACAAAGGTTACTGCTCAAAATAAGACCAAATTTTGAAATTGCTGGTATTTTGACCAGTATTAAAAAGACGGTGGATTGGCTCGCAGAAAACACAAGTCCTGATCTGATCCTAATGGATATACAATTGGCAGATGGTGTAAGTTTTGATATCTTTAACCTGGCGGACGTAAAATGTCCGGTAATTTTCACGACAGCATATGACGAATATGCAATCAGGGCATTCAAATATAACAGTATAGATTACCTGCTTAAGCCAATTGAAATAGATCAGCTGGAAGCCGCTATTGTGAAATTTGAAAGTTCTATACAGAGAGCGTACCAGCAATCCCCCTTAATTGAAGAACTACTCAGTCAAATCCGGCCGAAAGAATACAGATCACGTTTCTTTCTTCCATACCGCGATGGTTATAGAAAGATCAACGTAGAGGACATAGCTTTCTTTTATTCACATTTAAACATTAGCTATGCAAATCTTTTTAATGGAGAAAAAATTGTGGTACCCCAGATCCTCGAAGCGTTGGAACAAGAGCTGGAACCTAAAAATTTCTTTAGGATAAACCGGCAGTACATTGTTCACGTCAATTCCATTGAAAAAGTGCACAATTATTTCAATGGAAAATTAAAACTCAAATTAAAGAATAGTGCAGACAATGATATTATAGTTAGCAGAACAAAAGCCCCTTTATTTAAAATGTGGTTAGATTATTAATTAAGCAACAAATACCTTCTGACCCCATAAATAAATTTATTGGGGTTCAGAAGGCTATAATATCAACTTTTGGGCGAGTTGAATATTATTATTTTTTGGTATAGTTTGAATATTCTGTAATGGTCTGTACGCTTACTGCCTGCCCCATAAATTTAGCTAACATGTTGAGTTCCTGATTTACCGGCAGGTAACGTTTCGATTCATCATTTTTTGTATACTTTACAACTATGTCAAACTTTTCTGCATTGAGAATCTTAATTTTTACCGGCTTTTCATTAATGGACTGTACCTGCTCAATTTTCTTAGTTTTGAGATTGATCGTCATGTAAGATCTGCAATCTTTCATAAAAGCGGCATCTTTAGGAATAGAAGCCGGATCTGTTTTGTAGCTTATCACCAGGTGGTCTGCTGATTCTTTCTCAACCTTATAACTTGATTCATCTGTCTGGGTAGATTTAGACTCTTTGTTTTGGTTTTTCCTGAAGGTATTAACATCTCCTTTAGAAGGTGATTTCCCATCAACAGAAACTACAGTCCACTGTTCTTCTTTTGGGCTGGACGGATCATATTTAGCAATGGTTACTGTTTGTTTACCTGCAGTTATCGTTGTCTGTTTGAAATCAAAAGCAAAATCCTCTGGTTGCTGAATATTGTCTGCATTCAGAATACTGGCATCAATACCATATTTAGAAAGGGCACCCAGTACAGCTGATTTTTGGGCAGAGACTGCTAGCGAAGATATCAATAAAAGAAAAAGAGCTAATAGTGCCTTTATTCCATGACCTTGCAAATCAAACTTTGCTTTTTTGTTATTAGTTACTTTAGGAAATATTTCCTCATTTTGATTTTTAATGTTTTTCATTTTCTTATGTTATTATTTTGATGGTGTAAAATTACACGCTGCTAAAACTTATAACCTGGACTTCTTGAGCGAAGCAACAAAAACATCTGGTGAATTGTCGATCTGGGGAATTGAATTGATTGGAGATTTAGTGAAATCTGCTGATAAGATGAAAAAAGGTAAAATTGAATATCAAATACATCACTTTTTTACTGGCTTTCCTTTCTTATCTTTGCAGTTATATAGAGTTCTGTAAATTTATTTAAAAACCTATATAATACACGAAATAACAAGCATGGACGAAAAGATAATATTCTCAATGGCTGGGGTAAATAAGATTTACCCCCCTCAAAAACAAGTTTTAAAGAACATATACCTATCCTTTTTTTATGGCGCAAAAATAGGTGTTATTGGTTTAAATGGATCTGGAAAATCATCGGTTTTGAAGATCATTGCCGGTATTGACAAGGCCTTTCAGGGTGAAGTTGTTTTTTCTCCGGGCTACACTGTAGGCTATCTGGCACAAGAGCCGGAACTAGATGAAAACAAAACAGTTAGAGAGGTAGTTGAGGAGGGTGTAGCTGAAATTACTGCTATCCTTAAAGAATATGAGTCTATTAATGAGCAGTTTGGTCTGCCAGAGGTTTATGAAGATGCTGATGCAATGGATAAACTAATGGCTAAACAGGGCGAACTTCAGGATAAAATCGATGCTGTAAATGCATGGGAGCTAGACAATAAACTAGAGCGTGCAATGGATGCACTTCGTTGCCCGGATCCGGATACAAAAATTTCAGTATTATCAGGAGGAGAAAGAAGACGCGTAGCCATGTGTCGCCTACTACTTCAGGAACCAGATGTTTTACTACTTGATGAGCCAACCAACCACCTTGATGCTGAAAGTATTGACTGGTTAGAGCAGTTCTTAAAAGATTACAAAGGAACTGTAATTGCAGTAACCCACGATAGGTATTTCCTTGATAATGTTGCAGGATGGATTCTTGAATTAGACAGAGGTGAAGGTATTCCATGGAAGGGTAATTACTCTTCATGGTTAGATCAAAAAGCTAAACGATTGGCCCAGGAAGAAAAAACTGAAAGCAAACGTCAGAAAACTCTTGAAAGAGAGCTTGAGTGGGTACGTATGGCACCAAAGGCGCGTCATGCTAAATCAAAAGCACGTTTATCAAACTATGACAAGCTGGCATCAGAAGATTCAAGAGAAAGAGAAGACAAACTGGAGTTGTTTATCCCTCCTGGTCCGAGATTAGGAAATGTGGTTATTGAGGCTAACAATGTTACCAAAGCCTATGGCGACAAATTGTTATTTGAGAACTTAAGTTTCTCTTTACCTCCTGCCGGCATAGTAGGAATCATTGGTCCCAATGGTGCGGGTAAAACTACCTTGTTCCGTTTAATTACTGAACAGGAAACTCCCGATACAGGAACATTCCGAGTTGGAGAAACTGTTTCACTTGGTTATGTAGATCAGATGCATAATGATCTTGACCCTGCCAAAACAGTATATGAAAATATTACCGACGGATTAGATAATATCCAATTAGGTAACAAAGCGGTAAATGGCCGTGCATATGTTTCTAAATTTAACTTTAACGGTGGCGACCAGCAAAAGAAAGTTGGCGTTTTATCTGGTGGAGAGCGTAACCGCGTACATCTAGCTATTACTTTAAAGAAAGGCGCAAACGTATTGTTACTGGATGAGCCAACCAATGATATTGACGTAAATACCTTACGTGCACTGGAAGAAGCGTTAGAAAACTTTGGTGGTTGTGCAGTTGTAATCAGTCACGATCGTTGGTTCTTAGATCGTATCTGTACACACATTTTAGCATTTGAAGGAAACTCTCAGGTTTACTTCTTTGAAGGTAACTATAGTGATTACGAAGAAAACCGTAAAAAACGCCTTGGAGATGTAACTCCTCATCGTATTAAGTACAAAAAATTGGTATAATACCGAGATCTTGGTTTCGTCATCGTTAGACCCGAGTTCGTCACCCCGACGCTAGGAGAGATCTCTAGACCATGAGGTCTCTGTGAGCAAATCGATATAACCAAGAGATCTCTCCTATCGTCATCTCGACGATAGGAGAGATCTCTTGGTTATTTATATTGCTTTTGTATTCTTAACAGCAGCTCTTTGGTTTTTCTGATTCCTTCATCTTCGGATAAACTGTCACCTTCATATTCAATTCCTACAATGCCGCTCCATTTTGCTGCTTTTATAATCTTGAACATACGATCGTAATCGATATCCTTTTCGTCTCCTTTTTCATTGAAGTTAAAAGTCTTGGCGCTAATTCCTTTTGCAAACGGGACCAGATCAGTTACACCCTGGTACATGTCATACACTCTGTCGGCACTTACTCTAAAGTTTCCAAAATCAGGCAATGTTCCGCAATAAGGGCTATTCACCTGATTCATCACATCCGACAACCATTTTCCATCCGAAGAGTATCCTCCATGATTCTCTACTATAATATTGATCTTATTCTGCTTACCATATTCAGTTAGTCTGCCTAAACCATCAACCACTGCCGTTTTCACATCCTGTTCAGATCCGTTACCTGCGGCATTTACGCGAATTGTTTTACAGCCAAGTACTTTAGCTGCATCTACCCATTTATGATGATTTTCAACCGCCTTTAAGCGTGCTTTTTCATCCAGGTTACCCAGTTCACCCTCTCCATCAATCATGATCAGGTGGTTTTGAATTCCTTCATTTTGGGTTATACTTTTTAATTCTTTAAGATATGCCGGATCAGTCTCTTTTTTATTAAAAAATGGACTTACATATTCAACTATGTCAATACCGAAATCTTTTTTAGCTTTTACAGGGAATTCAAGGTTTGTTAGCTTACCTCCAAACAATGATTTATGCAAAGACCACTGAGCTAAAGATATACTGAAAAAATCTTTCGTTGGAAGCGCTAGTGTATCAAACGGAATTAAAGAAGAAAGTCCTGCAGCTGCAGATAACATTCCTAAATCTTTGAGAAAACTTCTGCGATCTTTAGTATCCATGGTTAATTTGTTTCTAGTGGTTTAGTTATATTAGTTACTGCCTAAAATAGAAAATAATTTCATTTTTTTTGAAAAAAATAAAATGCCCAATAGAGCTTTCTGGCTAAGATTTTGGGTCAAAATACATCAAGGGTGTA
The DNA here is from genome assembly GCF_001636695.1 of Pedobacter panaciterrae. Lineage (GTDB taxonomy): Bacteria > Bacteroidota > Bacteroidia > Sphingobacteriales > Sphingobacteriaceae > Pedobacter > Pedobacter panaciterrae_A. The sequence continues at coordinate 161,953 of NZ_LGEL01000011.1, forward strand.
ACACCCCCCACCACTGCCAAAAGTAAATAACTATTCTTTACTTTATTTTCTAAAACCAAAAGGGACTAAATAGTAATTAATGAAACCTTGTTGAAGTAGCTAAAACCTTAGACTCAACTCAGACTCTGTTCAGACTCTCCTCAGGCTCTGATTAGCCCCAGGTCTGAAAATACGCTCTTTTGATGCTTTTCAAAAACAATAAAGAAGCTGCTAAATTATATGGACCAAAATAAAAACGAAAATTATAAATATTATGGCAAAGATTAAGAGAGGAATTTTAGGATCATTTTCCGGAAAAATAGGGCCTATAGTTGGAGGTAGCTGGAAAGGTATACCCTATATCCGTGAGGTATCGCAAAAGATACCAAAAGAACGCAGTCAGGCGCAGATTGCCATCCAACAAAAAATGAAATTTATTAATAGACTATTGGTTCCTTTTCACCCTTACATCAATGTTGGTTTTGCCAACAATGCAGTACAGAAAACGGAGATCAGTGCGGCATTTTCTTTAAATTATCATTCAGCGTTTCTGGGGACTTACCCTAATTTAATCGTAGATTATAGTAAGCTTGTTTTAAGTGTAGGCACCTTGCCAATGATCAAAAACATTATAATGGAACTACCTGACAACAAAACCATAAAACTCACCTGGTTAAAGAACAATATCAAGCCCGCCTCTTTTGATGACCAGTTAATACTGATTTTGTATAATCAGGAATTACATAAAACAGATGGTTTAATTGGGGGTTTTAAGCGTACAGATGAGAAATGCTTTTTTAATTTTAACCCCAAATTTATAGACAGGCCTTTGCAGGTTTACGTCAGTATGGCTTCAATTGACAGGAAAAAAGTAGCAGATAGTATCTATTTAGGCACACTTTAACCGTAACACATGCTGTTTTAGTTTTCCTTATGGAAAAAACTATTTTTTTGTGAATTGATTATTAAAGAACATCAACTGAAATCCAATTGAATTTTTCCAGTAATCCCAGTTATGGGCTCCCGGTCTGATGGTAAAATCATGCGGTATGTTATTGTATTGCAGTTTTTCATGCAATTTGATGTTTACATTGTAAAAGAAATCTTCAGAACCACAGTCTATATTTAAAGCAAGTTTGTTAGGAACAAGCAGATAGATTAAATCAATTACAGAATTTGCTTTCCAGCGTTCGGGGTACTTATCTTCAGGGCCAAGGCGTTTGGCTATATCCCAGTTCAATGGAAAAGGTTTGATATCTACACCACCACTCATACTGCCAGCAGCGCTAAAAATATCCTGGTGTTTAAAAGCTAAGTACAGCGCACCGTGTCCGCCCATGCTTAAGCCTGTAATTGCACGGCCTTTTCTATCTTTTATGGTTCTGTATTTTTGATCTACCCAATTAACCAATTCGGTAGCTACATAAGTTTCGTATTTCCAGGCGGGATCTTCCGGACTATCAAAATACCAGCTGGTAACATTTCCATCGGGGCATACAATGATCATTTGATAATTATCAGCATAATCTTTAATAAGAGGCACCTTATTTACCCAACCGGAAAAAGAATCGCCTGCTCCGTGCAGCAAATAAACCGTCGGATAATTCTTACTTTCACTGTAACCTTCGGGAGTAATTACAACAGCTTTAATATTTTTCTTCATAGCAGCACTATAGGTCGACACGGTGTCAACCTTAGCTGCTAAAACTGATTCAGCACTTAAAAATGTAAGTATGCCGATAAGAAAACCCCATTTTTTCATTTTCTAATTGCTTATCCAGGTACATGCAGCTCCAACAAGAGCGGCATCTTCCCACATCTCGCTTTGCTTTATTACCACGGTTTTATTTACTAATTTTTCCTGCAATTTAGTAATAAAATAGTCCCATGTTTTGGCAATGTTTCCACCGATAACCAATACCTGAGGATTTTCGTCGGCAATAAAATCATTTAGGAAAGCTGCCAGATTTGTAGAAAATTCCTCAAACAATTGCTCTTTAACAGATTCGTCTGCAGTAGCAAGCAATTCTTCAACATTTTTTGCTTCTTTTCCGGTTAGCTCTTTATAGTGTTTTAAAAACCATCTTGTTGAGATGTATTCCTCTGCAATACTGTCTAAGAAAGGCACAAATGCCCTGTTTACGTCAATAACCTGTCCTTTACAATTACTTGTTGAGCCCAGGCCTGTTCCTAGTGTTACGCCAATTGCTTTTTCAAAATCTGAAGCTGCTCCTGAGGCAAGTTCGCCTCTTAAAAAGGCTTCTGCATCATTTATAAAAACGATATGTTCACCTGGAATATCTAATTTTTCAGATAAAATGGTGCGGATATTTAATCCATATAATGAATCATATTTCTGCATACCTTTCATCAATGAAATCCCTTCCTGATAATCGAAAGGCCCTGGCATAGCAATTCCAATTCTTATGGTCTCATCATTAGATTTTAAAATTAACGATGAAAGTGCATCTACCCATGATTGGATAATTACATCTGCGCTATCCATTGATGCAACGCGTAAACGCTGCATTGAACTATCTATAACTTTATATGTACTACAGTCTACATGTGCTGCGGTGATGTGAGAGCCACCTATGTCAACCCCAATGAAGGGAAGTTTAGAGGTTTTAGTATTCATTTATTTAGGTCTATTTGGTTAACAATAGAATTGATTTGATTCTACAACTCAAATAAAGGCATTTAAACCGTTTTAGCAAAATTTATTTATATTTTTTTCTTGATGCTTAACGAACAGAAAACCATAAATAAGTTAGGCCTGCTGGAAAATACAGTTTATTTCTGTGGTCTGGGTCCACGTTTGTAAATAACAAGGCCATTTAAAAAATTACGAAGAATCTGATCTCCGCAAGGCTTAAAGTTTGGATGATCATCACTCCTGAAAAAAGATCCGAGTTCACTCTTAGTGATCTTAAAGTTTACTAATTCCATGATCTTAATGATATCATCATTAGTTAATTCAAGTGCTACACGCAACTTTTTAAAAATATCGTTATTGCTCATATGTTGAGTTTTATATTATAAATTCAGTAGATGTTTTTAGTTCAATTACATTGCAACTTCAATCTTAACCTTTTTCCCTTTAATCTTCTCATTTACCAAAGATTTCAGAATCCGGTTAATCATATTCCGTTTTACTGCAACGTACGATGACTGATCTTTAACTTCAATCAGTCCCACATCTTCTTTTTGCAAACCACCTTTTTTAAGTAATAATCCGACAATGTCAATTTTATTTACTTTGTCTTTTTTTCCGGCTGCAATATATAAGGTTTGCCATTCGCTATCTCCTGGCAATACAAAATCTCCTTTTAGATTTTCAGTCTCAATATCTGACTTTAAAAATGGGTATTTTTCATCATCAGCTATAATAAGATATGCAGTACCCTTAGCGTTCATCCTTGCAGTACGTCCATTCCTATGCAAAAATGCGTCCTCAGTATATGGCAATTGATAATGAATAATACACTGCACTTCAGGAATATCTAAACCGCGTGAAGCAAGATCGGTAGTAATAAGAATTTTTATACTTCCATTTCTAAACTTCAGCAGAGCTCTTTCTCTTTCATCCTGTTCCATTCCGCCGTGAAATATGTCATGCGCCAGATCTTTGTCGATTAACAAATCACTGATACGGTCAACTGTTTCCCTGTGATTGCAAAAAATCAAAGTATTTTTATTCCCAATTTTACAAATAAGCTTCAACAAGGTATCCAGCTTATCTTCGGCAGTAGTAAGCACTTTCTTAAGCTTTAAATCGGGAACAACTTTTACATCCTTTAGAAAATTGATCTCTACCGGATTACGTACACCTGTAAACTCAGGAATCTCTTCCATAGCTGTGGCCGACGTAAGTAAACGTTGTTTTAAAGAAAGGAGCTTATGGATGATATATGACATATCCTCCTGAAAGCCGAATTCGAGTGCTTTATCAAATTCATCAAGCACAAGTGTGCTTATTGTAGATTCATCAAAGTTTTCATGGCGCAGATGGTAAGCTATTCTTCCTGGTGTACCAATTAGTACCGCAGGAGGTTGTTCCAGATTATTTCGCTCTGTTCTTACCGGGTGACCACCATAGCAGCAATTCACCTTAAAACCAGTGGACATCTGCTTAAAAACACTCTCAATCTGCAAAGCAAGTTCACGGGAAGGAACCAACACCAAAGCCTGTACTCCCTTAACCTCTGCTTTTAAGTTGTTTAGAATAGGTAATAAAAACCCTATTGTTTTACCAGAACCAGTTGGTGCCAGCAAAACTATATCTCCGCCTTTTTTCCATGCAGCAACAGATGCCTGCTGCATTTCATTTAATGAAGCGATTTTTAAATTTTCCAATACCTTTTCTACCATCATGGCGCAAAGATAGCGGAATTAAGGCATTAAAACTTCAGATACTTCTTTCTTAAGTGTTTCATCGAGCTATTCAGCTTAATTTCCATATTCATTAGCATATGCCCTCTTTCGGAAATCCATGTAGTCATTTTCCAATTTGCATGCTTAATTGGAGTATATACTCTATCATTAAGCATTTCATTATAATCTACAGATGCCCTACTCTGCTGCATCAAATAAAACTCATTTATCAATTCTGTCTTCATAATGATTTTAATCTGATTAATTTATTATTGGTACATTTATATATACAATCTCACCCAGCGCCGTTTTGTTTTAACGAATATTCTATTTGTAATAGTATAGCACACATTATTAAAGATACTAAAATCTACAACAAAACAACACACTAAACTGTTGACAACTAGAGAATTGTTAGCAATTAAACAATAAAGAATTAACTTCATTTTAATTTAATCCTCTTATTTTTAGGAAACCTGAATACGGGTTGTTTATGATAACACCAATTAGCGTATGATCTGGAAAAAATTTAGTGGCGAGGTAATCCACGCACCCATCTTAGAAGAAGTAGAAAAAGCCATCATCAGAGAAACTGAAAAAGGCTACCACCTTAAAGTCTGCATAGGCACAGATTCCCAGGTCAAAGGAGCATTAACTGATTTTGCGACTGTAATAGTCCTGTTAAGGGAGCAGCATGGAGGGTTTATGTACATCCATCAGGAGAAAACCCCTCAGCGAATGAGCATAAAGGAAAGGATGCTTATTGAAGTTCAAAAGTCTATTGAAACAGCTTATTCAATTTGCGATCTTTTGGATTTGTATGATGTAGATCTGGAGGTACATGCCGATATCAATACTAACCCAATGTTTAAATCAAACAAAGCTTTAAACGAGGCTATGGGCTATATTTTAAGCATGGGTTTTATTTTTAAAGCAAAACCAGAAGCTTTCGCCAGCTCTACCTGCGCAGATAAAATGGTACATTAAACATTACCATTTTGTTGTCGAAACTGTAGCGGGTTGTTTTACTTCTTGCTTGGGCTCAGCCTGGGTGTTACTCATCATAACTTTCAGTTTGGCCGCAATTTTATTTGATTCGTTCACAATAGCATTCATGTTATTGTCCCATTCAGAGCGGTTTAGCTTACCTGGCGATTTCTCCAGGGCCGTACTAACTGAAGTGGGCACAAAATTACCATACCTATCACGCTCATAAGGGGTAATTACAAAATCACTTAAAATCAAGCGGTATTTATCACTGCGCAATTCAACCGCAATAGTATAAGCCACTTCACCTGATGGATGCCCAATACTCCCTATCCCCTTCTGTAGTATCAGCTTACCCGTACCAAAGAAAGCCGTATCTTTTTCTACAGATTTCAATTTTACAGATTTCGAATTGGTTTTAAAGAAACGTTTCGCATTGGCAGCCATTATATCTTTGTGTACAGACTTAACTTCTGTTATCTCTAAAAATGTGTACTTACCATACTCATTCATTGGCAAAACTTTATTTTGAGAAAATGAGCTGAGTGTAAGTAATAATAAAGGCAGGATCAATGATAATTTCATAGGTTATGTTGTAAAAAAGGCTGTCGGAAAAATGCTTCCGACAGCCCTAAATTAAAAAATAAGTTTTGTATTTCTTAGAATGCGTAAACAGCAGCCAAAGAAACTTGAGTAGCTGATTTTGTAAGTGAACCGCTTTCTTTAAGGAACTTGGCAGTAGAACCATTATCAAGTCTTACCTCAGGTATAAAGGTTAAGCCTCCTGCTTTTAAATTTCCTGAAAGGGTTACACCTATAACACTTTCTCCTGCATCAGGCCCAGCAGCCACACCGCCATTTTTCTTAGCTTTAAAGTACTCCCCCCTCAAACCTAAAGCAACAGCCGGTGAAAATGCATACTGAGGATAAAGAGCTGCACCAGTAAAACCAGTATCTTTAAGACCCTGTCCGGCTGACCAGTCAGCAGCGTTCAATCCCAATTTAAATTTATCAGTAACCTGGTAAGCAGTGGTTAAATCAATTTCAGTTCCTGAAACGTAACCAGTTGCAAGGTTAAGATAAGCTGTCCAACCCTCAACAGGAGCAACCATTAATTGAGCACCCAATGTTGAAACGCCGAATTTAGGACTTGCAGCATAATTATTCCACGCATCATTAAATGCACCTACCATTAAACTAACTTTTGGAGAGAATGCATAAGTGGCTTTAATACCAGCATTCTGGAACGGACCATTAGTAAATAAGTAAGATGTAGAATAGTTAAAGTTAGCTGCCGGAGAAATCACTTCATATCCAATAAAAGTACCCATAAAACCTGCCGTCATTGTAAATTTATCAGTAAAAGCATAATTAACGTACAAGTTTTGAATATGAAATGACTCTGTTCCCTCAGGAACCAATGAGCCACCCTGGCCTCTCGGGCCAAACGATAGCTCACCCACAAAAGAAGCTTTTCCTGTTGTTTTTTTCAAAGCCAAATCGATCATTCCAATAGAAACTGAGTTCTGGTCAGGAGCAAAGCTTGTTGGAATGTTTGATATTTTTGAAAAATCATATTTATAATAAGTATCAACTGAACCCGAAATTTGTAAAGGAGTTTCAGCGGCTTCCTGAGCATAGGTAGCCGAAACAATAGATAATAATGCTATAGTCAGTATTGATTTTAATTTCATAATTTTCGGTTTGAGGTTGATAATTCAGATAGTTTTGGTTTATTAAAATGCCGGGTTGTTGATCTCTTGTCCTGTTGATTCAACAATCAAAGTACCTTGAGAATATTTCTCATTATGTTGAGAAGCATCTAATCCTTCTTCTTCTTCTTCCGAAGTAACACGGATTGGCTGTACTACGTTGATTAGTTTGAAAATGATGAAAGAAACAACAAAGCTGAATATGATTACAATTACAGCTCCTTTAAGCTGAGTAAAGAAAAACTCAGGATTTCCATAAAACAACCCGTCTGCACCAGCGCTGTTAACAGTTTTAGTAGCAAATACACCGGTTAAAAGCATACCAACAATACCACCTACACCATGGCAAGGGAATACGTCTAATGTATCATCTAAGCTGGTTTTTTGTTTCCATGAAACAACAAGATTAGAAATAACTGCTGCAATTACACCAATAAAGATACTTGACGGAATACTTACGAAACCAGCACCTGGCGTAATGGCAACCAAGCCTACTACAGCACCTATACAGAAACCCAAAACTGAAGGCTTTTTACCTCTTGCTACATCAAAGAACATCCAGGCTAAACCAGCAGCACCAGCTGCAGTATTAGTAGTTAAGAAAGCTGAAACTGCAAGACTATTGGCACCTAAAGCAGATCCTGCATTAAAACCAAACCAACCGAACCAAAGCAAACCTGTACCTATTAGTACATAAGGAATATTGGCAGGCGGAACTTCCTGATGTTCAATATGAGATTTTCTACGTTTTAAAACCAAAGCACCAGCCAGGGCAGCCATACCTGCAGAGATGTGTACAACGGTACCACCTGCAAAATCAAGTACACCCATTTTTAAAAGGAAACCTTCAGGAGACCATGTCCAGTGTGCTAAAGGAGAATAAACAAATAGAGCAAACAATACAATAAACAAAATGTAAGATGTAAAACGAATACGTTCTGCAACCGCTCCAACAACTAAACCCGGAGTAATGATAGCAAACATCAATTGGAATACCGCAAACAGTGAAAGCGGAATAGTTCCCCATGCCGGACCAGAATTTACACCCTGAAAGAACAAAAAGGTTGTTGGATTACCTATAAATCCTCCAATTGTATCTCCAAATGCAAGACTGAAGCCTACAACAATCCAAAGTACGGTAATTACACCTGCAGCTACCACACTTTTAATCATAGTAGAAAGAACATTTTTACGATGAACCATACCACCGTAGAAGAATGCAAGCCCTGGAGTCATTAAAAATACAAGAGCTGCAGCAATTAATACAAATGCAATATCAGGCGCACTGTATTTTCCCTCGTCAAAATTAGGAAGCAAGGGAATAAAAAGAGCCAAAATTGCAATTATTAATAAAACTGCAAATGGACCCCACTGTTTAAATAAAACTTTTGCAATAAATGTTAGATTTTACTAGTTTATAATTATACTTTATCTGATTTTTTGATAAAACTAGATAAAATTTTCAATTATTCACATTTTTAATCAAACAAAAACAACACAAAACACTAAAAAAATCAAAAAACACATCAAAAAACATTATAATTTAATAAAATCACTGCCAATTTTTTAAATATTTATCACATTCAACACAAAAAGACCTTTATTTTTTAACAAAAACATAAAAATTAGCAAAAAACAAAAAACAGGAATAAAAAACCAGCAAACAGAAAAAAAATGACAAGAATAAATATGAAAAACAATTTTAGCCTATTTAGTGTATATTGAAATACATTATGAAATCATATCACTTGACTTTTAAGCAGAAATTACCAATATCTATAAAGGAAACATGGGATTTTTTCTCTTCTCCGATGAATTTGGCTAGAATAACTCCAAAAGAGATGTCATTTACGGTAACTTCAGATCAAAACCACCTTGAAGAAATGTATCCGGGAATGATTATCACGTACAAAATCTCTCCATTGGGAGGAATAAAGCTAAATTGGATGACTGAAATCACTCATATTAGAAAGAATGAGTATTTTATCGATGAGCAGAGATTTGGCCCTTATAAGTTCTGGCACCATCAACACCACTTCAAAGAAATCGAGGGTGGGACAGAAATGATAGATATTTTAACATACGGACTCCCAATGGGTATTTTTGGCAGCATAGCCAATAATATATTTGTTGCAGATAAGCTGCAGCAAATATTTAATTTCAGAAAACAAAAGGTTATTGAATTATTTGGAGCTTATCCGGAGACTATTTAGAAACCTCCGGATAAGCAATTCATTAATGGAAGAAAACGGAGGCATCAACATCCTTAAGTTTACCAGAAGGTGTTTTATATTGCAATTTCAACATATAACCGCCACCACCTTCTAAAAACATAAGCTCAAATGGATGGTAACCTTTTTCAAGAGCTATCTGAGCTGATTTTTCAATAGATGTATGCATCCCATCGCTATCAATAAACACTTTATCACCCAACTTTAGTACACTTCCATCATCGGACCGCAATGCGAACGAATAAATGCCAGTTTCTTCTGCATAAAAATAACCTTTATGACGAGTAGCAAAGCTCTCTGCTGTTTTAGCCACAGGAATTTCAATTGCTGCAGTTATACTTTCGCTAGCTAGATCTTTTTCGTCTATTGCATTTACAGTTTTATAAAACTTTGGATAATACGAAAACTTAAGACCTTTTGCAGGTGATGATAGCTGTACAGGCTTCATATAATCCTGATGTTCGTAATTTATTGTATAGACATCGCCTCTGTTACCATTTGGCCTAAAACCAGCCACTTTAAATTCAACAGGCTTGGTTACAGTTAAATCTTTACTGAAAATTTTCGATTGAGTGGTTGGCAATGTACCATCAGTAGTATACCTTATTGTTAATCCGGCAAGCGGTTTATTTATATGTAATGTACCCTTATCAACAAAAACGCTCTGAGTAGTGAAACCATCCAGATCTGGAAGACGATAGTTTATATTCATAGCATCCAGTAAAGAAAAGTGTTTTTGCACACGCAGTTCAAAGTTATTCCAATCCACGCCTCCATTATACCATGCTACTTCAGCCATTGCCAGCATTCTTGGAAACACCATATACTCCAATCTTCTTTCTGAAGGAATATACTCGGTCCATATATTAGCCTGAACACCAATGATAAATTTCTTTTCATTTTCTGTGATGTTAAATTTATATGGATCAAAAGAATACACCTTCTTTAAAGTACCTCCATCCTGTTGAGCATCAAAATAACAGAACTCACCTGGAGTCATAATCACATCATTTCCTTTTTCCGCTGCATGCTTAGGTGCTGTAGGCACCCAGGTTCTCCAATACATCATCGTTGCTGTTGGCGATACTCCACCATCCAGTATTTCATCCCAACCAATCAGCTTTTTCCCTTTACTGTTAAAAAACCGCTCCATTCTACGCACAAAATAACTTTGCAGCTCATCCACACTTTTAAGCCCCTCTTTCTTCATCAACGCTTCACATTCAGGCACATTTTTCCAGCTGGTTTTTTCAACTTCATCGGCGCCCAGATGAATGTATTTGCTTGGAAATAATGCAGCAATCTCTGTAAATACATTCTCAGCAAATTCAAAAGTTGTTTCTTTACATGGGCATAAGGGCTCTGAGAAGTCCTTTGCCTGCCCACCTTTACCATGAGAAGTTAACCAGGGCATAAGATTAGTTGCAGCCATCATATGACCCGGCATATCAATTTCAGGTATGATCTCTATTCCCCTAGAATCAGCATACGCAATTAGTCCGCGCATCTCTTCCTGAGTGTAAAATCCCCCATACATCTTTTTACCATCGATCATCTTAAAGTGCTTTTCAGGAATAGCGTAGTCTGGATTTGTTTTAGAAAGCGCAATACAGCTAGAATCCTGACCGTTCATCTCTCTCCATGCACCTTTTGATGTCAGCTCAGGATACTTCTTGATTTCGATCCTCCAACCCTGATCATCCGTTAAATGCAAATGGAACTTATTAAATTTATAATAAGACATCCTATCTATCATTTTTCTCAGATAAGACAGATCAAAGAAATGGCGGGAAACATCAAGATGAATACCTCTCCAGGAAAAACGTGGAGCATCTTCAATTTTCACACAAGGAATGGTAATTGCACTCAGTAATGATTTTTGTAAAACCTGTTTGTGCCGAAATACCACAGTTCCCATCAACTGTTTCAAGCTGGCTACAGCCCAGAAAGCACCTTGTACAGACGCGGCCTTAATTACAATGGCATTTTTTTCAACCGATAATGTATAACCTTCATTTGCAATCGAAGGATCAAGACCTAAAGTAATTGTATTTGCTGCTGCTTTTCCTTGTTTAACCTGCGCAAAAGTAGCCTTCAATTCATTTAAGGCCGGAGCCAGGCTTTCTGAATTTTCAGCGAGAAGCAGTTTTGTAGCTGTGGTCCACTGAAAATTACCCGCAGCGGGAATAAGTTTTACTGGCTGGGGAATAATAGCATATGTAGCATCTTTTTGCTGAGCAAATGCCGAAAGCACGCAAATCAATAAAACTAAAGTGACCTTAAGTTTCAACGTAATAAAGTTCTTCATAAAATTTCCGGTAATCTATTTAGCTATGTATTCTGATCCTTGCACTATACCTCTGCGTTCGATTTCTTTATCAATATAAGTTTGAATAGCAGATTTATTTAGCCCCCAGTTAGGTGCTATTAACAAATCCCAATCTGATATTCCAAACAGTCTCTGAATCACAATATCAGGTCTCAATAATGGAATTAATTTACAAAGCAGATCTGTATATTCTTCTAATGAGAACAACTTAAATGGCTCTTTTTTATACTTTACTCCCATAATAGATCCCTCAACTATGTGCAGGTGATGGAATTTTACGAATTTAATTTGAGGGAAACGGTTAATTTCATGAATGTAACCCAACATCATTTCTTCAGTTTCCCAGGGGAAGCCAAAAATAGTGTGCACACATAAATCAAGCTTGCTGTTTTCGAGCAGCTTAACTGCTTCAACAAACTCACCATGACTACATCCTCTATTGATCTGATTAAGTGTTTCGTCGTATATCGATTCCATACCCATCTCTAAATCTACATCAAAGCGATCGGCATAACTTTCAAGTAAAGCAACCTTTTCTGCATCAATACAATCTGGTCTGGTACCTACTGAAAAACCTACAACATCTTCTGTATTTATAGATAGGGCCTCATCGTACATCATTTTCAGGTAATGTACCGGAGCGTAAGTATTGGTATTAGGCTGGAAATAAACAATAAATTTATCGGCTTTGTAAAAACCCTTTCCTCTTTCCATTCCCTGTTCCAATTGCTCACGTATGGTTGGAAGTTTTCTTGAAAGTTCAGGAGTAAAGGAGTCGACATTACAATAAGTACAGCCTCCATAACCTTTACTACCATCTCGGTTAGGACAAGTAAATCCACCATCAACTATTACTTTAAACACACGCTGGCCATTGTATTTCTCCTTAAGGTGCGTTCCGTAATTTTTATATCCTTTTATTCCCTGATCCAGTAAAGTTCCCAATTGCTTTTTTTTCTTGCAAAAATACAGCTTTTAATTTATTTCTGACAAAGAATGATTGTTAACGGCTAGATAGCGACTATCATAGCAGAAATTAAGCACTTTTTAACCCCTTAACTTTCTTAATTGGCCAAAGTGTAAAAATTACAGACAAGGTACCAGCGAATAATCCTAAAAGTATTGAAAGCAATTTTCCGTTAAAACTATAATCCTGAGGGATGCTAAATTGCACCAATAGCATAAACAACAAAATAATGGACGAAGTTGTTAATCCGTTGATTCCTGCCATCTTAAACATGAATTTGTTTTTGATAAAATTATCCGGCAGTACAAATCCTGCTTTTCCTTCTTCAGAAAGTGCTATCGTTTTTTTTAAAATATCAAAGGTGATAATAAATGGAAGCAGCAATGCCATAGGCAGCAGAAATCTCGCGATGCAATACTCGCCTTCAAATAAATGAACCGCGTTGAGATCTTTAAAACTAAAATAAGGTATAATCGTGTTAGCAATAACATTGGGTATAAAGTAAAACAACAAGTTTCTTTGAACAAGCCTTCTTAATACCACGTCATCACTTTTTAGATCTTTAAGCATAACTCATCATCAACTCTCGCTGTAATAATTCCAATGCTTTATCCTTGATTGCTTCCGCTTCATTTTCAGGTAAAAAAGCATCATTTGAACAAAATGTAAAATCCATTTCTCCTTTAAAAGTGCTTACAACTATGGTATTGGGATTTCTCCATGGGAAACCAACTGTAGGGCTATAGATCGCTTCCACCTCAAAGGAATTATAACTTTCAGGAATTCCCAGCCTGCCCATATTGGAAAAAGTTACATCATGGCTTCCATCAGTAGTTAATAAATACTTTACCATCTTATTTACGGATCCATGGAAATATTCACTCATGATCAACAGCTCATGAACTTTCATGGAGGCAATTTTTGTATTCAAATCCTCTTTCAATTTCTTTGCTTTTTCCCAAAAACCTTCAACCTTATCATCAACTGATAATTCAGCAATAGGAGCAAAAGCAAACATGTTGTCATCTTTTATTTCAGTAACAAATTTCCTCACGTCAACCGGACAAATAACTTTACCATGAGCTTTATCTCCTCTAACGGATTGAAATGCATTTAATAAAATAAGACACAATGCGGAATGGACACTCGCTCCTGCGGCCTTGCATTCGGCAGTAAGTGCAGCTGTGCTGTCCGCATCCAACCTCCAATGAAGTAAATAATTTTGACCGACAGGCTTATTAATTTTTGTAGATTTGAACAGGAAAAACAGCCTTGCCACAACCGAAAAAAACCTGGCCTTTAAAACCTTTCCTTTACTCGCTTTAAAGGATGGAGAAAGTAACCCTTCCATAGAATTAAACGGCAGGTAACTAGACAATTCCTTTTCTGGTTTATCTAGTAATTCCAGTACTTCACTCATCAAGGTTACAAAAGTTGTACCGTCGCAAATACAATGTGGGCAAACAAGAATCAGATCAGACACTTCAGCATCCTTAAGCCATACTACTCTTGCTAATGGTGCATTCTTTCCGTCAAATAGTTTTCTCCACTCAACTTTAGATTGTATTTTCCAGTCATTATCACTAACCCTCTCACTAATTCTAATTGGAATCTCAGCAAGCTTGTTGCTCGAAACAAAATAAGGAACGCCAGCATTGTCTTCCTTTATACTTGCCCGTAGTAAAGGGTGTTTTTGCTGGACCTTGTTCAGTGCATTACGCAACCTTTCAAGTGTAAAACTACCACGAATAGTTACTGCAAACACACAATTTAAAGGGGTAGAAGAATCTACATACATAATCCTTTCTCCCATAATCAGTCTTCTTCTCATAGCTCATTCAATATTTGCATCATTTTTTCTTTAATCGCCTGCGCCTCATCGTAAGGAATAAACCCATCGCTGGCAATAAATGTAAAATCCATCTGCCCAAGATAAGTTGAGGTAACAAGTGTTGTTGTATTCCCCAACGGACCGATTACAGAGGGGCTAAAAATAGTTTCCACAGCAAAGTTTTTATATAGATAAGGAATATCTACCCTACCCAGATTAGAAAACATGCAATCGTTACTAGACTTACCATACTTCAAAAAATCAGTGAACTTATTTAATGATGAATGAGATTCTTCCATCATCATAATCGTTTCATAAGGATCTAGCTTTGCCGTTTTCTTATCAATGTCTTCCTGCATTCTTTTTGCATCGGCAAAAAAATCGAGGCCCTTATCTGCCGAGACCACCAGCATCAAGCCAAATGCAAAAATGTTATCTCTCTTTATTTTCGGTGCAAACCTGCGAATATCAACAGGGAGTGAGATTTTATTATGAAAGTTCTCTTTCCTGACTTCCTTAAAAGCGTTTAATACTGCTACACATAAGGCTGTATTAACAGTAACTCCTTCAGATTTGCACTTACGGATTAACCTGTCGCTCAATTCTTTTTCAAGCTTCCAGTGGATCATATAATCCCGTTTCCTTTCAATCACTCTTTTCTTAACCGGAACAAGCCACAAAAACAGATTTGCCACACTTCCAATAACTTTAGCTTTAATGATCTTTTTCCTGTTGTTAAGAATCGAACCTGGTATAATATCTTCAATCCTTAAAATTGGTTCTTCCTTACCGATCTCTATTGATCCGTCATCTATAAGCAGAAGCAACTCAGCTAAAATTGCCATGGCCGAACCTCCATCACAAAGGCAATGATGGATAACCATTATAAACTCAGAAAACTCTTCTCCTTTTACCCATACCAACCTCATTAAAGGGCCTGATCTTGTATCAAACAAAGTCGACCATTCTCTTATTGACTCTGTTTTCCAGTCATCATCAGTATTCCGCGTAACAATCCTTAAAGGAATTTGAAGTTCAATTCTTTCGCTGACTACAAACCAGGGCCTTGACTTTTGATCATCCATTACAAAGGCATTCAAAAACGGATGTTTCCCCTGAAGTTTACGTAATGCACAGCGCAAGCTCTCTATCTCAAAATTACCCCTTAATTTTATGGGGATTACAGCATTAAAGGGCGTTTCTCCATTACCATGAAGCATTCTTTCGGCAAATAGAAGTTTTCTTTTCATACAAATTCTTCCAATAACTGTACTGCTTTATCATTTCCTCCGGCAGCAATAAATGTTTCTTTAATTCTCAAAGAGGCGTTTCTATACACCGGATTTTCAAGCAATTCGAACACTGCCTTTCTCATGTCCTCAATGCGTAACCTCTTATAACGGATCTTGATCCCGCAACCGGCATTTTCAATAAGTCTGGCAGTATGAAAATGATCGTAAGCAATTGGAGTGATCAGCATTGGCAATCCGTTAATAAAAGTATCGTTAACGGTATTAAAACCTCCATGACAAATCACGGCATCCATTTTTGGCATCAGTTCGGCTTGTGGAACAAAACCATTAACAATAAAGTTATCCGGCCATTGCTCGAAAATATCCGGATTGGTTGCCGCCACTATAGTTACGGGAGCATCTGCAAAAGCTTCAATGAGCTTACCAAAAAACTCTTTTCTAATGTCAACCAGCAAAGTTCCCAGCGAAACAAATACTTTAGGAGTAGTTGCTTTTCCTAATCTCTCCCAATCAAATTCTGCATGATTTGGCCGACCTTTAACAGGGCCAACAAATTTCATATGGGGCATAGAATCCTGAATCCCGGCAAACTCTTCAGAAGTAAAAACAATATTCATTTTATGTGAGTGAATAACAATGTCATCACCATTCACACCGAATTCCCGCTGTAATCCTTTAATCAGGTTTTCCTGCCATTCAAATATTTTAGGTGCACTGTTCGCTGTATCACCCATTACATCGGGTGGTACCGGCGTAGTGGTAACACATGGAATTCCTTTAATATAAGCACATAATGCTCCGGCAAAAGTGATACAATCGTTTATAATTACATCAGGCTTCCACGCCTCTACAAACTTGCTCAGGCCCTTCATCATGATACGGGCAACAGGCACATATGTTTCTTCTAGGGCCAGTTTCATTACTTCCGGACCAGAGCAGGCGGGGCCATCATCCTGACGCTTTAATATTCTTTGCAGTTCATCCTGATGTTCAATCAGATCGTTGCGCGGATATATGTACTCGCCCCCCTCCGGGATATGAGAATCTGCAAGTGGTGTAACACCAAACCATTTAACATCGTGACCTTTGGCAATCAAACTAGCTCCGATACTTAACGTTGGACTTACATGACCAAAAAAAGGTGGCACAACGAACAAAAACTTTGACATAATTCTATTTTAATTATTTAATACTTCAACACACCTTACCGCACTTAATCGCACAAGCAGATCAGCAGCAGTCTCCGTTCCACCGGCCTCTTCAAAAGATGCTCCTATCTGCTGCGCAGCTTCCCTGAATGAACCATTGTTTAAAATTTCCTCAACAGCTTCCTTAAGGTGCTTTGATTTAAACCGATTGAAATTCAACCTCAAACCTGCCCCCACTCTAACCACCCTACCAGCAACGTGCGATTGGTCGTACGCAATAGGCACAACCACCATTGGCAAACCATTAGTTAAAGTTTCACATACCGTATTATGGCCACCGTGACAAACAACTGCATCCAGATAAGGCAACAGCTCCAGTTGAGGAACGTTGCGTTGAACAATAAAATTCTGAGGCCATTCAGCAAACAAAGAAGGATCAGAAACTATAACAACAGTTAAGGGTTCTCCGGCAAATGCCTCTATTACTTTAGCAAAAAAGTTCTTCTTATGTTCATGATCAAACGTAGTTCCTATACTTACCAGAACTTTTGGTTGCCCGGCTCTACGTTCCAATTCTTCCCAATCAAAAGCTGTTTGCCCTTCTCTCTTATGGATAACAGGGCCTACAAACTGGTAATTAGAAGGCAATTTCATTTCACCAAAAAATGCTTCAGAAGTCAAAACCATAGTTAACAGATCTGAGCAGGCAATGGAGTTCTCCCTTTCAACACCTAACTCCTTTTGAAGCGCCACAATCCGGTTCACCTCCCATTCATGGATCTTGGGAAGTTCATCCATAACCTTTATTGCGGCTGGTGCTGTGACGGAAGTTGCATAAGGAATATTTTTATTCACTGCAGCAATAGCACCAGCAAACATCTGATGATCTGTAATTATCAGATCCGGTTTAAACCTATCCAACAAATTCACAATACCCTCATAACTATGTCTATTCAAAGGAATCAAAACTTCCTCATAAAGGAATTTGATGCTATCTATACCGTAAACTATCTTTTTTGTAATGATATCAAGGTATTTTTCGCTGTCTTGTTTCTGCTGGTCGCTTTCATCATACTCGATCAGGAGTAACTGCCCACCTTTAGGTAGGCGCAAAACCAGCGATTTATCCAGACTAATCCAGGCTACTTCATGACCTCGGTTCAATAAAACAGCACCTATGCTTAATGTAGGATTAATATGTCCCGTTAAAGGAGGAACTATGAATACGAATCTAGCCATTATTAAAAAATGCTTCTATGATATTTCCAATACTTACCGGCTCCTGTATAGGGATATTATGGTCGCCGTTCACCTCAAGCAAAGCTGCTCCTCTTATTTTATTTTTCAGTTTCTTACCTGCTCCCAGGCAATTAGATTGCGTGCCGTATAGCAACAAAGTGTCTTGCTGTATAGATGAAATCTCAGCCGCACTAAAGAACTCCTTCTCAAGAATCATATCACTCTTTATGCTGGTTTCATGAAAAAGATACTCGTACATACGATGATTACGCTCCATCTGTCGCTTACCCATTTTCACTTTCGTTGTATCAGTAAAATTGGTTACATAATGTTCCAAAAACTCCCTGCTGTAATCATCAATAATATCCCTCGTTTTATCATCATTAGGATCAGGTGCTTCTATAACAGCAAGTTTCCCTATCTTGTCAGGAAAGCGTGCAGCCATTTTCAAAGTAATAAGACCTCCAAAGCTATATCCTGCCAGATGTACTTTATCAATCCCTAAACGCTCCATCAGGCTCAAAAGATCATCAGTCATACTGTTCAGGTCATAGCCATTTTCTATTCTTTCACTTAAGCCATGACTCTTAAGATCGTACATCACTACATGAAAGTGCTTAGCCAGAATGGGAGCGATATTGAAATAGTAAATAGAAAGGTTGCTAAACATCCCATGAACAAGCAGCACAGTTTCTGCAGCTCCTTTATTCAGCTCCTGAATATGCACCCCCCTGTTATTTACTTCTATTACTGGCATTCTTCTATGTAATTAACAATTGTACCCAGGTTCAGATTGATAAGCTGATCAAGATCCATGTTAGACAACCATCCCGTAAAGTCTATCTGCTCACCAAAATGTGCCTTAATTTTCTCAGAGAACGATACAATTTCAATACTATCCATCTCGAGATCCTTAGTAAAAGAGCTTTCCATAGTGATATCCATTTCTTCCACAAACTCTTCCCCTATCACCTCTGTAATAAATTGTTTCATAAGATCAAAGATCTCGTTGCTGTTCAGTTTTGCTGTCGATACTACTGCGTCCATCCGATTATATAGTTTTTATGTTTTATTGTTTTTATGAATACGTCGTTAATTCTTAATTCTTCTCCCCTGATTTCCTGTATGGTATAAGCTTTTGGGTTTCCCTGCAAACCTTTACCAAGGTATTTCCCGTAGGCCTCCTTAGCCACCCAAAAGCGGGTTGCCCACTCTGCGTTGTCTTTATCTGCAAGCAGGCTCCTTTCTTCTTCGCAGAAAACAAGCTCACTAAACCCTTCGCTTCGTTCCTCAATTCTTTCAATGTCAATGCCGACAGAACGATCATATTGTGCTATTCCCACCGCATCGGTGCCTTTATGGGCAATAGAAACATGTATGCCATCTGTCATATCACCATGCGGGTAAGGTTTCCGGAATTCGTCGGATCTGATTTCAAAAGCAATTGGAAAATATGCCTCCTTTTTGGTCTTATTAAGCAAATTGCGTACTGCATCTTTTACTGCCACTCTACTGATCATCCATTCTTTTCGCTTATTTGGCAATAATGAATTATGATGTTTTTTCTCGTCCTGATTGAAATAGCGTTTTAAAATAAAATCCCAGGAAACCACCCTGCTGTAAGCATTGTGAAACATGAACACGCCCGGGGCAATTTCTTCAGAAAGCCTGTTATTTAATGGCGACATGGATACGCTCCACAAAGCATCATCAATTTCCAGTCTCCTGTTTTGCCAGCCTGATATTATCGCCCAGATCTTATTATCCCGTTTCATCACAAAATCTGCAGTAGCAAATTCATCATTCAGTTCTGTAAGTACGCAAGTGCATTCAAAGCTTCCCTTCTGATCTTTAAAGTCCTCAAAAAACTCAATTTCCTGTATTTTAACCGGGAAAGCAATACGATCTTTTGTAAGTGTAAGTTGCAGCCATAAACCAAACAATTGACCAGCATTATCTAAAAGAGAGCCCTTACCAGCATTACCTTCAATGATCCCGGTAATACCTTTTTCGCCAACGGCAATTAACTTTCTTATGCCCTGATAGCCCGGCCCATGAAACATATGCTCATCATATATCTGTTCAGGTGTTCTGTTTATATCTAAAAGCTTACCCACATCAAAACTTCTCGAAGGTGCATTAGCAGGTTTACCTGCAAGCAACACTTCCGCATTTGCAAAGCGTTCCAGATTCAGATATACCAACTGCTGATTTTTCCACTCGCCTGTAACTGTTTCAATAAATGGTTTTGCAACATTCATCCACTGAAATACCTTTATATTCATGATCTTTTGCACGCGCTCATCAGGCGACTGCTCAACTGCAATTTCAGCGAACAGTTCAAAAATCATAGTCATAGGAATTACCGGGTCCATATCATCTACACAGTGCCATCCCTTAGGTTGCCTAAGTAGCGAATGATCCACCAGATACGGACAGTTATCCAAACCAACATCCAGCTTTTTAGAAAATGGCATCCTCAGGTCGGAGGCCCTCACAACCGGTGATGGGACATTTGCAGTTTGATTAGCAGCAACCCCATTTTTAAATAACTGAAGTAATTCAGATTGAATATCAATCATCTCCTCAACATTCTCACTAAATGCTTTCATTAAGGGATGCGGGGCAGAATCCTGCAAAACTGCTTGTTTGCGATAAGTAGTCTTTTCTTCTTGCAACGCCAGGGATTTAATGCCAGCAATATTTTTAATTATAGGTAGGCCAAGCTGAAGTACGATGCCTTTTTTTTCCGCATTTTTTTTCTTATCATAGCCCATAAATTGCATTCCTGCTTCCTTGCCTTCAACAAACAGCGCAGCAAGTACACGCTGTAACTGGGCAATACCAGAGCGTATGGGTACGTTTGAGGATACAGCACTATAATTTTTACCCCGCAAGGTATCATCGATAAAACCAATCAGCCCCCCAGATCCAATCTGCACAAACACCCTTGCACCTTCATTATAAAGTCGCTCAGTAAGTTCACGAAAGCGAACAGGTTTTACCAGATGTTCCACACTTAGCTGTCTTATTGCTTCAAAACCTTCCGGATAAAGCTCCAATGTAGTTGCAGACCATAAAGGAAACTTTGTTTTTCTAAACTGCATATCCTTCATCCCTTCCAACATTACATCTAGTTTATCTGCCACAAAAGGCGAATGAAAACCAGACTGAAAAGGCAATATCTGATGGAAAACCTGCTTAGCTCTTAATATTGGAACCAGCTCAGCAAGGGCTGCATTACTTCCGCAAAGAATAACCTGTTGCGGACAATTATCATTTGAAAGATATAACTGATCTATGTTTTCAATAATAGGTTCCAGCTTCTCAATTCCACATCCTACGGCAATAAATTTAGAATCCTTTAGCTCAAATGTTTCCGGATTGAGGTAATTAAGCAATTGCATTACCGACGATTCTTCGGCCAACTCAGAAGATCTTGCTGCAAGCCATTCGCCTAAACTATGTCCTGCATTCATATCGGGCAGCACACCTAATTGCTTAATAGCCGTATCAAGAATACTGCTTTTCTCCAGAATTCTCAAAGCCTCATCCAGTAAACCAGCAGATGCCGAGGCCTCTTTATGTGCAATATTAAAATGTTCAGCAACGCTAAGCACCTCTCCTCCCGCCAAACCATCGAGCCCGGGAAACACAAAAGCTACTTTCCCTCCGTTGCTTAGAAGAGGTTCATTGTTATACCATATGTCCTGCTTACTACGCCATGGGAGATTTTTCCCTGCAATTTTAAGCGCTTTCTTTATTCTTTCGGGAGTAGGCTCAAACACCGCAATACGATATTTTCCCTCACCAGGATTCTTGTCATTAGACTCCAAAGCATTCAGTAAGGCTTGGTGACTATGGCGTGCTATTAGTAAGACTTCATCAGTTTTGGCATTCAATAAAGCAGTGTCAGGCTTGTTAATTCCATAGCCTTCCAGAACCACATGTGCATTTATACCACCAAAACCGAAAGCATTTACACCTGCAATTCTTGGTAAACCCGAGGCTTCCCAGTTCCGGGCTTCCTGTACCGCACTAAATCTTGTTTCTTTTAACTGTGCTAAAGGCACTTTGCAATGCAATGTTGGCGGAATAATACCATGGTATAATGCCAATGATGTTTTTATTAGACCTGCAATACCCGAGGCAGGCATGGCATGCCCGATATTAGATTTCACAGTGCCTATACCAGCCTTTGGCAGTAAAGCACCACTCCCAAAAAACTGCAACAAGGTTTCTATCTCAGTTTTATCACCTAATGGCGTACCAGTACCATGAGCTTCAATATATCCTATATCTTTTGAATCGATACCCGCATTTTCCCAGGCCTGGGCAATTGCTTTAAGCTGTCCTTTTACCGAAGGACTCATTACACTAGTACCGCTGCCATCGCTACTTACACCAATACCTTTCAATACGGAATAAATTTTGTCCCCATCCGCAATTGCATCATCAAGACGCTTAAGTACTACAAACCCGCACCCTTCTCCAATAAGTAATCCATCGGCCCCCTCATCAAAAGGGGCTATTTTTCCTTGCCTGGATAGGGCACCCAATTGAGTGAAAATACTCCAGAATGCAGCATTTTGACCAACATGAACTCCTCCTGCAATCACCATATTACAACGGTTACTATTCAGTTCCTGCACCGCATGATCTACGGCAATAAGAGAACTCGCACAGGCAGCATCCAAGGTATATGCTACCCCGCCAAGGTTTAGCCTGTTAGCAACTAAAGAAGCCACAAGATTAGGAATAAGTCCCATTGCAGTATCCGCTCCAAAACGGCCTTTACGAGCCTGAAATTCTTTCTTTACCTTATCTATTTCTTCGTCACCCAAATGAGGCAGCAGATCTTTTAAAACACTGGCAATCTGCTCTCCTGTCCTTACAATTTCTATTGCACGGGTAGCTCCCGGTCCGGCATAATTCCCTTTACCGATAATGATTCCCGTTTTATCAAGAGCAATATTCTTTTCAAATACCCCAGCATCTTCCAATGCTTTATGTACCAGGCTGAGTGTTAACAAATGATCAGGTTCAGTACCTTCAACAGCTACCGGGAGTATTCCAAAATTTGCAGGATCAAACTCCACTTCTGGAATAAAGCCCCCTCTATTGCAATAAAAACGATCAACGCCCGCTGAGCCCTTTTCAAAATGTACCTGATCAATTCTATTGGCAGGAACAAGCTGCGTAGAATCTACCTTATTAATTATATTTTGCCAGAATGTCTCTACATCACCCGCACCCGGGAAAATGCAAGACATTCCTACTACAGCTACATCCGTTTTTTTCATAACGCGCCCGGCTACCAGTTACTTCCTGCCATGATGAGTACCTGACTCTCGTTTCCGTATTTAACTTCATTCACAAACGTTTCCATGCCATCCTGCAATGGTATCATAGAAATACCCCTTCGTTCGTATTCTTTTTCAAGTGTCGACGAAACCATTCCCGCTCCTTTCCACGGCCCCCAGTTTATAGCCATCACCTTACCCTTTATCTTTGCATTTAAGGCCCAGGCGTATCTGTCCATCACACTATTTGCTGCTGCGTAATCAGTTTGGCCACGGTTTCCGTAAACTGAGGCTATGCTCGAGAAAAAGATGACAAACTGGGTTTCAGGTCTTAGTTGCTCTGCAAGAACCCTTAAAGGAGTCACTTTGGTTTCAAAAACCCTTCTAAACGACTCCACTGTTTTGCCATGAAACAATTTATCCTCCAGCAAACCAGCTCCATGAACTACCCCATCTATCCTTCCATATTGCTCATAAACAACACCGATAAATTTGCTTAAGCCTTCCTCATCACGTAAATCAAGCGATGCATATGATACAATAGAACCTACTGATTCGAGTGAACTAATCGTTTCCAGGATCTGATTGTTTTTATAGATCTTGTTGATCTCCTGTTCTATCTCTGCAGGCTTTTTAATATCACCCTGCCTGATTAAGTAAGCCCTGATCTCTTCTTTGGTTTTCATAAAAGCAAACTGATCCAATCCATTAGCTCTGGGATCGGGAGAACGGCCAACCAAAATATATCGGCATGGATAATCCTTTGCAAAATGTGTCATTAACTTCGCTGTGATTCCCTGTGCACCACCCAGAACCAATACCACAGCATCTTTATCCAATTGAATATGGGAATCAACCAATTCTGTAACCAGCTGCGAAGGAATCAATTCAAGCGTATGTCTTTTAACTCCATCATAAATCACCTCAGAAGGTTCATCCGGATTCAAGATTTCATTCAATGTAATTCTGGCAATTTCTTCTGGAGCAGATTTCGTTGTTAAACTTACAATCCTGCATTTGGTGTTTTCATATTCCTTATCTAAACTTTTAAATAGGCCTGAGTATCCCTGAAAGTGCCTTAACATGGCAGTATCTGCCTCATTATCCATATAACCTTTGGTATCTGAAATGAGATATATCCACTTCATTTCCTCAAAATCGAGTTCCTTTATCCTGGCGATATTATCAATAATAGTAGCCTTATCAGGCGTACTGAACATGTTCAACATGATCAGGCCTTTATAGTCTTTCAAACTATCAGTAACAGAAACAACATCTACAATTGCTCCCTGCGACTCAAATAGCTCCTTAATGGCTACAGCTTGCAAGCCCGCATCATCAGTTACAGCAAAACGGACTCCCTTTAACGACGAAGTATCTTTATTTAAAATTTCCGAAGGTGTAAGCTCAAATCTAAGTCTGGACAAAGCCTCATTATAATTCTCATTTATAGCACTTATAGCACTCTCTTCAATAATCTTTTTAGCCTCGGCGACGGCCTCAGTACTTTCAGATTCTATTTCCGAAATCCAATTTACCAAACCATTAAGGGTTTTAATAGCTGCCAGTTTTTCCATTAGATCATCACCACTTTCCTCACCTTTGTTAAAACCAATCTTTACTTTCAGCTCGCCAATAATTTCCATGCGCTTAATAGAATCTATACTCAGATCTGCTTCCAGATCAAGATCCATCCCAAGCATATCCTGAGGATAACCTGTCTTATCGCTTACAACAGAAAGAATTGCAGATTTAATATCGGCCAGGGTAAATTTCACACTACCTTTTTCCTCTGCAACCGGAACCGCTGACTCAGTGTTTTCGTTGATCCAGTTTACCAAACCATTTAGTGTTTTAATACCTGCCAGCTGCTCCATAAAAGCATCTTCATTTTTATCTGCATTGCTAAAACCACCCAACTCTGTACGTAAAGAACTAATAATCTCCATGCGCTTAATAGAATCAATGCTTAAATCAGCCTCCAGATCCATTTCCATTCCAAGCATTTCCTGAGGGTAGCCAGTTTTATCGCTCACAATGCTCATTAAAACTGCTTTAACATCAATTTTTAGGGCTGCTGGTTTTGCAACAGCCGCTATCGATTGAATGTCGTCCACAGGCTGCTCAACTGTAATCTGTACCGATGGCATAGCCTGTGTTACAGCTGGCGCAGGAACATACATTTGCTGTTGCATTTGCATATTTGGCGATTGCTGTGCTAAAAACGTTAACATTACATCACGCTGTGCCTGAATCATCATTTTCATCCCATTCAGGTATTCCTGCATCATTTGTTCTGCCGCATTCGAGGGCGTATTTATATATTCTGTTTTCACTTGTGTTCCTTTTAGTTTAAGTGGCTTCACTATTGGCAAAGCCCCATTAGAAGGCAATTTCCCTATTGATGGTATCGCATGCTGCCCATTTACATACCAAATTGTTTTACTTTTTTTGTACTGCCCCGGTTCATCCAGCATTAAAAGCGTAGCATTACGCCCATCAAACAATTTTTCCAATTTAACATCACGCCCGGTAGCTATGTAAGCCGCAATTGTACAAAGCAGGTGTGTTATCTTATTATGACTGTTATCTTCTGCATAAAGTAAAAGTTCATCCTTGCCTAAGCATGCTTTTGCAAGGGCAGTTAGTACTTTTCCAGGCCCTACCTCTATAAAGATTCTT
Source organism: Pedobacter panaciterrae (assembly GCF_001636695.1). Classification (GTDB taxonomy): domain Bacteria; phylum Bacteroidota; class Bacteroidia; order Sphingobacteriales; family Sphingobacteriaceae; genus Pedobacter; species Pedobacter panaciterrae_A. The sequence goes on from NZ_LGEL01000011.1 coordinate 187,988, forward strand.
GCCCCATCCTCATACATCTGTTTTACTTGCTCTACAAATTTCACAGGTTTCACAAGATGGTCGGTAAGTCTTTCTTTTACCGCTTCGGCTCCTGATGGATATAACTGAGCAGTTGTGTTTGACCAAACAGGTAAGCTGAGGTTAGCAAATTCAACCTTATCAAGTACGTTTTTATAAAGGATTTTCGATTTGGCAACCAATGGACTATGGAAGGCACAAGCGACTTCCAATGGTCTGAAAGAAATTTTGGCAGTCTTAAGTACCTCAGCAAGCTTTTTAATTGCGGGCGTTGTGCCTGCAATTACAAGTTGAGTTGGCGAGTTATAGTTTACAGCATAAACATCGTTCATGCTATCTATCACTTTAAATATTTCGTCTTCCTTACTGGTTACCGCAATCATAGCCCCAGTATCTCCGCCTTCTACGGCATTAAGAATTGCCTTCGCCCTTTGTTCACTTAAAAATACCAGTTGATCATCTTCAAAAGCACCCGCAAAGCACAAAGCTGGCAGCTCACCGTAGCTATGACCTGCAACCATATCCGGCTCAATACCCAAATCTTTGAGGAAATTAGCAATTGCTAAATCTACGATCCCTAATAGTGGCTGTGCCATACGGGTATCCTTAATTTTTTCCTTCTGGGCTTTTAAAGACTCCTCATCAAATACGGCATTAGGGAAAAGTACTTGTTCATATTCACTTCTGTTCTTTAACAATTTGCGCATGGCAGGAAATATCACAAAAAGATCTCTTGCCATATTGATACGCTGACTGCCTTGTCCGGGGAACATAAATACTACCTTACCAGTTTTCTTTTTAGTGATATAGGTATCTTTACTTTCAACGCCTGACAAAGCCAGATCAATCTTCATGATCAGATCTTCAACCCTATCTGCTACAATGCTTAATTGTATTTGTTTGGTATTTACCAGTGCCAAACTAAAGGCAATATCCTTTAAATCTATATTGTCATTCTCATCCAGCAAAGCCTTTACATTACTCAATTGTTTTTTGGCTTCGTCATAGTTATCACCTCTAAAAACAAACAACTCTGACGGCAATGAAGTTAATGCAGATGCGTGCTCCGAAACTTTATCATCACTTTCAATAACTGCATGAAAATTAGTACCCCCAAAACCAAAAGCACTTATACCAGCATAACGCTTGTCTTCCATCCACAAACCTGCTTCGGTATGAAAAGCAAAAGGACTTGTGCTACTATTATAATAACTGTTGGGTTTTGTTAAATTAATAGTTGGCGGTTTTACACCATGATAAACAGATAAAGCTGCCTTTATCAGTCCGGCTAAACCTGCAGCACATTTGGTATGACCTATCTGAGTTTTTACTGACCCAAGATGAGTTTGATTTGCCCTTGCTCCTGATTCATTTAACATATCAGTTAAAGCACTAAGTTCGGTTTTATCACCCACTACAGTACCCGTTCCATGAGCCTCTACAAGCCCCAAAACAGATGGGGAGATGCCTGCCTGACCATAAGCACGCTCAAGTGCCCTGACCTGGCCAGATTTACGTGGCGCAGTTAAACCAAGACTCTTTCCATCACTGGAACCACCAATACCCTGAATTACGGCATAAACCCTATCGCCATCCCTCAAAGCATCTTCATGCCTTTTCAGCACTACCATAGCTACACCCTCTCCCAATGCAATGCCATCAGCCTCAGCATCAAAAGTTGCACATCTCCCCTTGCGGGATAAGGCATGCGTGCTCGAGAACATCAGGTAATCATTGATACCATTATGTAAGTCAGCACCACCAGCAAGTACCATATCCGATTTCTCCAGAAACAATTCCTGACAAGCCAAATCAATAGCCGCTAATGATGAAGCACATGCAGCATCAACAGTATAGTTACGCCCACCAAGATTTAACCTGTTGGTAATACGTCCAGAAATCACATTAGCTAAAATCCCAGGAAAGGAATCTTCCGTTGTATTTGGTAACAACTCATCCAATTCATCCGGCATTTCACCAAATACCTGTTTAAAAAAGCCCCGGAAACTATAACTGTTCGCAAGATCATTCCCTCCCTCGGCACCTATAATTACAGATACGTTCTCTGCGTTAAAGCTACCATCTTTGTAACCGGCATTTTCCATTGCCTGTTTTGCCACCATCAAACTCAATAACTGAGTGGGCTCAATTGCGGCAAGCGATTGCGGAGGAATACCATATTCAAGTGGATCAAAATCAATTTTAGGAATAAAGCCACCCCATTTGGAATGTGACATATCCTTCTCTGTTGATTCAGGATTATAATAGAGGGCTTTGTTCCAGCGTTCATCGGGCACTTCAGTAACCGAATCATTGCCAAGAACAATATTACGCCAATACTCTTCAAGGTTTTTTGCTCCCGGAAAAATACAGGCCATTCCTACGATAGCTACATTTAATGATTTTTCTTTAGCCTCTGGAATTGCAGACAATGCTGCGTTTTCAATATATTTATAGTTGCCCTCAGCAACATCTTTATGCAAATCTGAAATAGATACAACCTCATTGCGCATAGCAGCTATTTGCCCAATCATATACATACCCAAATGCAACTGATCCTTTTCATCAATAGTGACCAGTTTATCGCCTTTGCGTTCAATTCCTTTTGCTGCAATACGCAGGCGACCAACATTTAAACTTTCCAGTTTTGCCCAGATTTCTTTTTTGTCTATCCCTTCTTTCTGAAGCTTTTCCTTTTCTTCATTAAAGAATGCTGCGAATGGAGAATTTAAACACCGGGTTTCATGACCGGGAGCAGTCTCAAGTAATACCGTATCATCAGACACCATCGCCTGTTCCTGAAATTTATCCTGAATAGCACCTGTTGTTACCGCCTCTTTAGTATATAAATACGATGTACCCATCAACACACCTATCTTCACACCCTTTGCAGCTAACGGCGCTGCCATTACTGCAATAAAAGCACTTGATAAAGCATCATGAATTCCACCGGCAAAAAAAACACTGATCTGCTCTGGCTGATCTTCCTTTAATAAACGTTCTATCTGTTTCTCCCAAAGTACCATGCTAGACAATGGGCCAACGTGTCCGCCACATTCTCTCCCTTCAAAAACAAAGCGTTTGGCACCTTCCTTTAAAAACATATCCAGAAGAGATACCGATGGGACGTGAAGAAAAGTTTTTATACCCAGTTTTTCGAGTGGTTTAGCCTGCGATGGTCTGCCACCCGCAATTAATACTACTGGAGGCATTTCCTGTTTTATATATTCCAACTGCTCATCACGTAATTCCTGAGGAGCAAAGCCCAATATACCAACTCCCCATGTTTTGTTCCCGGCAAGTTTTTTAGTTTCGCTGATCAATTCCTTTGCGCGATCGCCCTTTAGCAGAGATAACGCAACAAAAGGCAATGCCCCCGCTTCAGCTACAGCATTAGCAAAAGGTGCAACATCGCTAACCCTTGTCATTGGCCCTTGCGCTATAGGGTATTCAATATTTAAGTCCCTTGCCAATGCATTATCAGCACTAATCACATTAATTGATTTGGCCTGGTTAAGGTGCCCATAAATAGCCTCCTGTATACCAAACACTAACTTGTCTAGTTTTTTATATCGGTTTACAAGGTCTAATGAAATAGAGATATCCTGTCCCATTGGGAGAAAGGATTTCTCCAGATCAAAACCATTAAAATACGATTCAAGATCTTTCTCATTAGAATTATCTGCTAGTACCGGTGAATTTGGTCGTACCAGTACCCGGAAGTCCCCAATAAGTCTGGTCTCGTTACCGCTTAATTTTTCACAAACTTGTTTTATTGCAGCCGGTGCATTACACTCAGGAAATAATGCAAGCTGACTGTCCAGCACAATTCCCGTTGCCCCAGTGGCAATTAAAGCCGCGGCAGTATGCAAACCAACACCACCCTGAACATATATATCAATATTTTTAACTTCCTGTGCAACGCGTTGAAATAGTACATAAGATGATTCATAGGCTACCTTACCAGCACCTTCATTACCTTTTAGTATGATACCATCAGCACCTTCAGCCTGGGCTTTTTTGGCATCTTCAACGCTGCAAACCTGGTAAAACAGCTTAACCTGTTTTTTTCTGGCGATTTGTATTCCATAAGGGAGGATGATCATAGTTACCTGTTCAGGTAAAATGATATCCTTAAGATCGTCCGAAATCAGGCACACGCCGAATCCTTCCGAACATTTTTTTGACAACTGCTCTAACGCATCAGCAGCTACGGCTTTATCTCTTCCAAGATGAAGCACAGGAAATGCCTTCGTATTTGATACTGCATGAGCGAGTTGCACATCAGGCAGTTCAAACGGAGTTATTCCAATAATAATAGGAGTTTTCATGTTGTTGAGGGATGATTAGGGTTCAACTTCGAGTATTCTTCGAATATCATTTTAAGATATTCTACAGATGCAGGATTTTTACACAGAAAAGCACCATGATTTTATTCAAAGTAGCTCTATATCAAGAAAATTATGCGTTTTCATCTAAATATTTCAACAACATTTTAAAAAACACAATGAAAAGCAATAATCCTACGCTCTTGTATGCCCAAAACTACAACTATAAAGACTGAATACCTCTAAAACAACAAAAGTGAACAAAAAGAATAAACCTAAAAAAGCCTAAATAACTGCATTTGAAGCAATAATTTAACAAGCTATTAACACCAAGCTTAAATCTGACAATAAAGAATCCAAAAGTTCGTTTGTCGCAGCCTGTTTAGTCTGCTATCTAAATGGCTGCAAACACTTCATTTTCTAAATAAATTTAAGGGAACACACGTTCTTATTATAAGTCGCGTTATTAATATGTTATTGTATTGGCATTTTTAAGATATAATTAATACCTTTTCCGCACATAACAAATGAACTAAATTTTATAAAACTCAAATGAAAATTACAAAAACAATTTCGCTCCTTGCAGTTACCGGACTCCTGTCGATCTCGATGTACTCGTGTAAAACAAAGAAAGTAGTAGCGAAACCGAATCCGGTTCCTGTAGAAAAGCCTGCACCAGTTGAACAACCAAAACCAGCGCCTGCACCAGAACCAGAGCCCGAAAAAGCAGCACCGGCACCTGAGCCAGATTTCAACTTCAAAAACATTCAGTTTGAATTTAATTCTGATGTTCTAAAAACGGCCTCTTTCCCGATTTTAGATAAAGCAGTTGCTGAAATCAAAAAAGACCCAACTGCAAAATTTGTTTTAAACGGAAACTCATCTGCAGAGGGAACTCAGGCAAGAAACATGTCTTTGTCTGTTGACAGAGCAAATGCAGTAAAATCTTATCTTGTTAATGCAGGTTTAAACGCAGCTAACTTTACCGTTAAAGGTTTTGGCGATACTCAACCTGTAGCTTCAAATGCTACTGAGGCCGGAAGAATCTTAAACAGAAGAGTAGAAATAAAAGCAGACAAATAATACTGCTAAAAGGAGGGAACATTTTGCAACTGCAATTCCCTCCTTTTATATTAATTTCCAATTTAACACCTCTCCCCGACTAAATCTTTATAGGATTCCGTCATACTCCCAACACAAAATCATCGTTGTAATTGTTAAATCTCTGAGGACCATTTGGCATGAGAAGCACAATATTTTTTTCCTTATCTTTCGATCTAATATTTATTACAGCAATTATAAATGAGTACAAAACCTTCTATTTGGCAACGCATGGGTATTCAGGATTGGTTTTTAACCAACAATGGTACCACATCATCGGGCAAGTCGAAACCGCTTACACCTAATCAGGTCTACAAATATATTATCGAAGAATTCCGTAAATCCATAGCAGAATTATCATTTGCCGAACGTGTGGTTTTTTATCATGAGTTTATCATTTGCCTTAATCCAGATGATTATCGTGAATTTATAGACAACAAAAAAGGTATTCTTGGCTTAATATCACAGGAATCTGTAAACAACTTTTATGAGATATTAAATAAGCAGGTTACAGATGGCAAAAAAGTAGAGCCATCCAGCAATAAATGGGTATTCAGGTTTGTATCTCACCCGGACTATAAACCAGGAGATATTAGTTTTATAGGCAAATTATTGCCCGACAGCACTCAAAAAGAAGAAAACCTTCGCGTTACTTTTATTCCCAGACAAACTGGATTGGCTCAGACCTTTGATATCAATAATGAGATTTTAAAGGACTTTATTTTTTACAGTGAAGGTTACTATGAGATCCCCTATGTAGATATACAGAAACCAGAAGAAAAGACACTAGCCGATAGTCAGAGAGTGATTTTAGCACGTTTTGAAACCACCATACCTGACAAAGCGTACGCTGGACAGAAATTAGAATACCTGATGAAAGCTGAAGACATTGTGGTTTCAGGAAATGAAGAAACAAGAGAAGAAAGCAATATCTTCAGGATTCCATCTGAATGGGTAAACACTCCGCATCTTAAGATAAGATACAATAGACCCGAAGATAAGTTTTACGTTGCCTCTTTTGGTGAAAAAACTATTCTAAATGAAAATCTAATTGAAAGAAGTGACATAAATGGCCCTAAATGGTCGGAGCTACCTATTAATTCACGACTTATATTAAATGGAATTATTGGTGTTAATTTATTTAAACCCTAATAGTATGTCGCACGTCTTATCAATAGCGTTATTCATTATATGCATCATTTTATTGATTGCACATTTTAGAGACATTAAAAATTCGCCCAAATAAAATGGATAAAAATTATTTTGGACTAACCGATACAGGAAAAGTAAGAGATAATAATGAGGATACTTTCATTGCAGAGCCAACGGTAGCCAATGACCTCGTTATTGCTTGTGTTATAGATGGGGTTGGAGGTTATTCTGGAGGCGAAATAGCTTCGGGCATTGCCAGACAATCAATTCTACAACACCTCAATAGCCAGCACAAAGATTTACCTTCATTAATGAAGGATGCCATTATTGCTGCTGACGGGCAGATCATGGCCGAAAAGCAAAAAGTTAAGGCACATGAAAACATGGCCTGTGTACTTACGCTAACAGTTATTGATCTTCAGAAAAACCTATTCTACTACGCACATGTTGGTGATACCAGACTATACCTTCTCCGCGACGGGTCATTGGTAAAAATCTCAAAAGATCAATCTTTTGTCGGCTTCATGGAAGATAGCGGACGGCTTACTGAAGAGCAGGCGATGAGCCATCCAAAGCGCAACGAAATTAACAAAGCCTTAGGTTTTGGTGCGAAAATAGCTGCCCAGGACGATTACATAGAAACCGGGCAGTCCCCCTTCCTTCCTGGTGATCTGTTGTTATTATGCAGTGATGGCCTGTCTGACATGGTTAACAGACAAGGCATTACAGACATTCTAACCAAAAAAAGAACTTTACAGGAAAAAGCAACAGAACTGATACAGGCTGCCAATAATAATGGCGGACGGGATAATATTACAGTTGTTTTGGTTAAAAACGATAAGCAATCGCTTATCCATGAGGCTACCAAACCAGCTGTAAAAGCAGGAAGTTCAAAAACATCTGTTAACCATCAAGTCCACACACCACAGGCTGTATCTATAGATGTTCCTGTACAGAGAGAAAACATACCTGCAGCAACTCCTGTTAAACAAAAAAGCAGCAGTCCTGTAGTTGTGATACTATCCATTTTGTGCCTTATTTTTCTTGGATTTTCACTCTATTTGATTTGGCAAAATAGTGTTCGTTCAAATGCTGTTAAGCAACAAAAACTAGCCTTACAGCCAATTCGCAATGCGCAGGAAACAAAACTTCAGGACACTATAAACAAACTGACTGGAAATACTCTGGTCATTTCAGATTCGCTATTTAAATCGCCGATCATACTTAATGAGGACATACACTTCAATAAGGATACGCTATTCATAATTGCCAAAACCCCTATTATCATCAGAAGTGATTCGACATATAAAGGAAGCGCAGTATCTATTAAACCGATTAGCAAATATGTGTTTTTGGAAAACATTACTTTTGAGAACTTCCAGACAGCTATATTATCTCAAAACAATGTGCTCCAGTTAAAAAATGTACGGTTCAACAATTGCGTTAATTCCATAGAAGCTACCTATAATTTACCTTCTAATAAGTACATCCAGGGAAAAATACCTGCCAGTTCTTTTAAAACGGATTCATTACCAACCCCTGCAAGTCATTAGTATGGAAGAAAACACACCTAAACCCTGGAACAGAAAAATAGAGCGCACTTTTATTATACTGATAACCATCGTATTAGGACCATTATTCTTTACACTTTTTAATACACTACAGCGTAACTTTGCAGACGTGGGTATCCGTTTGGAAAATGGAACCATGATGAACCTGAACGCTAAAAATCCGGGTGAGCTTATAAAAACCTTACTCGAAAAAGGTTATTATTTTGAAGACAAAAAAGACGTTAACCTTATTGCACAAACAGTTACAAAGGGAATCAAATCTTTTAAAGAACCTCTTGATAATGTAGGGGAACTGAATAAAAGTAAATTCTTTGTTGAAGCAGATTACGCATTTACCTCAGGCGGGCAAAATTTCAAGAAACGGGTTAGCGATTCACGCGCATTGCTTGGATATACCGGAGACGACTCTGTACGCTTTACGCAAGAAAGAACACGACCTCCTCAACTACCTGCTCAAACCGACCTTAAACTCGGAATTCACAGTATATCCGGCAAGGTTACAGACACTGCCAACAGAGCAGTATCTGGCGTTCTGATAAAGCTACAAATGATACTGCCTCAGGATAGCGCTTATGTTGATGATGAGGTAGAAGTAAAATCAGCAGGATTAACATCATATGTAAGAACAGATGCCAATGGCAATTTTGCATTTTTAAATTTACCCGAGGACAAGGCTTTTGAGCTCTTACCTCTAAAACCCGGCTTCCAATTTGGAAGATCTCAGGGTATTCAGGAACTTCAAAAGGATGCCTCATTTACATTTAAACAAACACAGCACACCATAAGACTCTTCTCTGCCAGAGACTTTAAAATCTTAAAAAAAGAAAAATCGCTGATAGTACGTAGTCCCGATGAATTTAATAAATGGTTTTGGATCATTACCGGAAGCTTTTTCGCAGGATTTTTTCTTTTGCATTTTCTATTGAGCATTAAGTTCGCTCAGGCCGACCAGCTTATTTTGCCCATTATTATGCTGATGACAGGCTTCTCATTTATAGCCTTACTCAGCTTGCAAGACCCGCTTAGAGATCGTTTTTTGGCAAAAGACACCCTTGTTTTCTTTGGGATGGGAGTGATCGCTATTATTATATTATTGCTCATTAAATTCCGAAAGTTTAATGTTGATTCCAGATTTTACCGGATGTTGGTTCTTAATAAAAACTCAGGTAAAGCAAATGGATGGCAATGGGCCGGAATGGCACTTGCACTCTTGGCTTTAACCATAGTTTTTGGAAGCGGGCCCGAGGGCAGTGGTGTAAAAGTAAATCTATTTGGCGTACAACCCAGCGAGATCGTAAAGTATGCCATTATTTTATTCCTGGCAGGCTTTTTTGCAAGCAATGAACGCTTCATTAGTGAATACCGCAGCTGGCAAAAAAGATGGTATTTCTTTTCTTTTGCCCTCGTGGCAATGGGTATTGCAATCTTAATGTACCTGATCCTGGGCGATCTGGGCCCGGCAATGGTCGTATGCTTCACATTTATCATTCTCTTTTCTTTCTCACGGGGTGATTTCATGATGATGCTCATCGCGATTATTACTTACACATTGGCCGTTTGGTTTTTAAACATTTGGATAGCAAGTTTGGTTACCGTAATATTTATTGGCCTGGCCATGTTAATAAATAAAAAACAGACCAGCGAATCGGCAATAATGGTAATCATGATCATAGCAGGCTTTTTACTGATAGATCAGGTTCCATATCTCGACAAAATTATCCCCGGACCAGTTAACCGGCTTACTGAACGTAAATCTATATGGCAAGATCCTTGGAATAATGAAGTTTATGGTGGAGACCAGGTAGCAAATGGCATATGGGCTATGTCCGGCGGTGGATTAACTGGTCAGGGCGTTGGCGAAGGCTTTGCTAAAACAATCCCTGAGGCACATACCGATATGATATTACCAGCTATTGGTGAAGAATTTGGATGGACAGGTATTGTAAGCATATTCGTACTATTCCTCATTTTCCTCAACAGGTCAATAATTATAGGCCGGCAAACAGGCACTCCATTTCTATTCTACCTCTGCGCAGGCATTGGGATAAGTATGTTTGTACAGTTCCTGCTCATTGCCGGTGGCTCTACAGGCGCGCTGCCCCTATCCGGTGTTGCACTACCCTTTATCAGCTATGGAGGCTCGTCACTTGTGGCCAATATGATGGCGGCGGGTATTTTGCTTTCAGTTTCTCTGGTTAGAGGTACCAATGTACAAATGGCCTTTATCACCAAACAGCAAGACAAAAATCTGGTACCGGCACTTTTATCTGCCAGTATTGCTGTTCTTCTTTTAACCGTTACAATTTCAAGATATATTGCCAACAACAAAAAGTGGGTGGTACAGCCATCACTTGTAGCAGACAAAAGCGGTTCCCGTATGTTTAGCTACAACCCCCGCATCGCCATTTTAATGAATAAATTAGAGGCCGGCCAGTTGTATGACAGGAAGGGAAGAGTACTTGCTACGAGCAACCCTGAATATGTCAGGAAACAAGCAGATACACTAAAAACATCAGGTATTAATTACAATCTCGACTCCGCAATGCATAAACGGGTTGATCGATATTATCCTTTTGAAGAACAAACTTTTTTCTGGGTTGGCGATGCGAACACCGGAGTATTTAACGGCAGTACAAATGGTTATTTTGCAGAGTATGAACATGCCGCAGAGCTTAGAGGCTTTCATACACCCGTTACCTCTTTCAATACCAAGGCAAACAAATACCGCGAAGATCGTTTTCTGCCCAGGGGTGTAAAAGAAATGACCGTAAGTAAAAGAGATTATGCAGCTCTGTCTCCTTTATTACTGGCGGGAATTAATAGCGCCGAAGTTGAATCCTTCAAAAAAAGAAACAGAGATGTTAAACTTACTATAGATGCACGTTTACAATCTACGATTCAGCACTCTGTTGCTTTAGATACCTCACTTAGAAAGAGCAGAGTATCTGTAGTGATCATGGAAGATTTGACGGGCGATGTGCTCGCATCTTCTGTTTACCCCTTACCCCCTATTAAAGATTGGGAGCTGCTAACCATGACGACCAATGAACAGAACAAACTGTCGGGATGGTATACAAATGCAGATCTCGGGTTTACTTATGCAACACAACCCGGCTCTACAGCTAAGGTTTTAACTGCAATGGCGGCATTTAACAAATTAGGTATTAATGCGGCCAAAAGATCCTTTACGGTAAGTTCTTTTGAAAGGATCAGAACCAAAGGTATAGAACCTGACGAAACAGGAAATATTAATCTGGAACGTGCCATTGTAAACTCAAACAATGTTTATTTTATTAAATTAGCTAATGAAGAGCATTTGCAGGAAGACATGGCCGCTTTGTATATGAAAACAGGGATGTTCCTTAGAGGCGTAGGTGGTTATTACTTTGATAGGGATACCAGTAATACAAAACAGGAAAACAAGTGGATGAATCTTTGGCGTAAGACAGAGTTTAATACTAAACCCAAATACGATCCTTCAAATATTCGTCGGACCAGAGCTAAAGGTATTTCAGGAATGGCATGGGGCCAGGGCGAGTTAATTGCTACCCCGGCATCTGTTGCCAGGTTAATATCAGGTGTGGCTAATAAGGGTACATTAGTTGCTAATCGTTATGTTTTAAAGATCAGCGATTCTACAACTGCTGTTAAACCGGGCATTAAACTGGCCAATGACCCGCAATATGCAGCCTTGCTTACAGATTATATGCTTAAGCAAAGTGCCAACAAGAGGTATACATTGGGCATTACTGTGGCCGGTAAAACAGGAACACCAGAAAGGATCTGGAAAAAAGAACGAATTAATGACGGCTGGTATGTATTTTTTGCACCAAAGAAATCTGGCCCCGGCCATGTAGTTGTCTGTATACGTATAGAATCTACAAGGGGTTCAAGCAGAGCTGTTCAACTTGCCGGCAAACACGTTGTGCCAGCGTTATTGGATCTTGGATATATTAAGGATTTTAAACAGGAGCTTACCAGGCCCGTTACAAAAGAAAACATAGTAATAAAAAAAGACAGCATCAACTAGTTTAAAGAAAGGATATAAACATGTTTAACCTATTTAGTAAAAATGCCTCCGAAAAACCACAGGATGTTAAAGCCATCAGAGAGGCCATACTTGTTTTCATTAAACAGGAACTACAGAAAATGGAGGGTGGAGAAGGGAAACACATTAAAGGTTTTCAACTATATATTGCCTGCATGCCAGTAGAAAAATACATGTATGAATCAGCCGTTTTTGCTGAAGAAGAAAACCATTTTAAAAACGAGGTACAGAGGATAGCTGATGATTTTGCGATCGACCTTCCTCAAACCTGGACAATGGAAACTGTTTTTATTGATGAACTTCCTCTGCAAGCTATAAGAATGCCTAATCTGGAAGTAGCGCTTTATATAAAAACACCTGAACATGCAGCTGTACAAAAATCAGGAACAGCGTATATAAAAATTTTAAATGGTGAAGCAGAGAAGGCAGAATACATCATAACATCAGCTGACGGCAAGATTAATATTGGACGAGAAAAACAAGCTCAGGATAGCGATGGCTTTATCCGGGTTAACAACATAGCCTTCCCGGATGCCAGCACCAATGAGTGCAACAAATATATAAGCAGGCAACATGCCCATATTGAATGGAATAATGATGCAGCAGCTTTTATGTTGTTTGCTGATGATGGAGGTGTGCCTCCCCGCAATAAGGTAAAAATAAGATCTGTTAAGGAACATAATTCTGTAAAGCTTACCTTCACAGAACTGGGGCATGCGCTTCACGAAGGAGATCAGATAATTTTAGGAGAATCAGCTGTTTTAGAATTCAGTTATCATTCTAATCAGTAATTATAAACAAATGGCAAAAGTATTTACTATAACAGAAGGATTGGAAAATATGGGTGCATTACGCACCGGTGGGCAAGGGTCTGTATACAAAGGTAAGAGAATGGGTGCTATTCTTTCGGCTGTAAAACTATTGCCTACACCCATCCATACAGAAAACACAGAGGACAAGAATTTCAGAGATTTCCAGAATGAGGTTGAGAAACTAAAGAAAGTTAACGAAGATCCCAGTCCAAATGTGGTCAAAATATTAAACTCAGGTCTAACAGAAAGCGGTTCCTTTCCATTTATAGAAATGGAATATATTGAAGGCCCTGATCTTGAAGATCTGCTGAAACCTCCACATAATCCGATATTTACCGTAAGGAAAACCATAAAACTGGCTGATCACCTGGCAAATGCCCTTGCGCATTGTCATAAGGTAGGTGTTAAACACGGCGATATTAAGAGTAACAACGTTAAATTCAATACAGCTACAGGCAACTATATACTGCTTGATTTTGGTTTGGCAGTAATGTCTGATGAACAGCGCCGTTCCAGCTTACGTCATGCTGGCGCAGTAGAATTCATGGCACCTGAACAGCATGATGGCAAAATGCTTTTCCAGTCAGACATTTATAGCTATGGTATTATTCTTTATGAACTTTTAGCTGGTACAGTTCCATTTCCCCTTATTAATAAAGCAGAAACATCACGTAATATGGTTATGCTTTCACATATCGAAAAGCAGGTACCCGATTTGATGGGTCTTCGTAAAAACCATTTACCACTCGAATGGTCTGAAGAAAAAAAAGCGCATGAAATGATGGTTCCGGCCCGGTTACTCCAGGTCATAGAAAAATGCCTGCAGAAAGATCCCGATAAAAGATTCCATGACGGTGTTGGCTTATATGAGGCGGTTAGCAACAGTAACCAGAATGTTCTTAACAGCGAACAGGTTAATGCCGTAATAGATGAGCTGAAAGCCGAGAACGGGCGACTAACCAATCTGGTTGAAAAATATCAAAAAGGCACCAAAACAAAAGCATTTGTAATTACCGGAATTATATTATTTATTTGTTTAGCTACATTTGGTATAAATTTGATTTTAAATCACAGTAAGGGTACTGAAACAGACAGCGCTAACGTTGTAAGTAAACCAACACAGCCAGTAAAGAGCAGTCCAAAAACTGCACCGAAAAAGACTGTTAAACCTGTGAATTCGGATACCATGCAAACTGTTCCTGTAAATAAAACGGACACCATCAAACCGAAAACAACTAAAAAAACAAAGGACGGATTGGTTAATGATGTTCCTGAATTTTAAATAACAACCACAACACTATGAGCAAAGTATTTACCATAACAGAAGGATTAGAGAACATGGGGGCCCTACGTACAGGCGGGCAGGGTTCTGTTTACAAGGGTAAAAGAATGGGGGCCATTATTACTGCAGTAAAGATATTGCCAACACCTATTCATACTGAAAATACGGACGATAGAAATTTCAGGAACTTTAAGAACGAGGTTGAAAAACTAAAAAAAGTAAACGAAGTACCTAACCCGAATGTAGTTAAGATTCTTAATTCAGGTCTGACAGAAAGTGGCTCTTTTCCATTTATTGAAATGGAATATATTGAAGGGCCTGATTTAGAGGAATTATTAAAGTCGCCACACAATCCGATATTTACGATAAGAGAAACCATTAAACTTGCAGAACAGCTTGCAAATGCCCTTTCGCATTGTCATAGGGTTGGGGTTAAACATGGTGATATAAAAAGCAATAATGTAAAGTTCAATACGGATACCGGGAATTACATTCTCCTTGATTTCGGATTGGCAATCATGTCTGATGAGCAACGCCGCAGCAGTGTAAGACATGCAGGTGCAGTTGAATTTATGGCGCCAGAACAGCATGATGGCGAAATGTTCTTTCAAACGGATGTGTATAGTTATGGCGTAATACTTTATGAGCTTCTGGCCGGCACAGTTCCTTTTCCACTAATTAATAAAGGAGAAACGGCGCGCAACTCTGTAATGCTTGCCCATATGGAAAAGCAGGTACCCGATTTGTTAGCACTGAGAAGAGCTCAGCTACCGGAAAACTGGTCTGAAGATATAAAAACAAGAGAAATGAACGTGCCTGTTTGGTTGTTAGACATTATCAAAAAATGCCTGGAGAAACAGCCTGAAAGCAGATTTGCCAGTGGAATGGCCCTGCAAGATGCAGTATTGCACAATAGCCATAATAGTATTGCAAAGCCAGCAGTAGCAATAACAAATGTAGTGGAAGCACCATCATCTTCAGGAGTTCGTGTGTCGAAGCCTTTGCTTACTTTAATGATCCTGGCTATTATAATGCTAGGGATGCTTTCAGCATATGCTTTCTTTTTTAAAGATCTTGAAACAAGAAAAGAGCTGGTGACTGATTCTACAAATATAGTTCATCAGGATATCCCTCAGCAGACTGAAGAAGTAATACCTGATACCACCACGGAAATCAAGCCTATCATTTTAGATACCACAGCACAGCAAACAGATCAGGACAGCTTAAAAAAAGAATTTGAACGTCAAACCGGAGCCAGTACACCTAAACCTACACCTCCTCCCGCTGAACCGAAAAAAGAAGGGCCGCAGGAACCTGTCATTTTTAGCGAAGGTAAAAAATACAGAATCCCTAAAACTACAATCTATTTCCATGATTCACCTAATAATAATGCACCAAGCCGTGGAGTCTTAGGGCTATGGGTTAATTCCAAATTCGAGGTAATTGATGAACAGGGTAACTTTATTTATGTAACCCTTACCAATAATGATGGAGAGGTTACAAAGGGTTGGTTAAAAAAAACAGACTTGAAGGAAGTTCCACAATAAATGCTTAAATTTCAGTACCAAATATTAAGCATCCTGTTGCATGGCAAGGACTACACCGCTTTCCGTCAATTACGCTGTACTTAAAAGTGCACTGGACCGTCGTTTCCTTATACTTAACTCATCCACTAATAAGATAATATTTATTAGCCTGGTTACTATAATCAGCTTACTTTTCATGTATACATTCGTGCCTTTTAACATCAACAGATGGTACGAGAATGCAAGTAAATTTGACCTGTTTAAAATCTTTAGCATATTTTCAATTACAGGAGGGTTAACCCTCCTGTTTACTCAATTTGCATTGTGGAAATGGCTGCATTTAGAATACCTTACTTATGGACAGTATTTCTTTTGGTTTCTTGGAGAAATACTAATTTTAACCTTTGGCATAATGGGCTGCGACTGGCTGTTGAACAATCACCCCGACCTGTCTGTGAGTAATTACCTTGACACATTCAATTATACCATACTCATAGCCATCCCTCCCTATATAATTTCATTATTGATTTTATTCGGTGCGCAGCAATACAAACTGGCACACAACCTTTCATTGGTAGCAACAGAACACAAACCCCTTTCGGACAATCTGCTGATTGAAGATGAAAACGGGAAAATCATATTAACTCTTCATCCGAATAACATCTTGTTCTTTAAATCTGAAGATAACTACGTAGATGTTCATTACCTGTTGGGAGGAGAAGTTAAAACAGAACTTATCCGTACCACATTAAAAAAGATTGAATCAACTTGTAGCTATTCCGGCTTAATAAGGGTTCACAGGTCGTACACCATCAATATTAAAACCGTGTCTTCCTCAAAGAAAACACACAAAGGTTATGTGCTTCAGTTTGATCCATTACCAGGCTTGCAGATTCCTGTATCAGCATCGCATCAAAAACAATTTGAGCAATACCTTAACAATACAACTTCTACATTCCCATTCACCCCATTATAACCCTATTTCATCCCAAACCCGCGCTAATCATTGTATACAGATGGTTTTGTAATCTATATTGCATTAACCAAATCCAAACACAATGAAAGTAACCAGACTATTTTTATTGATCGCTTTTCTCTTATCGTTTGTCAACCTAAACGCTCAGGTTATCAAAGGAACTATTAAAAACAGTGCGACACAAGAAGCAGCACCAGCGGTATCCATCCATGTAAAGAATTCTTCGGAAGGAACTTATTCAGATGACAGGGGAAGATTTCAGCTGACCACTAAAAAGAAATTACCTGTTGTACTTATCATCTCTTCCATTGGTTTTGAAACTAAAGAAGTTGATGTGCAAAATACCACTACCCCAATTGAGATTACCATTAACCCTACATCTATACTTGGACAGGAAGTAGTGGTTTCTGCGAGCAGGGTTGTACAGAAAAAACTCTCCTCTCCGGTTACTATCGAGCAGCTCAGCAGTAAGGATATCAGCAATTCACCTCAGCTGAATTATATGGATATGATCCAGGGCTTAAAAGGAGTTGATGTAACGGTTTCAAGTATTGGTTTTACCAGCATCTCCACAAGAGGATTTAATACCAGCGGGAATACCAATTTCACGCAGATTGTTGATGGAATGGACAACCAGGCGCCAGGTCTTAACTTCCCTCTGGGCTCCGCTATTAGTTTAACCCAGTTAGATGTCGATAACATTGAAGTACTCTCAGGAGCATCATCTGCATTATATGGTTCAAGAGGTTTAAATGGAACTATGGTAATGACCGGAAAGGATCCGTTTAAATATCAGGGTTTAAGCGTACTCATAACACAAGGAGTAAACCATGTTAAAAACAGTAGCAGTTATGACCCCGTAGGTCCATCGCCATATTATGATTGGGCAATACGTTATGCCACCAAGATCAACGAAAAGCTGGCTTTTAAAATTAACTCACAATATACACAGGCAAACGACTGGGTGGCTACCGACAGCACCAATAAAAATGGTCCCGGGAATAGGTTTACAGACCCAAACTATAATGGTGTAAATTACTATGGCGGAGCAACCAATGCAGATATTAATCCGTTCTTAGAGGGAGCATTAGCAGGGGATCCTTCCCTTGCTCCCCTTATTGAACCCCTACTGGCTAAGCCTAACTATGTGGCCAGAACAGGATATCCCGAATACGGTTATCTGGATAATAAGGCAAGGCTATTCAAAGTAAATGCAGAATTAAGGTATAAAATAAACCCTAAACTGGAAGCCATTATGTCTGGCACGTACGGCACTGGAAACATTGTATATACCAATGATACCCGTTATCAGCTCAAAGACTTTAAAGTTGGACAATACCGTGCAGAACTGAAAAGCGACAATTGGTTTGTACGTGCTTATACCACCTCAGAAAACTCCGGAAGAACCATAATTGCAGGCCCTACAGCCCAATACATCAATGAAGCATGGAAAACCAGTTATGATGGCGCAACCGGGGGCTGGTATCCAGAATATACCGGGGCTTTACTTGCTTCACTTGCAGGTGGAGCCAGCCTAAATGATGCACATTTAGCTGCCCGCGCCTTTGCAGATCAGGGTCGTGCCCAACTAGGGACCCCGGAATTTAACGCACTTAAGGAAAAAATTTCCAATACACCTATTTCGGAAGGAGGTACTTTATTTCTTGACCGCAGTAAACTCTACAATGCCGAGGCGCAATACAATTTTACCGATAAAATTAAATTTATGAGTGTAATTGCAGGAGTTAACTGGCGCTTGTATAGTCTAAACAGTAAAAACACATTATTTCCAGATAAGGACAAACCAATTAATGTAAAAGAATACAGTGCCTACATTCAACTGGCCAAGAAATTAGCCGATGACCAATTAAGTCTTAGCACTTCTTTCAGGTACGACAAAAACACACTGTTTTCTTCCCCTAAAGTAACCTCAAGAGCTTCTGCGGTCTATGAACCTGTAAAAGACAACTTCATTCGTTTCTCTTACCAAAATGCCTATAGTTTTCCTTCAAACATTCAGGCATTGCAAAATACACTTAACGGATTCAACAGTTACTCATCCGGAGGTTCTTCTTTATTATTAAACGACAATTATCATTTCAACCAATATCCACCTTATACACTTGAAAGTGTATCTGCTTATCAGCAATCAGGCGATGCTTCAGTATTAAAGAAATTTGAATACAATGACATTAAACCACAATCCGTAAATGCCTTTGAGCTTGGTTATGCCGCTTTAATTGGCAAAAGAGTAATGTTTGATGTATTGGGCTATTTCTCTACCTGGAAAAACTTTATTGGCTATGCCAACGTAGCAAACACACCTGGTACTGATGATGTAACGGCTTTTAAAGATCATAGTACCTATGTTCAATATAATATTGCCTTTAATGGCGGGCAGACCGTAAATACATACGGCTATGCAGCAAGCCTGAGTATAGATCTGTCGCACAACTTTTTGGCAAAGGTCAACTACTTTTCAGACAACATTAAAAATAAGAACAATAGCCAGATCAACAATTTTAACACCCCTCATTATCATGTGAATATGGAATTTGGCAACAGCGGTTTCGGTAAAAAGCAAGAATGGTCATTTGGCACCACTCTCCGTTACAAACCTGGCTACTTTTACGTTGTTTCCGGCGGTTTAGCAGAGGGCAGGGTGCCTAGTTCGGCAGTTATAGATGCTCAGGTAAGCTATAAACTTATCAAAGCACGTTCTGGCATCAGGCTGGGTGCTACAAACATTACCAACAAATACTATTCAACAGGTGTTGCCAATCCAAATATTGGCGCCGTCTATTATGTAACTTATGCATACAACATCCTTTAATATGAAAACCATACCATCATTATTCATTGCACTTCTGGTTACTGTATCTTTGTTTTCTTGTACAGGAAACCAGTCAGCACAACATGGAAATTATAAAACCACGCTAACCTTTAAACCAGGAGATGAGCAGAAAATTGCTGAAGCTTTTCTATCGATAAAAGACAGCACCCGGATCTTACTAAAACAGGGCACCTATAACTTCGATAACCTGAGCATAGCCCAGGTAAACTATATCATGATCCAGGGCGAAGGGCACGACAAAACTATTCTTGATTTTAAAGAGCAGAGCCAGGGCGGCGAAGGCATTAGGGTAACAGACGTAAAAGGTTTTGTAATTGATGGTATGACGATCCGCGATTCCAAAGGAGATCTGCTAAAGATCAACAAGAGTCGAGACGTTATCATCACCAACCTTCATGCAGTTTGGAGTAAAGCAGACTCCACCAGTGGTGGCTATGCCATCTATCCTGTCATGTGCAAAAATGTATTGATAGAAAACTGCTATACAGAAGGCTCATCAGATGCGGGCATTTATGTTGGGCAAACAGATAGCGCAGTGGTTAGGAAATGTAAAGCAGCAAAAAATGTTGCCGGCTGCGAAATCGAAAATACCTCTAATGCTCAGGTATACGACAATGAGTTTTACAACAATACCGCAGGCTTTCTTGTGTTCGACTTACCAGATCTTTCAAAAAAAGGGGGCCATGTTAAAGCTTACAACAATTACATTCACGATAATAACTTCAGAAACTTTGCAAAAGCCGGCAGCTTCGGCACTTCATGGGGTGTAGGCAATGCATCACCGGGAAGCGGGATTATTATATTAGCGGCATCAGACATTGAGATCTATAACAACCGCATTATCAACAACAATTCATCTTCAATAACTATTGCTTCGGGTTTTGCTGTTGATGAAAAAGCCGGTGAGAAAATAAATGACAATTACTTTCCCATTTCTAAAAACATCAGCATTCACGACAATACCATTGAAATGGGCCCTGCATTTCCTGAAGCAGCTTACGAGCATCGCATTGGTAAAATACTGGTAGCCGTTGAACAGCAATTAAATGCAAGCAATCCGTCCAGAAAAAACAAACGCATTCCCTTTATCATGTACGATGGCATTTCAAGTAATATCCTAACCAAAGGAACCGCAGCTAATCTCGATTCTATCTGTATAAAACAAACTGGCGAAAACCTATTTGTAAATGCTGATTTTTTAAATATAAGCAACCCTAAAAACTGGAAACCAAACACAGACATTACTCCTTATATCTGCAAGTAAAATTAGTATCAATGCGTAAAACTTATCTTCTGGGGGTTATTCTCCTTTTCAGCATTTCACTTTCGATTTTAAGTGAACAGGGGTGTAAAAACAAAACTGTTCAGCTGGCAAACAACAGTGGCTTTGTGTTCAAAGAAAAGCTGTCTGACTATGGTTTCTTCAAAAATAAGCTAAAGGATCTTGTGCCTAACCAAGGAGTTTTACACTACGATATCAGTACCCCTCTCTTTACCGATTACGCCGTTAAAGACCGCTTTATTGTTTTACCAAAAGGAGCTGCAATAAACTATACAGAAACAGGTGCTCTTGATTTTCCCGATTCGACCATTATTGTAAAAAACTTTGCCTATACTAATGTTAATCATCAAAAGATAATGATTGAAACAAGGCTACTGGTTAAAGACCCTTCGGATAAGAACTGGAAGGTGATGAATTACCTTTGGAACAAGGAGCAAACTGAGGCAATTAAACACATTACAGGAGCAAAAATTCCAATTACACTATTGGATAACGATGGAAATAAACTCTTTACAAATTACCAGGTTCCAAATACCAATGACTGTAAGCGTTGCCATATTAAAAATGATGTCTTAATTCCCATTGGTCCAAAGGCCAGAAACCTTAACATAACCATTGCCGGGCAAAGTACCAATCAACTTAAGGCGTGGGCAACCAAAGGAATACTAAAAGGATTACCAGATACAGGAGCAGTGGCACAATTGCCAAACTGGGCTGATGCCAGGCACTACAGTCTGGAACAACGGGCAAGAGCTTATCTTGACGTTAACTGCGCACATTGTCATACCAAAGGAGGAGATGCATACAACACTGGCTTGTTTTTAGAATATGAGCAAACCAATCCTAATCATTTAGGAATTAGAAAAGCACCTGTTTCTGCTGGTGGTGGTGCCGGAGGATTAGATTATGACATTATACCTGGTGATGCCAATCATTCTATTTTGGCTTACAGAATGGGTAGTACAGAGCCTGGTACAGCTATGCCTGAGCTGGCAAGAACCTTGCCCCATAAAGAAGGCATAAAACTGATCAGAGAATGGATAAATAATTTAAAATAAAAGAACAGCCGGAAATTTCTTCCGACTGTTCTAACCTAATTCACAAAACTCCCTAATTTGTGAATGTCATCTATCCATCCAGATCAACATGACATCCACCCTAAACTATGTTAACCAAATATGACATGGTCAAGACCAGAGTTAACCAGCTCCGGCCCTATTATTAACTAGCAATCCGCAAGGGGGCGGAAAGATCTTTATTACTTCAGCAAATATGCTTTTGCAAATTTCTTTAACATGTTTATAGAATCCCGTTTAAGCTGTCTGACACGCTCTTTACTCAGGTTCATCCGTTTGGCTATATCCTCAAGTTCCATGGGTAAATCAGTTCCAATCCCATAGTATAGCCTTATGATCATCTGCTCTCTTTCACGAAGTTTATCCAGTAGCTTATTCAATTCATGATGTGCAGATGCCTTTAAACAAGCCTCATCCGGTATTAAGGCGGCACCATCTGCTACCAAATCCAATAATGTTCCATTATGCTCCCGATCACTTTCCTTATCGAGTGACAAAGTCCATTCAGTATTGGCCAAAAATTCCGATACCCGTTCTTCCTTAAGTCCTGCAAATTCGGCCAACTCTTCCATTGTTGGTACACGCTCTAACTGTTGCTCAAGTTCCCTGCTTAATTTATTTACCTCTCCTATTCCATTCACCACATTTCCAGGCAAACGTATCATCCGTTTCTTCTGGGCAAGGGCATGCATAATGTGTTGTCTTATCCACCATACTGCAAATGAGATAAACTTAAAGCCTCTGCTGGCATCAAACCTTTCGGCAGCTTTAATCAGGCCCAGATTTCCTTCCGAGATTAAATCCTCTAAGGTCAATCCTTCATATTGGTATTTTTTTGCAACCGAAACTACAAAGCGCAGGTTAGCTTTCACCAGTTTATCTAGTGCACTCTTATCTCCGGTCTTTATTTTCTCACTCAGCAATATCTCTTCCTCTGTACTTATCAAGCTAATCTTATCAATATCGTACAGATACTTTTCCAGTATAGCTGTTTTATTAGTGATGGATGTATTTATGATCAGTCCCTTCATACAATTAATTTATGGTGAAGCCTACGGCTTCATGCCGGGTTAAAAACATGGCCGACAATGCCGGCACATGTTCATCATAAAAAACAAAGGTTTTCTAATTCAACTTCTCTTTTAATGCCTCGTAGGTCTTTTTATAGTCTGCATTGTCAGGTTCCTTTTCTACAAGCTTTTTACTCCATGACAGTGCTTTTGTAAGCTCTTCCCTGTCTGCACTATACTCCAGTACAAAATTTGCATTCGTATTTATGGTAGACAGATTGGAAGTGTCTTCATATTTCTCTGTATAGTTTACAATTGCCGAAGCAAAAGCTTTCCAGTCTTTACTATAATAAAAAAATAGCTTAGCCCTGGTTACCGTACGATCGGCAGTTAACGCGTCATATTTTTGGGTAACAGTAGCCGTTATTACTTTCCAGTCAGGAACTTTATCCTCGGCTTTAGCGGCCTCCAAAGCCGGATTAATAAGTGCATCAGCAATGGCTTTATCCTTTTGCTTAATATCTGCAGTTGCATCAGTCTTTGCTGTATTCTCCTGAGCAGATGCAGCAGTACCAGAATTTCCTTTATGCTGATCAACCGCGGCCTGGAACATTCCACGCTCCTGTTCTGAAATGTTATTCCCATATTTACTTAAATATGCAGAAGCTGATGTCACATAGTTAGGCCAGTCCTGATTATTATAGAAATGGACTGTCTTTGCACGTAACAAAATCTCCTCCGCCGGAGCACCATAAGGCTTTACCCTTTTCTCAATCGCCGGCCAATCTACCTTTGCAGGATCGGCAAGCATAGGTTCCATCTCTCCTTTAAAAATCATGTTCATCATATCTACCGTGTATGGTCTATCGCCCAATACCTTTTTAAATTCCGGGCCATTCTTAACCATCATGTCAAATCCTGCGTCTTTACTACTTTTGGTAAACTGAGCCACAGAACGGATGTCCTCATCACTTAAGGGCTGTTTTAGTGTGGTGATATAAGCTTTACCAGCCAATACTGCACCCGGCTTATCACCAGCTTGCGTAGCCATCATGGCCATTTTCTTTAAAAATGCGGCATCTCTGTTACCATCAATATATTGCTGCAGCATTACACTATAAGCCTGAGCAGGCTCTGTCAGATCCGCATCTTTTGCCGTCACCGCATACGACATGTCAGCTGTCCTCCCCATCATCTCGAGCCCGCGAGAGATCTCTTGATCCTGCAAATCCGGATTCAACTGACGGTGGATCTTACGTAATTCTGCAAAAGGAATTTTAATCACCTCTCTATCGTAAGTCATCAATCCATTCTGCTCCCCTTCCACATCAAAGGGCTGGGTATAAATAGAGCCACTCATTCCTTCAGCTTCAAATAATTTCAAATGCTGATTCATAATCGTGTATTTCGCTTTTAAAGCGGCAGGTTTCTCCTGGATATACCCCCATGCCGATCCTGCAAGCCATTGGTGGTCAGGAATAAACACACCAATACCACCAAACTCTCCACAAACCCGTGCCTTGCCATCTTGCTTAAGCGAGTTCATCGGATCCGGATATGCATGCACATCGGTCATGTCAGCTGCCACATAAGCATTTGGAGAAGGACTGCGCAACTGTTCATTTACATATAACAACTCTCCACTATGTCCATTCAGTATCCTCGAAGGGTCAGTAGCTTTGATCCATTTGGTCAGGCGCTCCTGATCATATTGTCCCCATTTTTCATTGAACAGTACCCAGGTGGTGATAGAAGGATAATTGTGTAATTGAAGCAATATCTCTTTACTACCTTTTTCAAAAGCTTGTTTTGAACCTTCTGGCAAGCCTTGATTCGGGTTCACCATATCCTGCCATACCAGCATACCTATTTTATCAGCATGGTAATACCAGCGTGCAGGCTCTACCTTAATGTGTTTGCGAATCGTATTGAAACCCATGGCTTTGATCGCTTTGATATCGAAAGCCAGGGCCTCATCTGTTGGAGCGGTATATAAACCTTCTGGCCAGAAACCCTGATCTAATGTTCCCAGGTTATAATATGGTTTGTTGTTGAGCATAATGCGGTCGACCCCTTTGCTGTCTTTAGCGACCGAAATCTTGCGCATCCCAAAGTAGGATTTCACCTCATCTATTACTGCGTTTCCTTTTTTCAGTTTCACCACCAGGTCATATAAATATGGGGCGGCCGGAGACCAGAGCTTTGCGTTTTTAAATGGTAATTGCAAATTGGCACCAGTTGTACCTTTCACCTTACTGATGACTTTACCATCAGCCAGGGCACTTACCTCTACGGTATAACCCGCAGCGCCATTAGCCGCAATATTTAATATGCCTTTATCAATATCAGGAGTCATATACAGCGAAGATATCGATGCACCCGGCACCACCTCCATCCAAACCGTTTGCCAGATCCCTGATGTTGGGGTATAATAGATGTTAGCCGGGTTAAGCACTTGCTTGCCATGTGGCCCAACACCTTCGCCTGTAGGGTCAAATACTTTTACGACCACTTCATTGCTTCCCTCTTTAAGCGCAGGGGTAATATCTAAAGAAAACTCAGTATATCCACCTTCGTGTTTTCCAACCTGCTGTCCGTTCACAAATACGGTTGCCTCATAGTCAACAGCACCAAAATTCAGTTTTACTTTATCTCCGCTTTTTGTTTCCGGCTTCATAAAAGTTCTCTTATACCAAAGATTTTGACTTGGCTTTAGTTCCTTTTTAACACCTGATAAGGCAGATTCTAATGGATAAGGGACAAGGACCTGTCCTTCATAACTAGCGGGTTTTACTGCATTTTTAGCAGTTATCGCATAGTCCCATAATCCATTTAGATTGGTCCAGTTATCGCGTACCATCTGCGGTCTTGGATATTCTTTTAAAGCATTGGTTGGTGATACATCTTTCGCCCAGCGGCTCTGGATAGTTACCGGTTTCATTTTCCATCCTGTTTGCGCCTGCGTCTTTATTGTAAAAACAAGGGCCATTACCAAAATTAAGGTCTTAATACTATTTGGTTTCATAGTCGTTTTTTATGTGTTAGTTTAGTAACAATTGATTGCTACAAAGCTATACACCCTAACTCACAGAAAATTGGACTTTAGAACCTAAAAATTGGACTTTAGCACACACCCTTTATCACACAAAGACCGCTTAAAACCTAAAAACACCACAAACAAAACATTGATAATGAAATATATAACATAAAAAAACAGACAAAATCCGTCAACAAATCAATTAATATTATCTTTGCGTCAAATGATCAACCGTTTAGTCGCTATTACATTACTTTTAGCATTGATAAGTGCCAACTTATCCAGGTTTTTCATTTATGCTGAGTTCAAGGTCAATCAGAAATACATTGCAGCTGCTCTTTGCGAAAACAAGGACAAGCCGCAACTGCATTGTAATGGTAAATGCTACCTGATGAAGAAACTGAAAGAAGCGCAGGATAAAGAAAAGAAACAGGAACAGGATGCGCAAAAAAAAGGCGCTCAGGATGTATTTATCGTCAACAATCCAATGTTGCTTTCATTCAATTCGACTAAAACCAAAAAAGAAAAACCTGCTTTGATTTCTTTTGATCTTCCTAAATTCAGTTCAGAAATCCTGCACCCACCACCCTTCAATACTATTTTTTCTTAATTAAGACTTCCTCAAGTTACCATTATCCTTTTCTTAAAAGATTTGGACTATACCGGTATGCTTGAGCTTAAGCAAATTCAATTTATTTCAATTCTGTACTACTCCTCTAATTAACATCGCTTTAGGTGATGTTTGGAGGAATTAAAATTCTAATGAATAATATCATGAACACATATATAAAAAGATTAACCACAACACTCCTGTTTACTACCACACTAATTCTTACAGCCTGTTCTAAAAAAAGTGATCCTACACCTGAATTTCAGGAAAAGAATCTTGCCCCGCTATCTATTGAGTTCGACAACATTGTTGGCGACCGTACACTCACTTTCAACAATACCGGTAGCTTGTATAAGAATGCAGCGGGTGAACAATTCTCTATTTCGCGTCTGCAGTATTTCATCAGCAACATTAAAGTAACTACTACCCAGGGCAATACTTATGCTGTAAATCAGGACAGCAGTTACTTTTTGATACAAGGTGATGATAAAGCAACCCGTTTTGCCAGAGTAAAAGTACCGGAAGGCGATTACACAAGCTTAACCTTCACTTTAGGGGTTGATAGCTTGCGCAGCACCATGCCAATTGATAAGCGAACCGGAGTATTAGATCCGGCAGCTAACGGCGGACACGATGGTGGTGGAATGTACTGGGGATGGAATAGTGGCTACATCTTCTTTAAGTTTGAAGGAAACTCTGGTGTGATAACAGATGATGCCAATGGCGATCCTACCGGAAAAAAACAGTTTAAATATCATATTGGCTTTTTTGGTGGCTATAGTGCTCCAACACTCAATAACATTAAGGTAATCAATGTGGATCTGAAAACTGCCGGAATAGCCAAAGTAAGGAAAGACCGTCAGAGCAACATCCATCTCTTTGTAGATGTGATGAAGGTATTCAATGGAAAGAATTCTTTTAAAATAGTGGAATATCCGAATGTAATGTTCGGCGATTTTACAGCTAAAATTGCAGCCAATTTTGCCGAAATGTTCAGACACGACCATACAGAAAACTAAAGGGCAATGAACAAGAAACACTGGATTGTATTTTCCATACTGGGGTTATTTATTCTGGCCTGTAAAAAAGATATTCCCATCAAAGAAGAAATTGAGAAGTTCCTTGGATTTCAAAAACCGATCAATTTTCCAGAACCGGAATATAAGTTTGCGAATAACCCTGTTACCAAGGCTGGATTTGAACTGGGCAGGGCGTTGTTTTATGAACCACGCCTTTCCCGTAACAACACCATCACCTGTGGTTCCTGCCACATCCAGTCGTCTGCATTTACACAGCATGGACATGATGTAAGCCATGGTATTGAGGATCGTTTGGGCACACGAAACTCCCCACCTATTATGAATTTAGCCTGGAGCAAGGCTTTCATGTGGGGCGGTGGTGTCTACGACCTCGATCTGCAACCAATTGTGCCGATCACGACTCATGAAGAAATGGATGAGAACCTGGATAATGTATTGAAAAAAATTAAAGCAGTACCAAAATACACGGCTATGTTCAAAAGTGCATTTGGAACCGAAGAAGTAACTACAGCGCGCTTTATGAAAGCGCTTTCCCAATTTATGCTCATGTGTGTAAGCAGTAATTCCAAATACGACAAGGTAATGCGCAAAGAAGCAGGAGTTACATTTACAGCCGATGAGCAGGAGGGCTATACCTTGTTTAAACAAAAATGTGCGTCCTGTCATTCGGAACCTTTATTTACTGATGGATCTTTCCGTAACAACGGTTTAGGTATCAGCGCTATCAACGATCAGGGATTCTATGCGGCTACATTGATCAGCACAGATAAGTATAAATTTAAGGTACCCTCTCTCAGGAATCTGCAATATACTGCTCCATACATGCATGATGGTAGGTTCTTATCGCTGGCAGGTGTATTAGAGCACTACAATTCAGAGGTTCAGCAAACCCCGAATTTAGATCCATTACTAAAACAGGCAAACAGATTGGGGATAGCACTTACACAAAACGATCAGGTTAAACTAACAGCATTTTTGGTTACACTGAACGATCCTGATTTTATCAATAACACTCTTTTATCAGAACAATAAGCACATGAGAATAATCATTACAGCATTTTTGCTGACAATATTTACCATCACTGCCACCAAAGCCTGCGATATTTGCGGCTGTGGTGTTGGCAGTTACTATCTTGGGATTTTGCCCGAATACAACAAGCGATTTATCGGGCTAAGGTACCAGTACAAAACCTTAAGAACCCATTTAGGTCCATTTGGAGAGCGGACTCCAATTACAGCCGACGAAACTTACCAGAGTGCAGAGCTTTGGGGTGGCTGGAATATCGGTAACAGGTTCAGAGTACTTGCATTTGTTCCCTACAATTTCAATGAACGTCAAAGCCAGACTGGCAATGGTACCAAAAGCGGTTTGGGAGATATCGCGCTAATGGGCTATTACAAGCTATTTGACCACAAAGGAACATTAGGCGAACGGTTACTGGTGCAATCCTTATGGATTGGCGGTGGTGTAAAACTGGCTACAGGAAAGTATGAGCCATCAGAACGCCTTGCGATTCAGGAATCGCCTAATAATTTTCAACTGGGTACAGCAAGCACTGACTTTACGCTTAATGCAGCTTACGATATCCGATGGAATGATCTTGGATTAAATGCAAACGTAAATTACAAAATCAATACAGAGAACAAATATGATTACCGCTATGGCAATAAGTTCACCTCTAATGTACTGGTTTATCATAAGTTTCGCATCGCTCAGAAAGTTACCATCGCACCAAACATAGGTGTATTGTACGAGACTGCTCAAAAGGATGTTGAAGGTAAAAAGTATGATGTAGCAGTATCTGGCGGCTATTCTTTGTCAGCAGTAGGAGGTTTAGAAGTGTCAATGAAGGGCTTATCCTTTGGTGCAAATTATCAGAACGTAAGGTCTCAGGATCTGGCCGATGGAAGGGCAAGTGCAGGAAACCGCGTTATGGTTCACATGTCTTTACCGTTTTAATTTATATCACAAGCCTGCAACTGGAGCAGGCTTGTGATCTTTACAGAAAACAACGGTCATTTTTTATTGTTAACTTTGGTATCAAACAAAACTGTAACCACACCTTAATTCTTGTATCATCTGTATGGCCCGTCACTATGTAACAATAAAGGATATTGCAAAAATTTTAAACATCTCCGTTTCTACTGTATCAAGGGCTTTAAGAGATACTTATGATGTGAACCAGGAAACCAAGGAGAAGGTACAGGCTTTGGCAGCAGAACTGAATTACAAACCGAATTTTAACGCAACCGGCTTAGCTCAGGGCAGCACCCATAATGTGGGTGTAATTTTACCTTTTATTACCAATTATTATTTTTCTACCGTTATTACCGGTATCCAGGAAGTGGCTTATAATAATGGCTATAACATCATACTATTTGTCACCAATGATTCTCCCGAGCGTGAACTGGCCATTATGGAAAATCTTTCTGTTTCCAGTTTGGATGGCCTTCTGGTCTCTATTTCATCTGATTCTGACTCCTGCAACCACTTCCAGGAAATTATAAATGAAGGCATCCCCGTTGTATTTTTTGACCGGGTGGCCAGCGAAATTGAAACGTCAAAAGTGATGCAAGACGATTACAATGGGGCATTTGAAGCGGTGGAGCATTTAATTTCGAACGGCTATACTAAAATTGCGCACATTGCAGGCCCAAAAGGCTTAAGCTTTACCGAGGCGCGGCTAAATGGATATCTCGACGCTTTAAAAAAACACGGCATTCAGGTAAATGAAGATTGGATCATTTATTCAGGCTTCTCACAGGAATTTGGCGAAAAAGATACACAGCAGTTGTTAGCGCTGAAACAAAAACCTGATGCCATTTTTGCAGTGAACGATAGAAAAGCCATTGGCGCAATGATTGCGCTTAAAAACAAAGGCATAAAAGTGGGAGAAGACTTTGGCGTGATTGGTTTTACCAACGACCCCATGTCTACCATTATATCGCCTTCTTTATCTACCATTGCCGAACCTGCTTTCGAAATTGGAAAGCTCAGTTGTGAATTACTCATTAAACACATAACAAAAAAACACTTCCATGCAGAAGAAATAATGCTGCCCGGTAAGCTGATTGTCAGAGAGTCGACCAGGCGAAAAGCTAAATCTTAACTACTGTAAACAACTTTTCCATTTACAATGGTATACTGAATGCAGATCTGTTGATCAAAAACTACAACATCTGCATCTTTACCCACTGTAAGTGCTCCTTTTCGCTCATCCAACCCCATAATCCTTGCAGGAGTTTTGGTCATCATTCTTACTGCTTCTTCTAAAGAAACACCAGCCATATTTACCATATTTCTTAGCAATCTGTCGGCCGTAGCCACGCTGCCGGCAAAAGAGGTCCTGTCAGGAAGTTTAGCCACACCGTCTTCAATAATAACCGGTAATCCATTTTTACGACTACCCAGAATACTCTCTCCCGGTGGCATACCAGCTCCCCTCATGGCATCAGTAATTAAGGCAGTACGAGATGCTCCTTTGATTTTATAGATCAGCTTCAGCAAAGGTGCAGGCAAATGCACGCCATCGGCTATGATCTCAACATCCATTTCATCAATCAGATAACCACTTTCAATCACGCCCGCAAATCGAAAACAATCGCGTCGGGTTACGCCAGACATACCTGAATAAAAATGTGTAGCCAGAGTATAGCCATTTTCAAAAGCTTCCAGCACTTCTTCATAAATAGCATCGGTATGTGCAATTGCAGGAAGTATACCTTTTGATTTTAAATACCGGCCAAATTCAATAGCCCCCTTCAACTCAGGAGCGGCACTCCACCTTTTCACAATAGATGTAGCAGCCAGTATTTCTTTATATTCTGCCGGATCTGGATCACGTATATAACGAGGATCCTGAGCACCACGCTGGCTTAGTGCGAAATAAGGTCCCTCCAGGTGCATACCTATAAACTGTGCACCTTTATTATTTAGTTTATCGGCCTGTTCATATATCCTTAAGGTTTCCATCAGGTCTTCCTTTTCACTCGTCAATGTTGTAGGGCACATCGCCGTAGTTCCATAGCGGGCATGGATTTCTGCAATACCTAAAAAAGCTTCCACCGTATTGTCCATAAAATCATGCCCACCGCCCCCATGTATATGCAGATCTATAAATCCCGGAGCAATGTAGTTTCCCTGTGCATCAATTTCATGAGCATCAGGAAACTCAGCATTACCTTCCTCCAGCCCCACAATCTTTCCGTTTTCAACCAGCAGCGTTCCCTGCTCAATTGTTTTATAAGGTGTAATCAGTTTTCCGTTATATATTTTTAAACGATTCTGGTTCATCATAAGCTTAATTTAATCAAATATTCTGTTTTTATGGAATGATCAGGTTTTCCACGTCCTGATCCGGAAGCCATAAAATGCATAAAAGATCAGAAACAGATAGCAAGGAAACAACACCCAATAAGCTGATCTAAGGTCATACATATCTGCAAAATATCCATAAAAAAGGGGCATTATTGCATTACCGCATAAACCCATGATCATAATAGACGCGCCCAGTTTTGTATACCTGCCAAGTCCATCCAGCGCCAATGGCCAGATGCCTGCCCAAACCATAGAATTTGCCAGCCCCAACAATACTACAAACCATATAGAAACATCAGCAGCATGTCCCATTATACTTACCTCACCACTACTAAAAATAATCAGCAAAGTAAAAACAGCACCCAGCAAAGTACATATCCTTAACACACTAACCTGGCTAATTAGCTTGGGGATAACAATAATGCCCGTTATGTACCCACAAATGGTTGCAAACAACGTATAAGATGGGAAAACTTTGGCTTCCAGTAAATGAATATTCATGGAACCTGCGTAGCCAATTATGGTATCAATAGCGATTACCTGCGTACCTACATGTAAAAAAATAGCCCCCGCACCTAATATCAGGTGTGGAAATTGAAAAATACTTGTTTTACCCGAATTTGCGGTAGCCACCTCAGCACTCTCATGCTCGGTATCTATCTCTGGTAGCGGAGAATACCTCACCATTAATCCAAGTCCCAGTAATACTGCCCCAACACAGGTATAAGGAAAGATTACCCGTCTGATGAGCTCATCCAATGCGGCCTCCTTACTTTCAAGATCCATCAATGGCAACTGTTTAAACAAATCACCATCAGTAGCCTTTAAGATCACAGCTGCAAATAACAACGGGGCCAATATTCCGGCCCCTTTATTACAGATTCCCATAATGCTGATCCGCTGGGCAGCCCTTTCTTTGGGACCTAAAACAGTGATGTAAGGGTTTGCTGCTGTTTGCAAAATGGCAAGTCCTGCTCCCAATGTAAACAGGCCAACCAGAAAAATCTCGTAAGTGCGGGTCATGGCTGCCGGCACAAAAATAAATGCGCCGGCGGCCATAGTCCAGAAACCGATCATCATCCCTTTCTTAAAGCCGGCAGACTTTAAAAGGTACGATGAGGGTACCGACATCACAAAATAAGAAATGTAAAATGCAAAAGCCACCAGATACGACTGGAAATTAGTGAGCTCACATGCCACTTTAAAATAAGGAATCAGGATGGCATTTACCCATGATACGAAACCAAATATGAAAAACAGCAACCCTATAATAAGGATTGAAATAAGGGTATCGCGCTTACTTAATGAACTTACGGCAACTGCAGGAATCTGTTTTTTCATATTTGTACAATTTAATTATTTTATGGTCGCAGGTGATAACAATGAGGCAGATTCCTCATCAAGGTAAAAACTGCAGTCAGGATGATTTTGCAGAATACTTGCAGGATATAAATTACTTACCGGCTGTTCCAGACTATCCTTTACCCCTTGCGCTTTCCTGCGATCGGGCACCGAACAGATAATATGTGCAGATTTACAGATTTGCTTTACAGACATGCTGATGGCCTGACGGGGAACCTCATCAACACTTTCAAACCAACCTTCCGAGAATTGCTGTTTACGGCAGGGTTCATCTAAGTTTACAACCAGATAAGGTTCTTCTGTATCAAAATTAGCTGGCGGATCATTAAATGCAAGGTGACCATTCTCTCCAATTCCAACCAATGCAACATCAATCGGATGCTTTTTAATCAACCCAGCCAGGCGTGCGCATTCTTCAGCAGGATCAACCTCGCCGTTAATTAAAACCGCAGAATTAAGTGCCGGAACTTTATCTAGAAAACGTTCTTTGAGGTACTTTCTAAAGCTTGCCGGATGCGATAACGGTAACCCTATATACTCATCAAGATGAAACATATTTACTTTACTCCAGTCTATACCTTTTTCTTCAATCAGCTGACGGATAGTTTCAAACTGGCTGGTTCCTGTAGCCAGAATAATATTTACAGATCCCTTCTCTTCAATTATATTTCTAATAAGCTCAGCAGCTGCCTTTCCGGCTACAGTGCCCAGTTCACTGGGATTTTTTGATTGGATAACTTTCATTTTTTCTATTGTATGATGTATTAATTGATTTTATTTATTTGCTTTTCGAACCCCGGTAGTACCACCGGCTTTTAGTTCTATATCTAAAGGTTTATTAGTTTTCCAGGAACCTCCCGTAAAATCAGGGATGTTTATGGAGCCGGACCTGTTGGCTACCGACCACTCGCTCAGCGGGCCAATTACACTCCATGCTGCTGCGTCATAAACGTCCATATCCATCGGAAGGCCATTTCTCAAACAGTCTATTAAACGCCAGTCCATTAAAAAATCCATTCCGCCATGTCCGCCTATTTCTTTTGCCATTTCACCAACCTTTTTAGTGATGGCAGGCGTGTATTGTTCTTCCAGTTTTTTAAATGCAGCATCGTCCAGCCAACCTTCATGGCTGGTTGCTATTTTAGGAGGAAGAGGATATTTCTGGGCCACTCCTTTAGTTCCACTAACAAGATGTATCCTCGAATATGGTCTTGGCGATGTTACGTCATGTTGTAACATAATGGTTTTCCCCTTCTGTGTCCGTATGGTAGTCGTGTTCATATTCCCACGAAAAGGTTTGCCTACATATTGTTTAAAGGATTCATCTTCTGCAGCTCGCTTTTCGGCCATTTGCTCCATCATAAAATCATTTGAAGACACAGAAACAAGGAAATCCATACGGTCGCCACGATTAATATCAAGCACCTGGCATACCGGCCCAAGCCCATGCGTTGGGTAAAGGTTTCCATTTCTTTTGGCGTTTTCCTTTAACCTCCACAGGTCATATCTTTTCTCCTTTTCAAACAATCCTTCAAGAATGTCATGAATATAAGCACCTTCACAATGGATAATTTCTCCAAAAAAACCTTGTCTGGCCATATTAAGGGTTAGCAGCTCAAAAAAATCATAGCAACAGTTCTCAAGCATTACACAGTGCTTTTTGGTCTTTTCCGACATCTCTACCAAACGCCAGCAATCTTCAACAGTGGTTGCCGCAGGGATTTCAACAGCTACATGTTTTCCATGTTCCATCGCATATAATGCAATAGGCGTATGCAACGCCCAATGCGTAGCAATATAAATCAGGTCAATATCCTCACGTTCGCATAGTCTTTTCCAGCTATCCGCATTTTCCGTATAAAATACGGGGTCATGACCCGTAGTTTTAATTCTTGCTTTAGACTCCGAAGCTCGTTCCGGTCGTATGTCGCACAGCCCATTAATTTTTATACCATCTATATAACTTACCCGTTCAACAGCCGCTGAGCCGCGGTTTCCAAGGCCAACAAAACCAATTCTGACGGTATCAATTTTAGGTGCAGCATAACCAGACATATTAAACTGTTGCGGGCGGGTTCTCCCCCCCTCCGGTTTTATCACACTACATGCCGATAAAACAGGTGCGCCGGCAGCTCCCAGACCAATAATGCCGGTATACTTTAAAAAACTTCTGCGGTTACTATTCATAGTTCTGATTTAATAGGTTTTACTAGCTGCAAATTTTACAGCTTTCTTATTTTGTGTATATTTTTTTAAAGCCTCAAATTCGGCTGTTATTAATGCTTTTTGTGCAGCTTCAGGCAAATTGCCTGACATACTCCGCGCATCCTTAAATACAACTGATGCACTTGACAAGGCGGTAGCTAAAGAGACATCACCCCATTTTAATATTCCCGGAATATGAATGGCCATATTGTAAAAATCAATTCCATTCCGTTCATCAAACCTGTAACTATAAGGTGCA
This sequence comes from Pedobacter panaciterrae, assembly GCF_001636695.1. GTDB lineage: Bacteria > Bacteroidota > Bacteroidia > Sphingobacteriales > Sphingobacteriaceae > Pedobacter > Pedobacter panaciterrae_A. Next base: position 223,855 of record NZ_LGEL01000011.1, read on the forward strand.
TCTATTAGTGTTACCTGCTTTGCCTGGTTAAATACAGTGCAAAGCAAAGAGGCAATCCCGGTTTCTTTATATCCCTGAAGGCTAATTACACTTTTTTTATCCTGCTGTTTTAGCCACATTGTTATCAATTGCAGGTCTGATACCCAATTACCGATTACAGTGTTACCTAACCATTGTGCTGATCTGGATAGGGTATGAAAGGGAGGCAGTGCCCCATCTATTTTAACAGCCATTTCTGAACGCTGTTCTCCCGTTCCCCATACGTCTACAAGTAAAATACCCTGCCCCCTTTCAATTAAATATTTAATATCCGCAGAAGGGATGCTGTCCTTCCCTCCACTATGGCTCAATAAAGTATAGCTGTTTCCCTTTTCGGGAGTTTTAAAAAGAAATGGAATAAAATGGCCTGTGGTTGTTTCCAGAACCAGCTTTTGCCATCCTCTTTCAGTGTGGAAAGGTTTTACCTCCTTAATCTTTGCCCGCTGGTTCATTCCAAGAATGCTTTTCAGCGCTTCAGTCTTCGCTTTCAAATCCTGCTTATTGCTATTCATCATTTGTTGATGCAGGTTAATTTCCTGTTCCCGGCAAAACTCAGCTGTAGTAACAATTTCTTCAGGCCTTTGACCATCCTTAAAAGTGGCCAGTTCAGCTGCCTGCAAAACCTTTACTTCGGGTGCTTTAACGGCTGTACCATCGCCATTTCCTTTAAGCTGCAGGTTAAACCATCCAAGCATTGCATCCCTCATCTCAGGCCAGTAACCATGTCCGGTATCAAAAATCTGGTAAGCAACTTTATCCTTAGCTTTATAAAACTCAAATACAGGTAATGCGGTAGTATAACTTTTCAGCATTTCCGAAGGAAAGAAAGATTTATTTGTATCATTTCCGGCACTAAAAATTTTCAGTGGTCTGGGAGCAATCATCCCTAAAACGGCAGCTTCTTCTGTATAAGTTAATCCCTGTGGCAGCAATTCGCAAACGCAGTTACTGTTCATAATGTACGATTGAAATGTACCCACACTAACTACCGGAATAGCGGCCTTAATCCTTTCATCAATAGCGGCAAGCCACATGGTCTGGTTCCCTCCACCACTTGCTCCCGTAGCACCAATATGGTTCTTATCCACATAACTTAATGACGAAAGCAAATCAACCGCCCTGATGTTGTCTGTAAGCTGCATTCCCAATAACGATTCTCCCACGTTCATTAATGATGCGCCTAAATTTGCGCCATGATATTCCTGTTTACCATCTTCTGTACACCTTTCGCCAGTACCCCATGCATCAATAACAAGTGCTACATAACCTGAGCTGGCCAAAACCTGCGCAACAGATTGAAAAAGCTCCGATCTCCGTGCATCAGGCCAATGCCCATGTGTAACCACAACAGCCGGAAATGGCCCCTGCCCTTTAGGTATATATAAACTTGCCGTTGCATAAACATGAGGCCTGGTCTGAAAAAAGATATTTTTAATGCTAAAACCATCCATTTGCACCTGGCCCGTTTCCTGCATTTTTAAGGGCAGCTGATGATCTACACGGACACCTGTACTTTGTTTAATTTTAAGTTTAAGATCTTGCTTGTATTGTTCCCATTCAGATTTGGACGAAGGCAGCGGTAATGATGCTGCCGCAGATTCAGCAGACCTTTTTAAATTTAAGCCCGCCAAGTCATCTTGCTGCTCCGAAAAAACCTTAGGCAAAGCCTGCCCTTTTACACCCGGACCGGCAGTAATCAGTATACCCAGAACCATAAAATTCAAAATCAGGTTGTTCATGTGCTGTTATTTATTCTTTTAATTTACATCCCACCATACGCGGGTAGCCGCGTTATCAGGCCCACCCAGTAATTTTCTTCCCTCAGCAAGAGCAGCACCATTGGTTGTGGCCTCTACAGACGAGTAGGGTAATCTTTTGATGAATGTACCAATTGGCAGGTCTGCATTGTCCGATTGAAGCAGTGGATACATTACAGGGTAACCGGTTCTGCGAAATTCCGACCAGCCTTCTATGCCGTCAGGAAATATTGCCAGCCACTTCTGTGTACTAATCTGGGCTCGTTGTATAGTCTCAGCCGCTCCCCATTTTATTGGAGTGCCCGCTACAGCTGCTGAATTGGCCACATCTCCCGGTGCAACAGGAACAGCTGCTGAATTGATATAGGCCTGGATAACGGTATTGTCTGTAACACCCCATTGCTGCAAGCTCAGTTCAATTCCCTTTTCATAATACTCCTTAGCAGTGCCACCACCCATATTCCAGCCATTCAATACGCCTTCGGCCCTTAAAAAATAAGCTTCAGCGGCAGCCATTACTTCCTGTCGTAATGCCAAATTAGGCACCCAGGCAGTCCCATTGCTATTCCGCTGTACCCACCTTGTTCCAAGGTTCGAAGTTTCGACCGGCCTGTTGCCAGGTAAATTGATAGCTGTTGCTGATGAACCATTCCTCAAGCCTTTAAACTCACCATTTCCTACTGCCGGCTGAAAATAGATACCCAGTCGAGGATCAGCATATCCTTTTAAATAAGAGGCCATTGTAGAACTCATACTAAACTCATTATTGGCCGCATTTGAAGCGAGCCCGTTAGCGTCATCACCGTTTAAGGATCTTTCAATGCTGGCAGTCTGCGCATTAATGGTCATAACCCCGGCTAGTACCGCCGCCTCAGCCTCCTGTTTTGCCTTTGCAGGGCTCACTTTAGAAATCCTCAAGGCCATCCTGAGCCTTAACGTATTTGCAAAGCTGATCCATTTACTGATATCACCCGCGTAAATTAAATCCTGGCTACCAAAAACATTTGCCTTTGTACTCGCCTTTAAATTAACTACAGCTGAATCCAGACGTTTAAAAAGATCATTATAAATGGCTTCCTGAGTATCGTAAGCGATACTTGATGCGGTACTACCAGCACCAAAATAAGGAACCGGGCCAAACTGATCTGTAAACCGGTGAAAGGTATAAGCTTTCATGATATTTGCCAATGCATATTCTTCAGAACTGGCTGCAGTATTGTTAAATATGGCCTGCAGTTGCGGCATGGTTAACACATAAGTGATAATGGCTGGTCTTGATAACCATCCGTCATTTAAAGCATACCTGTCAGTTGTAAAACTTGTAGTAGTTAGTGCATAATATTGCGAGTACAAATCAGGCATTAAAATGGAAATGGTTTGGGTATAGGGGCGATGTATAGTGGCAGCAGATTGTGCCCTGGAAAACATAAAACCGAGTTCCCTAACCCCTACAGTAGTGATTTTTGAGGGGTTGGTGTTTATATCTTCAAAATCCTTTGTACAGCCTGTAATTGCAGCAAGCAGCACAAACATAACGTAATATATAGAATACCTTTTCATATGAAATGTCTTTTAAAATGAAACGCTTAAGTTTAAACCGAAACTGCGTGTTGACGGAAGTATACCGGTTTCTATTCCCTGGTAATTGCTGGTTCCGATTGCAGCCTCCGGATCAATAGGTAAGGTGCGCTTACCTATACCTGGAATATCCAGCAGTGATTTGCCCCGGTATAAAAAAAACAAATTACGGCCAGTAGCAGCAATACGTGCAGTTCTGATTTTACTGTTTTTAACGTTAAATGTATAACCAAGAGACAATTCCCTTAAACGGAAATTAGTTGCACTGTAAGCAAAAAACTGCCCATAAGCATTTGTACCACCCTGTGATACCTGTGTCCACAACTGTTCTGCTGAAATGGCCTTCGTATTTTCAGATCCATCAGCCAGCACACCGGGAAGAACAAGGCCCCCCTCTCTGAATGCAGTAGTATAATCGGCTATCCCAAAATAACCCAGCATTGCATCCGTACCAGAGATTACAGTTCCTCCAACCCGTCCATCAATCAGAAACGAAAGGCTGAAATTCTTATAATCAAACTGGTTGCTTAACCCAAGGGTATAATCAGGATTGAAATTACCTATCTTTTGCAATTGCTGTACAACCGGCAAACCGGTGCTGCTGATTTTGTTCCTTCCATTTGCATCTTTTTCCCACACTTGCCCAAAAAGATCACCATAAGCGCCTCCCGGTTTTATTAGCAAGCTGGCGTAATTGGTTGCAGTAGTAAGACTAGCTTGCGAAATGCCGGGTAAGAGCGACAATACCTTATTTCTGTTTAGCGCAAAATTGAATGTACTGCTCCAGGTAAAATTGTCATTTTTAATAGGTGTTCCTTTAAGCATCAGCTCCATACCCTTATTCTGTATATCGCCAACATTCACATATTGGTTGTTAAAACCAGAAGGCTGCGGAAGTCCGATAAATATGAGCTGGTTAACTGTATTTGTTTTATAAAAAGTAGCATCTAACGAAAGTCTGTCGTCTATAAACCTCCATTCTGTTCCCAATTCCCATGCTTTTGTACGTTCAGGTTTTAAATCATTAATATATTTGGTTTGGTCACGGGCAATGAAACCACTACCTGCGCCCGGGCTATAAGTATAAGTTTGATTGAGCAAATAAGGATCGGCATCATTACCCACCTGCGTATAGGCACCTCGTACCTTAGCAAAATTTACCCAGTCAGGTAAGCTGAATATTTCAGAGAATAGTGCCGATAGTCCGACAGAAGGATAAAAATAACTGTGGGGCGAAGGTAGTGTGGACGACCAGTCGTTCCTTGCACTGGCATCCAGAAACAATTGCTGTTTGTAGTTCAGTTCTGCACTTCCATAAACAGACTGAATTTCTTTTTTAGCCACTATGTTTGTAAATGCTGGCGTAGAAGCAAAATTGAGATCGAACTTGTTCGGAATCCGCAATCCATTAGCTAACGACTGGGTATTGTAACCGCTGTTGTTTAGCAAAGAAGCTCCCAGGTTATAATTAACCCCAAAATCGTTTCCTATTTTATTATTTCCCGAAAGCAAAACATCTATATTTCTTTCCCAGCGGTTTACATTGTTTTCCTGGTATCGCCCACCTGGAAGGGTATTAATTGGCAATGTTCCGGCATAAAATGAACCCTTTATTTTATCATCATAACGGTCCAGGCTATATCTTCCCTGAACAAATAGCCATTCGTTGATCTGATATTTAGCAGAGCCTACCAACATGATCCTGTTGCGTTCCTCACTCAATGCTGTACGGTTTACATCCCAGTAGGGATTTTGAAAAAACGAGCTGTTTGTCCAGTATAAAGGCTGTGGCTGTTGATTATCCGGATTTATAGTTTCAAAGTTCTTCAAAGTTTCAGAACTCATGTCCCTCGGCATAATCAACACTTCATTGGTTACACCATTGTCGCCCAGACGTGGCTTGTTTCGTATTTTTTGATTTACATAAGTAACCTTTAAATCTGTGGTCAGGCCAGGTAATATTTCATTGTTCAGGCGCAGGTTAAGTGTATTACGATCAAGCTTATTATTTGGAACGATACCGCTGATGAGGTTATTTGTATAAGAAACATATCCCTGCATTTTATCAGTACCACCCGATATGTTGATCGAGTTGTTTACTGTTGTACCTGTATTATAAAAATCCTTTACATTGTTTTTATAGGTAGTTGCAGGAGCTCCCCAGCTTCCCGCGGCAGTTGGGCCTGCTACCCCACCATTCCCCTGACCGTAAGTATTTTGAAAATCCATCAGCAGCAGTGCATTGTCTACTGCAACTCCACCATTGTAGTTAATACTTACTTTTCCGCTTTTACCCTTTTTAGTGGTGATCATTAAAGCACCATTTGCAGCTCTGCTTCCATAAAGAGCCGCAGCAGCCGGACCTTTTAATACCGTAATTGATTCTACATCTTCCGGATTAATACTTGCGGCACCGTCACTTCCCGAATATCCGCTACTTGTGCTCTTTTGCTGCGTTGCCGGCGTATTTGCCGATCCGCCACCGCCTTGCTCAGTAGTCATGGTATTATCAATTGGCACACCATCAACCACAATCAGCGCATTATTATTTCCGCTTATAGAGCGGTTTCCCCTAAGCACAACTCTTGCAGCTCCGCCCGGACCTGTAGCTGCAGGTGTAACTACAGCTCCGGCAATTTTACCGCTAAGACTGTTCATTACGTTACCCGTTGGATCTTTTACAGTAGTAAGATCAGCATTGTTCAGTTGCTGGGTAGCATAAGTAAGCGATTTACTTTTCCGGGTAATACCCAGTGCAGTAACCACTACTTCATTCAATTCAGCTGAAGACTCTGTTAATCCTACATCTAATTTAGATTGAGTTGCTACGGTAATTTCTTTGGCTTCATAACCAACAAAAGAGAACATCAATACATCACCTGCTTTAATCTGGATGGTGTATTTCCCCTCAGAATCGGTTGAAACACCGTTACTGCTACCTTTTATTTTTACGCTAACCCCTGGCAGGGTGTGTTTTGATGATGCATCGGTAACTATGCCTGAAATTGTTCTGTTATCCTGTGCGGTACTTATACCCGGACAGAGCAATACCGCAGCCACCAACAGTATGAGTAACCGGGATAGTTTAGTTAATTTTCTCTTCATAATTTTGGTTGTTTAAGTTCAGTTGTTGATGAGGTACCTCATAACAAATGAATCATAAACCAACCAAATAAGCAAGGATACAGCTATATAAATCTATGAGAACGTTATCGGTAACGTTGCCATGTTATGACATAGCCTGCTTGGACACAGCGTAGTATCAGGTTGGGGGTTTGTTCGGGAAATAGGTACCTTTACCCGAACAAACCACCAACCTGTCCTTAATCTGTCCTGATTGTGCCCAACAATGGGTAGCAATTTTTGTCTACTTAACTAACATCTGCTTTTTACTAACCGTATGTGCACTAAAATACCCGAGCACATTATTACTGATATTTGAAGGCGGATTTCCTGGTGTTACCCCGCCTCCAGGGCCATTTTGTGATTGCTGACTTAACGTATTCCAGTAGGTAAATATCTTTTTATCTATGCACTGCATTTCAACATCTACATTATCGCCTGTTTTTAACTCATTATCATCATCATTTTTTCCAGCAAAGAACAATACTGTAGGTACATCGTTTCCATCGGTAAAACGGTCATTTTCGGCATAAACTCTTTTTGATTGAATACCATTAACTTTCAGCACAAACCGGTATTGATTAGCAACCCCAGCCGGATCTTTATAATGTGCCTGTGTCTGTTTCTGTTTTTCACTGCCAAAGGTAAATACCTTTACATCAAGCGAATCGAGTGTTACCGAATCGGGCATGGTTGAAGAAGCTGTATAAAGTGCATTACTTATATTTACTTTAAGGGTATAGGTGCGCCCAGGCTCCCCTCTAAACGGACCAAAAGTATAGGTACCCGGAGTACTTTCGGTAAATATCCATGAACTGCCCTGATCATCAGTTACATTTACTGTAGCACCCTTAACCGGTGGGTAGGTATTACTTTCTGTATAAGGTACAGACTGGCTTATTTTAATGGTTTGCTGCTCTAACTGATTGGTTATATTACCTTCTATCACCAATTGGTTTGCAGAAGTATTGATCTCAACATCTATCACTTTTTCACATGAACAGATGCTAATGGATACCGCAATTAGTAGGATTAAATATTTGATTTTTCTTAGCATCACTGTTAAAATTTAAAGTTATAAGTTACCGAAGGAATAATACCAAATAAGCTGGTTTGAACTGCTTCGGTTCGTGTTGGATCATTTTCTTTATCACGGAATTGGATAGAGTATGGGTTTTTGCGGTTTAATGCATTGTATACACTAAAAGTCCAGCTTGTACGGAACTTCTTAGTCTCTTTGCCTTTTAAGGTAGCTCCTAAATCCAAACGGGAAGTATATGGCATTCTGTTAGCGTTTCTATCCGTATAATAATAAGTGGTAAGGCCACCTATATTATATTTTCCGGCAGGGTAAGTAACGGCATTACCTGTGCTGTAAATATAATTAGCAGACACCGTCCAGCGGCGACTAAGGGTGTACATAGCAACCAGGGCAAGATCATGTGTACGATCTTGCTTCGCATTAAAATATTTGCCTTTATTGATTTCATCAAACTGACGTTCAGTTTTTGAAAGCGTATAACTTAACCATCCTGTAAGTTTGCCTTTGGTTTTTTTACCATAAAGCTCAAGTCCGTAGGCCCTGCCCTTGCCATACAACAATTCAGACTCAACATCCTTATTGGCAGTTAGTTCTGCTGCATCTCTATAATCTATCTGGTTTTGTAACCATTTATAATAAACCTCGGCAGAAAACTCGAAGATATTGCTCTCGCTATTTTTGAAAAACCCTAAAGCAACCTGATCTGCAATCTCGGGCTTAATGTTATTGCTGCTCATTACATATTGATCTGTCGGAGAACTGGAGCCTGAATTACTAAGAATGTGAATATTTTGGGTATTGCGGTTGTATGATGCCTTTATAGAGTTTTTCTCGTTTAAGCTATAACTTGCCGAAAGACGTGGCTCCAGGTTGAAATAGTTTTTAACAAACTCACCGCTTTTATATGTTGATGAAGAACTTACTTCTCCTGAACTGTTATAGGTATTCAATGTTCCAGGACCCAGAAGGGAAAACTGGCTTAGCCTTAAGCCATACAGCACATTGAATTTATCACTAATCGTCCACTCGTCTGATGCGTAAACAGCCAGTTCCAAACCATAACGATTCTCTATAGAAAGTGGATTAAAGCTCGAGTTGGCTGATGTAGTAATATCAGATGGGGCAATTCTATGGTGGGTGGCATGCAATCCAAATCTTAGGATGTGGTTATTGCTATAATATTGTAAGTCTTCTTTAAAATTAAAATCTCTGATCAGTGATTTTACCTTGGCACTGCTACTTTCATCGAGCAGTTGAATAGCATAGCTGTATTTATTGTAAATTAATGAGGTATTTGAAAACAACCTGTTGTTAAACACGTGGTTTAAGCGAATAGTGGCTGTCGTATTGCCCCAATCGTTGGCAAATAGATCTTTGATCCCAATATTATCCTGACCAAAATAACCCGAAAGAAACAGTGTATTCTTATCATCAAACTTATAATTTACCTTGGCATTAATATCGTAAAAGTTCAACGTATTATTCTTTAGTGCCGAATCACCAGAGGCTTTAAGCAAAAGATCTATGTAGGTGCGCCTGGCACTAATCATAAAAGAACTTTTATTTTTAACGATTGGCCCCTCTGCTTTTATGCGCGATGCGATAAGCCCTAATCCACCTTCAAAGCCATATTCTTTATCATTACCATCCTGCATTTTAACATCAAGTACGGATGATAATCTGCCCCCATATTGTGATGGCATACCACCTTTGTACAAGCTTACATCTTTAATCGCATCAGCATTAAAGGTCGAAAAGAAACCCAGCAAATGAGATGAATTGTAAACTGTGGCCTCATCTAAAAGGATTAGATTCTGGTCGGAAGCCCCTCCGCGTACAAAAAAACCGGTGTTACCTTCTCCTCCTGCCTTTACTCCCGGCAAAAGTTGTATGGTTTTTAAAACGTCTTTTTCGCCGAATAGGATAGGCACATTGTCAAGATCTGCCATATTGATCTTATTCAGGCCCATTTGAGGACTTTTTACATTTTCATTCTTCCTTTCGCTGGCACTTATTACTACTTCCTGTAAATCTGAAGCTGCCGAAAGTTCTATGTTTAGCTTTAAGGCTTTGTTTAAGGTAATTTTCTGGGTATTGCTCTGATAACCACTATAGCTAACTATTACGGTATACTCACCTTCGGCCGCAGTAAGGGAATAAAATCCGTATGCATTTGTAGCTATGCCCGAATTTTGAGTTGCGCTTTGCAGTTTAACTGTTGCGCCAATCAATGTTTCTCCGGTTGAAGCATCCCTCACCGTACCACTTATGGCAAAACGTTGCTGTGCTGATGTAAGAAAAGGTACTGATGTAATGGAAAATAAAAGGAAAAAGAGGAATGCTTTCATGCTGTTTTGATAATTAAACGCAAAATTATCTTATTAGTATGCCATCACCCTCAAAAAACTGATGAAGCGGACAAAATCAGGGTTGAAGTGTTCAAAAACTTCCTTGAGTTGCAGAAATAACAGAAGCTATATATAAGCTGCCGTCATCTCGACCATAGGAGAGATCTCTTGAACTATGCAAAATTACCTCGCGGCTACTTCATGAACAAGAGATATCTCCTATGGTCGAGATGACGGCGGCTTTAAACAATCTGTTTCTAATCCTCCAATACGCCAAATTTTCCCATGTTGAAATCAACAATCGCTTCTCTGATTTCCTCTTCGGTATTCATTACGAACGGTCCGTAGCTTACAATGGGTTCATTCAAAGGTTTCCCACTTAGCAACAAAACAACACTTTGCTGATTTGCTTTAATATGGATCTGTTCACCTTTGTTTTCAAACAAAACAAAGCTATGTTCTCCGACTATTTCATCGTTTACCTGAACACTTCCGTTTACAACTAATAAAGCTGTATTGTGGCCGGCCGGAATACTGGTAGTAGTTTCGGCACCTTCATTCAATTTAATGTCAAACAGGTTTACCGGACTGTAAGTTTCAGCAGGACCTGCAACACCATTAAAGTTTCCGGCAATTACATTTACCTGGCCACCATTGTCTCCAAGCTGCACTTTACCCATACCACCTTTGGTCAACTCCTGGTAATGCGGCGCTGTTGATTTATCCTTTTTAGGAAGGTTAACCCATAACTGAACCATTTCAAAAGGCCCTCCTTTTTTTGAGAAAGCTTCTTCATGGTATTCTTTATGCAAGATCCCTTTACCGGCAGTCATCCATTGTACATCACCAGAGTTGATTACTCCGCTACTTCCGGTGCTATCATGGTGCGCTACACTTCCTTTATAAGCAATGGTTACTGTTTCAAAACCTTTGTGAGGGTGAACGCCAACACCTCTAAGATGATCTGAAGGTCCAAAATCGTACTCAGGATTAAAGTCCAATAGTAAAAACGGACTTATTCTCTCCTGCGGAATGCCTGCGCCAGGGATATAATTAAATACCCTGAAACCATCGCCAACCATATGCGGACGATCAGAATTTATCACGATTTTTTCAATTAACTTTTTCATTTTAATTCTCCTTTTAATAGTGTAATACAAAGTTATCCTAATTAAATGGGCTGTTAATTGATCTAGGATAAGAACTGTACCGTAGTATTTAAGCTTTCATTCGTTTTAATGTTAATCTTCTTACTGCTGATAATCCGTAATTCAGCACCATTCTGTTTAAATTGAACAGGAATATTTTGAGCGCCCAGCATCACGGAAACCGATTTTACAGTACCTGAACCGATTTTATTAAAGGCCAGTTCCTTTAATTGCAATTCGCCGTATTTTAAATTTAGGGTGTGTAACTGTTTAGCACCTGTTTTTTTCTGTGAATAACTACCCCAACCATTGGCTGATGTAAATGGTGCTTTAAAATTCTCTGCATTCCAGGCAGGTGAGAATTTGATATAACCTTTGGGGCCATGATATTCAAATCCGCAGGCGTTAATAAAGGTTCCGTAACTTGCCATGGCCCTTGCATAATGGTCGCTGCATTCAATCTCATTAAATGGATTTCTCTTAGCTGCATGATATCTATCGTGAATAGATCTGGTAAGAATCAGGCTTTCTTCTATCATACCTTCGGCCATTAGATGCGCTGCAACCTGATGTTCAAATCCACTCATGCATTCATGAAAGTAACCCAATTGCCATGTTACATTTTCGCCAAAGGGTTTAGGTTCGTTATGTGGGTTTGTATTCATCACCATTCCTCCTTCTCCCGGCAACGCATATGGCCTGCCTCCTACGTGGGTTTTTATATATGGCCCCACATCAGTAGTAAAGTTATATTTCCATAACGCCTTTAGTGCGGCAACGGCTTTATCTTTACTCAATACCCTTGGCAGCCCTACCTGAAATGCCCAGCTCTGACCATATACCTGATCAATATGACAGGTATTATAAGAGCCCAGGTTTTTACGCCCCTGAACCTTATCTGGACGATGGATAAAGTATTCGCCATTAAACAGTTCCTGTTCCATGTTCTTACGGCCATTAGCAACATAGGTTTGGCAGGTTTGAGCAAAAGAGGTATCATTAATTTCCTCTGCCATAGCCTGCCCTGCCCTTGCCGCAGCAATGCAAAGTCCCACAATCCAGGCAATTTCTCCCTCCCATACCGCATCCAGTGTATTCTCCATTGGTGTATCAGTCATACCGTCGCCGTTCTTATCCTGATCCAGCATGAACTGAATTGCCTTTTTAATTTTTGGCCAGTTGGTTTGCAAAAAGGTATTGTCGCCGCTCATTTGATGTTCGCGATAAAACCTTAGTATAGTACCTGCTTGTCCGTCAATGGCAGGTCTGCTCTCATTTTCTGCACGGAAAATAATAGCGCCATTATCTTCCTTAAACCCAACACCTAAATCTACCCGATGCCTTAAGTCGCGCTCCAGTTCCGGAAATATCCTGGCTACCGCTTGTGCATATTGCCATACATGTGTACAGGTTCCTGCACAGGCTCCAACCCCCTCCCAGCTCCAGAACCTGCCGTCAGCAAAGCGATAAGTATTGGCAGTTGCCAGTGTATCTATATTAATAAAAGTACGCTCCAGGAACCAGTATGGCAAGGTTGAGTCATTCCATGTAGCACTCCACAACTCTGTTGTTTTGGTTAGATTTTCAAAATTCGATTGCAGGTATGAACTCACTGCGCCAGCATCCTTAAATCTGGTGGCGTAATGAAATCCATGTTCTGCATCCTTCACTATTTTCTTAAGATTAACATTTGCGTTATTGAAATGCCAGCTGATTGAATAATCGGCCCTGATTGATTTATCCGGACTAAGGGCTTCTGTAACTTCAATTCCACCTACAAGCTTTTCTGGTGCATCTGCAGATGCAAAACTGGTAACCGGAGCATTGAAATGCTTGTCTGTAACTGGCCACGGATTGATAGAAGCATAGGTTTTACCTTTTGTTTTGTGTAAAGTAAAACACATGGTGCCGCTATCCTGGGCATTTTTCAATTCATCATTTGCGGCTTCAAAAGAAGAAAAGATAGTACTCGAGTTTTCAATTGTTGAAACCTCATTTTTTCTCTTTCCTGTATTTATCTTTCCGCTTAATTTATTAACCCCATTCTCCATCCAGCCTAAAACAGAAACATTTATAGTACTGCTGGTGGTATTTTTTATTTCTAGTCGTAAAATGGTTGCAGGTAAAGCCGAATTCTGTGCATCTAAAGGAATAAATGGAGAATACACCTTGAGGTATACTGCAACGGGAAAATCTTTACTACTGTATTTGATGGTAGCCATTGGGTAGGCTGGTTTAAATTCGATCTCATCCCAATGTGCTTCACTTAATTCTTTGATAAAAGTTTTACCATTAACTACAGCTTTTACGGCAAATCCCTGTTCTAAAACGCGGATATTATTGGCTATAGCCGGTTCTATGTAGGCAGAACCATCCCTTGTGCGAATCTTTCTTACTTCTGTTCCATCATTCCAGTTCACTATTTTAGGTTCTATTCCTTCTTGTGCACCTTCAAAAGTTTCATTGTAAATTTGCCATAACCAAAGTCGCCCGTCGCCACCAATATATACTGTTCCGGCATGGAGGCCGCCAACAGGCATTCCAATATATTTAAATTCGTTTTTACTTTTAAAGTAAGCAGTCTCTTTACCCCTATTGAAAAGAGATCTGATCCATCGAGGATCTAAATTCTTTTTTTCGGGTATGTTATGAAGCGGGTAGTCTAAAGCAAATATACTTTTACCCCATACCGGGAACTGTACCGCTGCAAGACTGGCCGTAAGAATACCTGCTTTTTTAATAAAATCTCTTCTATTGGATGGTTTATTGTGCATACTGATATATCTGGTTCAATTAATTAAAACTAAACAGTTTATATCAGATAATATTGAATATGCCAAAATCGCTTAACATTATGACAAAATCCTCAACTTCTCAAATGCCAGGCTTTAGGTTTGGTAAAAGCGCGTAGCCCCTGATGAGATAAGGTAGCTCCTATGCCCGAATGTTTTCTGCCACTCCATGGCACACCTGCACTTACCCTATCACAGCAATTCCAATAGCCTGTGCCCGAATCAACTTGTGAAAGAATATGTTCTGCCCTGTCTCTGCTATCAGAATAAACCGCAGCTGTTAATCCGTAAGCAGTATCCTTCATCATCTCTAAAGCTTCATCATCGTCTGATACCTTCATAATTCCAATGATGGGACCAAAGCTTTCTTCCTGCATCACTTTCATATCGTTAGTTACATTGGTTAAAACTGTAGGTTCAAAATAATGCCCAATATTGCCAACCCGATTACCACCCTCTAATAAAGTTGCACCCTTTTCTAATGCATCCTCAACCTGATGTTTTAGTACACTAATCTGTTCCTTTCTTGTTAAAGGGCCTATGTAAACACGTTCTTCTGTGGGCTGACCTAACTGCCATGACTTTACCTCTTTTACAAAAGCAGCAACATAATCGTCATATACTTTTTCATGCACGTAAATACGTTCAACTGCACAGCAACTTTGCCCGTTGTTATAGAAGGCACCATCGGCTGTACCCGCAGCTACTGCGGCAATATCCTTTACATCATCTGCAACATACAATGGGTCTTTACCACCAAGCTCGAGCTGACAAGGAACCATCTTTTTGGCTACTCTTTCGTAAATATGTTTTCCTGTTTTGTAAGATCCGGTAAAGAAATATCCATCGAAATTCATATCCAGCAAATGCTCTCCTGTTTGTTTAGCACCAATAGCTATCTGAAAAACGTTTTCAGGCACACCTGCTTTTTTAAGCAAACGTTCAATTTCGAGTCCTGTTAAAGATGCATATTCTGAGGGTTTGTACATCACGGCATTTCCGGCAAGCAGGGCTGGCACAAATACGTTTACCCCAACCAGATATGGATAGTTCCAGGCAGATATGTTGCAGATTACACCAAGCGGATCATAAGAGATTTTCTCTTTCAACTCATCTGTATCGGTAACCCACTCATCTGAAAGGTATTTTTCTGCATTGCTCATCATCCATTGAATCCTTGTTCTGGCTCCGTTAAGTTCATTGCGAGACTGCTGTAAGGGCTTGCCTACCTCAGAAGTAAGTATTGCGGCAAGCTTTTCTTTTTCAAGATCAAGCAGATCATGAAACCGATGGATAACCGCAATACGTCCTTTTAATGATTGCTTTGCCCAATGTTTTTGAGCAGCTTTAAGCAGGTTGTACTTATTATCTAACGATGGTCTGTCGTTTTCTATTAGTATCGTAATAATTTCTTCTGTAGCCGGATTTACAACATTCATCTTTTATGATTTTTTACTGCTTCAATAAACTGTTCTTTAACTTTCTGGGAAAGTGGGTTTGATTCCTTCTCTTTCATTCTTTCGGGGTGCCATTGTACGCCAAGCATAAAAGCTTTATCGGTTTTATCTTTAAATTCCAACGCTTCAATGATGCCGTCCTCAGTATCTGAATAGGCACTGACCATTAAATTATTGCCAATATACGCAGGATTAACTCCCTGATGATGGGCACTGTTTACTTCCCCTTTTTCTACTCCTGTTACGCTATACAACAGGCTGTCCTTTTTAACATTTACGCCATGGACTTTGTCTTCAGTACCTTTTTTATGGATTTGATTTACCTGCTCTCCATTGTCTTCAAACACTTTCCCGCCTTCAAGAATGTTAACATACTGCATCCCACGGCAAATTCCCAGAACAGGTACCTGGTGAAATTGAGAATAAGAATAAATCTGTAGCTCAAATTGATCTCTTTCAGGTAAAAAAGCATCCGGCTTATGCGGATAATCGCTGGCACCGCCATACAATTCCGGTACCACGTCTATACCTCCGGTTAAAACAAAACCATCGCATTGCTGAAAGTCATAGATATTATCTTTTTGAAAAGAAAGCTCTATAAGTTCAATCTCATCGCCCAGTTCCTGTGGGCTAAACCAATTCCAGTAGTTCTGGAAATTGGTTTCCGTATAGCTTATCCCAATTTTTTTCTTCATCAGAATATATTGTTATTTAAAGCGCCTTTAAGTACAGTTGTTTAAAATCTTCCCGGCTTACCGGCTTAGGATTATTTGGATGCGCAAAATCGGCAAAGGCAAGATCTGCAAGTGTTTCGATATGCTCTGGTTTTACACCAATATCTTTTAAATGATGCGGGATATTTACTTTTGTATTCAGCTCAAAAAGATATTCCACCACTGCTTCGCCTGTTTCTTGTTTCAACTCTAACGTTCTCGCTATTCTGCGGAATTTATCTTCAAACCCGGCAATATTAAATTCCATTCCATAAGGAATATTTACTGCATTGGCCAGGCCATGATGCGTATCTAGCAGGGATGAAAGTGGGTGCGCAAGAGAATGTACTACGCCTAACCCCTTTTGAAAAGCAATTGCCCCCATCATAGAGGCCATCAGCATTTTGCTTCTGCTTTCCAGATCTGGTTTGTTTGTTGCTTTTTCCAGGGAATCTTTTATCAATGAAATGCCCTCAAGTGCTATTCCATCACACAAAGGATGTGGATTTTTTGCCAGAAATGCTTCCATATTATGGGTAAGTGCATCCATACCTGTTGCGGCAGTAACAAATGCTGGCAGGTCCATGGTAAGCACCGGATCAGCAAATACGATCTGTGCCATCAGCTTTGGAGAGAACAGGATCTTTTTTTGATGGGTTTCATCATCGGCAATAATAGCGCTTCTGCCTACTTCGCTTCCGGTTCCGGAAGTAGTTGGAATGGTTATAAAATGAGGAACATCATTAGTTACATAAACATCACCCCCAATGAGATCATCGTATTTAAACAGATCCTCACGGTGATTTACCCTTAACACAATTGCCCTGGCCACATCTAGTGCCGCACCGCCACCAATACCTATAATACTGTCTCTGGAAGTATCATCCCAAACATCGCCCCCTTTGTATACATCGCTTTTTACAGGATTTTTGTGAATATCATTAAATACTTCTACTGAAATATTATGAGCCTGCAGATCGGCTACAATAGCTTTAAAAAATGGCAATGAAGCTATGGTAGGATCGGTAACGATCATTGGTCGCTTTAATCCATTCTTTTGTAGATAGGCGGGCAATTCCTTTACAGCTCCGGCTCCAAAACGAATGGTGGTTGGGAAATTATACTGATATACTTTATCGAATGTCATATATATGATTACTTATTAATTAATGCCTGAGGTTAAATAATTTCAAAGTAGCGCTTAAGCTCCCAGTCTGTTACTACTTTGGCATATTGTTTCCATTCCCACTCTCTTGTTAACGTAAAATGCTCAACAAACTGATCTCCAAACAGCTCTTTTGCCACTGCAGATTGCTTCATTTTTTGAGTAGCTTCATAAAGGTTGGCAGGTAATATGCCATTTGAAAGGTCCCTGTAACCATTTCCTTCGGTAGCTTCTTTTAACAGTTTCATTTTGTTTTTAACGCCATATAAACCCGCAGCAAGGCAGGCTGCCAAAGCCAGATATGGATTAGTATCAGAACCTACCACTCTTGTTTCTAAACGTGTTGCTTTGGCATTACATGGCAATGCCCTTAAGGCTACCGTCCTGTTATCGATACCCCAGGTTAAGGTAGTTGGAGCCCAGGCTCCTTCAACCAATCGTTTATAACTGTTAATGGTTGGTGCAATCATAGGTAATATTTGCGGCAAACAATGTAATTGGCCCGCTATATAGCTTTTCATCAGATCACTCATCTTATGCTGATCTTTTTCATCATAAAACAGGTTGTGTTTCGAATCTTTATCCCACAAACTTTGGTGTACATGTCCGCTGCAGCCAGGAAGGGTTTCAGTGATCTTTGCCATAAAGGTAGCCATAACGCCATGCTTATAGGCAATCTCTTTTACCGCAGTTTTAAACAGCACAGCCTGATCTGCTGCCTGCAGAACAGGTGCGTATTTAATGGCGGCTTCATAAACTCCCGGTCCGGTTTCTGTGTGCAGCCCCTCAATAGGTATTCCAAATTTGGAGAGCAGATCAAAAAGATCTGTCATGTATTCATTTTTTAAGGTACTCCGTAAAATGGAGTAACCAAACATTCCCGGGGTTAAAGGTGTAAGGTTTTGATAACCTTTTTGATGTGCCGTTTCTGGTGTTTCGGCAAAATTGAACCATTCAAATTCCTGTGAGAAATAGGGCAAAAAGCCACTTTGTTCTGTATCTGCCAATACCTTGCGCAGTAATTGCCGCGGACAGGTATACCCTGGCGTTTCATTGTCGTCTACAAAATCTCCCAGGAAAAAAGGAATATCATTTTCCCAGGGTATTTTCCGGAAGGTGCTTAGATCAAGCTTTACCATCGCATCCGGATAACCGGTATGCCAGCCGGTAAATTTCGCATTATCGTAAGCCACATCGCCCATATCCCACCCGAAAGTAACGTCGCAAAACCCTAACCTTCCTTCTGCTACAGAGCTAAACTTCTCTGCAGAGATGTATTTACCCCTTAAAACGCCATCAATATCGGCAACGGCTAGTTTTACTTTTCCTGACGGATGCTGTTTTACATATGCTAATATTTCTTGTGTTGTCATGCATTAGATGGTTTAAAGATTCTGTACAGCAAAAAGGTTACGATCAGTATGGAGAAATAGATAAGTCCTAGTTTAGGATTGAAAATAAACATGGCAATAATAGAGCCCGTTGCAATAATAAGCGATATAATTGGAAATGCCGGATAAAAAGGAGCCCGAAAGGGCCTTGGCAGATCGGGTTCGCGCTTTCTAAGTATAACAATGGAAATCATGGAAATGATGTACAATGTAAGCGCTCCAAAAACGGAGACGATGATGATCTCTGATGTTTTACCTGAAAGCAAAGCCAGAATACCGATGACCATGTTTCCAATTAGCGCATTTGCCGGGGTATGGAAACGTGGTGATATTTTGCCCAGAAATGATGGGATATTGTGTACTCTGCCCATTTCATATGTTGATCTTCCGGCAGCAAGTATGAGTCCATGAAAAGAAGCAATCAACCCAAACAAGCCTACAGTAATCAGTAAATGGTACATAAGGTGATTACTTCCTGTTATTTTTGCAAGGGCTAAAGGAAGCGGAGAATCTGATGTTTCTCCGCTTATTCCATTTTTATAAACTATTGCTTCCCAGCCGGCAATGCCGGTGGCTGCAATAAATATTAATATACATAGTATTGCCAGTGTGAAGATGGCCCAACCAAAGCCTTTACTAATGTCTTTTTGTGGGTTCTTGGTCTCTTCGGCCACATTGGCAATTCCCTCTATACCCAGAAAGAACCAGATGGCAAACGGAATGGCTGCAAATACCCCTCCCCATCCATTGGGCATTGCATTGCGGGTAAGGTTTGCTACTTCGAATTTCGGCAGTGCAATACCTGAGAATAAAAGCAGTTCTCCTACCGCAAGCACAGTAATGATAACCTCAAACGAGGCCGCTGCTTTTACACCATACACATTGAGCCCGGTAAACACAAAATAGATGGCGACTGCACTGGTTAGTATGGGCACTTGTGGGAAAAATGCATTGAAATACGCACCGATTGCAAATGCAATGGCCGGAGGAGCAAGTATAAATTCTACAATCTGAGCAATACCCGCAATAAAGCCAATATTTTTACCCATCGCTTTGTTTGCGTAATCAAATACTCCACCTGCCTTAGGTATGGCACAGGCAAGCTCCGCATAGCTGAATGTAAAGGTTACATACATTACCATGATTACTATTGTAGCTATGGCCATCCCTCCTGTACCACCTTTCTCGAGGCCCAGGTTCCATCCAAAATACATACCCGAAATGACATACCCTACTCCAAGCCCCCAGAGCATAAACGGGGTGAGCGTTTTTTTTAAACCTTTGTTTTCTGTCATTTGATGATTTCGGTTACATGATTATAAATATAAGATAATTACTACTTTAACAACCACATTTGCTGATTTACATCATCACTTCCTCCATATTGGCTTTGAATAGCTGAGGATACATTATCCGAATTATAATCCAATTCATCAGACGGGTACAACCAGCGTAAAGGAAACTTTGTAGATGGGGTATTCAGGTTAGTGGTAGAATTAAGGATGAACTTAGGGTAACCAGTTCTTCTGTTCTCGAACCAGCCTAAATATTTGCTGCCCTGTAAGTAATTGGCAAGGTACTTTTGAGTAATAACCTTTTCAATTTGCTGTTCATTAGATCCGGTTAAGGCAACACCCGAAGACAATGGATATGCTGATATATAGGCATCATCCATCTTCACGTTATGGTTATAATCTATTAAATCCGGAGTATATGCTACTACAAATTTCATAGAACTGCTAATACCTTCAGCATAATAACTTTGTGCTGCCGTTCCACTAATCCACCCCCTTATAGTTGCTTCAGCTAACACAAACTGCAAGTCCCAATAACTAAAAACACTTACCGGTTCAGCATTTACCAGCTGTACATACCTATTGTTAATATCAGAGTAATCTTTACCTACACGCATAGTCTGTAACGCAGAGAATGCATTTGAAGGTTCCGCACCTATATAGGCATTGTAATCGCTTTGGGTAAGTCCGGCAGTAATTTTTACAGGAGACGGCTTAGCAAAATAAAATAATCGCTTATCCTTTAATTCCTTTAACGGGTCTATTAAGTTTGTAGAAAGCATGGTATAATTAGACTTTACAAACGAGTTACCGGAACCCGCCGGCACATCTGACCATGGATAGTTCTGACCGGCAGTATTGTTATATGCTAAGGCAAAATTATCGTCGTAGTTTCTCATTAAAGGTCTATTTGCAACAATTTCCTTAAACCTCTCTATTACTTTAAGATCCGCATCAGCAGTCTTTTTATAAAGATTGATCAATACATGCAACTCAAAGCTATTAACCAATCGGCGCCATTTATCAACTTTACCTCCATAAATAGGATCTCCGGCAAAATCAACACCGGTTGAAAACAATTGATTTGCCTGGTCCAATTCATTCAAAACACCTAAAAATACAGCTTTCTGAGTATCGTATTTAGGTTTTAACGTATTGTCAGATTCCCCTTTCACCGCCTCAGAATAAGGAATATCCCCAACCTGCATACTGGTCATAAAAAATTGCCATGCTCTTATAAAATGGCCCAAGCCTTCGTAAGAATTTTTTAGCTCCGGACTGGTTGCATAGCCTACCATTGGCGATACATTGCGCAGAAGTGTAATTCTTGAGAAACTAGTTCTTCCTAGCTTATTGTATTGATTATTTTCCTGGCCTTCTCCCCAGGTTAGGTACTTACTCAGTAAAAACGACTGCATAAAGCCTTTGGTAGATTCGATATCCCCTTTTGTTATTTGAAGGATCATACTGGTAGCCAATAGGGCTGAGTTAACCTGAGTGGTTT
This sequence comes from Pedobacter panaciterrae, assembly GCF_001636695.1. GTDB lineage: Bacteria > Bacteroidota > Bacteroidia > Sphingobacteriales > Sphingobacteriaceae > Pedobacter > Pedobacter panaciterrae_A. The sequence continues at coordinate 245,207 of NZ_LGEL01000011.1, forward strand.
TATTTGGGTCTGTATTAATATCATCATACTTTGTACACCCATTGCTTATCATTGTCAATACTGGCAACAATAACATATATTTTAGAAACTTGCTTTTCATGAAAATTTTCTTTTAAGAATCGTTTAATTAAAATCCAACTTTAAGATTAAAGCCAACCATACGCTGAGATGGCGAATTCAGGTTTTCATTGTCCAGATCAGGATCTGAATATTTAAAATTTGTCCACAAGAACAAATTTTGTCCGGTTAAAGACAACGAAGCCCGCTTAACGCCTAACTTATTTACAAATTTTACAGGAACACTATAACCCAATGACAGTTCTCTCAGTTTGATGAAGGATTCTTTCTGGATCCCCATATCACCACCTCTATAATTTTGAGCAAAATCCTGATAGCCTACCTGCACATCATTTTTAGCATACTTTCTGGTGTCGCTGGTAATATTTCCATATTTATCGTAAGTCACTTCTCCTGAAATAATCTTAACTCCATTACCAACGTAGTTATTGAGTCCGTTTACGACCTGATCATACCGATATTGATTATCGGATTCGGGATTGGTGCCGGTATCCCACATCTTGTCGTATACATAGTTATACATTAGTCCGCCTATCCTTCCGTCTATGTTTATCCCCAGCATCCAGTTTTTATAATTAAAGTTATTGATAAAGCCAAAGCTGAAATCCGGCTCGCCATATCCATACTTTTTATTATAATCACTCTCTACAGGATAGCCATTATTATAGATCACATTGCCCGATGGATCTGTTAACCAATAAGAACTCAGATAAGTGTCTAAACGCTGGCCTTTTTTTACCCATGGATTATCAGCAGAATAAATTGGATCCAGATTATCGTAATAACGATGTTGGGTAGACCAATTGATGATGGAACGCCACTCAAAATTGTTGTTTTTGATAACTGAACCATCCAGCGTGATCTCTATACCTCTTCTGGTATAAGTCTCCAATGAATTAACAATAGCCCTGGTAAATCCTGATGAACTTGGAAGAAATGCAGTATTGCCATTATTCTTTAAATCAGTTTGTCTGTTGTAATAGTACTTATTAAAATAAGCCACATCTAAATGAAGACGTTTCTTAAACATGTAAGCTGATGTTCCAACTTCCCATGTACGCTGAGAGCTTGGAAGAAGTCCCTGACCAATCAAATAATCTGGATAATTTGCAGAATTAAGGGTATTCCATGCAGACGAGGTTGTACTATACCCCAGATTAGTAGCATAAGGATCGAAAGGCGTTTTAAAGACTGCGAATGATCCTCTAATCTTAAACATATCGATCACTTCGGGCATTTTCATTAATTCTGAAACCACCACGCTGGATCCAATAGAAGGATAAAAATAAGCTCTTGAAGATGAAGGCTGGGTAGAACTCCAGTCATTCCTTCCCGTAAAATCTAAAAATATAGCATCATTCCAACCAACTGCTGCCCTTCCATAAAGACTGTTTATTAATTTTGAGTTGTAATTAGGGTTAACCGAAACAGGCTCTACTGAACCTTTTAAAGAGTAAAAGGTAGGTGATATTAAACCACCCTTAGTTCCTGCTAATAAACTTTCTGCTACCTGATAAAACAAAGTTCCACCGGCAAGCGCTTCAAAAGACCACTTACTAACCTTTTTATTGAAAGTTAAAATCAAGTCATCGTTTGTGCTATAGCCCCATGAATTATAAATACGGTATAAACCTTTAGCATCCCATCCCCCCAAACCGTTATCCCCACCTCTGGTAGAAAAAATGTTTGCTGTTGGATTACTCATTGTTTCTTTATTGCTGTAATTATCATAGCCTAACCGCAGCATCAGATTAAAATCACTATTAAATTTATAATTTGCTGTTACGCTTGCATTCATGGTATTATTAGTAATCCCATCAAGCTTCTCATAGGCAATAAGATAAGGATTATCATACCAGTTGGTATACATCCAATTTTGAGTTTGATTAGGCACCTTCCAGTAGTCTTTATAATCTCTGATGTCATACTCTGTACCTGTCCACATAATTAACTGATACAAATAACCCTGAGCGCCATACCCACCGCCCCATACCTGGGGTGCAGTTCTACGGCTTATACCTAAGCGGCTTTCAATTTTAAACTTGTCATTAACTATAATCTCTCCCCCCGCATTAAGATTAAGCATATTCAGCTTCTGATTAGGAAACTGCCCTTTATTATAAATATGGTTTAATCCTATTTTAAAACTTCCATTTTCTCCTGATTGTGCAATAGTGATATTATTATTGGCAATAATGCCTGTACTCATGAAGTTCTTAAGGTTGTCTTTCCCTATAGATAGTAATGGCCTATTTTCCTCAAATTGCTTTGTTACCGGATTCCAATCTGTGGCTGTATTGCCTGCATTCAATCTGGGTCCCCATACATAATCATTGTCAATCTCACCATTTTGACCCCTGCCGTAAGAGCTCTGAACCTTGGGTATTGCTAAGTATCCCAATTGCAACATCGTATTGCTGTTTAGATCAACCGAAACTCCTTTTCCTTCACTTCCTTTCTTCGTTGTAATTAAGAAAACCCCACCGGAAGCCCGGGATCCATACAATGCTGATGCTGTTGGCCCCTTCAAAACATCCATACTTTCAATATCATCAGTTGGAATATCGCGCAGAGTTAAATTATTATAGGGTACACCATCTACAACAAGTAAAGCAGGTTCACCCCTCAGCTCAATGGTTGGCCTGGCATTAAACTCTGTGGAGTTCTTTACAACCAGCCCGGCTACACGGCCAGTAAGCGATGTACCTACATCCACTCCTTTTACTGTTTGAAGTTCTTTACCACTTACCCTTTGTACAGCATAGCCCAAAGATTTTTCCTGTCTTTTTACACCCAGGGCAGTTACAACTACTTCAGATAGTTCCTGATCATTAATATCAAGTACTATATTTAAGCTGGTTACACCCGCCGGCACCATAACTTCTTTGGTGAGGTAACCGATGTATTTTACAACAAGTATATCTCCTTCATTTGCGCTAATACTAAATTCTCCGGTTGAACTTGAAGAGGTGCCGGCATTATTACCCTTAATCTGTATAGAGGCGCCCGGTAAAGGATTGCCATCCTTATCAACTACTTTTCCCTTTATATTAATCATAGAAAAAATATTGTTCATAGACCATCCTATTTCAAGCCTATCTTTTCTTTTGATTACGATCATTTTATCAACAATCAGATAAGAAAATGGCCGATCCTTAAAGATCTGGTCAAGCGCTTCTTCAATACTGACATCCTTAAATGCAACGCTGATCTTTCCCTGCTGTTTTATAGATCTGTTATTGTAAAAAAAGGTATAACCACTTTGAGCCTTTATGTGTTCAAACAGGTTATTGAAAGTGCTGTTTTTTTCAACAAGGGTAATCTTCTGCGAGAACCCTTCTGCAGAGACCTGGAGGCAACCAATGATTAGTAATATAACTGTTAATTTCATTGCCAATAAATTCGTTGATGAGAGAAGCCACCTCGTAAAAGGGACTTTCCTGCATAGATTTAAATTCATACTTTTGAATGTTTTGGTTTATACATTAATTATTTAAACAAGGTATTTTTTGGGATCAACCTGAACATTATGTTCATTCTAATTGGATGGACAAGCCGGATCCTGTTGCAACCAGGGTCCGGTTTTTCCTTCGAAAAAGATCTGTGGCTTTTGTATTTATATTCTCATATGCAAATGATTTAGGTTTATACTATTCTATTTTGTAATTATCAATTTTCTCTCTTGAATTTTAAAATGCAGCCCACCTCCATAGGTTAGAACTTTAAGTACTTCAGATAACTTTACATTTCGTGGTATATCTCCCACAAACTCATCATCGGTTCTATTGACCTCGTACACTACCTGGATGTCATACCAGCGGGAGAGCTGGTTCATAACAGTTAACAGGTTGTCGTTTTCAAAATGAAAATACCCGTTCTTCCAGGCCATAACCTGCGTGATATTGGCAACTTCCACACTAATATCTTTCGATGGCTGGCTGCTTACCCTAGATTGCTGGCCGGGTTTTAGTATTTTACTATTATCATGGGCAATGGCTATGTTTGATTGGTTTGCAGCATGCAGAATCCGCCTTACCTGAACACTGCCCTCTAATAAAGTAGTCCGGGTATCCTTCTCGTCCTCGTAAGAGTTGATATTAAAATGAGTTCCCAGCACCTCTACTTCCTGCTTATCTGTTACTACAATAAATGGAAGGTTTTTATTTTTGAAAACCTCAAAATAGGCTTCCCCTGTTAATTTGATTTTCCGGTTTTTTGCATTGGCAAAACTGGTGGGAAATGTTACTGATGATGCAGCATTAAGCCATACCTTTGTTCCATCTGGCAGATTAATCTGATATTCACCACCTCTGGGCGTGTTAATGGTATTATAATCGATTTCCTTTTTACCGGATTCGGCTATAGTATAAACCAGCTGGCCATTTGCATTTTTGGTTATTTTTACCCCAGCCTGTTGTGCTATCTGCCCGTTGCTTGCATCAGTAAGTGAAATCTTAGAACCATCAGCAAGTGTTAGGGTTGCTTTGTTTCCTCCCGGATCAGCATCATGCTTTGCGTAAATTGATTTTAAATCAGAAAGTTTAACAGGTTTATTAAAATAGGAATACAGTCCTGCAGATAAAGCAATTAAAACAACAGCCGCGGCGGCTATCTTATAAAATAATGGTCTTACTTTGTTTCTTTTATTGTAATCATTTTCATCTGCTTCGGCAATTCCTGCTTCTTCATTCATTGCCGATAAAAAGTATTCATCTAACTTGCCTTCTTTTGCTAATTGGGCAAACACTTCCAATTCATTATCTGTAAGCTGTTTACTCAGGTAACGCTGAACAAGTATTTTGTAAAATTCTTTATCTTCCATAATAGAGGCCTTTCAAATACTAAGACAATATTTGAAGCTCCTAGGGTAGCCGCTGGGAAAACTTTTTTTTAATTTATTTTAGAAGGATAACCAAAAGCAATCCCAAAGAGACACCCAAATCCTTTTCAACAGAAGTCCGGAGAATTTTCATAGAAGCTACCATATGATTCTTTACGGCATTTCTGGAAATGCCCAATGCCGTTGCTACCTCCTCGTAACTTTTGCCCTGCTCTCTGCATAGTTTAAAAACTTCTCTGCTTCGGGGAGATAATACCGCTAATGCTTTTTGAAGGCAGTCGTAATATTCTTTATTCAAAAGCTCGTCTTCAGTGGAATTCCTTTCTTCAACAAAACTATTGACTATCTCTGACATAGCAACTTCAGAACGGAAGGCTTTTTTAAGGCTATTTAAGGTATGATTCCGGGCAACGATATATAAATAAGCTTTTAGCGATTGTACATGCTCCAACTTAGATTTGCATTGCCAGATTTTTATAAAGATTTCTTGCGTAAGATCCTCCGAAAGATCTGCAGAATGAACAAACTTTTTAACAAATCCCAAAATCCCCGCATTATACCTCTGATAGAGTTCTGCAAAAGCATACTCATCACCAAAGACTAATTTGGTCCTGAGTTCCTGATCAGAAAGTATAGAATATGTGGTCATGGTTTGGCTTACGAAAACTAATTTACCAAAAAAAATCTATGTTTCATAAATGTTACTGAATTAATAAAACCCTCATATTTTACTAGAAATAGATTTTTTGTCTAATAAAACCTTTGGGTAACGTCCTGAGAAGTAATTATTTAAAATTTTTTTTCAAATAAAGAAACTTTTTAGCAATATCATACGTTATAGTAGTGGTTTGTTTGGTTTAGGTTGATCTGTGGTGGATCAACCATCTTAAAACAGGGATAGCTTCCTAGCTCATCCCTGTTCCTTTTTTAAAGAAGTGCTGTTTTATTAAGAAATATCTATTATATATTTCTTTTTCTTGCATTTACTGAACAGTGTTTATTATATTTGCAGCAGTTAGCATTTTAGTATGGCTATTAAAGATAGAAAAGAAAGAGATAAACTGGATAGAAGAAAGTTGATTATTGAATCGGCTACAAAACTCTTTTTAGAACAGGGTTATGAGAAAACATCTATCCGTAATATCGCCGATGACATTGAATACAGCCCCGCCACAATTTATCTTTATTTCAAAGAGAAGGATGAAATCTTCTATTTAATCCACGAACAAGGATTCGATCTGTTAAATAAAGAATTTACAAACCACAATCAAATCAAAGATCCATATGAAAGGCTCGCTGAGCTAGGAAAAATATACCTGAATTTTGCACTGACAAATCCAGATTATTATGATCTTATGTTTATTATGAGAGCCCCTTTAAGTGAGATTAAATGTCACAGCAAATGGGAAGCCGGAGATAATAGCTTTCAATATCTGCTGAATACCGTTACTGAATGCCTGGATCAAAAACTTATTGTTGATGGTGATCCGCTAATTGTTTCAATGTCCATATGGTCATATGTTCATGGTCTTATTTCTTTATTTATAAGAGAGCGTCTACAATCGGTGAACATTGAAGGTGAACAGAATCCTAATCTTCTTATCCAATCACTAGAGTATTTTTTAAAAACACTTAAAGTCTAAAAAAATTTGGACTAAAATAAACAGTGTTTAGTAAATAACCAACGATTATTTTAATTCAAATAAATGTAACAAATCAAAAATCATCAATTCTAATAAACAGTGTTCATTTTATAAACAACGATCTATCATGAATAGAAAAACAGCCTTAAAATCGTTATTATTAATTCTGGGGTGCTGGCTCCCCTACAATGCCTTCTCTCAAAATCCACTTCAGAGTTATATAGACGAGGCGCTCAGAAACAACCTGGGGATACAAAAACAAGATTTTGCCTTACAGCGAAGCCTCTATGCATTAAAAGAAGCAAAAGGATTATTTCTTCCGGACGTAGAGCTGAATACCTCCTACCTGACATCAGGGGGCGGGCGCAAAATTGAAATCCCTATTGGCGACCTCCTCAATCCTGTGTACAGTACCTTAAATAGCTTAACAGGTTCAGGTAAATTTCCCCAGGTCGATAATGTGAGTCAGACTTTTAATCCGAACAATTATTATGATGCCAAAGTACATACCACCTTGCCCTTATATAATGCGGAAATTATTTACAACAGTCGTATCAAAAAGGAACAGATCACGATGCAACAGATAGAATTGAAGTTGTATAAACGCGAACTTATAAAACAGGTTAAACTTGCTTATTATGGATACGAACAATCTTTACAGGCCATAAAAATTTTCGAAAACGGGATTGCACTGGCAAAGGAGAACCTGCGGATAAATCAATCAATGGTTAAAAATGGGAAAGCAATAAGAACAGTGGTAGCCCGTTCAGAAAATGAACTTACGGGTCTTGAAACCCAACTTGAAAACGCGAAAACTGAATCGCTGAATGCTGCGGCCTATTTCAATTTTCTGCTTAACAAACCACTTAGCAGTGCTATTGAAATCAGACAAAACGAGAACATGATTATCGGACCAGACTCATCTTCTCATTCCGGAAAAAGAGAAGAACTTGCAGCACTTGAGTCTTTAAATCAAATAAATACGCTTTCCGTAAAATTAACCAGGTCTACTGTTCTTCCAAAGCTATCCACATTTATTGATGTAGGTGCACAGGGTGATTTTTTAAAAGTCAACAAAGATGCGCCCTATTATCTTTTCGGAGTAACACTGTCATGGCAAATATTTAATGGCAATAGAAATAAAAACAAAACCCAGCAGGCGCTTCTAGATTTAAAATCTACCGAAACACAAACAGAACAGGCATCGCAGCAACTTGAACTCGAGGTTATTACCGCACAAAACAAATTGAATGCGGCCATGCAGGCTTTTAAAGCTTCGGTTAGCCAGTCATCGTTATCTCTTCAGTACTATAAGGACGAGCAAAGGCTTTACAAGGAAGGCCAGGCACTTTACCTGGAGCTGTTGGATGCACAGACAACACTGATAAATGATCAGCTTAAACAAAGTATTGCCTACCTGAATATGCTAACCAGAACTACCGAATTGGAAAGAGCTAAAGCAAGTTATATTCTTTAACCATCAATTAATTTTAAACAAAATGAAACATATAAATACACTCCCATTCCTCCTATTTTTTGGGCTTGCCATAATTGGCTGTACTGAGCCAAAACCGGCACAAAAAACCGATAATGCAATTCCGGTGAAAGTAATCTCCTCCAATGCCCTTAATGAAAATGAACCAGTGGAAACTTCTGGGCTACTATCGTCAGAACAACAGAGTAACCTTTCTTTTAAAACCGGCGGAATCATCAACCGAATTTTTGTTAAAGAAGGTGATCATGTAAACAATGGGCAGGTACTTGCCTCATTAAACATGACAGAAGTAAATGCTCAGCTTAACCAGGCCGAAGAGGGATTTAATAAAGCAAAGCGGGATGCGCAAAGGACCGCCAATTTGTTTAAGGACAGTGTAAGTACCAGAGAGCAATTGGAAAATACTCAAACTGCTTTGGCAATTGCAAAAAAAACCTTAGACATAGCGCGGTTCAACGCTGTTCAGTCAACCATAAAGTCAAACACAAATGGTGTAGTTCTTAAAAAACTCGCAAATGAAGGAGAACAGGTAGCCGGGGGAACGCCCATACTTTATATAGGCGGTGTTTCAAATAAAGATTGGATACTAAAATGTGGTATTACTGACAAGGACAGATCAAGAATTAACGGAAATGAGAAAGTTGAGTTGAACTTTGATGTCTTTCCTCAAACGTTAACGGGGGTAGTGAAATCACTTGCGCAGGGAAGTGACGCTGGTTCCGGTTTATACCAGGCCGAAATAAGACTTAATCCTACCGACGCCAGATTGATCTCAGGGCTCTTTGCTAAAGTTAAAATCCACCCTTTTGGCAAAACAGACCTACTGTCAGTCCCTGTAGACGCTTTAGTGGAAGGCAAGAATGACAGCGCTTATGTATTTACCTCTGTGAATAACATAGCTGTTAAAAAAGCGGTGAAAGTTGCCTATTTGAAAGATGACAAAGCCTTTATCTCTTCTGGCTTATCAGCCACTGATCAGATAATAAGAGAGGGGTCAGCCTATCTTACCAATGGATCCTCTATTAAAATAATCAGATAATCTAAATTATTCCAAAATGAAATTACCTGAATTTGCAGTAAAAAATTATCAGTTTACGCTGATCGTTTTCGTAGCAGTACTGGCTCTGGGAATATATTCCTTATTCACCATGCCCAGAAGTGAAGATCCTGAAACGCACCCTCCACAATTTACCGTGGTTGTGGTATATCCGGGAACTAACCCTAAGGATATGGAGCAGCTGGTTGTTGATCCAATGGAAAAAAAGATCCATGAACTTGATGATATAAAACACATAACCACTGACATAAGCGATGGTCTGGCAGTTATGCAAGTCATTTATAAATATAGCTCAAACCCCGATGATAAATATCAGGAAGTGGTGAGGGAGATCAACAGCCTAAGAAGTGAATTACCGGCTGATATAGCGGACATAAGAATTAACAAACAGATTCCGTCGGATGTCAGCATCTATCAGTTTGCCTTAGTGAGTGAAAACACCTCAAATGCTACACTTAAAAAGTATTCAAAAGAGCTAAAGGAACGCCTTGAAAAAATACAGGCGCTAAAAAGAGTCAACTATGCGGGTGTTCCTGAACATCAGGTAAATGTAAGGCTTAACATCCAAAAAATAGCTCATGAAAAACTTACCCAGAATAATGTTATTGCTGCATTACAAAGTGAGAATGTTAACATCCCGGGTGGTAACATTAGTATGGGCAACAGGAAACTGAATATTAAAACGAGCGGTAATTTTTCAAGTCTGGATGAAGTTAAGAATACAGTAATCTATAGCGCGCAGGGGAAAGTAGTTTACCTGAAAGACGTTGCCGATGTTTCATTAGGCTATGAGGATGAAACACATATTACCCGGTTAAATGGCTATAGAAGTAGTTTTATAAACGCCAGTTTAAAAGACAAAGAGAACATCATCTCAGTGCAGGAAAAAGTCGAATCTTTGATCACCACTTTTAAAAAGGATTTACCGCCAGGTATAGACTTTGTAAAAGTCTTTGATCAGGCTAAGAGTGTTGATGTCAGGCTTTCGCATTTTACAAGAGATTTTGGTATCGCAATTTTATTAGTACTGGTTACCTTGTTACCTCTGGGCACCAGGGCATCAGTTGTTGTGATGATCTCGATCCCGCTATCTCTCGCGATTGGCCTTACCCTAATGAGTGCGCTTGGCTACAATATCAATCAGTTAAGTATTGTAGGGATGATTGTAGCACTAGGCATTCTGGTTGATGACAGTATTGTAGTGGTTGAAAATATTGAGCGGTATCTGCGAATGGGCTATGGCAGAGTAGAAGCCTCTATAAAAGCAACTTCGCAAATTGGCATTGCCGTTATCGGCTGTACCATACTGCTTATATTTGCCTTTTTACCCATCGTTTTCTTGCCAGAAGGTGCGGGTGATTTTATTAGAAGTTTACCGCTTTCTGTAATCACTACAATTTTTGCTTCAATGCTGGTATCACTTACAGTAGTACCTTTTTTAGCAAGTATCATTTTGAAACCACATATGAGTGAGGAGGGAAATTTTCTTCTCAGAGCAATGAAAAAAGGAATTCATACAACTTATGGAGCGGTACTTAATAAAGCACTTAAAAGACCTGTAGTTACTCTTGTAATTATTGGAGGAATCTTTATTGCCTCTCTTGGATTAGTTCCCGTTATAGGAAGCAGCCTTTTTCCAAAATCTGAGAAACCTATGTTTCTGGTAGACATAGAAACTCCTGAGGGGACAAATATAAATACCACAAATAAAGTAGCAAGATATGTGGAATCTGTATTGAAAAAAGTACCAGAAATCAGTTCATTTGCAACTAATGTAGGCAAAGGGAATCCAAGAATCTATTACAATGTGATCCCACATAATGAGAGTGAAAACTATGCGCAGATTTTTGTTCAGGTAGAGGGATTGGAAACCCGCGAAAAAGTTGCGGTAATTGAAAGGGTAAGGAAAGAGCTGGATGGCTACCCCGGTGCAAAGATTAAGGTTAAGGACTTTGAACAAGGCCCACCTGTTGACGCCCCACTTGCCTACCGAATTTATGCAGATGATCTTGATGGTCTGCGTAAAACAGCCTTCGATATTGCCTCTTTAATAAGTAAAGTAGAGGGCACCATTTATGTAAACAATCCCCTTCTGGTAAAACCTACTGATCTTAAGGTTACCATAAATAAAGAAAAAGCCGCTTTACTGGGCGTTGCTTCTGCAGATATTGACCGTACAGTTCGATTGGGAGCTGCCGGATTAAATGTAGCAACTTACAGAGAAGATTCCGGAAAGGCAGATAATTATAATGTCAACGTTTCTATTCCAAGAACTGGTGATATCCAGGGCATCAGCATGTTCGATCGGCTATATGTTCCCTCCGCATCTGGCATAAATATCCCACTAAAAAACGTTGCATCTGTTGGTTTCGAGAGTTCGCCAAACCAGATCAGGCATTATGATAAAGATAGATATGTAACTATTTCTGCTTTTGTAAAACCAGGTTATAATGTACAGCGGCTCGACCAGGAAATTACCGAAAAACTGAACAAGTTTGAGTTCCCAAAAGGTTTCTCTTTTAAAGTTGCAGGCGAGAAAGAAAGTAAAGAAGAAAGCTTTGGCAATCTTGGCCTTATCCTTATTGTAACTGTTTTTGGTTTTCTGGGTGTATTGATACTCGAGTTCAAAACCTTTAAAAGCATATTGATTGTACTCTCGGTTATTCCACTTGGAATAGTTGGAGGATTAATCATGCTGTTCTTTGCAGGTGAAACGCTCTCCTTTACAGCCACAATAGGCTTTATTGCATTGGTAGGCATAGAGGTTAAAAACTCTTTGTTGGTTGTAGACTTTACAAATCAGTTAAGGGCACAGGGAAAAAGCATTGAAGAAGCGATTATTGAAGCCGGGGAAATCAGGTTTGTACCTATCCTTTTAACATCGTTAACAGCTATTGGCGGACTACTTCCTCTTGTTATCGAATATAGTGAATTGTACTCTCCACTTGCCTTGGTACTTATTGGTGGTCTAATTAGCTCTACCCTACTATCAAGACTGGTAACACCGGTGATGTATAAACTTTTACCACCAAAAATTACGGTTGATTAAAAAATATAAGCATCATTAACTCTTAAAAAAATACCCATAAGTGGGTATTTTTTTAACTGTGGTATAGGGTTTAATTTGTGGTGGATAATCCTTACAAATTAACTTTACTATGAAATTAAAATCTTTATTAACAGCCTCACTGTTTTTAATCGCTCCTTTCGCAATTAAAGCCCAAACCGTTCAAATTTCTGCCTCAGAAGCTGATGCAAAAATTGTTGTAGACGGCCAAATTCTAGGTACAGGAAATGCAAAAATCAAAGTCCCTAAAAACTCTTGTGTGAATGTAAAAGTTCAAAAGGCAGGGTTCTTAAGATATGAGCAGACTTTTTGTAATAAGAAGGGAATGGCTGAACCCCCAAAGAAACAGTTTTTTGATATGAAGAAGGATGATGCAGAAGAAGCTTCAATAAAAACTGATCAGGCCAACATCGACTTTTCTATTGAAATCAATAAAAAACAAGATGTCGCTGAAGTTTGGAAACGTGCAAATCAGATCGTAACCGATTACTTTGATGCAATTGAAGTTGCTGACAAAGAAACGTCTTATTTGCGCACTTCATGGAGCATTCAAAGTTTTCAGCAAAACACCATTAGAACACGACTAATCATCAAGCTATCTAAAAGTGAACCACTTACCTACAAGGTTAAACTTGTAAGTGAATTCTCTGGTGCTCCTTTAACAAGCGTAAAAGCCGATGAGCAGTTTCACGATTGGGATCGTGTATTGAGAAAATACCAAAATGTTATTTCTGATTTCACTACCCGTTTAGGAAACCAATAGGTTAATACGCTCGGTAACGCTATCATTTGGAGGTACACCACACCGTCATCTCGACGATAGGAGAGATCTTTTGGTTATGCCAATTTGCAGCTACCTGCCAGCAAGAGATCTCTCCTATCGTCGAGATGATGGTGTGAGTTATGACGACTTTGCCTTTTTGCACCCCTTTTTATTATCCTGCTCCTCCAACTTTATTATTCTGTTCCTTCAACTTTTCGTGTTATATAATATACTGGTATTCCGATCAGCATAATTAATACACCCCACCCACAAGTATCTGTTTTATAGATTAAAAGTGCAATACTAAGAGCAGAAGCAACTATTATATATAACATTGGCAGAACCGGATAGCCAAAGGCCCGGTATGGACGCTCTGCATCAGGCATTTTTTTTCTTAAAATGAATATTCCATAAATGGTAAGGATGTAGAATATTAAAACAATAATCACTACAAAATCTAAAAGAGCACCATATCGACCTGTTAAACACAATGCGGATGCCCATACTCCCTGTACCCATAAAGCCCAGCCCGGTACATCTGCTTTATTTAATTTAGCTGCTTTTTTAAAGAACAGACCATCCTTTGCCATAGTATAGTACACTCTTGCGCCAGCCATAATTAAACCGTTATTACAGGCAAACGTAGAAATCATAATCATTACAGCTATAATTATAGTGCCTGCTTGTCCGAAAATATACTGCGCAGCAACAACCGCCACCCTATCGGATTTTGCAGTGGTGATCTGATCAAGAGGCAATACAGCCACGTACATCAGATTTGCAAGAATATAAATGATACTAACAATTAAGGTCCCTAAAAACAAGCTTAACCCAACGTTGCGCTGAGGATTTTTGATCTCTCCGGCAATAAAGGTAACCCCTGCCCAGGCATCACTTGAAAACAAGGAACCGACCATTGCTGCTGAAATTCCTGAAAGTAACAGGCTTCCACTAATAGGAGCCCAGGTCATGGTTTCTAAGCTAAAAGAACGTGTTTCCCATGCATTGCTCCAGTTTGCATTCCAAACTTCAGCTTTTGCCGCAAGAGTAAATCCGAAAATGATTAGCCCGAAAAGCGACAGGATCTTTATTATAGTTAAAACTGTTTGCAAAATTTTACTGTCCTTAACACCACGACTATTTACAAATGTTAAGAAAACAATAGTGATAATTGAAACCAACTGAGCCGCGCTAATTGCATAATGTTCCGGAATACCCTTATCGCTAACTCCTGTTTGAATTTGCCACAGGATATTATTTTCACTGAAAGGTTCATACAGATAAGCAGCGAACTTAGAAAAAGCAACCCCCACAGCAGCAATTGTCCCTGTTTGTATTACCGCAAACAGACTCCATCCGTATAAAAATGCGATCAGCTTATTATAAGCCTCTTTTAGATAAACATATTGCCCTCCGGCTTTTGGAAACATTGCGCTTAACTCTCCGTAGCTAACCGCCGCAATAATGGTAATTATTGCAGTAACTACCCAGATAAGAATAAGCCAGCCTGCTGAACCTACTTGTCGGGCTATATCAGCACTCACGATAAATATCCCAGACCCTATCATAGAGCCTACTACGAGCATGGTACCATCTAACAGTCCTAGTTCTCTCTTGAAAGAACCGTCTTGATTTTCATTATCCATATAGTTTGGTTTGGTTGGTTTAGCATAAATCCACTGATACTGCTCTGCTAATATATTTAAAAATACAGAATCGTTCACACATTCTTCACACCTCCTTCACAGCAAACCCACAAACAAGTACCTTTTTGTGAAGAAAGTGTGTAGAATGTGTGAATTATGTGAGGACTTGTTATTCAAAAGCAACCAATGGCATAAATCTAAGGTTCCTAAAAAAGGTTAATAATCAATTCATTAAAAATTTGGTAATTTCAGAAACACGCTTATTTTTGTAAAGCCCGGTCTTGCTGATTAAATGACTTAAGTGCTTTAAAGTAATGGCGAAAAAGGGAATCTGCCAGCTACAGCAAATGGCCACGGCCCTTTTGCAGGTAACTAAAGTCGACAACTAACAACCAAAATAAACTAAACAAGAGACCAAAGTATGGAGTTTTTACAGAACAATTTAATCTATTTTATTCCCGCATTGGGTTTAATTGGCATCATTGTGATGGCAATTAAAAGCGCATGGGTAAACAAACAGGATGCAGGCGACAAGAACATGCAGGAACTGGCTGGCTATATTGCTGATGGCGCAATGGCCTTTTTAAAAGCTGAATGGAAAGTACTGAGCATTTTTGTTGTATTTACAGCTGCATTGCTTGCTTATTCAGGAACAGTACACGAAGTGAATGGTGTACAATTACACTCTAGCTGGATCATATCTATTGCTTTTATTATCGGTGCTGTATTTTCTGCAACAGCAGGATATATTGGAATGAAGGCTGCAACTAAAGCGAATGTCCGTACCACACAGGCTGCAAGAACAAGTTTAAAACAAGCACTAAAGGTTTCTTTTACCGGTGGTACAGTTATGGGCTTAGGTGTTGCAGGATTAGCTATTTTAGGTTTGGGTGGTTTATTTATTGTTTTCCTTAACATTTTTAATGTTGTTGAACCAAACAGCACTGAAATGAAAACAGCGATTGAAGTACTGACAGGCTTTTCTTTAGGGGCAGAATCTATTGCACTTTTTGCACGTGTAGGTGGAGGTATTTATACCAAAGCTGCCGATGTTGGCGCCGATTTAGTTGGTAAAGTTGAAGCGGGTATTCCTGAAGATGATGTTCGTAACCCGGCAACCATTGCAGATAACGTTGGCGACAATGTTGGTGATGTGGCCGGAATGGGGGCAGATTTATTTGGCTCTTATGTGGCAACCATCCTTGCTACAATGGTGCTTGGACAAGAAATTGTTGTAGAAAAAATAAATGGCATTGCCATCGACAATCTAAATGGTTTCTCTCCGGTATTGTTACCAATGGTAATATGTGGTCTTGGTATTTTGTTTTCTATTATCGGCACCTGGTTTGTTCGCATTAAAGGAGAAGATTCAAATGTACAAACAGCATTAAATTTAGGTAACTGGGGGTCAATTGTAATTACAGCAATTGCATCCTATTTTGTGGTAATGGCCATGCTACCTGAACATTTACACTTACGCGGAGTGGATTTCACTAATAGTGACGTGTTTTATGCGATTATAGTTGGTCTTGTGGTTGGTACCTTAATGAGTATCATTACTGAATATTATACTGCAATGGGAAAAGGACCGGTTAATTCAATTATTCAGCAATCCGGCACTGGCCATGCAACAAATATCATTGGTGGTTTATCGGTAGGCATGAAATCTACTGTTGCCCCAATCCTGGTTTTAGCCGGAGGTATCATTTTCTCTTATTCTTTTGCAGGCTTGTATGGCGTAGCAATTGCTGCGGCAGGTATGATGGCCACTACAGCGATGCAGTTAGCGATCGATGCATTCGGTCCAATTGCGGACAATGCAGGTGGTATTGCCGAAATGAGTCAACTACCACCGGAGGTACGTGAGCGTACAGATAATCTGGACGCTGTTGGAAACACTACTGCTGCCACAGGTAAAGGATTTGCAATTGCTTCTGCTGCATTAACTTCACTTGCTTTATTTGCTGCTTTTGTTGGTGTAGCGGGTATATCAGCTATCGATATCTATAAAGCGCCGGTATTGGCCGGTCTGTTTGTTGGGGCGATGATTCCTTTTATATTCTCTGCCTTATGTATCGCAGCTGTTGGTAAAGCCGCAATGGATATGGTACAGGAAGTTCGTCGCCAATTCCGCGAAATCCCGGGAATTATGGAATACAAAGCAAAACCTGAATACGAAAAATGTGTTGCCATTTCAACTAAGGCTTCTATCCGCGAGATGATGTTACCTGGTGCTATTGCACTTTTAGTTCCAATTATAGTAGGTTTTGGTTTCAAAGGTGTTTTCCCGGCGGTAAGTTCGGCTGAAATATTGGGCGGTTTATTGGCTGGTGTTACCGTATCAGGAGTACTTATGGGAATTTTCCAGAGTAATGCTGGTGGTGCCTGGGACAATGCTAAAAAATCATTTGAAAAGGGCGTAGAGATTAATGGTGAGATGCATTACAAAAAATCTGAGCCTCACAAAGCATCGGTTACAGGTGATACTGTTGGAGATCCGTTTAAAGATACTTCCGGACCATCAATGAACATCTTAATCAAGCTGATGTCTATCGTTTCCCTGGTTATTGCCCCATATATTGCAGTTGCCACTCATGATGTTACTGTTTCAAAAACAGAAATCATCAATTCTATCCATGTTTCGGCAGGAATGACCCAAAGTGCACAAGAAATGACAAAAAACATTGAGTCTGTACAAAAGGAAATGACAAAAAGCATAGATTCAATGCAAAAAGAGATGACAAAAACGGCAGATTCACTACACAAAGAACTTCAAAAATCAATTGGCAGTTCTAAAATTCAGCCTTAAACATAATTAGGATTAAAAATAAAGGGATTTTGAAAAAGAATCCCTTTTATTTTTAAATATATTTTATTTAGGTTTGACGCATCATAAATATAAACTAGACGAGTTATAGATAAACTTTAACTAAACCTTAAACTATGAATTTTAGAAAGTCAATTGACTTACTTACACAAGAAGCTGCTGAAAGTGGTGAAGGAACCCTGAAACGGACCCTTGGCCCTGTCAATTTAGTGGCTTTGGGTATTGGTGCTATTATCGGGGCTGGACTATTCTCTATAACCGGATCTGCAGCAGCCAATAACGCAGGACCAGCAATTACCATCTCTTTTGTTATTGCAGCTCTTGGTTGCGCTTTTGCAGGCCTATGTTATGCAGAGTTTGCTTCAATGATCCCCGTAGCAGGTAGTGCTTATACATATTCGTATGCAACAATGGGCGAGTTTATAGCCTGGATTATAGGTTGGGATTTGGTATTGGAATATGCCTTAGGTGCTGCAACAGTTTCTATTAGCTGGAGTAGGTATCTGGTCAAGTTTTTGGCTTATTACGACATCCACCTCCCTGCTCAGGTAACCATGTCGCCTTTTGAAACAGCAACTCTTTTAGACGGCACAGTAGTTTCTGGTATGTTTAACTTACCTGCAGTATTTATTATCGTATTAATGTCCTTTGTGTTAATTAGAGGGACCAGCGAATCAGCATTTATCAATGGTCTTATTGTAGCCATTAAAGTTGTAATTGTATTCATCTTTATCCTTTTAGGATGGAAATACATTAATGCTGACAACTATTCTCCTTATTTTATCTCTGCTGATAAACCAGGTCATGAAAGCATGTTTACGCACGGATGGGGAGGTGTGATACGAGCCGCCGGAATTGTTTTCTTTGCCTACATAGGCTTTGATGCTGTTTCTACAGCTGCCCAGGAGGCAAAAAACCCTAAGAAAGACATGCCTATCGGTATCCTTGTTTCCTTGTTCATTTGTACAATTCTATATATCCTTTTTGCACACGTAATGACTGGTGTAGCTAATTTTGACATGTTTAAAGGTCAGGATGGTATTGCTCCTGTTGCTGTTGCAATTGACAATATGGGTGTTAAAAATGCCGCAGGTGTTGTTGTTCCATCTTATCCATGGCTAAATAAATTGATTATCCTTGCCATTCTAGGTGGTTATGCCTCAGTTATTCTGGTGATGCTATTAGGCCAGTCGAGGGTATTCTTCTCGATGAGTAAAGATGGCTTATTACCGAAGGTGTTCTCGAAAGTTCATCCTAAATATAGTACTCCTGCAAAAAGCAACTTATTATTTATGTTTTTTGTAAGCTTATTCGCAGCATTTGTTCCCGCTACAGTAGTTGGCGAGATGACGAGTATAGGTACTCTTTTGGCATTTATTCTTGTTTGCATTGGAATAGTGATCCTAAGAAATAGAATGCCTGATTTGCCTCGTGCATTTAAAGTGCCTTTGGTACCGCTTATTCCAATACTGGGTGTAGCGGTTTGCTTAGGTATGATGGTATTCCTACCTCTTGATACTTGGGTTCGTTTATTAGTATGGATGATTATTGGTATTAACGTGTACCTCTTCTATGGTATGAAAAACAGTTTATTATCTGATAATTTGCAAGCTACATTAGCGAAAAGTACTAAAACAGTTTCTTACGTAGGTTTTGGCCTGGCTATACTGTTAATTATAGTGGCGCTAATTCACCACAATATTACTGACGGCAAAGACACAGGGTTATACTACTTCTCTTTAGTGTTTGCAGTTGCGCATATCATTTTATACTTATATCGCGCTTCAACATCTAATCGAGTTCAAGCAAAGTAATCTAACATAATTAGCAATAAAAAAGCCGCTCAGTTTGAGTGGCTTTTTTATTGCTAATTAATTTACCTTTGTATTGTAAATTAACTGCTATGGAATTCAATTTTAGACAAATTCTATCTACTTCAATGGTACTATTCGCTATCATTGATATTCTGGGAGCTATACCTGTAGTTATTGAGCTTAGAAAGAAGGCAGGCCATATTCAGTCTGAAAAAGCTGCTATAGTTGCGACTGTACTCATGGTTATCTTTTTGTTTGCAGGTGAAACCTTATTAAAGGTTATCGGACTGGATGTTGAGTCATTTGCCATAGCAGGTTCATTCGTGATCTTCTTTATTGCAATGGAAATGGTACTCGGCCTAACCATATTTAAAGAGGGTGATGCCCCTGAAACGGTATCAATTGTACCTCTTGCGTTCCCCCTGATTGCCGGTGCAGGAACCATGACCACTTTACTTTCTTTGAAAACAGAATACGCAACTCAAAACATTATTATTGGTATCATTATCAATATGTTGTTTGTTTACTTCGTACTAAAGAACACAGAGCGTCTGGAGAAACTTTTTGGTAAATCCGGCTTAAATGTGTTAAGAAAAGCTTTCGGGATTATTCTGCTTGCTATTGCCATCAAGTTATTTAGAAATAACACGGGCTTGTAACAAAAACCATTTTTGACTGTCTAAAATAAAAAAGAGTATGAACAGCTTCGAACAATTCACGTTGATTATTGGTGTGCTGGCTGTATTATTTGAGACCATAAGTCACATTAAAGGCAAGATAAGGCAATGGTTTGGTACCCCCGGGCATTAACCATTGAGCTATTTCTTAAGGAAGCGGGCAATGAACATGGTATCAGCTTTATCTTTATAACCTTTAATTACTTCCATTTTTTCAAGCTGCAAAGGTAAATTTTCTTCCATCCATGCTACCACTTCTTCATTTTCCTGTTTAAAAACAGAACATGTAATGTATATTAAAGGCTTTCCTGTTTTTAGATATTTAACAACATTACCTGCAATAGCAGTTTGGAGCTTTGAAAAATAGCTGATTTTATGGCTATCAAAATAATACAGCATTTCTGGAGTACGGCCCCAGGTACCTGATCCTGAACATGGAGCATCCAGAATAATTCCATCAAATTCATAATGATGAAGATCCTGATCATTGTTCTGAAGGAGGTCTAATACTTTTTTCTGGTACTTTTTTAATCCAGCTTCACGAAAACGTTCTTCAAGATTGTTTAAGCTATTTTCTCTTACATCGCTAACCAACAACTGCACACTGGGCTCAAGATCGTGCAGAAGCAGGGATTTCCCGCCTGATGCGGCACAACAATCCCACCAGTAATCCCAGGTTTGAGGTTCAAAAAAATCTCCTGTTTTTTGTGATGATAAATCCTGTACCTGATAATTCTGCTGAGACGGCACAATTTTTTCCAGTTTAGTCCCATTAGGCAGAGCTAAAGTGGTTTTACTAATTTCTTCAACAGCTATTTCGGCTTCCTTTAAAGTTTTAATAAGTTGATTGATGTAGCTCGGTTTAACCCGCAAAAATAAATCTGGCTGCACAAAAAATGATTCATAAAAATCTTGCTTTTCAATATCCTTACTCAGGTTTTCATTAAATATGAATACCTCTGACAGTTTAAAGGAAGGGTATTTATTGGTTATTGAAGCGATTTTCTCTTGAACGGAAAGATTGATCTGATCTTTAAACTCAGGAAGCTTAGTTTCAACTACCAGACTTAGGGTTTGATTACAAAGAAAATCTGCAATTGCCAAACGAAGTAGAGGATCCTCTTTCATGAGTGCCTTGCCTAACCTGAAAAAGCTATAAATATAACGGGTAGCCCAACGCCTGTCGGAAGAGCCCATTTGCTTATGCTGCTTAAAATAAGTAAACAAGAAACGATGTAATGGCTGCAGGCCATCGTAACTTTTAAAAACTTGTTCAAATGCCCTGACCTGGTGTTCTACCCTCATTCAATAAGATTTAAAGAAAAATTCTGATAACGTAATAACATTAAACTGGCATTGATATAACCTAGCTTTTCATCGTGGTAAAATGAAAAATTATTATGAAGTCCTTTATATTTTTCTTCGGTAATGTATTTCAGATAATCTTTTCCATATTTAGAAATAAGCCGGCCAAAATAAAAGCCGATATCAAATCCCTTAAATGAATATTCACCAGGCTCAAAGTTAAACGCAGATCTGTATTTCTTAATAAATGAAATTACATCACTATTCTTATAATCGACCTTATAAGATGATGTTACGGCAGTATTCAGCAACTGAAGCTTATCTGTATTATAATTTTGTTTTATCCAGTCGGGATGGCCATACAAATCTATATCAAGACCAGCATTTTTTAATTTCACTAGCTTATCCAGGGTTGGTATTACAAATTTTCTATCCGGAGAGGCAACAATAATGACGTATTTCTTATTCTTGATCAGATTGAGCTCCATAGTAAAAACAGAGGCAAATTCCTGAAAAGTAAACTTTTTCTTATTGCTTTCAAAATAGGCTTTTAACGGTACAGAAAGTAGTTGACTACCAGGATCCTTTGGATCTATTAATACCAAAACTGTATTTTCAGGATTGTAATGCTTAGTGATGTACTTGCCTAATTTCTCAGCATGCAAATCGATATTGTTTACAATAGAGATTAAATTTGGGTTATTAAACTCTTGCGGATGTGTAGCGGCAAGTGGATTAACAACTGGAATGCCCTGAGCAATGGAATAGTTTTTAATGAATTTTAACCCATCCGGATAAACGGGACCAACAATTAAATTGCTGGCACTCAATCCTCCGTTTTTTATCAGCCCTTCAATTTGACTATTGTTATCACGGGTGTCATAAACATTCAATTTAAAATTAAGGCCTTGTGCTGCTGCTGAATCTACGCCAAGCTTAAAGCCCTGATAGAAATCAATAGCCATAGCCGATTTTTCAACTTCCGCCTTAGTAGCAGTTTTAAGTCTTAAATCATTTAGTTTAAATGGTACAAGCAGAGAAATGTCAGCCTGCGTAAATTTAGCCGCAGGCTTTTCTTTTTTCTCTTCTACGTTTTTAGGAACATCGGGCTTTTTAGTATTGGTCTTTTGAATTTTAGGTGAACATGCAGCTAAAAAAAGTCCAATAAATGCTATTACCCAATATTTACTCCCACTCAATTGTAGCTGGTGGTTTTGAGCTGATATCATATACGACGCGATTAATTCCTTTTACTTTGTTAATTATTTCATTAGAAATTTTTGCGAGTACGTTATATGGCAGGTGGCACCAATCGGCAGTCATACCATCAACTGATTCAACTGCGCGAAGGCAAATTACGTTTTCGTAAGTACGCTCATCGCCCATTACACCAACAGATTGAACCGGAAGGAAGATAGCTCCCGCCTGCCAAACTTTATCGTAAAGGCCGGCTTCTTTTAAGTTATCAATATAGATAGCATCTGCCTCTTGTAGAATAGCAACTTTCTCTGCAGTTACTTCACCAAGAATTCTGATCGCTAATCCAGGTCCCGGGAAAGGGTGACGACCAATAATAAAGTGTTCAAGACCTAAAGATCTGCCCACTCTTCTTACCTCATCCTTAAATAATGTATTAAGAGGTTCTACAACCTTTAATTTCATGAAATCAGGTAATCCACCAACATTATGGTGTGATTTGATAGTTGCTGATGGCCCTTTAACGGATACCGACTCAATAACATCAGGATAAATAGTTCCTTGTGCTAACCATTTCACATCCTGAACTTCATGTGCTTCGTCATCAAACACCTCAATGAATACACGTCCTATTGCTTTACGTTTTAATTCCGGATCTTTAACTTTAGCTAACTGACTTAAGAAGCGTTCTTTGGCATCAACTCCCTTTATATTTAAGCCAAGGTGTTTGTACTGCTCTAAAACAGATTCATATTCTCCTTTACGTAATAAACCATTATCTACAAAAATGCAGTGTAGGTTTTTACCGATTGCTTTATGCAATAAGATCGCGGCAACGCTTGAGTCAACACCACCTGAAAGGGCAAGAACAACTTTATCATTACCTAATTTAGCTTGAAGTTCGGCAATAGTAGTCTCAACAAATGCATCTGGAGTCCATTCCTGTTTACATCCACAGATGTCTACGAGGAAGTTTTCTAATAATTGTTTACCATCAGTACTGTGTGTTACCTCCGGGTGAAACTGGATTGCATAAGTTTCTGAATCTTTAACGTGGTAAGCAGCAACTTTTACACTGTCGGTACTTGCTATAAGTTCAGCATTTGCAGGCATTGCAGTAATGGTATCACCATGTGACATCCATACTTGTGAACCTGTACTTATATTTTTAAATAACTTATTATTATCTGCTACGAAGTTTAAATTGGCTCTGCCATATTCGCGTGTTGAAGAAGCTTTAACCTCTCCACCTGAATGCTGGGCAATATACTGAGCGCCATAACAAACTGCTAATACAGGATAATGTTTATGGAACTTTTCAAGATCTATTTGAGGTGCGTCTTCCTGACGAACTGAGTATGGACTACCTGAAAATATGATGCCTTTAACGTCAGATGAGATTTCAGGAATATTATTGAAGGGATGAATTTCGCAATAAACATTTAACTCGCGCACCCTACGGGCAATTAATTGTGTGTATTGGGAACCAAAATCGAGAATTATGATTTTTTCTAGCATGGCCAAAGTTAAGAATATTTAATTACCTCCACACCAAATCTTCGCAGAAAATCAACACCTTCATCGCTCGGCAAACCCTTGTACTCCGCATAGGAGTCTTTATAGTAAACTAATTTAATACCAGACGATAATATTAATCTGGCACAGGCGATACATGGCGACAAGGTGGTATACAAAGTTGACCCCGATATTTTAGAGCCATTTTTAACGGCGTATAATATGGCATTCTCTTCTGCATGTAAGGCAAGTGAACAGCTACCTCGCGAATCCCTGTCGCACCCTGTTTCTGGCCATTCTTCGTCACAGTTATGTGTTCCTGATGGCGGCCCGTTATAACCAATAGAGATAATTCGGGTATCTTTTGTTAGCACGGCACCTACCTGCGCGCGTACGCAATGTGAACGGGCCGACAGATCTGTAGCCAAATTCATAAATATATCTTTAAATCCTTTCTTCATCTGATGCGTTTTAAGTCAAAAAACAGGCTGGCAAATATAGGGTAAAAAAAAACTTCCCTCCTTTATGCAAAGAGGGAAGTTTTTATCCGAGGGTTATTCTAGTGACCTCCGGCTATCTTTTTATCAAAATCAATTCCTTGTTTTCTAAGTATACCACTTACCTTCCAGGCATAGTAAGCCAGATAAACAAAGCAAAGCACTCCTACTATATAACTGTATTGAATACCGGTAAACTCAGAAACATAACCTTGTACCCAACTGATAATTCCTCCGCCCATGATCATCATGATCAAAAAGCTACTTCCCTGGCTTGTGTTTTTACCCAAACCGCTAACTGCTAATGTAAAGATACAAGGCCATAATGTACTGCAGAATAAACCTACACTTGTAAGTGCATAAACACTCACCATACCTTTTGTAAACATACCTATCAGAATAGCCGTAATACCTATTAATGAGAATATCAGCAACATTCTCGCAGGATTTCCTTTACTCGCCATATCGGCAATGATCAATACCAGGATAATTAAACCATATACATAAAACGGAGCTAAATCATGGTGAAATATTGCATTAACACCTAAGAAGATTCCAAAAGCCAGATATGGGGCTATAAATCTTAATATTTTTTGTGTAGTTACATTATCTGTGAAGGCCTCAACAGCTCCGGTCCATCTACCAATCATCATACTTGCCCAATATAAAGACACGTAAGGTGCAATATCTTTAATTGCAAAACCAAGATCTTTTTCCATGTAGGCAGGCAAATTACTTGCTGTAGATACCTCAACACCAACATATACAAATATGGCTATCATACCCAATACTAACTGTGGGTATTTTAAGGCAGATCCTTTATGGCTTGGGTCATCAATCACTGACTCAACCAAAGTTGGTCTGTCTGGTAAAGAAGATAACTTTAAAAATACGGCAACCACAATAAATGCAACCCCTAAAATTAAGTATGGTATTTTAACACTTTCAATACTTACGTCTTCGCTTGCTGTTGACAATGAGCCAAAAATGGCAAAACTAACAATCAGTGGTCCTATTGTAGTACCAAAGTTATTGATACCACCTGCCAAGGTTAAACGCTGCGAGCCTGTTTTAATTGGCCCTAATGCAATAGCTAATGGATTTGCTACTGTTTGCTGCAATGAAAACCCTAATGCAACAATGAACAATCCTGATAACATTAGTGGAAATGAGCCCAAATTTGCAGCCGGATAGAATAACAATGTTCCTACGGCAGAAATAACTAAACCTAATGCTAATGAATTTTTATAGCCCAGTTTATTTACAAGATCCTGTTTCATTAAAACTGAAATCGCATTATAAATTAATGCTCCAACTGTATAGGCGATATAAAATGCAAGTGACACCCATTGGCTTTGGCTTTGAGTCAAGTCAAATGCTTTTTTAAATACTGGTATTAATATGTCATTACTGGCAGCTACAAAGCCCCAAAAAAAGAATACGGTGACTAAGGGAATAAATTGGCCCCACTTGGTTTGAGAATTTTCTGAACTCATTTTAAACTTGGTTTTTTAGAACGCTAAACATAAATAAAAAAAACTATAAGCTAAAGCGTAATGTTTACACATTAACAGACGTTATGTATCTGCATGAAAACTAGTAAAAAAATAAGGTCACTTTATGTTTAAAATCGCATATTAGCGTATTATATATGTTTAGCTGAATGTTTGAAGCAATATTACAAGGGATAGGTGCGGGGATTTTATTTTCGTTTTTAACGGGTCCCGTATTTTTTTCCATGATAAAAACCAGCATAGAAAAAGGCTTTAAAGCTGGGTTCTCTCTGGCTATAGGCGTAGTTTTCAGCGACATAATCTTTATCTCACTTACTATATTCAGTTCCCAGTTTGTTGATTACAACTCTGAATACAATCAATATATTGGCATTATTGGCGGACTATTTCTTTTTGGAATTGGTCTATACTATCTTTTCAATAAGGTAAAAGTAAGTTACGATATTTCAGAAACTGTAAAAATCAAGAAAAGAGGCTACATCTTAAAAGGTTTTTTAATGTGTCTTTTATCTCCTTCAACATTGATGTTTTGGATTATGGTTGGAGGTATTATTTCGGTACAACTGCACTACAATATGGCCGAAAAGGTCGTTTTTTTTGTAATTGCAATGACAACGCAGTTATCGGTAGACTGTATTAAAACGTATTATGCTGCCAAATTAAGGTATCGCATTAAAGAGAAAAGTATCCAGAATTTAAATAAAATAGCAGGAGCTGTAATCTTAATCTTTGCAATCCGATTATTTATTCAGGTAATTATAAAGTATCACATGTAAATTAGTGCAATAAAAAAGCTCCCATTGCATATATGCCTGTCTCTTATACACATCT
>NZ_LGEL01000006.1 GCF_001636695.1 Pedobacter panaciterrae
AATATTTATTATTTTAAATTGTTTATTTTTATCGAGGTGCAAATATAGAATTATTTTTTCTAAATCCACAACAGATTTACTTTTTATTCCCGTAACGTTCTTCAGCATCATTTATACTTTGCGCAATAAGCTTCTGCATTTGAGCGGCTACATCTCTCAGTTTAGGTATTTCATTATAATCAGTCATATAAACAACTTTCTTTGACTTTTTCTTATAATTAAACTCAATCTCATAACGAAGTATTTTTGGAGAATTCAAATCTGACCCGCTATTTGCAATTACATCCGGAAAATTCCATAGACCCAGCTCATTTGCCTTGCTATGCAAAAAGATCATGTCGTTTTTTCTAAGTTTTACATTGGTTTTAACCAATGAATCCTTATCGTTCAGATACTGGTAGTCACCCGTGGCAGAATTATAACTGTTGGCAAGAGTCTTGCCTACCCCCCATTTGTACTCAAATGAAACAAAATCAGCAGATCTGAAAGGCGCATTTTTTATCATTGGAGTATAATATACAATGCAGTAAATCAGGAAAGGCACCACAATGGTCAGCGCTAAAAAAATCTTTTTCCCCTTGGAAGTCATATTAATCGTTTTTATTATTTGTTACTTAATCTAATGGCTCGGTAAGATCACCTTCCCATTTACTCACAACTGCTGTAGCCAGGCTATTTCCTATAACATTGGTTGCAGATCGGCCCATGTCCAATAATGGATCTATACCTATCAAAAGTGCCAGTCCTGCTTCTGGAATATTGAAAGTTGCAATCGTTCCTGCTATAACTACCAATGAAGCTCTTGGCACACCTGCTATCCCCTTACTTGTAAGCATCAGAATTAAAAGCATCGTTATTTGCTGTTCAAAAGACAAATGTATGCCATAAGACTGAGCTATAAACAACGAAGCGAAAGTCATGTACAACATAGATCCATCCAGATTAAAGGAGTATCCCAACGGCAACACAAAGCTTACTATCTTATCTTTACATCCAAAACGCTCTAGCTGAAGCATTGTTTTTGGGTAAGCTGCTTCACTGCTGGCTGTACTAAAAGCTACCAGAACAGGTTCTTTCATTCTGTTCATCAGGTTAAATACCCTCGATTTAAGAATAAAAAACCCAATCAGAATCAGTACCACCCAAAGCAATAACATTGTAGAGTAAAACTCACCAATAAACAATGCATAGGTAGATAACACACTTAATCCTTGTTTAGCCACAATTGCCGCCATCGCCCCAAATACTGCAAATGGTGCAAAATTCATAACATAGCCCGTAACCTTTAGAATTACATGTGCTACAGAATCAAAAAACTTAACAATAATTTGCCCCTTTTCTCCAATTGCCGCTGTAGCTACGCCAAAAAACAACGAAAAAACTACTATCTGCAGAATTTCATTAGTGGCCATGGCCTCAGTCATACTTTTTGGAACAATGTGCGAAATAAAGTCCTTTAAAGATAATGCTACCTTATGTATCCCTGTGTCTATATTACTTGGAGGAAGTGGCAGATTCATGGCTTCACCTGGTTTAAAGATATTGACCATGATTAATCCCAATACCAACGACAAAAGTGAAGCACTCATAAACCAAAGCATTGTCTTACCTCCTATCCTACCCACAGCTTTTATGTCGCCCACCTTGGCTACTCCAACTACAAGTGTAGAAAAGACCAGAGGTGCAACAATCATTTTTATCAGACGCAGAAATATATCACTCAACAGTGTAAGTGGTTCCAGCTTCTTTTCCCTTAAGGTCTCATTTGCATGACGGACTTTTTCAACAGCCAGCTTCTCCGCATTTAATGCCAAAAAGCTTGTTGAAGTAGTGTCTTTAATTTTGATAATTTGGGCATCTATAGCTTTAACTTTGTTATCTGCATTAGCAATGTTATCATTGTACGTACTAAATGAACTAACATTTAAGTAATACCCAAGGGCAACTCCTAATACTAAGGCTAAAAAGATAAAGAACGTTAACCTGTTGTTTTTAGACATCTATCTTAAATTAATGTTTTCTATGGCCGTAAAACTACAACAATTAAATTATTCCATAAAGTTTGTTGATAAACCAATTAAATTCGCACTTTAGTAGTAACAATCAATCATAAATGACCTCTAAGGGTTATCAACTTAATTTTAGTGGAACAAAAGGACCAGTTATTTAAACAGATTTTCGATACAAACTCCAAGAAAATATTCCATTTATGTTATGGTTATACTGGCGATGAAGACTCTGCCAACGACCTGCTTCAGGAAACATTCTTAAAAGTTTGGCAGAATTTAGACAAGTTCCGTAATAAATCTTTGATTTCGACATGGATCTATCGTATCGCAGTCAATACTTGCTTAACCTATTTAAGGTCAGAAAAAAGGCAGGCAAAAGATGAGCTTACAGACAATATAATTGAAAATCGCCCAGAAGAGTTCTCAGAAAAAAATGAACAGGTTGCATTACTTTATAAGTCAATATCAAAATTAGAAGAAAACGATCGCCTCATAATTACAATGGTACTCGATGAGTTGCCTTACAATGAAATAGCAGACATTTCTGGTATCAGTGAGGGAAACCTTAGAGTAAAAATTCATCGCATTAAACAAAAACTTACCGAATTATACAATCAGCATGCAAGAATTTGATCATATACAATCGCTTTGGCAATCACATTCGGTTGAGGTAAAAATCTCATCTGAAGAAATGCTTTCGCAAGCAAAGAAAGAAGTATCAGGTATAAAAACAAGATCGCTGTTGAATATCCTTGGAATGATTATTTCTTTTGCATCCCTTGTTGCACTTTTGGTTTTTTATCCATTCACATCATGGACAACACAAGCAGGTTTAAGCATTATTATTATTGCTATAGCCGTATCTACCTTTATTTTATATAAGGATTACAAAATAATATCCAGAAGTGATTTTACCCAGCATCCCAATGAATTTTTATCGCAGCTAAAAATCTATCAGTTAAATAAATTCTCGATATACAATAAACTATACTGGTTTTATGCTGCTGCCATATGCCTTGGTTTTATACTTTACTTCTACGAAATGCTTAATAACCTGGAGCTTTGGTTTCAGATTGGCATAACCTCATTCTCGGTTTTCTGGATGGCATTATGTGCTACCTTTTTACGAAAAGCATATTTAAAAAGAGAAAAAGAACGCTTAGATCTATTGATAGAAAAATTCGAACGCATCAGTAGTCAGTTTAAAGACCAGGCATAAAAAAAGTCATCCTACCTAAGGGATGACTTCTATTATTAACTAACCCAAATCTAAATTTATCCAAATTTATTACTGGGCTTCCTGATTCAAATATAGGTTCAGGTTGTATTTAAGAGTAGGCGAAACTCACCAATTCTTTCAGCCATTAAACCTATTGATCTGACTTATTTTCCAATTTACATTTTTGCCTTTTACAGCGGTAATGTATGGTGAAGGAACAATGAGCCCTGATGTCTCGAAGAAATATAAATTATGGCTGATCCTTTACTTCAGATACAGAGAATGTATTGCCGCTAAGTTTGTATTGAATTGTCTTCAAAGTCCCATCCTTTTCAGTACTATCCTTTGAATTTACGATAGGATAAGTGCGGAACAAATCGCCATTCTTAATTACAAATTTATCATTACCGGCGTAGGTCTTTTTGGCTCTATCGCTTAATGCCGGGAAGGTGATCTTGTTAAAATTGCCATCAGCATATTCGAAAACATTAAGATCGCGAACATTCTTCTTGCT
Organism: Pedobacter panaciterrae; assembly: GCF_001636695.1. GTDB lineage: Bacteria > Bacteroidota > Bacteroidia > Sphingobacteriales > Sphingobacteriaceae > Pedobacter > Pedobacter panaciterrae_A. Next base: position 3,743 of record NZ_LGEL01000006.1, read on the forward strand.
TAATAACTCAATGTAAATCTCCGGGTTACCATCGTTATCTAAGTCCATATTCCAGGCATCAGTTATAATGCCATTGCGTTCATTAGAAAACGATTTATAATTGCTTCTAAGGGAATCTGACATAAGTATCAGATAACCGCCTACACTATCTACTCCTTTTCCCCAGCTAACTACTTCAAAATTGATACCTGGTCTTATAGCTATATCCTTATAAAAAACAAACTGACCTTTTTGCTTTTTGGCAGCAATATCATTTTGCTTTACAGTTGTCTCTTTCTTAGAAGAGTCACTGCAGGAAGCTAACAAAAGCAGCCCCACAAATAGTAGAGGCTGCTTTATTAAGTATTTCATTAATTTCATCATTTGCTTTTAAATGTAAATACAAAGTTTTACAATGCAAACTACTATTTAGTTTTTACATCCGGAGCACCATTGTTCAAAATTGTTTCGGTAACAACGCTGCGTTTACCGCTAGGGGCGATTACGATAGTTTTTAAAACACGTTTTTCTCCTTTAGGAACAATAACTTTAACGGGGCTATCAACTAAGTTAGCTGTTTCAGACGGACGTGTCAAATCTAAAGTATAATAGATTTTTGAACCTGGCAGTGGTACTTTCAGATCAAGGCTAAAATTTTCACCATTTATTACCTTATCAGTTGTTAATCCAAGTGGTGTTGGAACCCAGTAGTTGGTATTTGTTTTATCTAATCTGGCTAAATGCACAGGGATACGCTCTTCAGAGAAGTTTTTGAAATCCTTACGATCAAGCTTAGTCCACGCAATTTCTGCCAATGAGAACATTCTTGGTAAAACCATATATTCAACTTTTTCTGGACTTTGAATATACTCCGTCCATAAATTTGCCTGCACACCAACAACATGTTTCTGTTGATCTGCGGTCAGTTCTTTTGGCATTGGATCATAAGCATATGCTAAAGAATATGGTGCCAAACCACCAATATTTGTTGGTTCATCAACAGAATTAGACTGTTTGTGATCAAAATAAAGTCCAATTGGCCCACCTGGTGTCATGATCACATCGTGATTTTGCTGTGCTGCAGCAACCCCGCCTTCAGTACCTCTCCACGACATCACTGTAGCATTTGGTGCTAAACCACCTTCAAGAATCTCATCCCATCCAATAATAGAACGACCCTTTGCATTGATATGTTTTTCAATTCTTTGGATAAAATAGCTCTGTAATTCATGCTCATCCTTTAATCCAAGCTTTTTAATTAAGTTCTGGCAAAACTCACTTTCTTTCCAGTAATCTTTAGGACTTTCATCACCACCAATGTGAATATATTTAGATGGAAAAATCGCGATTACCTCATCCAATACATCTTCTAAAAATTTAAAGGTATTGTCGCTCGGAACAAAAACATCGTCAAACACACCCCATTGTTGCTGTACTTGTTTTCCTTTTCTTGAACCAGACCAAGGTGTTTTAGCATCAACAAAAGTATCTCTGTCAGGGAAACAACTCAATTCAGGATAGGCTGCAATTGCTGCAGAAGCATGGCCAGGAAGTTCAATTTCAGGAATTACGTTAATATATCTTGCTGCTGCATAAGCAATAACTTCTTTAGCCTCTTGCTGAGTATAAAAACCTTTGTACTCTATATTATCTGTACCCACTCCAGGATGGTGACCAATGATAGTACCACTTCTGGTTGCACCAACAGTTGTCAGTTTAGGGTATTTTTTGATCTCAATTCTCCATCCCTGATCATCAGTTAAGTGCCAGTGAAAATTGTTCAATTTATATTGAGACATTAAATCAATGTACTTCTTAACAAGGGCTACCGGAAACATATGACGACCTACATCAAGGTGCATGCCTCTGTATTTAAAACGGGGATAATCGTTAATTTCTGCGGCACTAATTGTTACCTCATTGTTTTTCTTTTCCGGCATCAGCTGAATCATAGACTGAACTGCATAGAACAACCCCGCCTCTTTTCCTGTAACCGTAATTTTTTTATCAGTAATATCAATGGTATAACCTTCTGCAGGTAATTTGTCAGCTCCTGTTGAAGTTAATACAATTGCTCTTTCATTCGCTTTTAAAGCTTTCGTTTCTCTAAGTGCAAACCCCGCCTTGGTAGTAATCGATGCGTTTAGCAAATCTGCCATCTTTGCATTGGCTGCGTCTGCAGACAGCAAAACAACAGTTTTATCAAGTTTAAAGGCCCCGCTTTTCTTTTTTACGGATACTGGTGCAGGAATAATGCCCATATTGGCATCCGTTTGTGCAAAAGCACCTACAGATATACATGCCATTAGAGCAACTGATAATAGTCTTTTCATGTGTTAGGTTAAATAATTTATTTTAAATCAAGCCTAAGATAAAAAATCTTTTAAAAAGATAGATAAAAAAGGCATAATCATTAATGCATAAAAAAAGCCTGATCAATATTACTGATACAGGCTTATATATTTATTAAAATATTAATTATAATACTTCTTTCACTTCATGTTCTTTAGCTGCAAGGTAACGCTCTGCATCTAAAGCTGCCATACAACCAGAACCCGCAGCTGTAACTGCCTGACGGTAATAGTGATCCTGAACATCTCCACTTGCAAAAACACCTTCTATATTGGTTTTCGAAGTTCCAGGGATGGTTTTTAAATAACCGGTTTCATCCATATCCAACCAACCTTTAAAGATATCTGTATTTGGTTTATGACCAATTGCCACAAAGAAACCTTCAACAGGCAAATCAGTTTCAGCACCTGTTTGGTTGTTTACGATTCTTACAGCAGTAACATTTTTACCATTACCCAGAATTTCTTTAGTTTCTGAGTTATAGATTACTTCAATATTAGGAGTATTTAATACCCTGTGTACCATAGCTTTTGAGGCTCTAAACTCATCTCTACGCACAACCATATATACTTTTTTACAAAGTTTAGCAAGATAAGTAGCTTCTTCAGCGGCAGTATCACCAGCACCAACTATAGCTACGTCCTGTCCTTTAAAGAAAAAGCCGTCGCATACAGCACATGCTGATACACCAAAACCATTGTATTGTTGTTCGCTAGGTAAACCGAGCCATTTTGCTGTAGCTCCTGTTGAAATAATTACAGTATCAGCTGTGATGGTTTTAATCTCATCAACAACTACTTTATGAGGCAAAGATGAAAAGTCTACCGAACTCACATATCCAAAACGGATATCGGTTCCAAAACGTTCAGCTTGTTTACGGAAATCTTCCATCATTTCAGGGCCCATAATACCACCCGGGTATCCTGGGAAATTATCAACATCGGTAGTCTGCGTCAATTGACCACCAGGCTCCATACCAGTATACATAACTGGCTTAAGATCAGCACGAGCTGCATAAATCGCAGCAGTATATCCTGCCGGGCCTGAACCTATAATTAAACATTTAACGTGTTCTATTTCTTCTGACATATATGTTTCTTTCTTATTAATGTACAAAATTACGCTTTATCCCGCTATCCGTCAAACGATAGCTGATAACAAAGACAACATTGTGATTTCTAAATTATAATTCCAATCAGGTCTGGATAACACCTACACTAAACTGCTTTTTTACAGGCGATTGATTAGCTGCCTGTATCCCCATAGAAATCACTTTCCTGGTATCCAGAGGATCAATGATTCCATCTACCCACAATCTTGCCGCAGCGTAATAAGGCGTGGTCTGGCTGTTATACCTATCAGTTATTTCTTTTAATAACTCTTCTTCTTTTTCAGGTGTAATTATCTCGCCTTTGGCTTTTAGTGATGCCTCCTGAATCTGCAATAATACCTTGGCAGCTTGCGAACCGCCCATTACCGCAATCTTAGCGCTAGGCCAGGCATAAATTAATCTCGGATCGTATGCTTTACCGCACATGGCATAATTACCTGCACCATAAGAGTTTCCTACTACGATAGTAAATTTAGGCACAACAGAATTTGCGACAGCATTTACCATTTTTGCACCATCTTTAATGATACCTCCATGTTCCGATCTGCTCCCTACCATAAATCCTGTTACATCCTGTAAAAACACCAGAGGGATTTTCTTCTGATTACAGTTCATGATAAAACGTGTTGCCTTATCTGCACTATCAGAATAAATTACACCGCCAAACTGCATCTCTCCTTTTTTAGATTTAACCACTTTACGCTGGTTAGCAACTATACCGACGGCCCAGCCGTCAATCCTTCCCAATCCGCAAATGATGCTCTGTCCATATAACTGTTTATATTCTTCAAACTCAGAATTATCCACCAGGCGGTGAATTACTTCGAGCATATCATAAGGTTTTTCTCTGTTTTCAGGCAGTATACCGTAAATTTCTTCGGGATCGAGCTTAGGCAATGCAGATTTAATCCTGTCAAATCCGGCTACCTGAGGCGCGCCAAGCATACTCATGATGTTACGGATACTATCCAAACAAGCCTGATCGTTAGGGTGCTTGTAATCGGTAACACCCGATATTTCGCAATGCGTAGTAGCTCCACCCAGCGTTTCATTATCCACATCTTCGCCAATTGCTGATTTAACCAGGTAAGATCCTGCAAGAAATACAGAACCAGTGCCATCAACAATCATTGCCTCGTCACTCATGATTGGTAAATAAGCGCCGCCAGCCACACAGGAACCCATTATTGCAGCAATCTGCACAATTCCTTCTGATGACATGATGGCATTGTTTCTAAACATTCGGCCGAAATGTTCCTTATCAGGAAAAATCTCGTCCTGCATTGGCAAATAAACTCCTGCACTATCTACAAGATATATTACCGGCAACCTATTTTCCATTGCAATTTCCTGCGCCCTGAGATTTTTCTTAGCAGTCATGGGAAACCAGGCTCCTGCTTTTACAGTTGCATCATTAGCAACAATCATACATTGCCTGCCTGATACATACCCAATACCGCAAACTACGCCAGCCGACGGACAGCCACCTTGCTCAGCATACATTTCATCGGCAGCAAAAGCACCAATTTCTAAAAACTGGCTTTCTTTATCTATCAGATAAGAGATTCGCTCTCTTGCTAATAGTTTACCTTTATCCTTTTGTTTAGCAGCATTCTTCTCCCCTCCACCTTTATATATCTTTTTAAGCCGTGTTTTTAACTCATAAACCGACTGTTTATTAAAGTCTTCATTCTTATTGAATTCTATATTCATACAGGCAAGTTAAATCTTTATTTTTAGGAGAACAAAAGTCCAATTCAGGATTTGGTATAGTGTAGAACTTTGGTATAGGGCAAGAGAACTTAGATATCACATCGTGATCTGGATCAGCCGGTCGTCCCGAGGAACCTAAGCATGTCGTCATCCCGAGGAACCGAGGGATCTCTTGAATTACACAATCAAGAGATCTCTCCTATCGTCGAGATGACGAGCGTGGTTGAAATAACGACAATGCTCCAAATAACGACAGCTTTAAACAATCTGACATTAATTGTTTATCAGAATTATTCACTATGCCTCATACTTTTTAAATACAGAAGTTGCAGTATGACCACCGAAACCAAATGTGTTATTCAATACGTAATTAACAGGCTGATGAACAGATTTACCCAATACAATATTTAAGCCCTCAGGAATTGCAGGATCAAGATTTTTAGTATTAATAGTTCCCGGAATAATTCCATCTCTGATGGCTAATATACTGATGACACTTTCTATAGCACCCGCACCACCAAGCAAATGGCCTGTCATAGATTTCGTTGCACTAATTTTAACAGGTAAATCACCAAATATTTTTTTAATCCCGTTCAATTCACCAGAATCTCCTAAACCTGTAGAAGTTGCGTGGGCATTAATATAATCAATTTTATCAGGAGTTATCCCTGCGTCAGCAAGTGCTTTAGAGATACCTAAAGAAGCACCCAATCCATCTGGCGGAGTACCTGTAAGGTGATAAGCATCTGCTGCCATACCACCACCAACAATTTCAGCATAGATATGTGCACCTCTTTTTTGAGCATGTTCCAGTTCTTCTAAAATCAAAGCGCCGGCACCTTCGCCAATCACAAAGCCATCTCTGTCTTTATCAAAAGGACGAGAAGCAGTTTCAGGATCATCGTTTCTTTTTGATAAAGCATGTGCTGAATTAAAACCACCAACTGATGATTCAGTTATACCGGCCTCAGATCCTCCCGCAACCATAATATTGGCTTTACCTAAACGAATGGTATCAAAAGCACTGATAATTGCAGTATTAGAAGATGCACAGGCCGAAACAGTAGCATAATTAGGTCCATGAAGCTTATGACGGATAGAGATTACACCTGCGGCAATATCAACAATCATTTTTGGAATAAAATAAGGGCTAAATCTAGGTGTACCATCACCAAGGTGATACTCTTTCAATTGTTCTTCAAAAGTACCGATACCACCATTTCCTGATGCCCAGATCACTCCTACTTCATAGCGTTCAGTTTCAGGCATTGTTGTAAAATCTAATCCTGAATCTTTAATAGCCTGGTCGCTGGCTGCAATGGCATATTGAGTATACAAATCATATTTTTTGATTTCCTTTTTATCAATGTAGGCTTCGGCATCAAAGTTTTTCACTTCAGCAGCAAAATTGGTTTTGAATTTTGAGGTATCAAATTTTGTAATTTTAGCTGCACCACTTTTTCCGGCAACTATATTGTCCCAAAATTCTTTCACTGTATTTCCCACTGGGGTTACAGCACCCAAACCTGTTACTACTACTCTTTTCATATTCACTTTCTGTTTTATATTTAACGGTGTGCTTGTTTAAACTCACCGAGTTATTTCTTCATAATTGCTAAGAGCGCTTTGCAAAATTACCATAAATACTTAAATCTGGCAGGCATTTATTTGTTTCAATATCCCTTATTGTGTAATATCTATATTATTCCCCCATTTTCCATTACCCATATTCGCATGTATTCATCAACTGATAACTGCCTTCAATTCGTTATTAAACAGTTTGAACTTACAATATTTTATGCTTTTTAAGCGCATTTATTTTCTTACTATTAATAGCTCAACATTATTATCTGGCTTCGGCATTCTGTGTATTTCATCTATAGCATCTGCGCACCTGATGCACAAAAAAGTACTTTTCACCGCACAAAGTGCGCAGAAGGTACACGCCAGGTACATTTGAGGTAGTACCTTACAATAATTAAAAAAATATTACTGTATACAAAAAGAGGCTGGTTTAAACCAGCCTCTTTTTAATAGAATTCGCCTTTAGAAGAAAACTCTGCTTTCTTACCTATTGTTTTCCGGTAAGCATTTTTATCGAATCAACCTCTGATTTTTTGTATGGACTACCATCTTTTCTAAAAATATCATGGAACCATAGTTTAGGTTCTTTTCCATCAGGCATTGGACTATCCCAAGCGTAAATCGTATTAGTTTTTCCAGCAACTAAGCCCCAGTTATAAGCTCCGATATTTTCCTTTTTTAGGATTGGCATAATGTTACTGAACAGGCTGTTTCTTGATCTTGCCATGTATTCAGTACAGATCAGCGGACGTTTAGAAACACTTCTAAGTGTATCAATCCATTTCTGGTGATCCTTTACATCGCCATAATTATGATAAGTGGTTACATCAGAGTTTTGAATCTGATAATCAGAAAGCTCTTTCAAATCTAATTTCCATACCCCCACAGAAAGTGGCTGACTAGGGTTAACTGTGCGTCCCCATTCAAATACTTTCTTTAACAGATCCATACTTTTGTTTCCATAGTTTGAATTTCCAGGTTCGTTGTAAAGATCCCAAAGCACAATGCGTTTATCGTCTTTAAATGTGGTTAAGATATCTTTAACATAAGTTTCAAGCGTATCTACCAGAGTTGAATCCTGATAATACAAGTCTCCCGGGTCTCTTACCCAGCCTGAATTGTGAATACCAACTTTTGGTTCCGGTTGTTTCCCTGTTTTAAATGTTGGGTTCCAGCAATCATCGAACAACACAAATAAGGTTGACATATGATGTTTATCCGCGATATCAAGATATTCTTTTACCCTTCCCTTGAAACCCTCTTTATCTTGCTGCCATGCCGCATGATGCAAGTAAACACGCATTGAGTTCATCCCAATTCCTTCCGCATAGCCTAGTTCTTTATCAATAGTTGCAGGATCAAAAGTTTCCTTTTGCCACATTTCCAGCTGATTAATTGCGGTACTTGGTATAAAGTCACTTCCTCTTAACCAGCCCCATTGTTCATACCATTTATTGGCCTGTTCTACAGTCCATATTTCTCTTGGTTTCTGTTCTGTTTGTGATGTTTGTTCCCCTTGTTTTTGTACGCACGATTGAAACGCGAGGCCAAGCAAGCATAGTGCTAAGTAACATGTTTTTAGATTTCTCATTTTAAATGGTTCAAGTTATAATTTAGTGATTTGTTCATTGTATTTTATTTGGTTTCATTAGAATTAAAAAGAAGTTTGAACGTTGATTCATCAGCTTCCAGTACATCGGCTTCGCTGCCGTTTTCTTTAGCAAACTTTACGTCTATGATTCCGGTTGACCTGGGTGATACTTTTGCAGGTGAATGATGTGTATGCATTACATACTTGTAATTTCCGGCTTTGTCTGTAAACAAGTCGCCATGACCTGTTCCATTAAACTTCAGTTTTTCTCTGCTTATGATCGGGCTACCAGCATATTTTTTCCATGGTCCTAAAGGAGAAGTTGAAGTAGCATAACCTACAGCATAATCCTTATTACGAAAATCATTTGATGAATAAATCAGGTAATAAAGATTCTTATGTTTTATTACCGTTGGCCCTTCAGTAACCGGCCAGTCTGTTTTCTCGGTATTTTCCCATGGCAGCACTCCGCTAATACACTCCTTTGTAGTTTCCTGCAATACATCAGAAAGATCGGGCTTCATCTCAGAAACAAAAATTCTATTGCCTTCTTTAAGCTTTACATGATACATGTATGTTTTACCATCGGTATCAAAAAAAACAAAAGGATCTATCTGTTTGCCAATACCAGACAACGCCTTTATCTGCTCTTGCTTAAAAGGTCCCAGTGGGCTATCGCTTTTTGCAATAGCAATCTGTTCGTCGGCAGTATATGCCATATAGTAGGCATTTTTGTGTTTAAAAACCTGTGGAGCCCAAAAGCCCTTACTGCCAAAAGCTTCTCCTTTTACAAGAGCGAAACCATTGTTTTTACCAACAGGACCTTTCCAATTCTTTAAATCTGATGATTCATATACTTCAAAGCCCTTATCACTACTAGTGCCATACAGATAATACTTATCATTGTCCAAAAATATTGTGGGATCAGCTAATGCTATTGGGTCTTGTACCAACCGTCCTTTTATCATCCAGATTTCTGAGTGATTTGAATATGCATTTGTGCTGGCTACTGCCACTATAGTATTATCGTTTAAAATAGTTACACTATTCCATAAGCACGATTTGTTTGCCGGAATAATAAAAGGTGTTGATTTTCTATTAAAATTACGGGCCTGATCGTCTCCAATAACCACCTTCATATCTGCAAACTCCATTTTATTGGTACGGCCTTCTGTACCTTGATAAGAAAGTATGGTTTCTCCGGTTTTCAATTGCCTTAAATAAGGTGCACCAGCATAAATTTTATCGTCAATTTTATCTGCCAGTGCATAACTTCGGTTGCTGCTCCCGGCATCTATGGTACTTGCCCAATTGTCTTTTAGAGAATTCCTGATGATGTAAGGTTTAAAAGTATCAAAGCCATTGTCTTCAATAGCAAATACAATTTCCTTTCCATTATTAAGTAACAGAGGTACCGGCATTCCATCTCGTTTCCCTGCCCTGAAACTTACAATTTCAGCTTTTTTGGTCCATGTTAAACCATTATCAGTGGAACGTAGCATGGAGATATTTTGTTCATCGGAATTGAGATAATCTCCTTCGTTAGCAAAATAAAGCTGAATTTCTCCGTTGGGTAATTGTATTGCTGACGGCTCCCAGCATCCATTTTTAAATTCATATCCTGCTTCATAAAGCAACTTTTCGTCTGTCCATGTTAATCCCCCATCGTAACTTTTCTTGGTACGGATACCGAATTTTCTGGATGGCGAAATGTCATATGGTCTAGGGTTATAGCTGGCCAGTAATGAATGATCTTTTAGCTCCAATATATCAGGGACAGACATATTTGTTCCATCAGCACGTTTGGCGACTGAAACAGGTGCCGACCAGGTAGCTCCCAGATCAGCACTTTTAACACTAACAACATTTCCATCGGCTTCATATACGGCCACTAACGACTGATCGTGCAGTTGAATCATTCTGGCATATCCGCAATATCTTTCGCCTGCGGCTGATGACGAAACCTTTTTTAGTGTACTATAATCCCATTCTATATGTTTATTAACAGATGGTTTTTGGGGAACGTTAACCGTTTCATTCTTTTTACCACAACCAAAAGACAGGAATGCACAGAACTGTACTAAGGCATAAATTTGAATCACTACTCTCATTCGCCTGAAGGTTTAAGGATTGGCGAATCGATTTTTACAGGTTCACCAAAGTTTGGTGTTCCATCAGCATTCCAGGTAAACTTCTGCATTCTTGGGCTCCGATCGTTGGAACATGCTAATCCCGCTCTGGGATTAGCATGGTAAAGAATCCAATCTTCAGTTCCATCAGGTGATTTAAAAAAGCTATTGTGGCCAGGACCATAAGCTCCGTTTTCTGGTTTTTTAGTAAATACAGGCTTATCGGTTTTTGTCCAGTCTGCTGGTTTCAATGGATCTCCATTATCTTTTAAACTGATCATCCCTAAAGAGTAATCATCAGTCCAGCAACCACTGGCCGAAAAGATCAGAAAGGTTTTCCCATTCTTATTCATCAGAATTTCCGGCCCTTCATTTACATGAGGCAGACCTATCTTTTCCCAATCGTAGGTTGGGGTAGAAATTTCTGCTCTTGGCGTCGCCATCTTCCAGGGTTCATTAGCTAACTGGGCAATATACAATCGCTGGGTATTATCAGTCGCCGAAATATGCCCACTCCAGATGATGTAATCTTTACCGTTGTTTGAAAACACAGTAGCATCTATCGCAAAGAAATCAGCATTGTTATCCTTTATCTGTCCTTTTACGACCCAAGATCCCTTGGTAGGATCGGCATTGCTGTTTTCGAGAACAAACATACGTTGGGTAGATAAATCTCCTGATGATCCGGCGGTATAATAGATATACCATTTGTTGTTTAAAAAATGTAATTCCGGTGCCCATATATTCTTTGAATCTGCACCTGCAGCAGGTGCATTATAAGCCACTGTTACTTCTGCTCTGCCTAGCTCCGAAAGCGCCTTTGTTTTAAGGATAGAAATCCTGTTTCCCTGGGTATTCATATAGTAGTAAAACCCATCTTTTCGGATTACCCATGGATCCGGCCCGCTGCTGAGCAAGGGATTTGTAAAAGTAGTTATAGCAGGCGCAGGTTTGTCCTTATCCGGTTCAGACTTTTTCTGGCTCTTGCTACAACCAATTATGGTTTGTAATAGCAGAATAATGGTTACACTTTTTAAAAACATGGTTTCTGAATTAATAATTAGGGTTCTGGGAAAGATTAGTGTTATTATCTACTTCAACCTGAGGCAAGGGTAATCTGATATGTTTTCCAACAACAAAATTCTTGAAATCGGGATCGCGCAATGCTACTTTATCTACATTCGCTTTAGTATCAAGATCACCCCATCGCTTTAAATCTGCCCATCTGACACTTTCACCACAAAGCTCCAAACTTCTTTCAACCTTCAATCTCTCTCTGAACAAGTCTTTATCATTTCCAATTGCAGGATAAGCAGTAGCTAAAGCTGACATATTTGCTCTGGTACGCACACGGTTTACATATTGATAAGCATCAGCTGTTTGCCCAAGCTCATTTAATGCTTCTGCATACATGAGTAAAACATCGGCAAAGCGAATTACTCTGTTATTAACCTGGTTAAAATAATCTTCATTGTTACGCATATAGTCACGTGAGTATTTCTTGAACCAAGCTTCATCAGCCCCCCACTCCCAACTTCTTCCATAAATCTTATCCCCAAAATCAGCTTCAAGACCAGGATAGAATAATGTGTATCTTAACCTTGGATCAATTTTATTATCAATAGTTTTTTCTTTCTTAAATTCACTAACCAACCAGAATCTGGCTTGTCCATCTGACCATCCAATACTTCTAGGCGCAAAAAACTGAGCACGGTTACTGCCCACATTTGCACTCGGCCCATCACCTTCTGCTGTTTTATTAACATCAGAAAACTGAATTTCAAATACAGACTCTTTGTTATTTTCGTTTTCTGCCCTGAAGTTATCTTTATAATCAACAAGATCATAATAATTTTTACCTGCACCGGTAACAAGATAGTCAAAAGCGGTTTTAGCATCAGCCCATTTGTGCTGCTGCATCAATGCTTTTCCTAATAATGCCTGTGCTGCGCCTTTTGTAGCTCGACCAATTTCATTTCCTGTCCATTGTTCAGGCAGGTCGGCACTTGCTTCTGTAAGGTCCTTTTCTACCAGAGCCCACACCTGAGCTAAAGAGCTTTGCTGAGGTAAATCTGTTGGTGTTTGCAGAGCAGTTACAATAGGAAAGTTCTCCCACAATATAGCCGCATAGTAATAATAGAAGCCTCTTAGAAACTTAGCCTGGGCTAGTATTTCGGCTTTCTTTTTAGCGTCTGCAAAAGGAATATCCGGCACATAGGTTAATACTTGATTACATCTAAAAATTGCCTTATAAGTATCTCTGTAAGTGTTTACATTCCCTTCCCAGAAATTGTAATTGATGTATTGAAAACGAGTCCAGTCGCCTAGCTCAGTCCATGGGCTATTGCTCCATCCTTCATCAGAAGTTAAATCGAGTCTAAAATAGATCCACCTGTTCCATCCTCCATTTTGATAAAACATTGCATATGCTGCGTTTACCCCCTTTTGGGCATCGCTTTCAGTTTTCCAGAACTGGTCAACAGTTAATGTATTTGGATTATCCTGGTTTAACAGTTCCTTTTTACAGGAGAACATCAGGATGAGTGTGCTAAGCACCAATATTTTTGAAATTATCTTTTTCATGTTTCTAATATTAAAATCCGAAGTTTAAACCTAGAGATACAGTTCTTAAATTAGGAAATGCACCAAAGTCAAATCCTTTTTCAAAAACACTTCCGTTACTAAATTCAGGATCAAGCCCGGTATACTTAGTGATGGTGATCAGGTTTTGTCCGGAAAGGATCACCTTAGCATTATTAAACCCTATTCTTTTTAACAGTTTATTTGGTATATTATAAGAAACACCGATGTATTTCATACGGGCAAAGCTTCCATTTTCCAGCCAACGGTCGGTATCACCTCGAGCATTGATGGTACTACCATAAAAGGCACGAGGTACACTTGTATTAGGATTTTCAGGTGTCCATGGCTGAACGCCAGCACGATAATTAGAATTGTCTGAGAAATTATCCATTACACTTCTTGGACCGTTAAACACTTTTGAACCAAAGGAGCCAAACCAATCCATAGAAAATTCAAACCCTTTATATGAAGCTCCAAGATTTAAACCCAACTCATATTTAGCCCATGGGCTTCCTACTACAACCTTGTCTTTATTAGTGATTTCACCATCACCATCGTTATCTTTATAGCGGATATCACCGGGCTTTGCTCCTGGCTGAATTACCCTACCTGCAGCATTTTTATAGTTATTTACCTCATCAGTATTCTGGAATAAACCATCTGTTTGCAGTACATACCACATTCCAATTGGCTGACCAACTTCGGTAACTGTATTACCGACAAAAGTTTTATTCTTATTATAACCCAGACCGAGAACTTTATTATTTAGTGTGGTTAGATTTGCGGTAACGTTATATTTAAATTCAGTTGAATTTTCGGCATAAGTTGCAGTTAGCTCAAATCCTCTGTTACCTAATATACCTCCGTTTACGAAAGGATTACCCCCATCATTACCTGTAGAAAGAAGTAAAGGATAGCGTATTAACACTCCATCGGTTTTTGAGATAAAGTACTCTGCACTGATTGAAAGTTTATTATTAAGAAATGCAGCATCAATACCATAATTTTGCTGAGTAACTTCTTCCCAATGCAAATCTCTGTTTGCAAGCTGTACCTGCGTTGAACCTGACTGAAGATTTTGGTTTGGGCCCATTGGGATTGTAGAGAAGGTATTTATAAAAGCCATATATTCGTATGCTCCAATATCACTGCTTCCTAAAGTTCCATAGTTCGCTCTTATTTTCAGGTCGTCAATCCAGGACGATTTAAAAAAGTCTTCCTTACTGATACGCCATGCAGCTGACACTGACGGGAAACTACCAAATTTATAATCAGGACCAAATCTGGAAACACCATCGGTTCTGATAACTGCATTTAACAAATACTTATCAGCGTAATTGTACTCCAGCCTGCCAAAATATGAAATCAGATCTGAGCGATTTCTATACCCTCCTGTAAGCGCCTCATTTCCCTGATCTAAAACATCATAGTAATGGCCTGTTGTGGAGTTCTGTAAAATATTACGCTTTGTACCCCAAATCATAGCATAATTGTCCTTTTGGTAAGATTGTCCTCCAATAACTGTTAGCGAGTGTTTTCCAAACTCTTTATTGAAAGTAAGTGTGTTTTCTATAAGGACTGTAGATGATTCTCCTCTATTCTCATTTAGTATTGCCGGATCATAAGCCTGGTTAAGTGTCCAGAATCCATCCTTTTTTAAATAGGTGTAATGATCTCTGCTGGTTTCATATCCGAGGCTTGTTCTGAACTTTAAGGGTTTAAGCAACTGCAACTCAGCAAATAGATTACCTCTGATTCTTAAATTTTGATTTACGCGATCCTCAAGGTTAGCTATAGCTAATGGATTAGTTCCAAATGTTCTGGCTTTGGCTTCGTCTCCGTAACCGTACCCACCCGGATGACTAGCGTCATAAACAGGTATAGTAGGTAACATACGAACTACATCAAGTATTGGGTTGCCCGACATTTCATTAGATTTAGAACTGCTTATGGCCAGATTCTCTCCAATGGTAAAGATGCCTTTGGTGCCTTTTGTATTCACTCTAAAACTTAATCTGTCAAAATCAGTACTGATTACTGTACCTTTGTTTCCAAAATAACCTCCTGAAACAAAATAAGTAGCGTCTTTACTTCCTCCCGAAAAACTTAAGTTATAATCCTGCACATTTCCTGTTCTAAATGCTACATCCTGCCAATCGGTATTTGTACTTAAATCCAATTTCTGGCGGTTTACCCCTGCATTATCATAAGCCATAAAATTTAATCTCGAAAATTCGTCGGTCTCAGCAAGATCATATCTTGGAATCGTCTGCACACTGCTTTTTCCTGAGAACTCAATTTTCATCGGGCCATCAATACCTCTTTTGGTGGTAATGATAATCACCCCATTCGCTGCTCTAGAGCCGTAGATGGCGGCTGCAGAAGCATCTTTAAGGATTTGTATGGATTCAATATCTGCAGGATTAAAATCGCGGTTTGCACTTGTAACCAAACCATCAATTACATATAGAGGATTGTTAGCTCCAAAATTCTTCAACCCCCTGATCTGGATCTGGGCTTCTGATCCGGGTTGTCCACCACCCCTCACCCTGATACCAGTTGCTAAACCCTGTAATGATTCTGCAACCGTTGTCCCTTGTCTTTTCTGAACATCAGCTGCTTTTACAACAGAGATGGCACCTGTAAGGTCTTTCTTTTTTTGCGTTCCATAACCAACAACAACAACTTCGCTTAGATCAGAAGCTGATTCAATTAAAGACACATTAACGGTAGATCGGCTGTTAACTACAACTTCCTGAGTTGTGAAACCAATATAAGAAAACACAAGAACTGCATTTCCGCTATTGGGAACTGAAATGGTATACGTACCATTTTGATTTGTGGTGGTAGATGCAGAGGTTCCCTTGACCTGCACACCGACTCCTATTAATGGCCCCGACTTATCTGATACGGTTCCCGTTACATTGCTCTGGGCAAATACTGCCTGGCAACAGAGAATAAATAATGAACTAAGAATAAAGCAGAGCTTTAACTCTTTGCTAAAGTGTAATTTTTTTTTCATGCTCATTTACAATTTATATTTGGTTGGTTCAATTCATTCCGTAGCACGGCGAATTGTTATGCTAATTGAAGAATTAACATTTGATCTTACTGATCAAACGTTGTTCAATTTGTCTCAATTATCTCCATAATGGCACAAATAAGGAATTGATGTTCCTTTTTGGTACTTTTCGAGCTATCTTTATCATAACCAATATAAAATAGCATTGAACAAGTTTTTATTGACATTATCCATACTCTTCGGTGTGGCCGTTTCAGCATTCGCACAATCGTATACCTTCAGGCATTATCAGGTTGAAAACGGCTTATCCTATAATTCTGTGATCTGTAGTTTGCAGGACAAAAAAGGGTTTTTATGGTTCGGCACTAAAGATGGTCTGAATAGATTTGATGGGTATACCTTTAAAATTTTCAGAAATGACCCGGATAATCCTAAAAGTATAGGCAATAATTTTATACACAGCCTTTATGAAGATAAGAATGAGAACATCTGGGCAGGTACCCTAATTGGCTTATACAAATACAATCCCTTAAATGAAAGTTTTGATCTTATTGAACCAACAAAAAACAGAGATATAAGAGACATTAAACTAGATAGTAAGGGTAATATCTGGTATATAGCCGGTTTAACCCTTTGTAAGTATAATGAGCAGTCTAAAAAATTAAATACATTTGAACCAAGGATACACTCAGGAGCTACATCTTTAAGCATTACTGCAAATGATGAGGTTTGGGTTTCTACAACTGATGGATTCATTCAGAAGTATAACGACAAAAAAAATACATTCGAAAACTATAATGTATTTAACAACTCAAAACCAACCATATCTTCCTGGATAGAAAAGCTGTACGATACCGGAAAAGGTTTCTTTTTTATCGGAACATCCAACCAGGGCATTAAGTCGTTTGATACCAGCACCCTAACTTATAAGGACATTTTAGTTGCAAACCCAGATCAAACTGCAATTTATGCGAGGGATTTTATTGCCAAAGATGATGATGAATATTGGATAGCTACAGAATCTGGTCTGTTCATTTATAACATAAAGACAGGTAAGTACAATAACCTGCGCAATAAGTTTAACGACCCTTATTCAATTTCCGACAATGCAGTATACACATTAGCCCGGGATAAAGAAGGAGGAATTTGGGCTGGAACCTATTTTGGAGGGGTAAACTATTATCCAAATCAATATACTTCTTTCGACAAATTCTTTCCTCAAGGAGGAAGTAATAGTTTAAGCGGTTATGCTGTCAGAGAGATTTGCAACGACAAAGAAGGCAATATCTGGATTGGCACCGAAGATGGGGGCCTAAATAAAATGAACAGTAAAACCGGGGTTTTTGAACACTTTAAACCTACCGGAGATAAAACAAGTATATCGCATACAAATATCCATGGACTGCTGGCAGTTGGTGATGAGCTATGGATTGGAACTTTTGAACGTGGATTGGATGTAATGGATATAAAAACTTCAAAAGTTTTAAGACACTATAGTGCTGGCCCCGCCCCAAATGAATTAAAAAGCAACTTTATCGAAAGTATGCTAAAAACCAGGTCGGGAGAGATTTTAATCGGCACCTCATTTGGCTTATATCGTTATAACAGATCTGGTAATGATTTCACTTTGTTAAACGAGGTACCGGGGAACCTTCATTATTCAAATTTAATAGAAGATGACCATGGAACTATTTGGGCAAGCTCTTTAAGAGATGGTTTGTACTTTTATAACCCAACCAACAAAATATCCGGCTATTACAAATACGAGGAAAATAACCGAAAAAGTTTAAGTTCTAATGCAATAAACAGCGCTTTTATAGATGCAAAAGGAACATTATGGGTGGCTACAGAGAATGGTTTAAATCAGTTTAACGATAAAGACCGAAGCTTTAAGAGGTATAACAGTAAAAGTGGCTTTCTGAGTAATGTATTCTATAAAATTCTGGAAGATAGTAAAGGTAATCTTTGGATAAGTACTTCAAGAGGTCTGGTATGCTTTGATCCTGCTGCCAATCGAATTAAATCGTATACAAAGGCCAATGGACTTCTCAGTGATCAATTCAATTACAATTCTGCATTTAAAAATGTGAATGGCCGGATGTATTTTGGCAGTGTAAAGGGCTTAATCAGCTATTTACCAGATCAGTTCAGGCAGAATAAATTTGTATCACCGGTTTACATTACAGGTTTTCAGGTTTACAATAAAGAGATTGAAATTAATAAGAAGAATTCTCCTTTGAGCCGCTCCATTAATTTTACTGATGAAATTGAACTCCCCCATGACCAATCCACTTTTAGTATTGACTTTGCCGCTCTAGGATATACAGCCCCGGAAATGACAGAGTATACCTTTAAAATGGAAGGACTGGATAAAACCTGGACATACCTAAAAACCAATAGAAAGGTATATTTTACAAACTTATTTCCTGGCACTTATATCTTTAAATTAAAGGCTGCAAACAGCAGTGGCGTATGGAATAATAAGATTACGGAATTAAAAATTATCATAAAGCCTCCCTTGTGGGCTAGTCCGCTTGCTTTTTTATTCTATGCACTGGTAATTGCAGTTGCTATATATTATGCAATCCGTTATTATCATCAACGCATCCACAACAAAAATAAACGTAAGATCGAGTTGTGGGAATCGAAAAAAGAAAAGGAATTGTATCATGCCAAGATTGAGTTTTTCACGTATGTTACTCATGAGATCCGCACCCCACTAACCCTAATTAAAGGCCCTCTGGAGGAAATAATGAAAGAAGCTGAAGATATGCCTGCTATTACGGACAATCTGGTGATCATGAAAAAGAATACCAATCGATTAATTGAGCTAACAGATCAGCTACTTGATTTCAGAAAAACAGAGATTAAAGGGTTCAATCTCAATTTTGTAAATATTAATGTAAGCAAACTACTGGAAGAAAACTGCTTAAGATATAAATCAGCAATGGAACAAAAGAACCTCAGGTTAAGTGTTAATCTGCCGGATGAACACTTGTACGCATATGCAGATCCTGAAGCATTAAATAAAATACTAAGTAATTTGATTGATAATGCAGTTAAATATGCTTCCGGCCAAATTGTAATTACTTTAAATTCCTATAAGGATACCTTTGACATCGAAGTAAAAAGCGACGGAGATCTTATTCCGTTTAACATGCATAAAAAGATCTTTGAGCCCTTTTATAGAATGGAAAGCAATAAAGATCAAAGAGGTACCGGAATAGGATTACCATTAGCCCGCTCATTAGCAGAATTACATGAAGGTACATTACAACTGAGAACGGAAGATGGCATTTGGAATAATTTCTCTCTTGTTTTACCTAAGCATCATGAAAGAGAATTTAAGATTAATGACGATTTATCAAATGAGAAACAACCAGCCAGAGAGATTATTCAAGAGAATAAAAACATAGAATCACCTGTTATTTTACTGGTCGAAGATAACATCGAGATCAGGGAATTCATAACGGATCGATTGATTAAAGATTTTCAGGTAATCCAGACTGGCAATGGAAAAGAAGCTTTAGATATCCTAAAAGAAAGAAGCATCCATTTAATTATCAGTGATATTATGATGCCGGTAATGGATGGTTATGAATTGTGCAAAGCAGTAAAAGACAACCTGGAGTATACTCATATCCCAATTATCCTTTTAACTGCAAAAAACACCTTGCAATCTAAAATAGAAGGTCTGGAAGTCGGTGCTGACGCTTATCTGGAAAAACCTTTCTCTCCGGATCATCTGCTTACTCAAATATCAAATCTGCTTGCCAGCAGAGATAAGATTAAAAATTACTTTGCGAGCTCACCACTGGTACATATTAAAAGTATGGCATACAATAAGGCAGATGAAGCATTTCTTGAGAAGTTAAATGAAATTATCAATAAAAACATTGACAACAAGTCTCTGGATGTAGATTTGTTAGCAGATACTATGAATATGAGCAGACCAACATTGTATAGAAAGATAAAGGCGATCTCTAATCTTTCGCCTCATGAGCTTATTAACATAACAAGACTAAAAAAGGCAGCAGAATTATTGGTAGAAGGGAATTATAAAATATTAAAAATTGCCTCTATGACAGGATTTAGTTCTCAAGCACAATTTGGAAGATGTTTTGTAAAACAATTTGGGATGACCCCTTCTGAATACGCAGGTTCAAAACATTTGGTTAGCAATGACCTGGAATAAAAAGAGTCCGGTTCCTGGTAGGTTCCGGAATCTTTTAAGAACATTATTTTGTTTTAAAAATTAATAGGTATACGCTGTAAACTCTGCAAGGTGAGTAGATTTTTGTTTTCCTTCAAGCATTGTTAATTTTAAGTATTTATACCAATTATGTTCAACCGGATATTCCTGAGCTTGTTTTAAAGATGGATTAAACACTAAATTATCTCCAATAACAGTCCAGGTTGCTCCATCTAAACTTGCTTCAAGCTTAAACTTTGTAAAACCATTTGAGTTGTTTTGACGTGGAGTTAATGCAATTTTTGTGATATATGTAGAATCAACCATATTGAACTCTAACCAATGAGGGAATGGCGGTTCTACAGTTGACCATGACGAGTGCCAGAAGGTATTGATATCTCCATCAATAACAGCGGCTATGTGTCCGTTAACAGCACCTTCGCCTGTTAACTCCTCGCTACTTGCAGTTACTTTCCATTTACTTCTGGAAGCAACTTTTTCTACCAGTTTAGGAACAACGATCAAAATGGTTTTTACATTGGGGTTTATGTCGTATCCCGATGCATCAGTTATGCTAATTGGCAAAAGATAATCCTTTTCTGTATCGAATTTCTTCGAGAAATACTTGACGTTAACAAGCTCTGAAGAAACTCCTCCTTTAGGAATAGTTAGATCTGTACGATCTATACTGTACGCATCAGCAGGAAACTTTTCATAAAGAGGTAATGCAGAAGTACTGCGGATCACATTTAAACTGTCAAACGCCCTGTTATCAATGGCAACTTTAATGCGAATAGGACTTGCAGGTAAACCTACAGCACCAAACTCTACACCAAAATTAATTGAGCGTGCATCATCTGTAAACGGAAAAATCTGGAGTTCCTGTAAACCGCGGTTTGCTTTTGCCAGAAAAACCTGAGCACCTTTTTTGGAATCTGTTTCCTCGTTAAATGCATCATTCTTTTTACAGCCAAGGAATATACCGAGGCCCAGAAGAATGAGTATGTTGTATTTTATTTTTGTATTCATAATTTCTATCTAATGAAGTCTAAAATCATATTTGGTTAGTAGCCCGGGAACTGTACTAAAACCTTATTTCTATCCATTTCATATTGTCCGTATGGGAAGAAATAGTATTTCCTTTGCCATGTTTTTCTTACAGTTGCCACGGTACGTACATGGAATGCCGGATCTGACAATGAAGTACCTGCATCTATATTCATTCCGTACATTGCCCCACCCTGATTAGATCCTGGTTTATCAGCTATTTTCCAACGGCGTACATCGAAATAGCGAATACCTGCTTCATAGCACAATTCAATTCTTCTTTCCAAACGAATCTCTTTACGCATTTCATCCTGGCTAAGCGCACCTGTGATTGGCAATAATCCTCCTCTTTCACGGATCTCATTTAAATATTTTGCAATATCCGGGTTACCAGGTTCAGCTTCATTAAGTGCTTCAGTATAGTTTAAATACAACTCTGCCAAACGAATCAACATAGCTGGTCTGCTGGTGGTAACAGTTGGGTTAAAGTTAATATTCGGTGTAATGTTTTTACGTGAGGTATAGCCTGTTTTAGGCCAGTCACGTGCATTACCATCCTTACCTGAACTACCTGTTTTAAAGAATTCAACTCTTGAATTGTTTTCAGTAGCTGTATTAGCTTTTGCCACCCCAGGATTTACCGCACCATTGAAAGTAACATCAACATAGAAACGGGCTTCCCTGTTACGATACATTTGATTAGTTCCTGCAACGTACAAGGTTGTTGTTTTGGATCCGATTCCAATAACACCCTCTGTATTAGGATAGGTATTTTCATTATAACTGGGATTGTTGGCTATCGAGGAACCATCTTTCATTCTAAAATCATCTACAAGGCTTTGTAACACCCCCATTCCATTCCACGCACCTCCGGAAATTGAGCGCGGACAAGAGTGACGTTCCCAGCTTCCGCTCACATCCGAAGCGGATCTTAACCAAATGCCTTCAGTTTTCCATCCATCCCAGAACATGTTTCTGCACGATAAGTAAGCAGCTCTGAATGGATCATCATCTGCAACTTTAAATAAGCCTTTGCCATTGGCAATTGCCATATCAATAGCGGCTTTTGTAGCATCAGCTGCTTTTTTCCAACGCGTACCATCATAAGTCTGATTAAATAGCTGTTTGCCATCAAAGTTTTTGAAATCACCTAATTCAGTATTTCCATTAAACAAAGGGCTTGCATGGTATAATAAAATCTGCGATTGAACAGCTGAAACAATCAATTTATTAATTCTTCCTGTTTGAGCAGGATCCAACTCAGTTGAACTGCCTACTGCGTAATTCTGTAAAGGCACATCTTCCTTGGCAAGTGCCATTTCAGCAAGTACAAAATTCACACACTCATCCCAGGAGCTTCTTGGAATTTGGAAATCATCTTTTATACTGGCCGATTTTAAAGGCATTAATACTACTGGCCCTAATTCTTTCATCATTAACCAGTAATAATAAGCCCTCATAAACCTGGCCTCTCCTTTATACTGTTTAATTAATTGAGGACCATTAGGTAAAGCAATAATCTCTTTATTATTATCTATGTTTTCTAAAAAGATAGATGCAAGACGAATCTTCTCATAATACGCGCCAGCATTTGACGGTGAACTATCTGCAGTAATTGCTCCGTTATTAATTGATGGCGCTGTACCTACCCCCCAGTTGGCAAACTCTATTTCATCACTTATCCCCATATACTGATAGGTATAGGGTGCCGCCCAGATATCTGGAATAGAGCTGTATAAACCCGTTAGCCAACGTTCTGTCTGGCCTCTGTTTTCGAATATGTTCTCAACTGTGATGATATTATCTGGTATATTGTCAAAATATCCTTTTTTGCAACCTGCAGGTGCAAGCATAACCAGGCAAATAACTCCCGCCAATGCTTTTCTAATATTTTTATGTTTTAAAGTCATGATCTGTTATTGAAAGTTTGCACGTAAACCAAGATTGTAGGTAGTAATGTTTGGGTACGAAGCACCCCTTGCATCACCAAGTTCCGGATCCCAGAATTTCCATTTTGAGAAAGTAACCAGGTTTGTACCATTTGCATATATTCTTAAGCGTTTAATGGCCACTTTTTCAAGAAATTTCTTGGTAAAAGTAAAACCAACTTCTGCACTCTTTAAGCGGATATAATCGGCTCTTTTAATCCACCATGTGCTGGTGTAGTAATTGGATGTAATATCCTGACTGGTTGACATTCTTGGATAGAATGGTCGTTTATTGGGGTTATCAGGAGTCCAACGGTCATTCGCGTATTCATACATGTTTCCGAAAGTGGCTCCATTGGAAAACGGTTCTGTTGCGAAACCGCTTGCATAGTTAAAATCAACCATTCCTGAGCCCTGGAAAAACAAGCTCATATCGAAACCTCTGTAACCACCACCAAAACTAAGTCCATAAACAATACGAGGAACGTTGCCATAGCCTATAGCGGTTTGGTCATTTGAATTGATTATACCATCACCATTTAAATCTTTATAACGAATATCGCCTGGTCTAACATCACCTGCTTGAACTGCTGCATTGGCGATCTCATCTTCACTTTGGAATAATCCTGTTGCTATGTATCCAAAACGCTGACTGATAGCATGCCCTGTACGATTTAAGTAATCGTATCTCCAGGGTGGCAAACCGTCAAACTCTGCAAGATTTTTATTGGTATTGAAGGTTCCTCTGAAAGAGAAAAAATTCTCTTTAGTCCAGTTTTTAGTGTAGTTCAAAGTAACATCAATCCCTTTATTATTGGTAATACCAATGTTTCCGTAAGGAATATTACCGCTGTTAAAACCAGAGTTAAATGGAATTACATTATTCGGCAATAAAATACCTGTACGTCTTTCCTTAAACAACTCGACAATTAATTGCAGATCATCTTTAAGGAAATTTAACTCAATTCCTAAATTCTGACGACGGGCAGTTTCCCACTGTACGTCTCCGCCAATACGGCTTTCAGCATAGCCTGTACCACTAGTTAACTGACCTGGTTCACCAAAAGTATAACTACCTCCGTTTCCAATAGTTGTTAAATAAAGAAAGCGTAATGCATTGTTGTTAACTGCTGAGTTACCTGATAAACCATAGGTATAGCGTAACTTAAAGTGAGAAACAACATCTTTAATTGATTCGAAGAATTTCTCGTTTGACACTAACCAACCCGCGCCAATTGAAGGAAAAAGACCAAAGCGACGGGAAGGAACAAAGTTATCTGAACCTGAGTACCCGAAGTTACCTTCAATAAAATACTTGTTCATATAACCATATGTTGCCCTACCTACTACGTTACGCTGACGATAAGGAATAGCTTTAGTCCAGTTATCTATTCCGTTTAAGGCATTTCGGTAGTCAGATTGATTAAACAATAACAACCCTGAAATATCATGATCACCGAATTTTCCTGTATAATTTAAAGACGATTCAGTATAAAATCTCCTGTCGCTTTCATTACTCATTCCAAAAGCCAGATCACTGCTACCAGGAGTTGAAATGGTACTTACCAAATTCCCCTCAGAATCTCTTGCGGTGGCATAATATGTTTGCAGGGTTCTGAAACGTCTTTGAGTATTAAGCCCTTTGAAGTCGAAAGCAAACATGGTAGCAACAGATAAACCCTTCACCAAAAAGTTTAGGTCCTGGGTTACTCTGATATTTGATCTAACGGTATTGTTATAGGCATTAGAAACACCAGACTGAGTTAAATACATCCATGGACTTGCTCCTGTTCCTGTTAATTGGGGCCATTGTCCGTTTGAATAGCGGATTGGAATGATGTGAGGTGATGTTTGAGTAGCAATATTAAAAATTGCATCAATACCATAATTTGGCTGGTTAACATTGGTTATGAATCCGTTAACACCAAGATCAAGTTTAGTAGTTTTGGTTAAGTTAACGCCAACATTACTGGTAAAGTTAAACCTGTCTAGTTTTAAATCAGAGTTATATGCCTGGGTTTCGTCTCGTTTAAACTGGCCCTGTTCTCCAAAATATCCGGCAGAGATATAATATGTTGCACTTTCAGAACCTCCGCCAACATTTAAGGTAGCGCGATGATTAAAACCATAATCATTAAACAACTCGTCGTACCAGTTTACATTTGGATATAAATCCGGATCCTCTCCGCTTGCATGTTTAGCAATACGCTCTGCGGAATACAAAGGAGTTCTTCCACGCATGGTTAAACCTTCATTATATAATGACATAAATCCTGGCGCATCTAAGAACTTAGGCAGCGCTGTAAATTTACTGGCAGCCTGATTAAACTCTGCATTTATAGTTGGCTTACCAATTTTACCTTTTTTGGTATTAATCAGGATAACGCCATTTGCACCCCTGGTACCGTAAACAGCTGTTGCCGAGGCATCCTTTAAAACAGTGAAATTTTCAATATCCTCAGGATCTATATTTGCGATGTCCCTGTCCGGAACTCCATCTACAACCAATAGCGGTCCTTGTGGACTCGAGGCAAAAGTTGCAATTCCCCTGATAAAAATATTGGAACCATCAAAGCCTGGTGCCCCACCTCTTTGAGTGGCAACAACCCCAGCTAATCTACCAGCTAAAGCGCTGGTCAAATCCCTGACAGGAAGCTTTAGTTCTTCGGGTTTTATGGTTACCTGAGACCCTACTACACTGGCTTTCTTTTGTTTACCAAAACCTACAATAGCTACTTCTTGTAAGCCACCATCCATTGGTTCCATAATTACATCCAGATCTAATCTGTTTCGTACAGGGATTTTTTGTTTATTATAACCAACAGAAGAGAATTCGAGTGTATCTGATGGATTTACATCAATAGCGTATTTACCATTGTTATTTGTAGCTGTTCCGTTTTTAGTACCTAGTACTCTTATGGAAACTCCTGGCAAAGGCATAGCCAGGTTATCTTTTACAGTACCCGACACTTTAAGTTTGGGTTCAGTTTGGGCGTTGGCATCGGAGATAAAAACTGCTCCGGAAAAAAGCCAAAGAAGTCCCCCTACGCCTATTAAGCGTAAAATTTTTGCATTCATACAGTTTAAGGTTAGTTTGTTTGTTAATAGTGGTTTGGCTTAATCATTCATCAGAGCGATAAATGATTTTGTCCCGGGCATCTTACTTTAAGATCCCACAGGAAATGGAGATTAATTTAGTTCATATTGGTTATTAATTTGGTTCAATAGGGCTACAGCACAGCTGATGCTTGGGTTAAATTACAAATAACAAATATAAAATGGTTTACTGAGGCGGTTTAAAATTATGCAAACGTTTGTGTAAATTGGTAAACAATCCGAATAAGGATTAAGAGTTCTTTTTGTAAACGATGTAAAAAAGCTAAATAAAATCCTCTTGAATATTTCAATACTTAATTGTTAATAGAATATCAGGCATATACAATAACAAAAAGATTGATTGCCAAATTCAGGAATAAAAAGGTTGAACAAACGTTTGTTTTAGTTTGATAATACGTTTTATCAATTAAGAAATAATTTAGATTTGATACAACTCCACTAGAGAAAAAGCCATATTAAACAGGAAGAGTGTGTCCTAAAAGATAAATTCGTCCTCTCGACGATAGGAGAGATCTCTTGATTATGCCGATTTGGTCAAGGGATCTCTCCTTCGTCGAGATGACGAGGTATTATGACGGGGTGATTGACGGGTGAATTATAAGATATTCGTAACGTGACTTATTTAAAAAGGAGGAATGCTATAATCAAAGTAATAATCACATTAAATCCCTGTGCAATTAAAAAAGCATAGAAAGGTCTTTTACTATTTTTACCAAACAGATCTGCAAAATTGGTTTCTAATCCGATGCTGGTAAAGGCCAGTACAAACCATAGCCCCTGCAGGTTTTTTAAACTACCTTTTACTTCGGCATTTACCTCTGGTGTAATAAAAAAAGAAAACAGCAATGATGCGCCAACAAAGCCAATTACAAATTTTGGAAAACGCTCCCATATTACCTTAAGTGTAGGTTTTGTTTCTTTGTCTTTTCCGGCAGGGTGATGTGTGTAAGTCCAGTATATCGAAATGGCAAATGCCGCAATTCCTAACAATACATTTTGAGAAAACTTAACAATAGTACTGATTTTTAGCGCTTCCTCACCTACTAATGAACCTGAAGCAACTACAGCACCGGTGGTATCAATACTACCCCCTAACCATGCGCCTGTTACCGCCTGCGGAAAGTGGAAATAAGCTGCAATGTAAGGCATAAAGATCATCATAGGTATTGCAGTAATAAGTACCATAGATATCACGTAGGATAGCTTTTTAGAATCGCCTTTAATGGCTCCGGATGTAGCAATTGCTGCTGATACACCGCAAATAGAAACTGCGCTCGAAATCATCATAGTTAACTCGTCATCTATCTTCATTTTTTTACATAACCAAAATGCGAAATACCATACTGACAGCACGACAACCAATGCCTGGATCAGGCCAAGCGAACCTGCTTTTAGTACATCAGCGAAGATTACACTTGTACCTAATAGTACCAATCCTATTTTAACAAAAAGCTCAGTAGATAAAGATGATTTAAACCATTCTGGTAATTTAAAAAAGTTACTAATTGCTAAACCAATGGCAAGACTAAAAATCACGGCTTCCAAGTTCAGTGCTTTAACCTGGCTGTTACCTGCAAGTACAAGCGCGATCATTGTTAAAACGTAAACAGATGGAAAAGTTATCACTGCACTTTTAACAGATTTACCAGTTAAAAAGGCACCTAGTGCTGCTATTATAATTACAAATATAAATTGTAATCCAATGTGCTCCAGATTAGAGGCTGTTAGTACCGATGATGATAGCTCTGCAACGTTTGTCCAGTTAAATATAGGGACAGGTAATAAAAGTCCGGAAAGTGTTAAGATAATTGTTAAGGTTCCAAGAATAACTACTACCCAGTCTTCATGAATGTTTAGTTTTTTAGTTTCTGACATTAGAATTTAGTTTGATTTGTGTATTGTGTTTATTTTGTTTTTAAATTGAGATGGAGAAAATATCTTTTAATGCACGTTTTGCTGCATTATAGCCACACATTCCATGTACCCCTCCTCCTGGAGGCGTTGATGATGAACAAAGATATAATCCCTTTGCAGAAGTTCTATAAGGTGAACTTCTTAAGGCTGGTCTGGTAAATATCTGTCCGATGTCAATTACACCTCCATTAATATCTCCACCTATATAATTTGGATTATAGGCCTCAATTTCTGCAGTATTCATAGTGTGCTTTGCCAGTATTCTATCCCTGAAACCGGGGGCAAAACGCTCCACTTGTTTTTCAATAATTTCAGTCATATCTGTTACCGATCCATTAGGAACATGGCAGTATGCCCATGCTGTATGTTTTCCCTCAGGAGCTCTTGAGGAATCAAATAAGCTTTGTTGCGCAAGTAATACAAATGGCTTATCGGAATGTGTGCCCTGCCAGCTAAGCTTTTCAGATAAGACGATCTCTTCCAGCGTATTGCCAATATGTACCGTTCCTGCACTTCGCGCTTGTTTGGCGGTAAACGGAATGACACCATCTAAGGCCCAGTCGACTTTAAAAACACCCATTCCGTAACGATATCTTTCCAATTGCCATTTATAAATATTAGAGAACTTATGACCGGCTATTTGTAATAATTGCTTAGGTGTTACATCAAAAAGCACTGTTTTAGAAGAAGGTAATTCATCTAATGATTTTATAAAGCGACCTGTTTCTATTTTACCACCTAATGAAATAAAATAAGAGGACAGCGCATTTGCGATTTCTTTAGATCCTCCTACTGGAATAGGCCATCCTTTTAGATGTGCAGCAGCCATTAATACCAGGCCTATCGCTGAGGTAGTTAAATTGGACAGCGGCTGAATAGAATGCGCGGCCATTCCTGCCCACAATCCCCTGGCCTCTTTAGTTTTAAATCGTTTAGCGAGAAAAGTAGCTGATGTAAGCGCATTTAACCCAAATTTTGCCATAGCAATGGGGTGTTTAGGAAAATGCAATGGTCCAAGAACATCAGCTGCGATATTCGGCCAATCTTTAACCAGTGGCTTTAATAATTTAAGATAGGCTTGCTCATCATCACCAAGTAACCTTGCTGTTTCTTCAATAGAGCTTCCAAGTACCGCAGCGGTACCATCATCAAATGGATGGGCGGCGGCAAAGTCTGGAAATGCATAAGACAAACCATAATCCTGTAGCGGGAGGGTATTAAAAAATGGAGAACCAATTGCAAGGGGATGGATAGCAGAGCAAATATCATGTAAAAAGCCTGGTAAAGTAAATTCTGCAGATCGTAATCCACCACCAATCTCATTCTTTCCTTCTATAATCAATACCGACAGTCCTTCCTGTTGTAATGCTATTGCCGCCGCCAAACCATTTGGTCCTGACCCAACAACTACTGCATCAAAATCTGTTTTTCCCACTATAATTTATTTCTTACTTAGTGATAATTTATTTTCGTTTAACAACCTTGCAACCGCATCGTGAAGGTAGGGATATTTGAATTTAAATCCTTTCTTTTCTAATACTGATGATACTACTCTTCTTCCTGAAAGGACAAGTTCTGCCTCTGTGCCTATAAAAACAGCACCTATTTTTATAAACACCGCGGGGTTTGGTAGTCCAAAGGGAATCTGAACAGCATGTCTGATGGTCTTCATAAATTCTCTATTAGTTACTGGAAAAGGACTGGCCGCATGCAAAATCCCTTTAATCTCAGCATCTAAGATTGTGTATTTTATCAGATCAGTAAAATCATGTTCATGTATCCAGGTCATGTACTGGTTGCCTGTTCCTATTTTACCTCCTAAACCAAACTTAGTCATATTAATGAATGGTTTCAATATGCCTCCATTTTGTTGCAAAACCATCCCGATTCTGAGAAATACTTTTCGTGTATACGGATTATTATATTTATCAAATGCTTTTTCCCAGGCCTTGCACACTTCCGGAGAAAACCCATGTCCTATAGCTGAAGTTTCGTTTTTCAATTCATCTCCGGAATTACCAA
Source organism: Pedobacter panaciterrae (assembly GCF_001636695.1). Classification (GTDB taxonomy): domain Bacteria; phylum Bacteroidota; class Bacteroidia; order Sphingobacteriales; family Sphingobacteriaceae; genus Pedobacter; species Pedobacter panaciterrae_A. The sequence continues at coordinate 34,027 of NZ_LGEL01000006.1, forward strand.
AAATGGCAGCTGAACCTGCATTAATCCAAACCTCAAGTGGCTTATTCAAGCCTTCAATTGCCTTCCCAATAGCCAGGGTAGCATTAACCCTTGAGCTAATGATTTCCTGTTTATTAGCCTCTGTGTAGCGGCAATTTACAGATCGGCCTACCAGATTAATTACCGCTTTACTGTCTTTCAGCTCGTTAGCCCAATCACCTATGGTTTTAGCATCCCAAACTACATACCTGACATTCCCTTCGCTTTTCTTCTCCTTTCTGGTTAGTACAACAATTTCATCATCAGGAAAAGCTTTTATTACAGCAGATCCTAAAAAACCTGTTCCTCCGGCTATAACTATTTTATTACTCATTACATTCTAAGGTTAATATTCCTTTACTGAACTATATCTGCCTTCAACTAAAGGATACTTCTTATCAGATTTATCTAATACCACATAAATAGAATCTCTAAACTCATTAATTCCGTTTAGTATAATTCTATTTGCTGTCGGCCTGCTATAATGCAGTACCTGCGTTTCTTCTTTATGATTTTTGTTTTTATTCTGCAAATACAGTATATGGTTTATCGTATCTGCCTTATAGAAAAAGTATCTGCGTTCGCCAGCCATACCTCCTACTTCCCATCTGGTCACACCCAAGTCCCTATTCTTCTTCAGCTTATCCAACTCATCAGAATCCTGTGTATTTACCTGATTAAGTTTATTGTTCTTTTTGTCGTTCTTTACCCTGAGCGGAGAATATCCAATCATACGATCTGCAATAGCCCCACGATTGGTTTTATAACTCAATGACGACCAACTCTCAAATGTCGCATCCTGCCAGCGTACTGAATCCTGGGGGGTGTAAGGAACTATTTTATTATTTAATCTGTATTCAGTAACGTTATAGTAGCCTTTTGCTCCTGCTAATCCCGGTGTACTTGGAATATTATAATTATTTCCGTTAAAAAAACCATAAGCCCATAAACCTGCGGCAACTGGCACAAACAAGAAATTAAAGGTCCATTTTACACCTGCCGCAAGATTACGCTGCCATTTTTCGGAGATAACTGGCTGATATCTATATGGCAAGATATCTTTTTCATTTACCAACAGGTTCCAGATTTTTGGCAGATCGTACCAAACTATAAATATACCAATAATGGCAAAATAAGCTGCAGGAACTGCTACACCAGCATCGTATGCGTGGTTTGCTATACAGATGTTGAACGTAACGACTGCTGCCAATGCTGCTCCTAATGGAGAGGTCTTTCTATTTAATAACAACAATCCGGGAATGATTTCGGCAAACCCAAGAAATACGGTATACCAGAAAGAAACGCCAACATGCGACCAATACAGTTTTTTCTCTGCCATATCAATAAACGGAGTGTTTAACATCCCTACGGTAGGGAAAACCATTTGCATAGGGAAAGCTTTCTTCAATCCCCAACCTATCATACCATAAGCCAGTCGATACCGTGCCAGTACTCTGATCCAATAGTACAGTTTACTATATTCAGTTGATTTCTTATCAAGAGCAGTCCAGATCAATCCTCCCACAATAGATCCACCGAATAGCAGAATCAGGTTGATGTAGTTTAATAAACCAAATACTCCTTCCTCTGATTCTATAGTTACAATTTGTGGGGGCCAGAATGCAACGATGGCTTGAAAATCATGATAGGTGATCTTTGAAAATCTTAAAGCGAACAATTCTTCGTAGAACTTTGGATATGTAGGAATACACAGAAAAAGCATATACAAAAAGCCTATCCTAAATGCTATTTTCTGATAGTTCTTCCATTTATTTGTTTTAGGTGATTCTTTAACTACTTCCTGTTCTTGTTTGTCTGGTCCAGCTGTTTCAGCAGGAGCATCCAGGTTTATCTCTAATGTTGACATTTCAATTTCATTTAAGTGATAACTAGATTTTTACAGGCTTACGACGACCTTCAAACATCATATACTTCTTATTTATTTTGGCAAGAACTACATGTATTGAATCCCGGTTTTCGTTAATACCCGATAGCACTATTGTAGAATCATTTGGCCGCTCATATTTCAACTGAAGCTTTTCATTTCGTTGATTTTTATTTTTATTCTGTAATGAAAGTGTATGATTTACTGTATCGGCATCATAATAGAAGTAATGACGTCCGGAATATCCTGCCAGTTCATAATTTCTATCGATGTCCTTTTCGTGAACTTCTTCGCCGCTTGATAAGTCTATCTTAACCGGCCTGTTTACTTTAATTGTCAAAGTGGACCATTTCTCGAAAACAACGTCCTGCCATCTGTTAGAATCAGTTTTAGAATATGGTATAGTATCTTTATTTAATACAAACTCCTTTACATTGTAATATCCAAACGCTTTACTTAAACCTGGGGTACGGGGTATCTTATAAGGATCATTGGTGTAATTATCATAAGCTTTATATGCGAATAGTACCGCAAAGGCCAGAAAAGCAATTTTTAATCCTTTGCGTGCTTTTCCCAAGCGTACGGTGAAATGTGGAATAAATTTATTTGCATAAGCAGGTGTTTCCTTTATAAGCAAATTATATAATCTGGGAATGTCATAAACAAACAAGAAGGTTGCCAGTAGTACGATAAAAGTGCTCAATACCTGCTCGCCTATATCGTAAAATCCATTTGCTACTGCTACATTACCTAAAAACCCAAATATTAAACCTACGCCAAATGTTACTGTCTTCCTGTTAAAAAGCAAAAAGGCAGCAAGTATTTCAACAAAACCTAAAAAGGATTCGTATTTAGGCACTATGCCTACTGTTTGAAAATAGATCTTCCAGGCAAAATAGTCGCCATAATTAGTCAGCAGATTACTTAATGAAGGATATGGCATTTGCAACGGAAAGAATTTAATAAAGCCATAAGTTACCAGTACAAATGCCAGACGATATCTTACCAATACTCTTAACCAGTAATATAGCCGTGTATATTCTTTTCTTTGCGCATCTACTTTAGCCCATATTACTGCCCCCACCACAGCAATGCCGATAAATACCAGCCAGTTTGCAAAGCCACCAATACCCCATCCGGAGATCTGACTTTCAGAAAAAAGCTGAGGCTGATATTTAGTTAGCTTAAAAAGATCATGAAAATGCAGATGAAGCCAGTTAATAGAAAACAGTTCCTTATAGAATTTCCAGTCTATAGGGATAATCTGTATCACGAGGAATATAAAAAAGAATCGAAATAAATTCCTTTCCCATGGTTTCCACTCAAGTGATTGTCCATTGTCTGTATTGATTGTTATTTCACTCATAACAAATATATTTTAGTGATGTTAAAATTAATTCTTGCCATAGCCCGGGTTCTGAACAAGTGATGGATCAGCAATGATCTCTCCTGCCGGTATAGGGAAAATGTATTTATTAGGATCGTTCAGATTCAGTACCGCAGGTGCTCTGCCCGTTCTAACCAGGTCAAACCATCTGTAAGGTTCAAGAGCAAACTCCACACGTCTTTCATTTTCTATAGCAAGCAGTATTTCTTCCTTATTAAGAGTAGTTGCTATTTCAGGAACATTTGCTCTGGCCCTTACAGCATTTACATCTGTAATGGCTCCATTTAGATCAGGTGCAGCTTTAAGTACACGTGCCTCTGCTCTGATAAGAAATAGCTCAGCAGTTCTGATAATGTATCCCGCGGAAGTATTAGTCGGATAGATACCGCCTATAAATTGCCCTGCAGCATTTCTTACCGAAAGGATTTTACGGTCGCCGCCAACAGCAGGATCATTCAAAAGATTATGAATCACTGCTTTTGGTTCAAGGGCTCTATTACTGGTATTCCATTGAGCATAACCTGCATTCACGTCATTCACACTGTAAGAAAGTTCCAATACAGATTCCGTGGTACCTGCTGCAAGATTAAATGGCTTGATCAGTTTATAGCCTGCATTTGATAATACGGTATTGACATCGGCCTCAGCCTCAGCATATTTTTTCTGGTACAAGTAAAGTCTTGCTCTTAAAGCAATTGCAGTAAATTTGGTTGCTCTATTTCTTACGATGGTAGATGGCAATAAAGATTCAGCCTTATTAAGATCATCAAGTACCTGTGCAAAAACCTCTGTCTGTGTACTTTGCTTTACACCTAATTTATCAGCCACGACCTTTGTTGGAGTTAGAAAGATTTGCACATTGCCAAATACTCGTGCCAGATCAAAATAAGATAAAGCCCTAATCGTATAAGCCTCTCCTAACAATTGGTTTTTAAGGTCATTACCAAGTTTATTATCAGTTACCAGAGGTACCTTTTCAATAATATGATTGGTACGGTTAATAGTATTGTAGAAGTTACCCCAATAAGTAGACAAAAATGCGATGTCTGATCGAAGATCATAATTAATAACATTCAAGTCTGTTTGGGCATTATTAAGCGATTTAATATCTCCACCCGATTGAAGTATTGTATTCTGGAAACCGCTTCCATAATTAAGACTGGCAAGCCCACGGTAGGCTCCTCTTACTGCAGCTTCTGCTGATGACCTATCATAGATTGTAGTTTCATCGGGAATGGTATCATATGGAGATACTTCTAAGTATTTCTTGCATGAAAGTAAAGATGTACTGATCAGCAATAAAAGTAGGAGTGTTTTATTTTTAGTGTTCATGATTCTAATATTAAAATGAGATGTTGGCACCAAACTGAATCCCTCTTGGTTGCGGTGGTGTAGCTGTATCAAGACCATCAAGATTTTGTCCGGCGCTACCCGAACTTTCCGGATCGGCACCTGAGTATTTTGTTTTAAGCCATAGGTTGGTTCCCAAAACGTATAGTCTTACTTTGCCCAATTTCACCTTAGAGGTTAATGATGCTGGCAAAGTATAGCCCAGAGAGGCCGCTTTAAGTCTGATGAAAGATCCATCCTCCAGATATCTGCTGTTCTGTTCAATGTTATAATTATTACCTACGCTGGTAACACGAGGTGTATTGGTAATGTCTCCTTCTTTCTGCCACCTGTTTAACTGGCTTTTTAAAATTGATCTGGAAGCATCTCTTGTACCCCCTCCTTCTAAAATGTATTTATTAAAATTGAATACTTTATTACCATACTGGTAAGTAAATAATACATTCAGATCGAACCCTTTATAGCTGATGTTATTAGAAAAACCACCAAAGAAATCAGGAATGAGGTTACCCATCAGCTGACGATCTGCAGTAGTCACAGTAGTTCCTGTAGTTCCATCTGCATGTTGAAATATAGCATCTCCGGTTTTGGGATCAACATATAACTGCTTATACAGCCAGAAACTTCCTAATGCAGCACCTTCCTGAGTTCTCCTGTATTCCCGTGCTTCAAAAGTGATAGGACTAACCAGTTTCTCAGCACGGTTAACGTTTCTTGAAATATTAAAATTTGCTGACCACTCAAAATCTTTAGATTTTATAATGGTTCCTGTTATTGCCAGCTCAATACCTTTATTACTTACCTCACCTGCATTAGCTAATGTACTTGAGTATCCTGTTGACTGAGGCACAGGTAAATAAAGCAGTGCATCTGTGGTGTATTTGTAATACGCATCCAAATTCAGAAATAACCTGTCCTTAAATAAGCCCAGATCTACCCCGGCATTATAAGTAGTGGTTTTTTCCCATTTCAAATCAGGATTTTTTAATTGTGCAGGTGCTACACCAGGTTTAGGTCCACTCGTCAGGTTATCAGGATACGCTGCCGAACCAGACCATAAACCCAAAGCAGCATAGTCATTAATTCCATTTTGATTTCCGGCAGAACCGGCACTTAATCTAAGCTTTAGCTCAGATATAGTTTCTGAATTTTGCAGAAAGGGTTCTTGTTTAATCCTCCATGAAGCACCTATACCCGGGAAAAAACCCCAACGATTATTGGCTCCAAATTTAGAGGAACCATCAGCTCTAACTACACCTTCAAGAAAATATTTATTATCTAAACTATAATTCAGCCTGCCAAAAAAGGAAGCCAGTGTTGACTTTGACCTTCGTTGATCTGCAGTTCTCACTGAAGCTGCTGAAATCTGCTGAAAGAAGTTATTGGGAAAACCCTGTCCAACTTCCTGAGCCACTTTGAGATCAGTGCCTTGAATACTGTTTCCAATTAAGGCAGTAATGCTTTGTCTCGAATTAAGTGCCGTTACAAAGGATAGTGTTTGTTCATTCTGAATAATTGTGCTTGTAGTAAATACTTCTTTTCGATAACCTAATGGATTAGGGCTACCACCAATTATTGTTTGATCGTTAAAGAACTCCCGTTCGTTATAGCTGTCGTAGTCTAATCCAATAGATGACTTAAACTTAAGTCCAGGTAAAATATTAACTTCTATAAACTGATTACCAATATAACGGATACTTGTGGTTGAGATATTCGTAATATCAGTATTCACAAGGTTATCTATATTTTCATAGATAGAACCTCTGGCCGGTGTTCCATCTGCGTTATACAGTGGTAAATAAGTTGGGTGATGTAATGCGGCAAGTAAATGTCCGGCCTGCTGACCAGCCCCACCACGCACTTGCTGCCTGAATGTCCTGTAAACCCCATTGCTTGAACTAAGAGTTACTTTATCATTTAGCTTGCTATCCAGATTTAATTTAAAACTTCCACGCTGGAAATCGGATGGTTTTAATATCCCTTCCTGATCTGTATAGCCAGCTCCTATATTATACCGGATCTTATCACTTCCGCCTTGGATACTAAGGTCATAATTCTTAACCTGCGCAGTTCTAAAAACCCTGCTTAATCGATCATAGGTTTGCTGGTCTTCCGGATTACCCCTTCCTGGAACACCATTAATAACATCAGTTACTGGTCTGAACGGACGGTTTTCATAAGTTTGATTTAAGCTAGGCTTGTCTTTGCCTGAATTTATCCACTGTTCATTAACAAGCATAGCATGTTCCGGGCCAGTAGTGAGTTCCCATAACCTATCCGGATCTGCCTTTTGCCAGCCGTGTGATATCTCCAGGTTATATTTTGTTTTGCCTAAAAAGTATTCTCCTCTTTTGGTGGTTACCAAAATAACACCATTGGCTCCTCTGGAACCATAGATAGCAATAGCACTTGCATCTTTCAATACCTCAATGCTCTCAATGTCTGCGGGATTTATATCTGCCAGAGGCGATGTTTTTTTCCCTCCCAGATCAAGTGTCGATAAAGAGTTATTGTTAACAAAAACACCATCAATAACATATAAGGGTTCATTGCTCGCATTAATAGAAGCAGTACCTCGAACTTGTACTTTTACCCCTTCACCAGGAGAACCAGAATAGGTTCCAACCTGAACACCGGCGGCTCTGCCCTGTAACTGAGCATCAAAACTTGCTACCGGAATTTGTTTAGTTTCGGCGGCATTTACCTTAACAATAGAACCAACAACACTTTTGCGTGTTTGCGCCCCATAACCAACAACAACTACATCATTTAATTGACTGGCGCTCTCTTTTAACTCTACCAAAATAGGGCTGCCATTGGCCACTACCTCTTTCTTTTCGTAGCCTACATAAGTAATTTCTAAGGTGTAGGGAAATTTCTGACCTGTAACAAAATCGAATTTTCCATTTTTATCTGTCTGTACAACGTGCGTAGTACCGGTAATATGAATACTTACTCCTGGAATTCCAAGTTTTGTTACCGCATCAATTATTTGACCTTTCAGCGTAGAATTAATAAGAGGATGAGTTTGTGAGAAAGAGATAAATGGCAATAAGATTATTACCAGGACAATGCACTTGAATAGCAGTGTTGTTTTTAACAAGGAATAAGCACTATACACATGCCTACCCTTTTTAAAATTTTGCATAACTTTAAAAAGTTTTAATTAGTAAATTTTTATTGATTGAAATGAGTTGGCATATCAGTAAGTGATTAGCGTTGCGTACTGAGTGCCCTGATAAAGGCAGGATTCCAATCCTGTCTTTATTATTAGTTTATAGCTTGGAATGCTATTGCATGAGACAGCAACAACAGTGAGAAGAAAATCTCAATTTATTTAGACTGCTGAGCGCAATTTCTTTTTTAAAATGTAAAAATTTTTCCATTGTTTGTTTTGGTTTCTTATCAATTCAACGCAAATGTAATTGCATTTTTCTTAAAAACAAATTAAATCCATGGATTTAATAGAGTATTAGCAGAAAAGGATATAAAATGATACCTTAGGTTCAAAATAATATTAAAACCACTTATAGTACCCAAACACATTAAAAAATGAAAAAGTACCAACTCTTGCTCTGCCTTTCGTTCATAGCACTTTCCTTATCCGCACAAAAAAAATCAAAAGAGACCTCCGGAAATCCAATATTTCCAGGTTGGTACGCAGACCCTGAGGGAGTAATATTCGGTAAAGAATACTGGGTTTATCCAACCCACTCGGCCAAATATGAAGAACAGACCTATATGGATGCCTACAGTTCCAAAGATCTTGTAACCTGGAAAAAACATCCGCATGTTCTTGATACAAGCAACGTTAAATGGGCAAAAAAAGCTGTATGGGCGCCATCAATAACTAAAAAAGGAAACAAATATTATCTATTTTTTGGCGCTAACGATATTCAAAATAATAATGAAATAGGTGGTATAGGTGTTGCAGTTTCCGATAAACCGAACGGACCATTTAAAGATCTCATCGGAAAACCACTAATCGATAAATTCCACAACGGTGCACAACCAATTGATCAGTACGTTTTTAAAGATAAAGATGGACAATACTATTTATTTTATGGGGGCTGGTCTCATTGCAATGTTGTAAAATTAAGTGATGATTTTAAAAGTATTGTACCCTTTCCGGATGGGACAACTTATAAAGAAGTAACTCCTAAAGGGTATGTTGAAGGTCCATTTATGTTTATCAAAGATGGGAAATACTATTTTATGTGGTCTGAAGGCGGATGGACTGGTCCGGATTATTCAGTAGCTTACGCCATCTCAGATTCACCGTTAGGCCCATTCAAACGTATTGATAAGATACTAAAACAAGACCCATCTATTGCTACTGGAGCGGGTCACCACTCGGTGATTAAGAATCCAAAAACTGGTGACTATTACATTATATACCACCGTCGTCCATTAGGAGAAACCAATGGAAATCATAGAGTTACCTGCATAGACAAAATGGAATTTGACGAAAATGGATTGATTAAACCTGTGAAAATTACTTTCGAAGGTGTAGGTGCTAATACCCTATAGGACGATTGGCATCGCCCCAATCCGATAATAACCGGAGAACTGGCTCCAACTTCCATCCTAATTCTGTAAGCTTATATTCTACCCTGGGCGGAACCTCAGGGTAGATTTTTCTACTTATCAAACCATCATTTTCCAGCTCCCTAAGTTGTAAAATCAATATCCTTTCCGAAACGTTGGGCATTGATTTGCGAAGTTTATTATACCTTAAACTTCCATAATCTAACAGACGCCACAATATAGTGGGCTTCCACCGGCCACCAATTAAATCTAAGGTATAAGCCATTCCACAACTGGCATTTATTTGCACCTCGTTTTCAAGATTTGTAGAGCTTTCTTTTCTCATTACTTACATTTATGTTAGTACTATACAATTTTATCAGTACATACAATTGTAAAAGTACAAATCTACCTTTGTAATCAGTATTTAAACTAAAATTTATTACGGAAAACAGATATGGAACATTTGAAAAACAAAGTAGCAGTGGTAACAGGTGGAAGTCGCGGTATAGGAGCCGCAATTGTAAAAAGACTTGTAAAAGAAGGTGCAATTGTTGCTTTCACGTACGTAAATGGCAAAGAAAAAGCAGATGCTTTAATTAATAAGCTAACTGAAAAGGGGTCAAAAGTTTTAGCAATTAAAGCAGATAATGCTGTTGAAGGAGAAATAACAGCTGCAATACAAAAGGCAATTACAACTTTCGGAAAACTGGATATACTGGTTAACAGTGCCGGAATTTACATTGGGAAGCCATTTGAAGAGCATACGCTGGCTGATTATGATATAACCATGGCAATAAACGTAAAAGCTGTAGTAGAGGCCTGCTTAATTGCTGCAAAAAAGATGGAAAACTCTGGCAGAATCATAACTATAGGGAGTAATATGGCTGATAAAGTACCTGCAGCACAAGGTACATTATATGCGATGAGTAAATCTGCACTAATCGGGCTTACCAAAGGTCTGTCACGTGATCTGGGATCAAGAGAGATTACCGTAAATCTGGTACAACCCGGCCCCATTAATACCGATATGAATCCTGAGAACTCAGAACATGCAGACTTTCAACGAAGCTTAATGGCAATTAAAAAATATGGAAGGCCAGAACATATAGCAGATGTTGTGGCTTATTTAGCAAACCCTAACAGCGGCTATACTACAGGTTCAATAATTACAATTGATGCAGGAACTACCAGCTAACTACAAGTTTTAGACAACTCATATTAACACAGCATACATCATTGCCATTCTGGTTTGCGTTGTATGCTGTTTAATCCCAAATATTATTTACAGCAGTAAGAATAACCGGCTTACCATTAGTAACCATTATGGTATGTTCATGCTGCGCTACATAGCCCCCTTTGTTACCTACCAGCGTCCACCCATCCTTTTCCTGATCAGCATAAGTTGAAGTAGTAGCAATAAATGTTTCAATAGCAACAATGGAGTTCTTTCTGAAACGGCCGGTATTAAATCTATCATAACAATTTAAAATATCATGTGGTTCTTCATGTAAGCTTCTGCCTACCCCATGCCCTGCAAGATTTTTAATTACCTTATATCCAGATTTACGAGCCTCTGTTTCTATTAATCTACCAATATCTGCAATCTTTACTCCTCCTTTTATTTGATTGATTGCTTTACGCAAAATTTGTTTTGAGGCATCTACAAGCGGTTGAAGTTCATTTATATCTTCCCCTAAAATAAAAGAGCCACCATTGTCGGCCCAAAAGCCATTTAATTCTGCTGATACATCAATATTGATGATGTCACCTTCTTTGAAAACTTTATTTTCCGTAGGAACACCATGAGCGATCTCATTATTCACGCTAATACATGTCCATCCTGGAAAGCCGTAAGTTAGCTTTGGCGCCGATTTTGCGCCCAGGGCACTTAAAATTGCTCCTCCAAAATCATCCAATTCCTTGGCTGTCATACCTGGAACTGCATGCGCCCTCATCTGTTTAAGGGTTTCCGCTACAGCATTACTGATCTGCTGCATACCTAAAAGTTCTTCTTCTGACGTAATTGACATGGCATTTTTTTATACAAAGATAAAATTATTCAGGCCAAAATGCTTCCTTGCTCAACAATCTGTAGAGGAACTCCACAATTTTCTGAAATCTACAATAAAATAAACCACTGGAAATCAGTCCAGTGCCAAAAAACACATACTTAGGCACTATTATGTAGCATAGTCTAAACATAATTAACAAGAATTAATTGAAAATTTAAAATAAGTATTATGAAAAAGATCATTTTATCAGCAGCATTTTTAGCAGTAGCAGGATTAACAACAGTAAAAGCAAGCGACATTAAAAACTCAGTAGAAGTTGCTGTAAGACAAGATAGTACTACAAAAACTCCAGTTGAATTAAAAGACCTTCCAGAACCGGTTCAAAAAACTTTACAAGCTGAACCAGCAAAAGAATGGACTCCAACTGCAGCATTCCTTGTTGTTAACGCAGACAAGTCTGAATATTACTTGATTAATGTTAAAAAAGGAGAAGAAACAGGATCACTTAAGATCGACAAAGACGGTAAAGTGGTTCAATAAATCACAATACATATATAGCTAATACATACGAAAGCCGGAGGATTCCGGCTTTCGTACTTTTTATTAAACCGATATCTAGAATAAATCATCATATTTAATCGTTATATAGAAATATGAGAATAAGACTAATTGCGCTTTTATTATTTGGTTACTCTGCTACGTTTGCCCAGGCCTTTAAGTATCCGGTACTTAATCCTCAAGGGAAAACCATAAAATCACTTATTCCAGCTCAATGGAAGGTTATAGATTCTGTTTACGGTGATTTGAACAACGATAAGGTCGAAGATTTGGCCTTGATATATGAATTTTATGCTGCTGTTAAAGAAAACCGGGCATACGGTGATAATACAACAGAACTTATTACAGAAATACAAAGACCAAGGATGCTGGCTGTTTATTTTAAGTCTGGCAGAAACTACAAACTGGTTACTCAAAACAACAATTTTATTTTAAGATCAGAAGAAGGCGGCTCAATGGGTGATCCCTTGCGTCCTCTTGCTATTTCAGATAACATTCTTAATCTTGCTTTTGAGGGGGGAGGAAACTGGAGATGGAAACTTAACTACAGCTTCAAATACCAGGACAAAGACTGGCAGTTAACTAAAGCAAGCAATTACTCCTATCATAGCGAATCTGGTGATATGAATAGTAAAAAGTATGATTTTGTAAACAAGAAACGCATTATTACTATTGGAAAAATCAACAATAAGAATTCAGGAAACGAAATTATCGAACAAAATTTAACATTTAAAACGCTGCGTACTTTTTCGAGCTTTAAAAAACCCTGGACCTGGGAATTGGGACCTGACGAATACTTATAAAATCGAAATCAGAAATTGTCCGGTAATATAAGTCGTCATCTCTCCTATCGTCGAGATGACGGCAGCTTTACACAATCTGTCTCATTGGTAATTTATTTTGGAAACAGGCGAATACAAAAAAGGGGCTGGATATGGATCCAGCCCCTTTTAATTATTTAATAGAATTTATTAGCGTGAATAATTTGGAGCTTCTTTAGTGATTGAAATATCATGAGGATGACTCTCTCTCATTCCGGCAGCTGTAATGCGTACAAATTTGGCTTTCTGTAAATCTTCAATAGTTGCAGCACCACAATAGTGCATACCAGCTCTTAAGCCACCTACATATTGATAAATCACTTCGGCCAATGTTCCTTTATAAGGTACACGGCCAACAATACCTTCCGGCACCAACTTGGTAACTACATCTTCCTCATCCTGAAAATAACGGTCTTTAGATCCTTGTTGCATTGCTTCAACAGACCCCATACCACGGTAAGATTTAAACTTACGTCCTTCGTAGATAATGGTTTCACCCGGTGACTCTTCTACTCCTGCAAATAATGATCCTGCCATAATAGAGCTTGCTCCGGCTGCAATAGCTTTAACAATATCTCCTGTTTGTTTGATACCACCATCGGCAATCACAGGGATTCCTGTACCAATTAACGCTTGTGCACATTCAAAAACTGCATATAACTGAGGTACACCAACACCGGCAATTATTCTGGTAGTACAAATAGAGCCTGGGCCAATACCAACTTTTACAGCATCTGCACCAGCAGCTGCCAAAGCTCTTGCTGCTTCTGCAGTAGCAATATTACCTGCAATTACCTGTAAGTCGGGGAACTTAGCTTTAATGGCCTTAACCATATCAATAACACCTTTAGAGTGACCGTGAGCAGTATCAACTGTTACTACGTCAACTCCTGCCTGTACCAATGCAGCTACACGATCAATGTTATCAGCGGCTACACCTACTGCAGCACCTACACGTAATCTGCCGCGTTCGTCTTTACAAGCTTTAGGGTAGTTTTTATATTTCTGGATATCCTTAAAGGTAATTAATCCTGCTAATTTTCCTTCTTTATCAATCACAGGGAGCTTTTCAATCTTATAATCCTGTAAGATTTCCTCTGCCTGTAAAAGAGTTGTACCTTCAGCAGCTGTGATTAGATTCTCACTGGTCATCACTTCAGATACCTTACGTTGCATATCTTTTTGGAAGCGCAAGTCTCTGTTGGTAATAATACCAACCAGTTTCCCATCCGAATCTATTACAGGAATTCCACCTATTTTAAATTCTTTCATGATCTGGAAAGCATCGGCAACTTTAGCATCTTTACTTAAAGTAACAGGATCCTGGATCATTCCGCTTTCTGAGCGCTTTACTTTTCTTACCTCTTCAGCCTGACGCTCAATGCTCATATTTTTGTGAAGCATACCAATACCACCTGCCTGAGCGATGGCAATAGCCAGTCCAGATTCAGTTACGGTATCCATTGCAGCAGAAACTACAGGAACATTAATGCGTATTTTTTTTGTAAGGAAACTTCCTGTATCTACATCACGTGGCAGAACTTCAGAGTATGCAGGCACTAATAATACGTCATCGTATGTTAGACCTTCGGCGATAAATTTATTGGGATCGAGTTGCATAGCAAATAATTTATGAGTTACTATTTGCGAGGCAAAAATACGATTATTATTGATACTATGCAACAGTTCTGCAAAAATTGGCCTTTAGCACTATAAGTTTACAATTAAATTAAATAGCGTCGGAAAATATTATTTAGCAAATTGTTTTATACTTTCGCGTAAAAATTAACGAAATGAAGAAAACGCTCTTTTCAATTGCGCTTGCAATTGCTACAACGGCTTGCTATGCCCAAACGCCAAAAGTTAAAACTGATACAGTTATAACTGACATATCTAACGGAACTTTTGATCAAACAACCCAATCTTTAAAGCCAACTACAGGTGCAATAGTTACAGAACTTAATTTCAACCCCTTTAAAGGAAATTTAAGTTTAAACAACTCTCTTAACCAAATTAAAGTAAGATATTTTATTAGTCCAGATGTTGCTTTAAGATTAGGTTTTCATGCAAGCCAAAAGGATTCAACTGCAAACGTAAATAATCCTTATGGGCCACAAGGCGTTTTTATAAAAAATGAAAGAAAAAGCACTTTAATTGGATTTAATCTCGGTGTAGAAAAACATTTCAAAGGTACCAGACGCTTGTCTCCATATATTGCTGCAGATATTTCGATAAGCAGTAAATCAGCAAACCAGGAAATTAAAGATAATGATGTTTCTACATCCATTAAAAATGGCTGGCTTGAAACTGTCTTTTTACCTAACAATCAAAGCTACTATACTATGTTGCAAGAAAATGCATACACAAGATATGGTATTAATTTAATTACGGGCTTTGATTTTTATATAGCTAAAGATTTCTTTTTTGGGTACGAGTTTAATTTTAGCTTATCAAAAACTCAATATAAGAATATCGAGACTAAGGTTACCAGCCTGAATAACAGCACGGGACAACCCAATACTAATTTTAACGATACGGGAAAGAAATCTGCTTCAACATTTGGCCCAACGCTAATAAACGGTGTCCGCATTGGTTATTCATTTTAATCACGGGCTCAACATGAAAAAGAATATATTATTGGTAGCGATCACGTTGATTTCCTTATTTCAGTTTCAAAGCTGTAAGAAAGACAACCTGTCAGGCCCGGAAATCCAGACATTATCTGCAACGGCATTAGCACCTAACGCTGCAATTTTTAAGGGTAACATCGTAAATAAAGGTAATTTTAATCCATTTGATTATGGATTTATATACAGTACAACCTCTGATGTTAGTGATGTAAGAGGTACAAAGATATCTTTGGGTAAAGATGTACCTCAAGGAGAATTTACAAAGGAAGTCCGTAATCTTAACCTAAACAGCCCATATTACCAACCAACTCTTTTTGTAAGGGCTTACGTAACTGATGAAAAAGGAACTGCATTAGGAAAAGCTATACAAATTAACTTACCTACTCAACAGATTGGGACTGTTCTGCCTAATTCAGGAAAGGCAGGTGACCAGGTCAAGATTTCGGGGAAATTTTATGCAGAATCAGATAGTGCGGTGGCAGTTACTTTTAATAGTGCTAAAGCAAAGGTCATATCTATATCAGATACAGAAATTACAGTTGAAATTCCACAGGGGATTCAAGCAAGACATGGCTATCAGATAAATGTGGAAGTAAATATTGGAGGCCAGAGAGTATTGGCTTCCGGCAACTTTACAGTGCTTGCGAACGTTAAGGATTTCACTCCAAAATCAGGGCCGGTAGGTACAATTGTTACTTTTACAGGCGACAATCTGCCGGATTCTTACTACTACCCAAATAATTTTAGTATATCTTTTGGGGAGCAACGCGCGGACGCTATAAATGGAAATCCACTTCAAATATTAGTACCATCTAATGTAAAAGTAAAATCAGAAGTATCAGTAACCATTGATAGCAAAAAGATCATTTTACCTGGAGAGTTTACTGTAACTGCCCCGGTAATTACCAGCATATCAACAGAAACCGCATTGCCTGGAACAACAATTTCTATTTCCGGAACGAACTTCCCGCCAAACTATACATATCATTATCCCGCAAGTGCTAAAATTGGGGGTACAGATGTTGAAATTGGATTTAACTATCAGGGAGGTTATAACATGGCTATTCCAGAGAATATTTCTGCAGGAGATTACACAATATCTGTAACATTAGGTCCGCATACTGTAACCGCCCCTAAAAAACTTAAAGTATTGTCTTATGCATTTACTGATTTTTCACCTGCATCCGGCAGCCCCGGTAAAGAAGTAAATATTACTGGCAATTTTGTCAAAGACAGACAGTATACTATCTATTTTGGGGATGTGCCTACAACCGGCACTGCAACCTCTGCTACAAACTTAATGGTAGAAGTTCCTGGAGGCATAAATGAAGGAAATGTGAAAATCTATTTAGCTTTCGGAGGCAAAAATCTTACGATTGCCAAGGAATTCAAAATCATTGGCCCTTCCATCGCTTCCTTTACCCCTACATCGGGCAATGCAGGAACTGTTATAACTATAAAAGGTAATGGCTATGCAAGATACTACGGTACTAATGTTAAATTTGGTACTATTGACGCTCAAGTGATCAGCATTACAGAAAACACGATTACTGTTGCTGTACCATCTAATTTAAATCCGGGTACAATGAAATTAACCGTAACTACTTATGGACAAATGGTGGTAAGTTCTACTAATTTCACCGTTACAAACTAAGAAGCAAGAATACCTGTTAAAACAAAAAAGTGGTTAATTAAGTTAGCCACTTTTTTGCTTTAATACTTTACCTTCCCATCCATCCCCCATCTACTGTCATCACTGTACCATGCATATAAGAAGAAGCTTCTGTTGCTAAAAAGACTACTGGTCCTTTAAAATCTTCTGGTTCGCCCCATCGCCCTGCAGGAATACGTTCCATGATAGAGCGGCTGCGATTCTCATCTGCTCTCAATGCAGTTGTATTGTCAGTTGAAATATATCCGGGCGCTATTGCATTTACATTTACTCCTTTAACAGCCCACTCATTAGCAAAAGCCTTTGTTAGCTGACCGATTGCACCTTTACTGGCTGCATAACCCGGTACAGTAATACCGCCTTGAAAAGTTAACAGCGAGGCCGTAAAAATAACCTTTCCGCTTCCGCGTAAAACCATTTCTTTCCCAATTTCTCTGGTAAGAATAAATGGGGCTGACTGGTTAACAGCAATCACTTCATCCCAGTACTCGTCCGGATGTTCTGATATAGGTTTTCTCAAAATTGTTCCTGCATTATTTACAAGAACATCGATTACCGGATGATCTTTTTTTACCTGATCAATAAATTGCTTAAGTGAATTACGATTACCAAAATCGCATTGGTAAGCATAAAATTTCCTGCCAAGTAAGGTTACAGATTTTTCTATATCACTGCCAGATAGCTCCAAGCTTGCAGACACACCTATAATGTCTGCTCCTGCTTCTGCAAGGGCTTCTGCCATAGCTTTACCTATGCCTCTTTTGCAGCCTGTAACTAAAGCCGTTTTTCCTTTTAAATTAAATAAATCGAGTATTGCCATTTTTTTATTTGCTAAGAGGTTATTTGTTAAGAGGGCGCCCGTCATCTCGACGCAAGGAGAGATCTCTTGTTCCTGCTAATTCAAGAGATCTCTCCTTGCGTCGAGATGACGGTTTATGCATTAATACGGTTTATGCATAAATACGGTTT
This sequence comes from Pedobacter panaciterrae, assembly GCF_001636695.1. Taxonomy (GTDB): domain Bacteria; phylum Bacteroidota; class Bacteroidia; order Sphingobacteriales; family Sphingobacteriaceae; genus Pedobacter; species Pedobacter panaciterrae_A. Next base: position 51,859 of record NZ_LGEL01000006.1, read on the forward strand.
GTGCATTAATACACGTATTACAGAACATTAACCTTCAAAGGTTGATTTAATTTCTGTTTAAAATCATTCAGATATTTAAACCATTCCTTTTCTGTAGTAATTTCCTTGCCCTTACTCCATGCAGATCCACTATAGTAAACAATCGGTTCTTTTTTCACCAAAGTATGGGTTAGCAAATGAACCTTATCCGTGTTCATTTTTACTTTCCCACCAGGAATGATTGTTGCTACGCCGGTAGTTCCATCTACACCGTACTCTGGCTCCCAATAACCCATTATACCTTGTTGTTCATCCATTAAAATAACTCCCGGTTCAGCCCTTTTAACTATCCCAATTACTACCGGAAGTGCTGCATCTGAATAAGAATAATCAGCTTGTATACGGTTAAAATGAGATCCTGCGTCAAGAGATATTGTTTTCACTACTTTAACCGGTTTACCAGCCACATCCCACTCATCATAACCTAACTGAAAGGAAGTACGTAGTGGTCCATTGTCCAGTACTTTCCAGTTGTGATAGTTTTTAGAATAATAAACAGAGTCATTAATATAAGGTGCAATGTCGCCTGCTCCTAAAGTCAGTCCTACACTATAATAATCCATTCCATCACCATGATCTTTATGATAATCGCCAGTTTTGTACCAATCATTAATTACAAGTTTGTTGGTTCTTTTAACCCAAATATCAATACCAAAAGCATTATCATTTCTATTTTCCAATGCCTTTCCATACATGCGGTTGGCAACTTTATCGTTTTCCCAGGCAAAATCATCGTAACGTTCAGGAACATAGCGTCCGTAAGTCTTTTTGATTACAGTGGAAGGCTTGCCTGCTACAATCAGAAGTTTGGTGTTCTGTTTTGCTTTAATACTAAGCTGTACCAGTAAATTCTGTACAGCTGCTTCTCCCTTATGCTCCAACTGAAAAGGAATTTCTTTTTTGGTAGCTGCATCTAATACTTTGAAATTCGCAGTATCAATACCGGGATATTTTGTGATAATGGCAGCCCAGCTAATAGACAATACCTCACCTACCCGCTCAATATCAGATGAATTATTCACTATAATGGTTGTTTTCGCCACATTGGTTTGTGCCTGTACAAAGAACGATGCTCCTGGCAGTAATAATAAAAAAGCAAATACTTTTTTCATAATCTTTTTATTATTTAAGCTCGTTAATTGCACAATGATCCATATCGCCATAATCAAGATTCTCTCCAGCCATCCCCCAGATAAAAGTGTAATTACTGGTACCAGCTCCTGAATGTATAGACCAGTTAGGTGAAATTACTGCCTGCTCATTTTGCATCCATATATGTCTGGTTTCCTGTGGCTCACCCATAAAATGGCAAACGCTCTGCCCCTGAGGAATTTCAAAATAAAAATAAACTTCCATACGGCGATCATGGGTGTGAGCAGGCATGGTGTTCCAAACACTTCCGCTCTTCAGCTCAGTCATACCCATTTGCAGCTGACAAGTAGGCAAAACACTATTTACCAATAGCTTATTTATCACCCGGTGGTTCGCTGTTTCAGGACTTCCCAACTCAACAATTTCCGCCTCAGCTTTTGAGACCTTTTTACTTGGATATTCATGATGAGCAGGCGCAGAATTGATGTAAAATTTTGCCGGTTTATTTTTATCAGTGGATGCAAATGTTACATTTTTGGTTCCCTTACCAATATAAAGCGCTTCTTTAAAGTCCAGATCATAATTAAGTCCATCGGCTACAATGGTACCCTTACCACCCACATTAATAATCCCAAGTTCTCTTCTTTCTAAAAAGTACGCTGCTTTTAAACTATCAGGATTTGATAGTTCTATGATTTCATTTACAGGCATTACTCCTCCAGCTATATAGCGGTCGTAATGAGATATCGTGAGATGAATATGATCAGCCTCGAATATTTCAGGGATCAGAAAATTCTTACGCAGATCCGCAGTAACCATTTGCTTTGTTTCAGTTGGGCTAAGTGCATATCGACTTTCAAAATGTATTTGCATGTTCTTTATATTTTCTTGTTATATATTTTATAAATACCAGTTTTTATAGCGATGCAATGCTTCTAAAAAATAGTAGTCGGCATAAGTTAAAGGCACATCAACTTCCGAATTATGAGGTATTGAGCCTACGCTATGTTTTAGTAAAAAACCTCCATTCTCTCCCAATTTTGCACGGTAGGTATCAGAAGCTAGTGTCCTTAGTGCTGTCTCGGCCGCGTTCAGATATTGTTTGCTTTCTTTTTTATCAGAATACCGGGCAAGCTCTAATAATGCTGAAGCCATAACAGCTCCTGCAGAGGCATCACGATAAGTATCAGGTATTCCCGGAGCATCATAATCCCAGTAAGGAATCATATCCTTTGGCATGTTACGATCATTTAACATGAATTTAGCAATGTTTTTTGCCTGTTCTAAATATTGTTTATCTTTAGTAAAACGATACATCATGGTATATCCGTACAAGCCCCAGGCCTGTCCCCTGCTCCATGCAGATGAGTCCGCAGCTCCCTGGGCAGTTATTTTTTGTAAAATCTTACCCGTTTTCATATCATAATCAACAACATGATATGAGCTAAAATCTGGTCTGAAATGATTTTTTATAGTTGAATTTGCATGAGTAACTGCAATCTCTTTGTATTTTTTATCCCCTCCATGGTCACTTACCCAGCTTAGCAATTCCAGGTTCATCATATTATCTATGATAACCGGACCGGCCATTTTTTTACTGGAATTCCAGGACTGAATCACACCAGCCTCAGGATGGTAGCGTGTAGACAATGATTCAGCAGCTGTATCTATGGTTTTTTTATACAAAGGATCTTTCAGAATACGGTAAGCATTACCAAAGCTGCAATACATCATAAAACCCAGATCATGATTACCTGTATAATGCTTTTCTTTTTCAAGAATACCAAGGCGTTCTTTAGCTTCCCTCAGAATATCCGCATCTTTGGTATATTCATAGATATAAAGCAGTGTACCAGGAAAAAAACCACTGCACCACCACTTGGTATCACTTGTTTCTACTTTGCCTGTTTTTTCATAATAGGTTTTGGGCATTACATCCGCAGGAACATTTTTAGCAAGTACTTTGTATTGCTGATCAGCAAATTTAAATTGCTCGTCAATCAACTGGATCATTTTTTCGCCCTTATTCTGGGCGCTTAGCATACCATGATTTATCATTAAAAAACAGACTGCAAGGAATAGTTTTCTCATCATTTATGTTATTTATATTTGGTTCTCAGGTTGTCATTCTTCTAATCAACTGAACAGGGATTGTAATTGATGTTGTTTTTTCGCCAATTATGTTCCCGTTATTCTTTAATAAATCCATTAACATTTCAACTATCTTTTTACCAACTTCATCAGGAAATTGCTCTATGGTAGTTATTGCCGGAGTAATTATTGATGTCCGGGGATCGTTTGAATAACCTATAATTTTTAAGTCGCCGGGAACATTAATTCCCTTCTCTCTTGCAAATTCAAGGGCAGCTATTGCACTTGTATCGTTATCTGTAAACAGACCATCTGGCACTACCCTTCCTTCAAATATTTTACGCATTGCTTCCCACGCGTTAGTATGCGTCAATTCCTGATGGAATATCCAGTCTTCGTTAATGGAAAGTTTATGTTGCTCCATCGCTTTTAAAAAACCTGCAGACCGGTCCTGGTATAAATTTGAGGTTAAGGGCCCTGAAATATGGGCAATTCTTTTACATCCGGTTTCAGCAAGATGTGAAGTTGCAATGTACCCTCCCCTAAAATCATCACCCTTTATTATTATTGCTTTCTGTTCGTTTAAGGGCACACGATCATAAAAAACTACTGGTGTACCATTTTGCAAAAGCTGATCAAAATGACTAAAATCTGTGGTACTCAATGTGCATGCAGCAATTAAGGCATCTACTCTTGAAGATAGCAGTATTTCAGCAAGTTCCTTCTCCATCTCCAATGAATCATTAGACTGACATATAATTAGGTTATATCCATACTTATGCAAGCCATTCTGTATAGTGGTAATTACCTCTGCGTGAAAAAACATTGAAATTCTTGGAACGATAAGCCCGATGGTACGCGTTTTATTGCTACGTAGTCCTGAAGCCATATTGTTACGCCTATAACCTAGCTGAGCTGCCATTTTAAGCACATCACTCTTTGTTTTATGCTTTACATGCGGGTGATCATTAAGTGCCCGGGAAATTGTTGCAGGCGACAACTTAAGTGCTTCCGCAATGTCAAGGATTGTATTTTGTTGTACTTTTTTTTGGTTTCCCATTTCAACATTATATAAGGCTGGTGATTGATGCCCTTACAAATAACAAGCTAATCAATGTTGCAATAATATGAAAACGTTTTCATAATGTTAAACACCTAACACACATTTTTCTATGCTACAAAAAATTGTAGAATGAATATCATTATATGAAATCGTTTCCGTTCTAAATAGAAAACTAATCTGCGTAATATTTTTAATAACATTATATTTGCCCCCAAGCACTGTATATTTGCTTAAACGCACAACCTAAACCAAATAAGATCAGATACTTTCGACCATGACTGTTGGACTTTTTATTCCGTGTTATATTGACCAATTCTACCCAAACGCTGCCATTGCAACTTTAACTTTATTAAAAAAACTAGGAGTTGATGTGGTTTATCCTACTAAGCAAACCTGTTGCGGTCAGCCTATGGCCAATTCTGGCTTTGAACACCTTACGCAAGGATGCAATGATTTGTTTATAGAAAACTTTTCAGAATTTGATTATGTGGTATCCCCTTCAGGAAGCTGCGTACTTCATATTAAAGATCACCTTCATGCGGATAAGGCTGAAGATAAAGCTCTTGGTATTAGAAAAAAAATCTATGAATTAACTGAGTTCCTTACTGATGTACTTAAAGTTGAGAAATTAACCGCAAGCTTTCCACATAAAGTTGGTGTACACCAAAGTTGCCATGGACAGCGCGGACTGATGCTTGCTCAAATGACAGAACTTGTTGAGGCTCCTTTCTCTAAGCCTTTGCACTTGCTAAATATGGTTGAGGGTCTGGAACTGATTAACCTGAAACGTCCTGATGAATGCTGCGGTTTTGGCGGCACTTTTTGTGTTGCAGAAGAAGCCGTATCTGTAAAAATGGGTAAAGACAGGGTTGCAGATCATCTTAATGGTGGTGCCGAGTACATTACCGCAGCTGACATGTCATGTCTGATGCATATGGAAGGTATTTTACGCAGACAAAACAGCAATGTTAAAGTAATACACATTGCAGAGATATTAAACGCACAGGAATTTTAAACCCGCAACCAGCAATAATAAAAATGAGTACAGGAGCAAAAGATCACGCTCAACTATCAGACATCTTTAATGAAGATGAGGCGCGTGTAGACTGGCATGATGAAACGCTTTGGTTTGTGAGGGCCAAACGTGATAAGGCTGCACATGGACTTCCTGAATGGGAAACTTTGCGTGAAACAGCATCACAAATAAAAGATAATGTGCTATCAAACCTGCATGATTATCTGCTCCAGTTTGAGGCCAATGCCGAAAAAAATGGCATAAAAGTTCATTGGGCCGCGAATGGTGATGAACACAATAAAATAGTACATTCTATTTTAAAGGAAAGTGGTGTAAACCGAATTGTTAAGAGCAAATCAATGCTTACCGAGGAATGCCATCTAAATGATTATCTCCATAAAAATGATATAGAGGTTATAGATACCGACTTGGGTGAACGTATTGTACAACTGGCTGAAGAGCCACCCAGCCACATTGTTCTTCCTTGTATCCATAAGAAAAAGGAAGAGATTGGTGAGTTATTTCACAAACACCTCGGCACTCCTGAAGGTGCCTCCGATCCGGTGTTTCTAACAGCTGCGGCAAGAGATCATTTACGTGAAAAGTTTATTACCAGAAAGGCTGCTATCACTGGAGTAAATTTCGCAGTAGCAGAAACTGGAGAGTTTGTGGTATGCACAAATGAAGGAAATGCAGATATGGGTGCGCATCTTGCTGATGTACATATTGCCTGTATGGGAATTGAAAAAATACTTCCCCTGCGTAAACATCTCTCTGTATTTTTAAGAATACTTACCAGAAGTGCTACCGGACAACCTATTACTACGTATTCAAGTCATTTTAAAAAGCCAAGGCCCGGACAAACTATGCATATTGTTTTGGTTGACAATGGCAGAACTACCCAACTTGGGAGAGAAGACTTCAGGAATTCACTTAAATGTATCCGCTGTGCTGCCTGTATGAATACCTGCCCCGTATATCGCAGAAGCGGTGGACATAGCTACCACACAGCAATTGCAGGACCTATCGGCTCTATATTAGCCCCAAATCTGGACATGAAGAATTATGCTGATCTTCCATTTGCATCAACCCTTTGCGGGTCATGCAGCAATGTATGTCCGGTAAAAATAAATATCCATGAACAGCTTTATAAGTGGCGTCAGGTAATTGTTAAAGAAGGTTATGCCGATCCTAAAAAAGCAATGGCCATGAAAGCAATGGATTTTACATTATCAAATCCTTCAATATACAAAATTGCCGGAAAAGCGGGCCGCTGGGTTTTAAAACACGCTCCTTTTACAGTAAATAACAAACTTAATCTTTGGTATAAACACAGAGAAATGCCTGAACCACCTAAGCAATCATTTGGCGAATGGTATAAACAAAATAATAAAAATGACTAGCAGAGAAGAAATACTGGCTAAAGTAAAATCCAATCAGCCTGGCCCCAGGCCATTACCGGCAGACCTTGCTACTGTACCAGGCGGTATGGAAAGTATAGCACAATTTAAAACCGTATTAACTACCATAGGCGGAGCAATAGTTGAGGTTACAAATTTTGATGAGATCGCCAATTATATTCAACAGGAATTTAAAGATAAAAAAAGACTCATATCCACTTTACCTGAACTTGCATCAGTAACAGAACCGGGTTGGGAAAATAAAGACCCGCATAGCTATGAAGATGTTGATCTGGCAATAATTAAAGCTCATTTTGGCGTTGCAGAAAACGCAGCATTATGGATTACTGAAGATCTGATGCAGCAAAGAGTTGTACCCTTTATTTGTCAGCAATTGGCTGTTGTGGTAAATAAAGCAGACATTGTTGCTACAATGCATGATGCCTATAGCAAAATAAGTGATGCAGAATATGGATTCGGATCCTTTATTGCAGGCCCATCAAAAACAGCTGATATTGAACAATCTTTAGTACTTGGAGCCCACGGACCTAAAAGCATGACCGTATTTTTATTAGGCCAGGGATAAACCCTAGCCTAGTTTAAAATATTCTTTAGCGTTGTAATAGCAGATATCACCCACGATCTGCCCTATCCATTTCTCGTCATCAGGTAATATTCCATTCTCCATTTCCGCTCCAAAAAGATTACACAATATTCTTCTGAAATACTCATGTCTTGAATAAGAAAGGAAGCTACGTGAATCAGTAAGCATACCTACAAAATTGCTCACCATTCCCATATTAGACAATGCATTCAATTGTTTTTCCATGCCGTCTTTCTGGTCTAAAAACCACCAACCAGAACCAAATTGCATTTTCCCCTTCATCCTTCCATCGGCAAAGTTACCGGTCATGGCTGCAAAAACCTCATTATCTGCAGGATTAAGATTGTAAATAATGGTTTTAGTAAGTTGATCCGTTACACTGAGGTTTCCTAAAAATCCTGATAGTCTTTCTGCATGTCTAAAATCGCCAATAGAATCAAAACCCGTATCTGCCCCTAGTTTATTAAACATCCCAAGGTTGTTATTTCTGATTGCGCCCAGATGAAACTGTTGAACCCAGTCCTTTTCATGGTAGAGTTTGCTCAATTCCGTTAGGATGTAACCTGCAAAAGCATCAGGATTAGAAAACACAGCACCATCAGTCTTCAAAAAACTCACAAATTCTTTTTTCTCAGCGGCAGTTAAGGTATAAGCAGCAGGCAACATAGCTAAGCCATGATCTGAAACACTGCAATTATGCACAGCAAAATAATCAACACGCTGCCTTAAAGCAGCCAGCAATCCCTCAATATCAGTTATCGCAATTTCCGAAGCAGCAGAAAGTTGTTTTACGTAATCTTTAAATTGAATTGTCTTATCAATCAACAATGCTTTATCTGGCCTGAACGAAGGTTTTACTTTTACTGAAAAATCGCTCTCTCCTATTTGCTTATGATATTTAAGATCATCGCAAGGATCATCTGTAGTGCCAACCATTTCTACCTTAAAATGATTTAACAAGCCTTGTGTAGAAAACTCATCTTTTACAAGCAGTGCATTACATTCCTCATAAATTCTTTTGCCGGAATCTGCATTTAGATAAGAATTTATACCAAAGGGATTTTTAAGTTCCATGTGTGTCCAGTGGAACAAAGGATTTCTGACAGTAGAGGGCACTACCCTTGCCCAGGCCATAAATTTATCCTGATCTGCAGCGTTTCCTGTGATCAGTTCTTCGCTAACACCCAAAGCACGCATGCCTCTCCATTTGTAGTGATCACCCTTGAGCCAGATCTCAGTTAGGTTAGTGAACTTCTTGTTTTCTGCAATTTCCTGTGGTGGCAGGTGATTATGATAATCGATTATAGGAAGATTTTTTGCATAATCATTATAAAGTATTTTCGCTTTTTTGCTGCTCAACAAAAAATCTTCAGGTATTACTGCTCCTTTTATCATGTTATTTATCTAGAAACTGGTTTATTATTCCGAACTCTAATCCTCTTAATTCAGCGAGCCCCTTTAATCTGCCTATAGCAGAGTAGCCGGGATTGGTTTTTTTCTTCAGGTCATCAAGCATCTGATGGCCATGGTCGGGCCGCATAGGGATGCTAACCTGCCTTTTCTGTTGTATCAAAAGGATTTGCTTTACGACATTAAACATGTCGACATCTCCTTCCAAATGGTTATCCTCATAGAAGTCCCCCGCTTCATTTCTTTTGGTACTCCTCAAGTGAATAAAATGGATTCTTTCATTAAATACACCTACCATTTCCGGAAGGTTATTGTCTGCTCTTACACCAAAAGAACCTGTACAGAAACAAAGTCCGTTATTCAATGACGGAACGGCGGCAAACAATTTCTGAACCTGCGCAGTTGTACTAACTACCCGTGGTAAACCAAAAATAGGATAAGGAGGATCATCAGGATGAATAGCCAGTTTTATTCCTACAGCATCAGCAACCAGAACAATTTCTGCAAGAAAATGAATAAGATTTTGCGAAAGTCTGTCTTCATCTATTCCTTTATACTTATCTAAAGCCTCCTGAAACTGGATTAAGGTAAAGCTCTCCTCGCTTCCAGGTAGTCCTGCAATAATATTTCTTTGCAATACCAATTGCTCCTCAGCAGACATTTGTTCAAAACGTAGTCTACCGGCTTCAAGCTCCTGATAGGTATAATCATCAGCCGCATTCGGTCTATTCAGCATATATACATCAAATGCCACAAGTGCCGCTTTTTCGAACTTTAAAGCTTTAGCACCATTTTCAAGTTCAAAGGCCAGATTGGTTCTTGTCCAATCCAGTACCGGCATGAAATTATAAGTAACAACAGATATACCGCAAGAAGCCAGATTCTTTAAGGAAGTTTTATAATTGGATATGTACTTTTCAAAGCCTTTATCCTGAGTTTTTATAGCTTCATGAACGGGCACACTTTCTACCACGTTCCACTCAAGACCAGCCTGTTCAATTAGATTTTTATGTTTTAAGATCTCTTCAACTGTCCAGATTTCTCCATTCGGAATATGATGAAGCGCACTGACAACTCCCGTGCAACCAGCTTGTCTGATATCTGATAAGCTTACCGGATCTTTAGGACCAAACCATCGCATGGTCTGTGTCATTCTATGTAATTTACTACCTTGGCTCATATTATATTTAGTTTTCTTATACCGTTATTTACTTCTACAGTAACAGATGGTATAAAAACTAAATATATATGTTGTTTACAACATTAAATGCATGTTAAACTGCATTTATTCTCGAAAACGTTTGCGACAGGCTTATTATGCTGGTACTTCTTCTTTCTCAAACAGTTCCATTACATCATTCCAGTTATCTACCCTTTGATGATGTGTTTTGTAAACATTGTGGGCAGCTGTAAACATGATCGTTTTGCCCTTAAAAAAGTCAAGGTTTTTGCAATGGTCATCTATCATGTAATCCGTATTAATAATACTTTTATCACCACAAAAAACTATATTTTTCCAGCTAATAAATGGAAAGTATTCCTGCAGCCATTCTTGCTTTTCAGACAAACATTGAGGGAATTCCATTGCAGCTGAAACAACGTACACATCGTAAGTTTCCATTAGCTCTTTTACCGCCTCAATTGCCCCGGGCATTACAGGTATTGTCCTAAAAAAGCCAGGCGTATAAACAAATCTCTTCACAGCTGTTTTATCAGGAAAACCTTCTGATTCAAGTACCCCCAACATATCTTCACGATTAACTTTAACGCCATAATCTCTTTCGTACCAGTTTATGAAATGGGTCTCTGTATCTGCGAGTACGCCATCCATATCAATTGCTATTGTTTTCTTCATAATTATTTAATTTGTATCTTGTAATAAGTTGCAACAAAAATACAACAAATTGCAATATATTGCAATTTGTTTTTCTTATAATTGCATAATATTGCAAAACAATTATGATAAAGGCAGAAAGATTACAGCAAATAGTAGATCATATTACTAAAGAAGGCAAGGTACTTTTGGGAGATTTAAGCAAGCTTTTAAACGTTTCTGAAGATACAGTAAGGAGAGATATTAAAGAATTATCTGACGAAGGCTTACTTAAAGCAGTGCGAGGGGGAGCAGTTTTACATTCTCCTATTCCAAGGCATTACAGAGAGCGGGAACATTACGACGTTGGTCATAAAGAGATAATTGCAGCAAAGGCCTTAAAATTCATTAAAAATGGTCAGGTAATTATATTCGATGCCGGAACATCTGCATTAGCCGTAGCAACCAGCTTACCTAAAGAAATCAACATTACAGTAGTAACCAATAACTTCCCTGTAGCTAATATACTTGAAGATCATCCAAATGCTGAGGTAATATTTGTAGGCGGGCGATTAAACAAATCATCCTTCTCTACAATGGGTCATGATGCCATCCAATCTATTAAAAATATTCGTGCTGACATCTGTTTTCTGGGTATCTGCAGTATCGATCTTAACCTTGGGGTTACCGGCTTAAACTACGAAGACAGTCAAATGAAGAAAGCGATGATTGAAACATCTAAGCACATCATTGCGCTTTCAACATTTGAGAAATTAGATACCGCTGAGAACTACTATATATGTGCTACAAATGAGTTAGACACAATAATCACTGACATAGACCCAAAAGAAGGTAACCTGCAACACTATCAGGACGCAGGTATTGAGATTATTTAACCTCATACCGGTAAACTTGTCGGCCAAGTAAACCATCTGCATTAATCCCTTCTACGGTTACACGGTAAGTTCCTTTGTTATCTGAATTGAAATAAATTAATTTCGCTTTGCCTTCCTTATCTGTAACAGTTGCCGGATTCCAGTAAATGGTACTTCTTAAATCTGCAAGTGGACTATCGGAGTCGGGAGTATCATAATTGGGTGCATAAAATTCCTTTACAGCAGAAAAACCTATTGGAGCATAGTACACTACAGAAGGATTATACCCTGCACGAAAATTACCATTTCTCGTATAAATTGCCATCACAGGAGGGGGTTTGGAATCACTAATCCTTCCTCCAAGTAAACGCATGCTTGCCGCGGCACTGTTATAAACAAAATAGACCTTGCTGATATTTGAGCCGTCTCCTAATAGCAAATCCTGAAAATCACAGCCTGCTATAGCCATTCCATCAATGGTCACCGCATATCTTCCATCCGATATAGAACGTGGTACCCAGACTGGGCCGCAATCCTCGTCAGTCAACAGATCGAAACGGACGCTTTTATTATTATTCATTTTTTCCAAACAATCTTTAAATGATCCACAGGGTTGCCTGCTATCCGGTCTAAAAACCTGATCAGCCTGACTCTCATTTATGGTAATACCATATTTGGGCAATTTACTAGCTTGAATGCGCACCTCTTTCAATTGCTGGTCGCGCCCCATTCGTCCATGTTTTTGCATATCCTGATCCTGCTTTATGCTGTTTTGTATGGATGCCATAAGCAATTTTGGGATATCAGCATTAACATCTCCAATATTCATATTTGGAGTAACTTCCTGCCCGGACACTTTGTCTACCTGTACTTCCAGCCTTTTCCCATCTTTTACTGTTCTTCCCTGAATAGTAAAATCTACTCCTTCAGTAATCAGGAGATTACTAAATTCAAATTGGCCATTCTTATCAGAAACAGTGTCCAAAACTACACCAAGCTTATTATTAGTTAGTATAACTTTTCCACCTGCTACAGGCTTATTACTCAAGCTTACCAATCTGCCAGTAATGTTTGTTATCAATTTTTCAGCTTTATATTTAGGCATCACTTGTTTACCTGAAATAAGGCTTTTCCATGTAAATCTTCTATAACCCTGGGTTAACATTAAAATATCAAGGTTTGCTTTGGTTTCTTTTGTAGGATTATTAAAATAATAGTTCGGTCTCTCTATATAGCCTTTAATGTCAGAGCTCAGCAATAGCTGGGCATATATTGAATTTTCATTAGTCTCATCAGATGGAACCGCATCTTCATTAATCACGGATACAGAAAAGTTTCCAATCAACGGCTTACCTGCAGCATCTTTAGCTTCCAGATTCAATTCGACTTTTTCTCTCGATGAATATTCTTTTTTCTTGCTATTTAACCTCAAATCCATCTGATCATTATTTTGTACAAAAACAATTCTTTCATTAAGAGGCTCTCCGGATTTAGAAAAGAGCGTGAATTGCAAAACACCTGTAGAGAAGCTTTTTAAAGGAATTGGGACTACCGCACCTGCCTTAGTTACAGGGACATTAATTACATACTGAACCTCGCCACCTGATTGACTAACTAAACTGACAGACTGATTACCCTTCTGTAAAACAGAACTACCCGCGGCTATTTTTACCAAAACGGTATCTGTTCCTACATTGTTGTAAACAGAAAGTACATAACCATCATTGCTGGCTTTGGGAAGCTTTAGCGTATTTACAGACCCATCGGGATAAGTTATTTTTGCCTGGTAGGTTTTACCTTGTTCCGGCTTCAAATTAAAATACCCCATCCCCAAATGCTCTGTTTCTAATTTACCAACCTCCTTATTTTCATTATCAATTATTATCCCTTTTACGTTCACGCCCAAACCATTTGCGCCAACAGCCTTAACTCCTATCCTCGATAATATATCGTTTACAAGATTGCCGCCTTCCGGGAAAAACTGAACATCTGTTTCCTGCGAGGCCACTTTAATTGGGAAAGATTTAGGTACAGTTTCACCATCAGCAATAGTAATCTTAGTTAAAACATAAGCACTCCCACCCTTTCCCAACTTAGCGCTGGGTACATTTATACTGAGTTCACCCAAAGCATTGGTTTTACCACCTCCCGTCGCAATGGATTTAAAGCCTTCTTTCAATTCATACACTACAGACTTCTCAGCATAAGGATTTCCCTCCTGATCAGCATATTTTATCAGTGCCCTGATTTTAGTCTGTTCTTTTTCTTTAGTATAGATGTAATCGATCTTGGCAAAAACAGTGTTAATTACAGAATTACCAATACTAAAGGTTCTATCATAAAAATACTCTGGGCCGGCATTTCGCATCCATTGTGTATAAGCCCTTAAACGATAATTTCCTTCACGGATATCCCCGTCAGACAATACGATACTACCTTTAGCCATCCCTGCCAAAAGAGGTAGTTTAAGCGCTTTGGTAAGAGAGTCTCCCTCATTAATCAAATCTACATATACAGTTCCACTCAATGCAGATAACTGATGTTTACTCCCAATAGTTACATAGGCTTTAAACCATATCGTATCACCAACAACATAATACGGCTTATCGGTATGCAGATAAACTTTTTCCTGAGGATTATTATCAACCCAGTTTTGAAGACTTGTTAGAATTCTTTCAACAGGATCTTCGTCTTTGGACACAAAAGCCAAAAAAGTTACCCCGGATAGTATAAAGAAAATAATCAGAGCGTATTTCAATTTCATAGTTACCTTTATATAATGATTAAAACCTATCATCAAAAACAAAGGCAACTATGCCCTATCAAATGGGTACAATCAAAATAAATATATTCTCTCTATTTAACTTCATATTTATAAACCTGTCTGCCCAGTAATCCGTCTCCATTAATCCCCTCAATAACAACACGGTAAACACCTTTAGTATCTGCGTTAAAATAGCTGATTTTAGCTTTGCCGCTGGTTCCTACTAACACACCAGGGTTCCAGTAAACAGTACTTCTATAGTCAGCTATGCGACTATTGGCATCGTAAACCGGCGCATAGAATTCTTTTACCGGATTAAAACCACGAGGGGCATAACTCTGCATCGAAGGATTGTATCCGGCACGCAATATACCTACTCCGCGTTTTGTAACAAATGACAAACATGGCCCTTGAGTCATTGTCATTATGGCTAAGTTGGTACGAACAACGTCAACCCGTTCAATGTCAAGAGGATCTATAAAAAACAGATCCTGCACTTCACAGTCGCTGATTCTTCTTCCGTCAACATACACACCCATTTTTTCATTTCTTGAGAATGGCATTGTTACAGGTCCACATTCAGCGTCCGTAGGCCTGAACTCAACATTACTAAGTGAAAACCTTAGCCATTCCAGAAGCGAGATATAGCTTTTACCATCAACCGGTCTTAATGTCTGATCAGCATTACCCTCTCTGATTAGTGAAAAATCGTTTAATCCTTTATTACGCTTTTTTGCACTAATAACTACTTCTTTCAGCAGCTGAGAACGCCCCATATGGCCGTTTCTTATCATCTCTGCATCTTGTTTTTTACTATTTTCAAGAGAAGCTTTCATTGACTTACCCATGTCAGTTTCTAAATCTCCCACATTGTTATTTGGTGATCTTTCCTGATCACGGATCCTATCAACTTTTATTTCTACTTTTTGGCCGCCTTTTGCATCTCTTCCCTGAAGAGATAAAACTATTTCATTAGTCATTAAAAGATTGCTGAACTTATAGTACCCTTCTGCATTGGTTACAGTGTCGAGTATCAAGCCAATTTTATTGTTCATCATTGTAATCTTACCACCTGCGACCGGTTTATCTGAGAGATTAAATAGTCGTCCGGTAATATCTGTGGTTAGTTTCTCTGCTTTAAAAGCAGGTTGAAATGGTTGCCCGGCTATTAAATCTTTCCATACAAATCTTCTGTATCCCTGAGTAAGCATTAAAAGATCAAGATTCGTTTTGGTTTCTTCGGTCGGATTGTTAAAATAATACCCGGGCTTCTCTATATAACCTTTTATATCAGAGCTTAACAATATTTGAGAAAATATACTATTTTCTTTGGCTTCATCAATCGGAACTGCTTCTTCACTAACTACAGACACCGAAAAATTACCCGATAGCGGTGCGCCATTTCCGTCGGCTACACTTAAGTCTATATCCACTTTTTCTTTTGCAGCAAAAACCTTCTTGGTTGTCGACAATTTAACATCCAACTGATCATTGTTCTGAATAAAGATAATCCTTTCATTAATTGGATTTCCTGTAGAAGAAAACAACGTAAACTGTGTAATGCCTGATGGTAAATCTTTTGCAGGTATAGAGAGAGAGGTCTGCGCTCTGCTTATCGGGATACTACTGGCATAACTTACATTTCCGCTGGACTGTGCAACAAGACTAACACTTTGAGCACCTTTTTCAATTACAGATGGGCTCGCACCAATACGGACAAGTACCGTATCCGTTGCTGTATTATTATAAACAGATAAAACATAACCGGCTTCCAAAGCCGCAGGCAATTTAATCAACTTCTCGGATCCATCAGGATAAGTCACCTTTGCCTGATAACTTTTACCATTTTCAGGCAATAGCCTAAACTGTCCCATGCCCAGGTGTGCTGTTTCAAAAGTTGCGATTTCTTTGTTCTCATTATCAAGAACAATACCTTTAACCGGCACACCTAAACCATCAGTTCCTGTAGCCTTAAATGCAACTCTTGTACGAACGCCATTAACCAGAGATCCGCTTTCCGGAAAAAACTGAACATCAGTTTGCGTAGATACGCTCTTAATAGCAAAATTCTTGGTTACAATCTCTTTTTCTCTGGTTTCAAACTTAGCTACCAAATGTTTGTCTTTCAATATACCAGACTTACCCGGTTCCAGTTTAATCCTTAACTTCCCACTATTATCCGTCTCCTGTTTTCCACTGAACACCTTTTCGTATCCCTGCATAAGTAAGTATTCTACTTTTCTATTACTTAAAGCTTCTGCTTTATCATTGTAATAGGTTAAAACGGCAGTTACAACATCTTTTGTTCCTTCTTTGCTGTATTCATAATCTATTTTACAAAAAACAGTATTTGCTATAGAGTTACCTACACTGAATACTCTATCATAAAAAAATCCGGGATCAGAATTACGCATCCATTGCGTATATGCTCTGATTCTATAATTGCCATCCCGCGAACTGCTATCTGGTAATACAAAACTTCCCTTACTCATCCCTGCAATAAGCGGGAGCTTTAATGATTGTGCAAGCGAATCTGCCTCATTATAAAGGTCGATATATACAGCGCCACTGAGTGCAGAAAGCTGATGTTTACTACCTACAGTTACATAAGTTTTAAACCAGATGGTATCACCCACCATGTAATAAGGTTTATCGGTATGGAGATATACTTTTTCTTGAGGCTGTGTATCTGTCCACTTTTGAAGTGCGGCTACCAATTTCTCTACAGGGTCATTATCCTTCGGTGTAAAAGATACAATGCCGACAACTAGTAATAGAAAAAAAGTAGGAATAGCAATTTTAAGAGCATTTTTAAAGTTCATTTGGTTTTTTTTTGGTTGGAATTGCATAAATATAATTAAATATCATTAAGAGAATAATTATTGTGGTGTAATAATTAAGTGAGGATCATTTACTAACAGGTTTAGGTAACAGCAGCTTAGATCTGCTACTTCCAATAATGCCATTCATATTACTGCCTTCAATTGTTACAGTATAGGATCCTGGAATATCGGCAGTATAAAAAGACACTTCTGCCTTTCCCTGGGCATCGGTTATAACATTTGGGTTCCAGTATATAGTTGCCCGAAGATCAGGTTCCTCGTTTGAAGCATTAGCGGTAGTATATTTTGGCCGGTAAAATTCCTGAGGATACATAATTGGCAGTGGTCTGTAAAAAGCAACATCAGGTTTATTGATCCTTTGCCAGCCCCTTCCGCTATAAGTCGTTATCTCAATAAAGGCATACTCAATCTCTCTTCTTGAGGTGTATGGCATCACTCCCAACCCCGCATTAACACCATAGTTATTACGGAAACTCGTACCATTTGCTCCGGTAGCTTGAGGATTAACATTTACTATTGCGCCATTACCCATCGCATAACGATTTGTATAATTTCTACTGTACATTACTTCCAGTCCTCTAAAGGTAGCTATCTTAAAGTCTTCCAGATCCTGTTTAACATCTTCAACAGTCGGATTGGGTACATCACTATAAAAATAGGGCAATTCTTTTCCATCAATTCCAATATCCAGGTCATATTGATTCATCTTTAATTTTGTAAAACCATCCTCAACTACCACACGGAATCCCGGAACTTTCTGTTTAAGTAACTGGTACAAGCTCATCACTGCAGATTCCTTGATATCTTTCTCATTAAAAACCAAATCAGCTTTGCCTGGTCCATTTAAATTAAAAGAACCTTTAATTATCTTCTTATCTATAATATTCACCTCTTTTAATGCAATACCATCTACATTAAGCCCTTCTTCTTTTAATAAAATAGCTTTGTTCTTAACGTAGTTTAATTGTGTAGTGTCGGTATTTACATACCATGGAGCTATCTTATTTCTAAACATTTCCTCTGCCGGAGGGAATGTTTGATGATCAACTTCTACTTCGCCAAAATTCATGGTTTTCCCTTTTGGTGTTCTTGCCTGAATAAAGAAAGATCCTGAATCAATTTGCGGTAATGCCGAGAATAAAAACCCTCCAAGCTGATCTGTTAGCGTAGTAGTTATAAAAGCCGGTTTTTGTGAGGATATTAACATTTGAGCTCCAGATATGGGTTTATTCCATATATTGGTAACTCTACCTTTTACTCTAAAATCTTTCTCTGCAACAAACTTAGGTGATATTGTTTCATTAAACACTTCATTCCATTTGTATCCTGTCCAGCCTTGAGTAAGCATGAGGTTGTCAAGTGCTGTCCAGGTCTTCTTATCTCTTTTGTAAAAGTAATAACCGGGGGTTTCTACAGTTCCCTGTAAACCGGCATTTAATAACAGACCAGCAGCAATATCATAGTTCCCCAAACTGTCAGTTCTAACCTGCGAATCATCTGTAACAGCCAAAGAAAAATTACCAGCAACAGGATTTCCATTTATGTCTTTTACCTCAATAGATAGTCCTGCACTGTCTCTTTTAGAAAAGTATCTTTTACCAGGAAGTATACTAATCTTTGCCTGATCCTGGTGATCAACAAATACAATACGTTCGTTTAAAGGTCTTTTTTCTTTTAATAAGGTAAACCTGGCTATCCCGGTTGCAAATCTCTTTTTGTCTATAGTTAAATTTGGTTTATTAAAGTTTACCTGCTCAGCATAGCAAACCACTCCCCTGGATGAACCCACTAAATAATAAATACTATCAGAATTAAGGAAATCCGGTGTAGCCTTTATCATTATCCTAAGCGAATCGTCCTCCATGGCATTAGTTATGTGCAAACTTGTTCCACTTGATTTTACCATAGGTAAAGAATAACTTTTATCTGCCTCGAACGGCTTGCTTAATTTAGCTGTATACTTTTCTCCATCTTTTGGGGTAAACTCGAATGAACCCATCCCATTAACTAAACTAGCAATCGAAGCAATAAGGTTTTCCTTACTGTCATAAATCTGCCCTTCAAAACTTACTCCTTTTCCATCTTCGGCCAATGCCTTAAAACCCACCACTGATTTCAATCCAGCCACCAGCTGTCCACCCTCTGGCAAAAACTGTAAATCAATATTTTGCAGGCGTTGAATATTTAAAGGAATACTCAAAACCTGACTACCATCAGTTTTCCCAAGACTGTTAATTTCAATTCTAATATTCTTACCATCAGTTTTCTCCTTAAGATTAAACATTACGGCCAGATTTCCTTCATTTGTAGTTCTGAGTTTATCATGAAAAAGAACCTTACTTGCCTCCATTACTCTAATTTCAACATCACGTAACCCAACAGCAGTTTTATCAAAACGCGTCAGATTAACATTTAGCTGAACACGATCCTTACCTTCTACTTTATTAATTGTTGATCCTGACTTTACAAGCCATATATTACGACTAGGTTTACCCAGGTAAAAGCGTTTATTGAATAAATAATCCTTTCCAAAATTTTGCATCCAGTTAGTATAAGCCCTTAAAGTATACCCTCCCTCATGAAAAATCTTTGCAGGTAATGGAATTTGTCCCCAACCTAATCCTGCCTTTATAGGGATACTTACCCTCCTAACCACTTCTGCACTGTCGTCATTAAGTTCAACATATAGCACTCCGCTTTCTTTCGAAGCCGACAAAAATGATGGATCAAACAGATAGGCTTTAAACCAAATCGTATCTCCAATATTATAGTAAGGCTTATCGGTATGGAGATATACCTTTTCTTCCGGGAGCTTATTATGGAAATCCTGTAATGCAGAGACTACACTCTTAACATTCTGAGATAGCGGCTGTTGCCCTTTAAAATCCTCTCCAGTAACATTATACCTATAAACCTGCCGTCCCAATTCTCCCGCTGCATTAATTCCTTCCACAACCACTTTATAATCTCCGGGACCATCAGCATTAAAGAAATCAAAAGTAGTTTTACCTGAGTCAAAGGTTCTTACATTTGGATTCCAATATACAGTTGAACGAAAATCAGGAACCTGATTCTCAACACCCGGCCGGTCATATCTTGGCGAATAAAATTGACGTGCCTTGCTAAACCCTCTCGGAGAAAAATTCACAATACCTGGATTGTATTGAGGTTTTCTTGTTTTTTTGGTAGTGATTAACAAAGCCATCTGATCATTCCCGTTTAGAGAAGACATTAAAGCCTTATTTTTTCTTACAATCTCAACTTTAACAACTTCAGTAGCATCTATTAAATTTGATGTAAATATATCTGCTGCTTCGCGAATATCTAGGTTTCTACCATCTAAAATAACCTGAATAGGCTGCCAGAGATTACTTAATGAATTATAATAATGAGGATAAAGAGGAACTATTTCGTTATTATCCATTTCATATTCCTGAAACCGAACTCCTTGTAATCTTCCTTCTAGGCAAACTGCAAGATTCACACACTTTTCTGCATTCTCAATAATATACATCTGATCTGCATGGCCCTCAGCAATTACCAAAGACCCTTGTGTTGCATAATTATCGGTCCGCATCTTTTTAGCACTGATCTCCACTTCCCTTAACCGCTGTCCCCTGTCCGGCTTACCCATTTTAACCAATACTTCCTCCTGCTTTTTACCATTCTCCAAATAGACTCTAGCAGTACCTGAAATATTCGTATTAACATCAGGCAGGTTCTTATTTTTACTCAATTTCTGATATCTGACACTATCGAGAATCACTTCTACATTTTTCTTATTTTTTAGTGTTCTGGCTTGTATATTAAATTTTACACTATCAGTTAGCACTACCTCGCCAAATTTGAATCGTCCTGCTGTATCGGTTGTTGCGCCTTCAAATATCCCCTCTCTCATAGACATTAACGTAACCTTACCTTTAACAACTGGTTTATTGGCAAGAGTCAGCACTTTACCAGAAATCTCTGTGCCTAATTTTTCTGCAGCAAACATTGGCTTCACCTGGGTCTCGCTTAAAACTTCTTTCCAGATAAACCTCCTGTAACCCTGGGTCAACATCAAATTATCAAGCGCTTTATTAACGGTTTTATTCTGTTCTTTAAAATAATAGCCTGGCTTTTCAATGTACCCCTTAAGGTCAGAGGTTAGCAAAGTTGTGGAAAGTATATTATGCTCATCAACTTCATCCGAAGGAACTTTGCTTTCATTGATCACTGTTACTGAGAAACTTCCAGATACCGGATTTCCTTTTGAATTAAATGATTGAAGTCCAATGCTTACATTTTCTCTGGCATTATAACTTCGCTTCGCCGAACTTAGTTTAAGTTGCATCTGATCATTATTTCTTATAAAAGCAACTCTTTCATTTACCGGTTCAGCACGCTCATTAAACAAGGTAAATTGCGCTATCCCTGTCGGGAAATCTTTCTTCAAAAGCCAGATGGAATTTATTGTTTTGGATATATTAAGTGAAGTGGCATAAATTGTTTCTCCACCGGTCTGGGCAATTAACCTAACACTTACAGGTGTCTTAACCATTCCTTCAGCACAATTAACTCTAATCAGCACACTATCTTTATTCGGCTGATAAACAGCAAGTACAAAACCAACATTTTCAGCTCTTGGTAAAGCGACACTACTTTCTGATCCATCGGGATAACTTACTTTTGCTGTATAAGTTTTCCCTTCCACAGGATTCAGGTTAAACGCGCCCATTCCTGCATGTTCACTTTTAAAATCAGCAACTTCATTTCCCTGCTCATCTATTACATTTCCTTTAATAGAGATACCTCTTCCATCCGTACCAACTGCCTTAAAGGCTATTCTTGAAGCCACTCCGTTTACGAGTCCTCCCCCCTCCGGAAAAAACTGAACATCACTTTGCAGGAAATCTGACTTTATAGCAAAATCCTTAACGATCTTTAATTTATTATCCGTTTCTATAGTTGTTTCTATGTAGGCTCCTGACAAATCCGCGATTTTGTTATTCGGGATATCTATATTAATAGTTCCATTAGCATCTGTTTTTACGGTTTTTGTTGATAGTGTTTTACCTTGAGCCACTACCCGATAGGTTACAGCTCTTCCTGAAATCTCTTTACCCCTATCGCCGCTATAATTCAATTTAGCGGTTATTACAGGTTTGTTATCAATAAGATTATACTGATATTCTACTTTAGATATAATATCATTGGCAGGGCTTCCAACCACGAAAGTCTGATCGTAGAAATAATCTACTCCCGCATTTCGCATCCACTGCGTATAGGCTCTTATACGGTAATTACCTTCTTTTAACTCATCATTTAAACTAAAATCACCCATTGCCATACCTGCAGTAAGCGGCAACTTCAACGATTTTTCTATTGAATCGCCTTCATTAATCAACTCAACATATAATGCCCCACTCAGGGCAGATAGCTGATGCCTGCTTCCAATTGTTACATAAGCCTTAAACCAAATCGTATCTCCTAATGAATAATAAGGCTTATCAGTATGTAAATACACTTTTTCCTGAGGATTGGTTTCTATCCATTTCTCTAGTGAGGTAACTAACCTATCTATAGGATCATGCCCTTTTGGTACAAAGGCCAAAAATGTTAAACCTAATAACAGCAGGACAATTCTGAAGACTTTTTGATTTTCCATTGCTTTAAATGTGATTGCGTAATTATAGACAAAGACATTTCAAAGCAGTACAATGGGGACAACGGACTGATTTATTTTAACAATATCATAATCTTATACTTAGATAATAGTAATGTTCCAACAATACATTCGCTACTTAAACATATTCAATACATGAAAAGAACGCTACTATTTAGTTTCCTTGTAATTGGTTTACTTAGCTGTAAAAAAGAAAAACCGTCAACAGACCAGGAGGTTATTTTAAATGAAGATCCGGCTACTTACGCTGAGATAGGATCTCTTGATATAGGAGAACTAGGTGCAGCCGAGATCTCGGCATTTGACCCTACAACTAACAAACTATTTGTTGTAAAAAATGAAAATGAAGGAGAACCAAATCAGGTTAACCGAATTGAAGTGGTTGATTTTGCAAATCCTTCAAACATGAAAGCCACTGGCTTTATAAGTGTTACTCCATATGGAGGAGCAGTTAACAGTGTAGCAGCACACAATGGCAAACTTGCGGCTGCAATACAGGCCAATAATAAACAGGCAAACGGTAAGGTTGTTGTATTTAAAACCAGTGACCATAGCAAAATCAGCGAAATAAACGTGGGTGCATTGCCCGATATGGTTACCTTTTCTCCTGATGGAAAATACATTTTAACTGCCAATGAAGGTGAGCCTAGTACTGATTATAAAAGCGATCCGGCAGGAACAATTTCTATAATATCCGTTAATGACAATTATGCTGTAACTACAATCGACTTCTCATCTATGATCGGACAGCAAGCTGCATTAACCGCCAAAGGCTTTAGAATCTTTGGCCCCGGTAAAAACTTTGTAAACGATATAGAACCCGAATACATTACAGTTTCTGAAGATTCAAAAACAGCTTGGGTTACTCTTCAGGAAAATAATGCAATTGCTAAAATTGATATAGCATCAAAAACAATAACTAACATATTTCCACTTGGTTTTAAAGATTACAATATGGATGGTAACGAAATAGATCCCAGCGATAAAGATGGCGGCTTTGCTCCAGCGAAATGGCCTGTAAAAGGCATTTATATGCCTGACGCCATTGCAGTACTTGAGCAAAATGGAACTCCATATTTATTTACCGCCAACGAAGGTGATGCCAGAGAGTACGATGCCTTCTCAGAAATAAAAAGGGTAAAAGATATAGTGCTAGATCCCTCAGCTTTCCCAAATGCATCCGAACTAAAAAAAGATGGTAAACTTGGTCGTCTTAATATCACAACAACCTTGGGAGATGCTAACGGCGATGGAGTTTTCGATGCACTGTATTCATTAGGAGCACGTTCATTTAGCGTTTGGAATGGCAATAACGGAAGTCAGATCTTTGACAGCAAAAACGAACTGGATGCTAAATGTGCCGCTGCTAACACCTATGATGATGGCAGAAGCGACGACAAAAGTGTTGAACCTGAAGGAATAACAATAGGGACAGTTGGTACTAAAAAGGTTGCCTTTATAGGTATGGAAAGATCTGATGCAGTAGCAGTATATGATGTAACTAATCCGGTTAAACCAGTTTTCCTTCAGCTTTTAAAATGCGGCGATGCCCCTGAAGGAGTACTATTTATTTCAGCAAAAAACAGCCCTACCAGGAAAAGCTTATTGGTAGTAAGCAGTGAAAACGATGGCGTAATTAAAGTATATACACCAAAAACTATATAACAATTCCCATTAATGATTACGTGTTTGCACCCCATCAGGATACAAACACGTAATCATTGCCAGTACAATAGCTAAAGATTTCTTAAATATTCCTTAAGTTCAAATGGCTTACGCATTAACAAATTCTCAAGTGTACCATCAACATGAGAAAACTCATCTGCCCTAATGCTATCAGCCAAACTCAATTGCCAACCTATTTGATAATCAGGCATTTGAAACGTATCTAGCTCTTCAGCCAAAACCACATTGGGGATATTTACATAAGATATCTCTACCCCTTTTTCCACTGTTAAAATTGTAGCAAGGTCTTTAAAAGTATAGGCTTTTGAACCCGTTATTTCATATCGCTTATTTTCATGACCATCGCTTGCAAGCACATTACTTAGCGCCTCAGCAATATCTATACGCGACACAAAACTGATCGCCCCATTACCTGCCGGATAGTAAATACTGCCATGCTCCAGTGCCTCGCCAATAAATATTGGGATGGTTTCCATATACAAGCTGTTACCAAAAAAGGTATGGGGTATTCCTGAATTCAGGATTGCCTTTTCAGTTGCTAAACATTGCTGTGTAGCCATAAAATACGCATCCGCTTTGGGTTTTACAGCACCTGTGTAAATAATATGCCGAACACCTTGTTGTTTTGCAGCTCTAACCACATTTGCTTCTTCTTTAATGCCCTGTTCCCCGATACTTATTGCAGATATTTGCAATAATTTATCAACTCCATTTAATGCCTCATTTAAGGACGCGGGATCATCGTAGTCGGCAATGCGAATTTGAATACCTGAATCTTTTAGATCCTCCATTTTCTTCGGATCTCTTACTATCGCCACAATTTGTTCCGGCTTAATTTTGTTCAATAAAAAACCTATAGTTGCTTTACCAAGGTTTCCGTTTGCTCCTGTTATTGCTATCATAATTTCTTTTTTTACCAAAATTATGAGCTATACAAAACCATGAATAGAACAAAACCGACACTAAATATTATTTAAATAAGATATGCTATTTAATGAGCTCAGGAAAATTCTCGATCAGCTCCTTTGATTGTTTTTGATATTGCTCTGGGCTAAACCCTGTAAATTCTTTAAAAGAACGGATAAAATGAGATTGATCAGCATATCCGTTTTCAAAAGCTACATCCGTAAGAATATTGTATTTATTGTTTCTAAGCTGATTTAAAGATGCCTGAAAACGGCATACTCTCGAAAATAATTTCGGACTAATACCTATATACTGGTTAAATCTGCGTTCAAAACTTCTTTCAGACAATCTTAAATCCTGTTGTAATTCTTTTAAGGTAATATTACCATTTGAACTGATCATTTTAGATGTAGCATACTGTGTTAAATCATCAGGAACATTCCTGTTTTTACTAATCAAATTAATCAGGTAGCCTGAGATGAGCTCTATTTGATGAGCCTGGGATGATGCATTCAAAAGTCTTTCAGATAAGTTGTAGTCTGTCTTTTTTGATGTCAGATCCACATCCAAACAAGTATTTGTAATTTCAACTGCGCTAAATCCAAATATAGATTTTACTGCATCCGGATAAAAGTAAACCCCAATAGTATTAAATTTTCCTGCCGTACGGATTTCTGTATGTTTAGTAGTTTGTCCGTATAAAAACACCTCAGGCAATTTGTAATCATGAGATTCCGAAAAGGTACCGTACTCTGCCTGTCCAAAAATCATTCCCGGGCAACCGTCCGGAAGTGCAACAAATTTTGTAGGTGTACAGCCATTACTTCCACCCTCTAAAATCCAGAAGTAGCGAACATATCTTTTAAGATAATCAGGCGGCTGTACCAGTTTACAATTCATTTCTTGTTTGACTCAGCTGTTGGTATAAAATTACAAATAATTTGTAAAGTCATAATTCTAAATCTGTTTGTCAATTATTACATTACGCTGTTTATACTATTTTGTACAAACAGGAAATACCCCGTATCTTTGATATATATTAATAATTCAACAAATTAATATAGGCTATCATGAAAGAAAAACCAGATACTCTGGAACAGGCCGTATTAACCGAATACAAATACGGATTTGTAACAGACATAGATACAGACGTAATTGCCAAGGGCCTTAGCGAAAACACCATCCGACTTATCTCAAGCAAAAAGAACGAACCGGAATGGATGCTGGATTGGCGACTTAAAGCTTACAACCACTGGTTAAAGCTGGAGGAACCAAAATGGTCAAATGTTAAGTACCCTATAATCAATTATCAGGATATAATATATTACGCGGCTCCCAAGCCTAAAAAGCAACTGAACAGCCTTGATGAGGCCGATCCGGAATTGCTGGCTACGTTTGAGAAACTCGGGATTTCTCTGAACGAACAAAAACGACTTACAGGAGTAGCCGTAGATGTGGTAATGGATAGCGTTTCTATAGCCACCTCATTTAAAGAACAGCTTTCGGAAATCGGTGTTATCTTTTGCTCAATCAGTGAAGCCATACAACTACATCCCGAATTGGTAAAAAAATACCTTGGGTCTGTAGTGCCTATGACGGATAACTATTTCGCAGCGTTAAATTCTGCAGTATTTACCGATGGTTCGTTCTGCTTTATCCCTAAAGGAGTTCGCTGCCCAATGGAACTTTCAACTTATTTCCGCATCAATACAGAAAATGCGGGTCAGTTTGAGCGTACCTTAATTATTGCTGAAGATGAAAGCTATGTAAGCTATCTGGAAGGTTGTACCGCACCAATGCGTGATGAAAATCAGTTGCACGCAGCAGTAGTAGAACTTGTAGCCCATACAAAGGCAGAAATCAAATACTCAACTGTACAAAATTGGTATCCGGGCGACAAAAACGGCTTAGGTGGTATATACAACTTCGTAACTAAACGCGGTATGTGTAAAGGCGATCATTCTAAAATCTCCTGGACACAGGTCGAAACAGGCTCCGCAATTACCTGGAAATACCCTAGTGTAATCCTAAAAGGAGATCACTCTATAGGTGAGTTTTATTCGGTGGCGTTTACAAACAACCATCAACAGGCTGACACGGGTACAAAAATGATTCACCTTGGTAAAAATACAAGGAGCAGAATCGTATCTAAAGGAATCTCTGCCGGACATAGTCAAAACAGCTACAGAGGATTGGTTAGAGCCAGTAAACAAGCCACCAATGCACGTAATTATTCGCAGTGCGATTCTTTACTGCTAGGTGATAAATGTGGGGCACATACTTTCCCTTATATAGAAGTTAAAAATAAAACTGCAATTGTAGAGCATGAAGCAACTACTTCAAAAATTGGAGAAGATCAGCTCTTTTATTGCAAACAAAGAGGCATTGATGCAGAAACCGCAGTGGCTCTTATTGTAAATGGCTTTGCCAAAGAAGTAATGAATCAGCTGCCAATGGAATTTGCCGTTGAAGCACAGAAACTACTAGCCATCAGCATGGAAGGCAGTGTAGGTTAAAAAAAATTATAAGAATTATGCTATCAGTAAAGAATATACACGCAAACATCGACGGAAGAGAAATTTTAAAAGGAATTAACCTCGATATTAAACCAGGGGAAGTACATGCTATTATGGGGCCAAATGGTTCCGGAAAAAGCACCCTTGCCTCTGTACTTGCAGGCAGAGAAGAATATGAAGTTACAGAGGGTTCTGTTTCGTTTTTAGGTAAAGACCTATTGGAATTATCAACTGAGGACAGGGCCAGAGAAGGCTTATTCCTTGCTTTTCAATATCCTGTAGAAATACCAGGTGTTAGTACTACCAATTTTATAAAAGCTGCCGTAAACGAAAAGCGCAAATATCTTGGCCAGGAGCCACTTGATGCCGTTGCGTTTTTAAAGATGATGAAAGAAAAAATGGCCTTGGTTGAAATAGATCAGCGTTTATTGAGCCGTTCTATCAACGAAGGTTTCTCCGGCGGAGAAAAAAAACGTAATGAGGTTTTCCAAATGGCTATGCTTGAGCCTAAACTCGCGATTATGGACGAGACAGATTCAGGCCTGGACATTGACGCACTTCGCATAGTTGCGAATGGCATCAACAAGCTTAGAAGCCCGGATCGTGCAGTATTGCTGATCACCCACTATCAACGTTTGCTTGATTATATCCAGCCAGATTATGTACATGTGCTTTACAATGGCCGAATTGTTAAATCGGGCACTAAAGAACTGGCGCTTGAACTGGAAGAAAAAGGGTACGACTTTATTACCGATGAAGTTGATTTAGCTGCCAATCAGTAGCAGTCCATTTAAAAGACTTTACAATGAACAACATAACTTATTTTAAAGATCAGTTTGAACAGCTGCAAGAGGCAAATCCGAAAGGTACTATTGCCGATTTGAGGAAGCATGGATTTGATGCATTCACGAAAGACGGCGTTCCCACTTATCGCGATGAAGATTGGAAATATACGAACGTAAGCAGCCTGTTCGACAAGGAATATCAAATGGCTGAAAACTCCGAAATTACTTTAACGGATGTTAACGCTATCAGATTACCGGGCTACAAACAAGCGAATGAGCTTGTGTTTTTAAATGGCCGCTTTATACCCAATCTTTCTACTATCCGTTCCGGAAGTACAGACCTTATCGTATTGCCCCTTGAGGAAGCAGCTAAAGGCGAATACAAAGACATAGTTGCCGCCCACTTAAACCAGAGCAGTAATTATTTAAACGATGGCATTCATGCCTTAAATACTTCTTTTATCGATGGTGGTGTTTTTGTTCATGTCCTAAAGGGCAAGGAACCAGAGCATCCTGTTTATTGCTATCATATTTTAGATGCGAGGCAAAATCCGGCCCTTGCGCAACCCAGAAGTCTGATCCTTGTCGATGAGAGTAGCAAACTGCAATTAACAGAAAGCTATACTACCCTTGGTACCGAAGACAGTTTTAACAACCAGGTAATAGAAGTAGTTGTTAAAGAGAATGCCTATATGGAATATTATAAGATTCAAAATGACGCTGCAAATGCAAATCAGGTAAGCAGCACTCATATCAGACAAATTGGACGAAGTTACGTCCACACCGTAACCATCACGCTAAACGGAGGCATCGTACGTAACAATATGAATCTGGTGCTTGATGCTGCCGGCAACGAAACCCATCTTTATGGCTTATACCTGTTAAAGGGCAAAAGTCATGCAGATAACCATACGCTGATTGACAATTTAAAACCAAATTGCTTTAGCAATCAATTATATAAGGGAATTGCTGATGACACCTCTACAGCAGTATTTAATGGTCGCATTATGGTTCAGCCAGATGCACAAAAAACCAATGCTTACCAGAGCAATAAGAACATCTTGTTGTCGGAGAATGCAACAATAAATACAAAACCGCAGCTGGAGATTTTTGCAGATGATGTTAAATGCTCACATGGTTGCACCATAGGTCAGCTAGACGAAGAGGCAATGTTTTATTTGAAGGCAAGAGGCATTCCAAAAGAAAGTGCGGAAGTACTTTTACTACAAGCTTTTGCTGCCGACATCGTTGACCAGATCAAACCAGAGCCTTTACGTTCTTACGTATCTAAACTTATCTATGAACATTTAGCAATTCAATAGCATGGCCATTTCAGATCTCAGACAACAGTTTCCAATACTTAACCGCATGGTTAAAGGCAAACCTTTGGTATATTTTGACAATGCCGCCACTTCGCAAAAACCACAAGTGGTTATTGATGCACTTACACATTATTACACGCATTACAATGCCAACATACACAGAGGGATCCACACCCTTGCAGAAGAAGCCACTATGGCTTATGAGGCTACCCGTCGTGCTGCACAAGAGTTTATAGGTGCAACATCCGAAGAAGAAATTATCTTTACCAGAGGTACAACAGAGGGGATTAATTTGGTTGCCTATACCTGGGGCCGACAAAACATAGCAACTGGCGATGAGATCATTATTTCTGGCATGGAGCACCATTCTAACATAGTTCCATGGCAAATACTTTGCGAAGAAAAAGGTGCTGTTTTAAAAGTTATTCCTGTTAACGATAATGGCGAGCTTGTAATGGATGCCTACAAAGCTTTGCTTAACATCAAAACCAAGTTGGTTTCTGTTGTTCATGTTTCAAACTCATTAGGTACAGTTAACCCGATTAAAGAGATCATTGAAGCTGCTCATAAGGCTGGTGCTAAAGTATTAGTAGATGGTGCACAGTCTGCTGTTCATCTTGATATCAATGTACAGGAAATGGATTGCGATTTTTTCGCTTTCTCTGGTCATAAAGTATATGGGCCAACAGGTGTTGGTGTGCTTTACGGTAAGAAAGAGTTGCTCGAAAGCATGCCTGTTTTCCAAGGTGGCGGCGAAATGATCAAGGAAGTTACCTTCGAAAAAACAACATATAATGATCTGCCTTACAAATATGAAGCAGGCACACCAAACATCGCTGATACCATTGCATTAAAGGCAGCACTAGATTTCATCAAAGAAACCGGAAAACCCGCAATAAGAGCTCATGAAGAAAAATTGCTCAATTACGCAACGGCTCAGCTTCAAGCCATTCCGGGTCTTACCATTATAGGCAACGCCAAAGAAAAGGTGAGTCTGGTATCATTTGTCATTAAAGACATACACCCTCAGGATGTGGGAGTTTTACTGGACAATCAAGGAATTGCAGTTAGAACAGGGCATCATTGTACACAGCCTTTAATGGCGCGTTTTGGCATTCCTGGCACGATAAGAGCATCCTTTGCCCTTTACAACCAGAAAGAAGAAATAGATACACTGATTACAGGTTTACATAAAACCATAAAAATGCTTTCATAATGAATATTAAACTGATACATGAAATAGAAAAAGAGATAATTGAGGACTTTGCATTGTTTGATTCATGGGAAGATAAGTACGAGTACATTATTGATATGGGTAAAAAGTTGCCAGTTCTTGAGGATGAGTATAAGCTTGACGAAAACAAAATAAAAGGATGTCAGAGTACCGTATGGCTGGTGGCTTCTTATAATGATGGCCGTGTATTTTTCAAGGCCGATAGTGATGCTGTAATTGTAAAAGGTTTGATCAGTATGCTTATAAAAGTATTATCTGGCCATACCCCTGCTGAAATTATTGACGCCCGATTGGATTTCATAAGAGAGATTGGTATGATGACCCATTTGGCACAGACCCGCTCAAATGGCTTACTGTCTATGATAAAACAAATGAAAAATTATGCCATCGCCTTTCAGGCGATTAGCAATCAAAAAACGGATTATAAATAAATTAAAAGGTCATGGATAAAGAAGAATTAAAGCAGAAAGTGATCGATTGTTTGCAAACCATTTACGATCCTGAAATTCCTGTAAGCATTTATGAGCTGGGGCTAATCTATGAAACAGAGATATTGCCACCGCTAAACAACGTACAGATCGTGATGACGCTTACCGCTCCCGGGTGCCCGGCTGCACAATCTATCCCTTTAGAAGTTGAGCAAAAGGTAAAAGAAATTGAAGGCGTAAATGAGGTTACAGTAATTGTAACCTGGGAGCCTGCCTGGAACAGAGACATGATGTCGGAAACAGCACGGTTCGAATTAGGAATGATGTAATATAAAAAACAATGAAAATTACTGCTCAGGAAGAATATGGCTTAAGGATACTACTCCACATAGCCCGACATGGTGATAAAGAAGGAGCAAGCATTCCTATGATTAGCGATGCAGAGGGGCTTTCTGCAGCCTATGTGGCAAAACTTACCCGTACCCTTCGCCTTGCGGGTTACATCAATAGTACGCCAGGTAATAAAGGTGGATATATTTTAGCTAAGCCTGCCGAAAACATAAATATTAATCAGGTTATGAAGGTGCTTGGCGGTTCTCTATACAGCAATAAATTCTGTGAGGACTACTCTGGCTCGTTAAAGCTATGTACTAACTCAGTAGATTGCTCTGTACGCTCTTTGTGGCAAATGATTCAGTTATCTGTTGATCAATTATTGGATCATATTTCCCTTAAGGAATTGATAAGTACGGAGCAGGATTCCAACCTTCAGATCATCAATAAAATAAATGCTTTAAAAATGGCTAAACTATAATTAGAACCTTACTATAGAGGTGACAATGGGAACATGCTATGGTGCAAACTTTAATGGTGCAAACTTTAATGGTGCAAACTTTAATGGTACAAACTTTAATGGTGCAAACCGTCATCTCGACGATAGGAGAGATCTCTTGTTAATCTCAATTGCCTTGCAGCTACTTCTTGATCAAGAGATCTCTCCTATCGTCGAGATGACGGCGGCTTTAAAAGCAAGCCGTCATCTGTAATTTATTTAACTCATTAAAGATTCCCACCCTAAAGGTTTTTCATACTAATTGCCTTTAAACGGGCAGAAGGTTCTGTAAACACAAAATAAACATTATGCTTGCCTTTGACTGGTTCAATATCAGCAATAGTATTTAAACCACCGTTTTCTTTTGAAGAGGATTGTCCGATAAGTTTTCCTTCCGGTGAATCTATACGAATCTCAATCTTACCTGCCGACACATTATCTGCACCAACAAATTCAATCTTTTTAATATCTGTTAAATCAACTTTGTTTAGTTGCAGATACGCTCCTTTACTCTTAGCTGTGACAACAGATTTGTTATCGTTAAAGCTAATTTCGTTCGCATTATCTGTATTATTAACAAGTACATAAGGGTGGCGCAATACAACAATATCTTCTCCAAACTGTGCAGGAGCTAATTTAGTCCCATGATCTTTATAGGCTGCTCTGAAAATAAAGCTTCCCTTATTAGGTTGATCCGGTTGAACATTTGTAGTGTAAGAACCTGTAACCGGCAGTGATTT
This sequence comes from Pedobacter panaciterrae, assembly GCF_001636695.1. Taxonomy (GTDB): domain Bacteria; phylum Bacteroidota; class Bacteroidia; order Sphingobacteriales; family Sphingobacteriaceae; genus Pedobacter; species Pedobacter panaciterrae_A. The sequence goes on from NZ_LGEL01000006.1 coordinate 84,982, forward strand.
CTGTGCTGTTTTCTTTTCGCTGAAACTCAATACGTATTTAATGATCGAGTTTACTTCAGCGGTAGACATTGATGAGTGAGCAGGCATCATTGCATCGCCCCATACGCCAGAACCACCTTCAATAACCTTTTTGGTAAGCTTTCCTTCAGCCGTTTTATCTCCTTTATACTTTAAAGCCACCTCAGTAAAGGATGGACCTAAAGACTTAGTATCCACTGCATGACAAGCATTGCAATCACTTTTTTTGATTAACGCTTTTGCTTTAGCATACTGCGCAGAAACATCAAACTGGTTCTGATTTTGTGCTACAACTGTTAAGTCGTATCCCTCAGACAGGTAATTAATGGCTACAGAAACCTGCGAGGCTGGTATTCTTTTGTCCGCAAGACTTCCATCCTCTTTATCCGTAACACTAACAGCATAATTAATAATGCTGGCAGGGAAATAGAAGCTTGAGTTTCCTTTGGTGAAGTTAAACTTAACAACAGGAGTTGCATTTCCGGCAACTAAATCAATCGACTTGCTGTTTTTTGCTCCATGAGGATCGGTAACAGTAAGTGTAGCCTTATAAACACCTGCCGCTGTAAGTATTACTTCAGGATCAGCAGTTTTAAATGTTTGTTTTAATACTCCGCCTTTAGTGATCTTCCACTCATATTTTAATTCATCCCCATCACTATCAATTGTACCGGCTGAAGACAATTTCACTTTTAAAGGTAAAGCTCCGGCGGTTTTATTTGACGCCACCTGCACCTGAGGCTTACGGTTACCACCATTGAATTCAATTTTGATCAACTCAGCTTCAGGATTATCTTTAAAGTATCCATTTCCATATTCAAGCACATATAAACTTCCGTCAGGACCAAATTTCATATCAATAGGACCTCTTAAAGTAAGTTCAGGAAGGAAACGCTCCATAGATTTGTACAAGCCATTTTCATCGAGAGTTACAGCTATTATCCAACCACGTACCCAGTCAGTAATTAGCCATTTGCCCTCATAATATGCCGGAAATAAATATTTAGCATTGGTAAAATCAGATTTATGAAATACCGGACCTCCAACTGAACTTCGGCCGCCACTGCCTAATACCGGAAATTCTTCGCTGGTTGCATAAGGATACCAGATCATTGCAGATACCGCAGGAGGCAACTCCTTTAATCCGGTATTGTTTGGTGAATTGTTTACTGGTTTAAGCGCATCATAAAGTTCGCCTGATTTCTTAGTCGCAAAATCATAATAACGGTATGCCTCATTATCGCCTATAAAGTATGGCCAGCCATAATTACCCGACTTTTTAGCCATATTAAACTCATCGTATGACCTTGGTCCTCTTGTTTCCGAAGAGTTTGAACCATCCGGACCTACCTCACCCCAATACAACCATCCTGTATGACTATCTATTGTTAACCTCCAGGGGTTTCTGTTACCCATTGTGTAAATTTCAGGACGGGTCTTTGGTGTTCCTTTAGGGAACAAATTTCCTTCCGGAATAGTATACGAGCCATCCGGCTCAGGATGGATACGCAAAATTTTACCCCTTAAATCATTGGTGTTACCAGATGACTTCTGAGCATCCCGGGGAGATTCTCCCGGACGTTCGTCAATTGGAGTAAAACCATCTGATGATCTTGAAAACGTATTATCTCCAGTACTTAGGTATAAATTTTTATCCTTATCGAACAACATACCACCACCTACATGGCAACATTCTTCGCGTTGAACTACTACATCTAATACCTTTTTTTCTGTAGCCATATTCAGTTTACCTCCAGCCCAGGTAAATCTGGAAAGTCTGTTTACAGATACATCTTTTGGAGAATAGTAAATATAGATCCATTTGTTTTTAGCATAATCAGGATCAAGAATAACACCTTGCAATCCGTCCTCACCTTCTGAGCGTTCGCCTTTTTTACTTACATACTCTCTGCTAACAGCAAAATCTGCTATTATATCCATTTTATTAGTTGCAGGATCGTATATTTTTAACTTCCCTTTACGCTCAGCATACAAAACCTTTCCTCCATCGAGAATTTGGAATTGCATCGGTTCTTCTAATTTCTGTTGAAGCACAACTTTGGTAAACCTGTTATCATCAGGTTTTTCCGGTGATTGCGCCTTTACTATATATGAAGAAACCAATAACAGCGAAAGAGCTGTTATTGGTTTCAATAATGATAATTTTATCATGTTTGGGGTTAATTACAATTTAGATACAAGGTTACGGAAGTTAACTACACTAGCAGCAACATCAGCGCTATTGCTTTCCCAGTTATATTCATACTCGGCTGAGATAGCTCCTTTAAAGTTCTGTCTCTTTAACTCTGCGATAACTGCAGGGATATTAGAAACACCTTCTCCCCAATGCACATCATGTCCGCCTTTACCTTTCTCGTGAAGATCTTTCATATGTGAATGCAATACATGTCCGTCAAGTTTTTTCAGACATTCAACAGGATCCAATCCTGAACGTACCCAATGACCTATATCAGCGCATGCACCTAAGCGCTTACTTTTTCCTTTAATAGCGTTCAACACGATATCAGGGTTCCAGTAATGAGATGGATCAGGGTGGTTGTGAATTGCAACATTGATTTGATATTTATCACATAAATCTGAAATCATTTGCAAATCTTTTTCATTTGGCTCTGAAGTGATGGTATGAATACCCATTGCTTTACAGAATTCAAATAATTTAATCCATTCAGCTTGGCTGTTAGCACCTGTAACACCAAATGCTACTACTTTAACATTATTTTCTTTGAGTTTCGCTAAAACAGCTTTTCTTTTAGCATCATCCATATCAGGCCCCATAGTTCCTTCTATACCCCCACCTATTTTCTGACCAGGGAAAGCCTCTACGTATCTTAAATTACAGCTGTCGATCTTTTTAATTGCCTCGGCAAATGTGAACAATCTGAAGGTATAAGCCTGAGAACCAAGTTCCCACCCCAATTTTGCTTCCGGATATTTAGCAGAAGCATTAGACGAACCTGTTTTTACACTTTTACAGGCTGCAAGACAAGCCAGTAAAACAACAGCAAATTGTAGTTTTAAAGCAAATCTATTTTTTAATAAATTCATGTTTGGTTAATTAAAGTTTGAAAAATTATCTAGGTTACATTTGTTATTCTATTTCTGCAAAATCTTTCCAGGTAAACTTCACAAGCCAAAAGGCAGGTAATAAGTTTAGTCATTATGTATCTTGTAAAAAGACGCCAACAATATAGTTATTATTGAAGTTTTTCCTTTTACTAATAGAGCGAAATATTTTGGTTACTAAAAATCGTGTTTTATAAAAGCCCTAAAAATGGACTTATTGTCTTAAATCATGGATAATATTATCAGGCGGATTTACTCTTTTCTATTTCAAACTCAGTATCAATTCCTAATGCACCTTTGTTTTTAGATGCGGCAACGGCCAGTTCATCACAACGCTCATTTTCGGGATGATTGTTATGGCCTTTTATCCAAACAAATTTAACATGGTGTAGTTTATATACGCTAAGAAAACGCATCCAGAGGTCCTTATTCTTTTTGCCTTTAAACCCTGTCTTAACCCAGCCAAACACCCATTTCTTTTCTACAGAATCAATCACATATTTTGAATCTGAGAATACGGTAATTTCTTGTCCGGGATTTTTTAATGCGTTTAAGCCTACTATAACTGCCAGCAATTCCATTCTGTTATTTGTAGTTAAGCGGAATCCCGCACTCAGTTCCTTATAATGTGAACCTGAGCGTAAAATTACTCCGTATCCACCTGGCCCTGGGTTTCCGCTAGCTGCTCCGTCGGTATAAAGTTCGATCATATGTTAGGCAAATCTAGCTTTTTAAGCTATAAAAGCAATTTTTAGGGTGTTTTTTATATTTCCATCAGAATTTAATTGACTGAGATTTAATCGATTAAAAAAAAGATTTAATCTAACTGAAAAAAGATTTGAATAAAATATTTTAAATCGTACTTTTGTAGCGTTGAAAAACACATGGTGGTTTTAGCTCAGTTGGTTAGAGCATCGGTTTGTGGTACCGAGGGTCGTGGGTTCGAGCCCCATATTCCACCCAGATAGTTTTAAACCCCTTTAATTAGCTTTAAAGGGGTTTTTTTATACCTAAAAAGATCTTCGTTTTTGGGTTTTCAGCACGAAACTAGCACGACAAAATCTTACAAAAACCCTTTTTATTCCACTCTTAGATGCTATTTTATTATTTCTCAGAATAAGTTTAGCTGTACTCCTATTGAAAAATTTCATTTTTCGGGGTCTTTTTAGTCCATTTTAGCCTCTGATTTCCTTACTGCAATGGCTTTTAACATTGCTTCAACTCTACGTACAGCTTAGAGTTTGTGAACAAATAAATAGCAGAACAAATATTCTTGAGTCTATCAGGCTTATTTTCTAATATATTTTTTTGTTGTTTTTATTGTCATGACCTTTGCACTAGACCAATACTGATACTATGACCTACCTAAAACAAATAACACCTGAAGAAAAAGCAGAATTGAATCTTCTAACTAAAGTCTACCATGAGAAATGTGATATAGTTTTAGCCTTACAAAAAAAACAAACCGATGGATTTGATGAAAAAGATTTAGCTATTAATATGCTTATTGCTGAAAGAGAATCTGGTGAAGCATCAATCGCTCTTCAAGGATATCACGCTAAACTAAAAGCCTTTTATTAAGGTTAAAAAGAAAAGGGATAAACATTTCTGTTTATCCCTTAAAATTAACGCTCTCATAATAAAAGTAACTACTCCTTTACAAAGTCACAAGAACTATTTAAAATTCATGATACCTTCTATCTAACACCTTGAAGTCTTCTTAGTCTTTTAGGTTTTAAAAAAGATATTATAATAAAGGCAACCAATGGGGTAAGTAAAGCCCCAAGTAAAACAGCACCACCAAAACCTATTCGAGTATCTCTACCATAACGTCCTAACGCCCATATCATAGCGAGCACAACCAGTATTAATACAATTTCTATACTACCGAGAGAAGTGAGTAACATATATTTAAAATTTAGACTTGAATATACTAAAATAATCCTGATAATTGAAGAAGAAAGAAGAAGTTTGAACTTTTGAAAAAATAAACTACTAGTGATAAATTCAACCCATGTAAAATATCATTTTCATAGACTAACACATAGGCTACCTTTTTAACCGATTTCCAAGCTCGTCCGTTTCATCCATTTTTCTTTTTAAATCGGCTAATCGCTTCAAATCAGCAATAAAACGGGATGAAATTTGTACCATAAATGACCCCAAAGAGGGTGTCCAAAAAGGTAAGATCGTCATCTCGACGATAGGAGAGATCTCTTGATCGCGAAGTATCTGCTAGGTAATTGGCAACAAGAGATCTCTCCTATCGTCGAGATGACGAAATGAGCTATATAATGATGTCATTAGTACGGCGATCTTAACTTTTTGGACACCCTCTTTTTTGTTTCAAAGTGATTTGCAAACCTTTGAATGAAGTACATAAAGACCTTTTTGGGATTCGAGCCCTTACCCGCACCCCAAGCTCTAAGCTTTGTAACTAGTCGTTTTTGTTCATTTCAATTAATGAAGCCATGTTTGAATTAAACGTATACAGATCTTTGAAGTTGATCAAGTATGCGCTTCAGCTTACGCTACCATAACATGGTCAGCTGTCCAAGCAGGTAACCCGGGCCATCCAGAGGGCTCTCAAAAAATGGAATTCAATTTTTTTTGGCATAATTTTGTTATTTTGTATCTCCATCGGGATCTTTTATGATCAGCGTTCTTCTGAAGGGAGTATTGTTAATCGATCCCAGAAGTGCATCTTCCATTAAGGTAAGCTGTTAATAGAAATCTTCGATATTTTAAGCAGCCCTCTTAAGAACTGCTTTTTGTTATGTATAAGGTATCACAATCAACTTAGATCCTTTCTTTTCCACTATACTTAAGTGCTAGCTCAGGATTTTTCGCATAATCATCCCAAAGCTCATCAATTGTTTTACCTGATAGGCTAACCCAAGTGTTCTGATTATAAGTATGACTTCTTAATTCTTTATCTATTTGTATAATCAAACCCGGTTTAACCTTTTGGTCTATCCATTCAAAAAACCGAGCGGTTATACGGTAGCTATTCTCATATTTTTTCTCATTTTGCTTAGCAGTAAAGTCTGGTAAAAACCATTTTGAACCAATATTATCTACACCGTATTTATAGCGGATAAAATCAGCAATTCCTTCGGTTAACCAAACAGGTCCTGAGCCATAGCCGTAACCTTGTACAAGATGCATGCATTCATGAGTTACGATATCAATATCCGTTGGATGTGCATTCATATAAGTCGTACTAAATAAAATGCGGTTTCCGCTGGCTTCGGCAACACCTTTATATGCGGTATCAGTCACAAATAAAACTTCACGCGTTGTCTTATCATTGAAAGTACTTACGAGTGTGGGGAAAACCTTAAAATAGGTCTCAATAAGCTCCTTCTTAATAACCGGATTGAAGTCAGAGTTTTTATTAATAAAAACCAGTTGATAGCCGTCTTTTTTAATCGTATCAACTGATGCCCAGTTTTTACGAAGTGCTTCTTGCAAGTTAACCTGCAGGTTATTAAAGTTCTTTTTCTTTTTAATCCATTTACTATTTACTATAATTTCGCCAGGTATGGCACTTATGGTAAAGGTATTGGCAGTATCAATAACCCGCATAATCACTTCCCTTTTAGTGCGATAACCATCTGCCGCAGCAAAAGGAGGATAAGTAGTTTTAAATGCAGCATTAACCTGCGCAGTGTCTAATTTAACTTTTGTATTATTTACAATGGTTACGGCAAAAGGGCGTGGTGCATTACGCCTGCGTTGTGGTGTCTGCCCATCGGGAGTAGCATTAGGCGGAACTGTTTGTGCAAAAGCTGTAACAGAAAGCATTACTAAAAAAGTCAGGTTTGATATCTTTTTGAACATAAGTTGATTTTTTTGGATAAAAATAAGTTAACTACTAATATTATCCTGTAAAAATAAAGCTACATCTATGCTTAAATTATTATGATTTCGCTATTAGCTCGGCTATTTTTTTCAGCAAAATTTGTTTAGCAGTTTTTGATTTGGTAAGCTGAACAGCTGTGCTATAGTGATCTATCGCCTTATCAGTTTCTATCGTTTCGTATAAATACCCCAATAATTTGTGATATTGATCATTATCATCCAGCTTTAATTTCTCGGTTTCAAGTATAGCTTTTTCATAACCATATACTTTAGCAATAGCAAAGGCTCTGTTCAATGCAGTTATGGGTGAGTATTCAGTAAGAACTAGCTGGTTATAGAGGTTCAAAATATGTTGCCATTTATCCTTAGCTGTCTTATTGGTATGCCAGTATGCAATCCCTGCTTCCAAATGATATTTTGATACCTGATCACCCTGAAAAGCCTGTACGAGATAATAATTACCCTTTTCAATCAGGTCTTTATTCCACAGGTTTTGATCCTGCTCTTCAAAAAGCAATGCTTCTCCCCTGTCGTTAGTACGGGCCTCAAGCCTTGAACTCTGGTAACACATCAGTGCAAGCAATGCTTTTGTTTCAATGGTATCTGTTAGCAAATTTTCTGTTAAAATTAGTGTAAGCCTTATTGCTTCCGCACAAAGTTCATTTCTGATGAGTTGATTACTGGTTCTAGAGAAGTATCCTTCATTAAACAACAAATACAAAGTTTTCAGCACACTATCCTGACGAAACTTTATATCGAACTCACTTAAGACTTGGATCTGAAAATGGCTTTCACGGAGTTTGCTCCTGGCTCGGAGCAACCGCTTTTTGATAGTTTCAACCTTGCTCAAAAAAGCATTAGCGATTTCTTCCACACTGAATCCGCAAAGAACCTGCAGCGCTAAGCAGACCTGCCCCTCTTTTGAATTACTCGGATCGCAGACGGCAAAGATCATTGCCAACTGACTATCCTCAATTTGCTTACTGCTCAACTCAAAATCCCATTCCGGCTCCCCCTCTTCAGGCTTAATATCACCTGCTATAATTGTTTCAAAAATAGTATTACGTTTAAGGTAATCTTTAGCCTTATTTTTCGCAACAGTATAAAGCCACGCTGCCGGGATTTCCGGAACACTAGCGGTCGCCCAATTTTCAGATGCTTTTAGAAATGTTTCTCCAATAATATCTTCAGCAACCTCAATGTGTTTCAACCCAAAACAACTGCATAGTACAGCTATCATCTTCAGATGTTCCTGCCTGTAAAGATCACTTAGCAGTCTGTTACTATCCAGTTGCTTTGTACTCAATATTAATGATGCTTTAGAACTTCCCTGATTTCAATGTTTCCACCGAGTTTAAATATAGGATTTTGTTTAGCAATTTCTACCGCCTCGTCGATGGTTTCAGTCCTTACAACGACATAGCCTACGAGAAATTCTTTGATTTCGGTATACGGCCCATCAGTTACTATATTGTCTGGTCGAACCGTTTTTGCACTTCCGACAAAAGGCAATAGCGAATTACCCTGATCGGCCAGTTTGTTCTGTGCAGCAATCCCTGCCAGCCAGTTTAGACGTTCGTGTATTTGCTCTGGTGTAGGCTTAAAGTCTTCCAAGTCTTTAAGCCTGAAAATTAACATAAACTCTTTCATTTGTTGTAGTTAAAGGCTTTGAATAATTTCTTCGTAATTGGCGGTAAAATTCTGTTCAGCGGTTCCTTCAATCCTGTAGGTGGAAATGTCCGTAATTCCGGTATAAGCACCAAATACAGCTTTTATATAAGACTCAATATATTCACATTCCTTCGGCCAATAAGCTAATTTACCGCCTGAAGCTATAGCCAGATATACTTTTTTGTTTTTTAAACATCCTGTTCTTGTACCATCCGCGTTAAACTTATAACTAACGCCTACGCGTACTAATTGATCAAGCCAGGCTTTTAATAGCGCAGATATTCCCAAATTGTACATTGGTGTACCAATAATAATAACATCTGCCTGATTCATTTCGTTAAAAATCTCATTAGCACAACTGAGCAATTGCTTTCCTCTCTCATCAATCATCTCCGGAAACTTATAGAACTCCCCAATTAATGTCCCATCCAAAAATGGTGGTGGTGATTTAGTTAAATCTCGCTCAACAAGTACATCTATATCATTTTTATCGATTAGCTTATTGGCAATAGCTGTACTTAGACCCCGGCTATATGACTGATCACCTCTCGCACTTGAAATAATGTGTAATCCCTTTTTCATGTTTTCAATTGTTATTTGTATCATGACGATTGAAGTTTTCAAATGGGGACACATTATCCAATATAATGAAATCAAAATGCAAATTATGTCTCATTATTTTTTGTTACTAATGGTCAACAAAAGGTAGTCTAATTGTTGGAAGCGGGTTTCCCAGATTTTACGGAATTGCTCCAGCCAATTGTCTATTTCTTTCATTTTGTAAATTTCAAGTTGGCAATGAATTTCCAGTCCCTGATATTCCTGTTTAACCAATTGGCATTCAGTCAATATTTTTAAATGTTTCGAAATCCCTTGCCTGGTTGTATCAAAATGCTCAGCAAGAGCACTCGTTGTCATTGCATGCGCAGCAATTAAAGCAATGATTGCCTTCTGGTTGGGTCACCAATTCCCTTAAAAATGTCTCTTCTCATTGTGAATAGCAAAACTACTCCTTAATCATTGGTAAGTACTTTTCTCTATTATCAATAATAACCCAGAGAATGATTGCAATTAACACAAATACAATGGGCAGCCCCGATGGTGCCATGCTAATGTTGGCAAGAAGAATACCAGTTAAAACAGGTAAAATTACTATTGCACCAAGTGCTCTTGTTTTGTTAAAGATCAATAGTAAACCTCCAAGTATTTCAATGGAACCGACCAAAGGCATGAGCCACCCAATTTCCATAAATGCCTTTCCAGCTTTCACCATTTTTTCAGGCATTTCCTTTGGCATTGGCATGTAGTGAAAGAATTTATCCAATCCTGCATTAATAAACATAAGGCCTGTTAACAGACATAAAACAAAAAGAATCTTTTTCTTCATCGTAATAACATTTAAATAGTAAACCAATTAGTTATAAATATATAGGCAACTGATCAGTTGCGCAAATCTATTTTTTAAAAGGTGAATTATCTTGTAATAACAATCAATGACCTACCTGAAGTCAAATGAGAATTCACTTTGAGTGAACTACATGTCCAACTTTTTACTGAAAAAACATGGACTAGACATGGACTTACCATGGACTCACTATGGACTTTGATTAAATTCAACCTTTACTTCTCCAGAAGGCCGTTTTACCTCACCCCTTCCACTAGGTATACCAAATACAGGATTACCATCTTTTCCAAAAGTAAATTGTTGAAGATATACCTCTCTATTATCCCAACCTCCATCTAATGCAGCCTTAGAGTGGTAATAAATCCAATACTCACTGTCGTCAGGTGATGTCGTCATACTTGCATGCCCTAGTCCATGCACAGCAGAAGTACCTTGGAAGACTGGTTTGGAGGACTTTATCCATGATAAAGGGCTCAGCGGATCTTTACCTCTTGTCAAACGAAGCTGTCCTAATTTATAGTGTTCGGTCCAGGAACCGCGGGTAGAGTAGATAATAAATATATCATCATTGTGTTTCAATATTTGAGGCCCTTCCTGTAGTACGATATGATCGCCCTTTTCCCAGTCAAGCTCTGGCCTCGACAACAATACTCGTTTGCCAAGCGTCCAGGGGTTTTTCATTTCTGCGATATAGAGGTTCTGATCTACATCATGATGATCGTGAAGGGTTTCCCAGCCAGACCATATGGCGTATTTTTTACCACTTACCTCCAGAACGGTCATATCGATGGCCCAGCAATTGTCTTTCTTTTGATTAGGATCATCACCTGTGTAAAGTCTTCCCTTATCTGCATATGGTCCGAATGGACTGTCACTTTCTAGCACCCCGGCCCGTTGCGCGTAAAAAGGTTCTCCTTTATGAACAGAACCTGCATAGTAAATGTACCATTTACCATCGATATGATGGATTTCGGGTGCCCAAAGATTAAAACTGTTCCACTTTCCTTCAGGAGGTGTCCACACTACCTCCTTCTTTTCGAATTTGGTTAGATATCTGGATTCAGTAACTGCAAATCCTCCTTTTTCATTGAAGATTGTATAGTATTTTCCATTGTGTTTTGTAATGTATGGATCAGCTCCCTTACGAAGCGGATTCTGAAACATTTCGGGAACTTTACCCTTATCGGTCTGTTGTGCTTTTAGGTTCGATAAAAATGCAGTTAACAGGAAAATGATCGAAAAGATTTTGTTCATAACGGAATACTTTGGTTAAATATACAAAAACCATGAACAGCTCATAATCGGCCTTACCACTTTATTTTCCGTTTGCTTATATTTATTAGGTTGCCAGCTTTGTTATAAGATAAAGAAAAGTCTTTATTATTAATACTTACAGAAGAAATTGTCTTATCTGAATTAACCAATAGGGAAAGATCATACCATGATATATTCTTATTAAGAACAGTTGAATAATCAAGAGCTATTGTTAATGTATTCCCATCAATTTTTTCCTTTTTTGTTACATGATCTTTAACATAGCTATATTCTAAAAACTCTCTCAAGCTACAAAATATCATTTTATCTTTTGATTTTGAGACAATGTTATCAATCCATTGATTAAAATTTTGTACGGCTTTTGGATCTTTAATTCCATGAGTACCTATTTCAAAAAAATCAAAAGTATTGTCAGCAAACAGTGAGTTAACCAATTCCCACTGAGCACCATTATTTGACCAATCGTCGCTAAATGCCCTTCTTATCGCTAAATAATTAAACGACTTTACATCACTTAACTTATTCTTAGGATTATACTTGCCGATTTGCACAAAATCATCAAAGGTACCTTGTGATGCACCACCTATATAACCATAAGCAGATGCCGCTTTATGAAATCCAGCATAATCACTTGGTACAATAAGCGTGTTCATTTTATATCTCTCTTTCAATAATATCATTTCATCTAGCTCGCGCACATTCTTCAACCGATCTTTGCCGTTGTTGAAATTTCCATCTTCATTGTGATAATAGGAATGATTCATTATATCCATCCCCTTTTGTATCAAAGGTAATCGTTCAGCATATGTAGCGGCAAAGCCATTATACAATCCGATTTCCTGATTATTATATTGATTTCTGCCGTTTACTGCTAATCCTAAACTATAATTTTTATTGTTACCACAGCCATCAGTATAAAAGGTATTCGATAATTTTTGATAAGCATTTGTAACGGTTAAGGCAGCGTCATCAAACTCCATAAGTATTGCCTTACTTTTATTATACTTTAATTTAGAGAAATTGGCTGTGGCCGAGGTTGGATTTTTAGTAAACACAACTTTTATTTCAATCTTCCCATTAAGATCAGGAATTAATGCACTATCAGGAGGTGAGGGTTTTTCTACCTTTACCGTGTCTGCCGTATTTTTTTCAGAAATAATTGTGACTTTATTATTGCAGCTGAGAATAAGAATTAAACATATTGCAAATAGAGTTAAAGCCGACAATTTCTTCATAATATTTTTTTCTACAAAAGTACATCTTTATCTGTTTCAATCCTGTGAACATATAATTTAGTTACTTTATATCGTAAAAAACAACGCAACAGCTGCAGCGCCCATAATAAAAAAGGTTGCCCATAATAAAGTTTTCGACAGCCATCTGCTTTTGTACTCTCCCATAATCTTATCGCTTGCCGCAATCTTAACAATCAGAAACAGTAATGGAACAGCTGCAACACCATTAATTACAGCGGTATAAACCAGTGCTTTTACCGGGTCTATCCCCACAAAGTTTATAGCCAACCCTATGAGTGTCGATATGATAATCACTCCATAAAAACCATGTGCTTTTTTAAGTTTAAGATTAAGGCTTGCATTCCAATCAAAGGCTTCGGCAACAGCATATGCAGCAGAACCTGAAAGTACTGGAACTGCAAGTAAACCAAGCCCGATAATACCTACCGAAAAGATTAGTTTGGCAAGGTATCCTGCATTAGGAAATGAATGTACAAGAGGTTCAAGAGCCTTTGCTGCATCTGCTGCATTTTTCACATCCGTGACGCCACTATTATGCAAAACTGTTGCACCTACTAAAAGGATACACCAGGTTGTAAATTCCGAAATGACCATACCAACATTATTATCTTTACGCATAGCATGTATATTTGGCCAGCCAATTCTTGGTTTACCATCTCTTACCAATCCTTTAGCTTTTTCTTCTTCAACTTCCTGCGAGGCCTGCCAGAAAAACATATAAGGCGTAATTGTTGTACCAAATACACCGGTAATAATGAACAGAAAGTCGAAAGAGAATTCAAAATGCGGAACCACTGTTGCCTTTAATACTGTTGGCCAAGGCTGATCTATAATAAATGCGGTAATAGGATAGGCGAGTAATGCAAGTGCAAGCCATTTTAATATCCTGGAATAAGCTCTATAGTTGGTAAAAACCTCCAGTAGCAAGATAACTGTAGTAAAGAACAAAGTAAGTACAACAAAATGAACTGGAATTAAGAGTTGTGCAGCAGCAGCCATAGCTCCAATGTCGGCACCAATATTAATGGTGTTAGCCACAACAACAAGCCCAACTACAGCATAAAGAATTTTGCGGTTGTAGCGTTCTTTTATCACTCCTGCGATGCCTTTTCCGGTTACCAGACCTATTCTTGCACAGGCTTCCTGTACAGCAGTCATAAAAGGAAGCATATACAATGCAGTCCATAATTGACCATAGCCAAATTGTGCGCCAGTCTGCGAATAGGTCGCAATACCCGAAGGATCATCATCAGCAGCACCGGTAGTTAATCCAGGACCTAAAAGGCTAAAGAATTTCCGGATTTTCCTTAGTCGAAACTTTGAATTGTGTTTTAAAGGCATAGGTATATAATTAACAATCCGTGTAGATAATTAAATATACTATATAACTATCACATTGTTTAAAAACATTAATATTCGGAATGGTTTCATCTAACAAACAATACATTAACCTTTATTACTATGCAATATAATTGTTGTTCCTATTGATAATTTTAGGTATATTGAAAGATATTTTTGATGATTGATTTTCTCATTTTCTCAAGAAGCTTATGACTTTTTTCTTAAAGATTGTAGCCTTTACATTTTTTTGCAGCGCGTGCCGTTTCAGTTCTATTATAAGCAGTTCCCAATAAAATCTAAGATTTAGGATAATGAAAACAAACAGCCATGGGCTGGATGGTTTTTAAAATAATTGAATTGTATATGAAAAGAAACATTCTCCTATATGTTTTAACAGTAATCATTGCCTGTGCCTCCTGTAGTAGCAATAAGAAAAAAAAGGACAAAAACATTGGCACAAACGAATATGAAGTACTAACACTGGTACCAGATACGGTGACCACTTACAGTGATTTTCCTGCAACGGTACAGGGCGAAGACATTATTGAAATAAGGCCGATGGTAGATGGCTATCTTGAAAACATCTATATACCAGAAGGCGCAACAGTAAAAAAGGGAGAATTACTTTTTAAGATAAAAAATCCTGAATATGAACAAGCAGCAATTACAGCTAGAGCAGCTATCAAAAGTGCAGTTGCCGATGTAAATGCAGCGCAGATGGATCTGGAAAAGGTACGCCCATTAGTAGAAAATGAGATTGTAAGTAAATACGAACTTAAATCTGCACAATACACATTGGAATCCAAACAAGCCGCACTTGCACAAGCACAGGCAACACTGGCTAATGCACAAACAAATGTGGGTTACACAATGCTTCGCAGTCCTCAAAATGGGGCTATCGGTTCTATTCCTTATAAAATTGGCGCCCTGGTAAGCAGCACAACCGCACAGCCTCTTACTACCTTATCGAATATTGGTAACGTATATGCTTATTTTTCAGTTAATGAAAAACAGCTATTGTCTTTTTCAAACAAAGTGCAAGGCAACACTTTACAAGAAAAACTAAATAAGCTTCCTTCTGTTACACTTATTTTAGCCGATGGAACCGCATATTCAATAAAAGGGAAATTAGAAACTGCCAGTGGCTTAATTAGCACAGAAACCGGAACCGCGAGCTTAAAGGCCACATTTCCTAACCCATTAGGTATTATAAGAAGTGGCGCAAGTGCAACGGTGAGAATACCTCGCACTAGTGATAATGCACTGTTAGTACCACAATCAGCTTCGTATGAATTGCAGAATAAACGTTTTGTCCGTGTGGTAAAACCTAACAATATGGTTTTCAGTACAGCAATTATATCCCAACCCACTAATGACGGACAATTCCTGATCATCCAATCTGGATTGGCAGCAGGAAATAAAGTAGTACTTGATGGACCAAACTTAAAAGACAGCACAGTCATTGTTCCAAAAAAGGTTGATTTAGATAGCTTACGCAGACAATTAAAATAAATAAGTAATCGGTCTTATGCTTAAAATATTCATAAAACGTCCAGTATTAAGTACCGTCATCTCCGTGCTCATTGTTTTACTTGGGATATTAGGTGTACTAAAACTTCCAATTAATCAATATCCCAATATATCACCGCCTACGGTACAGGTATCGGCAAGTTATCCCGGAGCCAGTACTGATGTGATACTAAAAAGTGTGATCACGCCATTGGAGCAACAAATAAATGGTGCAGAAGGGATGACTTATATCACTTCCTCTGCAACAAATACCGGTACTGCTTCGATCAGTGTTTACTTCGAAGTCGGGACCGATCCAAATCAGGCTGCTGTAGATGTTCAAAACAGGGTTGCCGCCGCTACCAGTCTGCTCCCACAAGAAGTAACACAGGCAGGCATAACCGTT
Organism: Pedobacter panaciterrae; assembly: GCF_001636695.1. Lineage (GTDB taxonomy): Bacteria > Bacteroidota > Bacteroidia > Sphingobacteriales > Sphingobacteriaceae > Pedobacter > Pedobacter panaciterrae_A. The sequence goes on from NZ_LGEL01000006.1 coordinate 100,811, forward strand.
AGAAAACAACAAAGCAGTAACATTCTTATCATTTCACTGGGTAGCGAAAACCCAAACTATGACCAGGAGTTTCTCCAAAACTACGCCGCTATTAACGTAATACCACAACTACAGCGGGTTAATGGAGTTGGTGCAGCTTCAGTATATGGTTCGGCCATGACCTATTCAATGCGGATATGGCTAAAGCCCGATGTAATGACGATATATGGAGTTACGCCACAGGATATCTCTGCAGCAATAAATGAACAAAACGTACAAGCGGCACCAGGTAAGTTTGGCGAAAACGATAAGCAGAGTTTCCAATATGTGATCACCTATAAAGGACAGCTGCAATCACCAGATGAATTTAGTAATATCATTATCAAATCGACCGGACAGGGACAATACCTCCGTTTAAAAGATGTTGCCCGCATTGAACTGGGCGCACAAACCTACACAGGCTCTACAACAACCGATGGCAAGCAATCTGTTGGTATATCCATTAGTCAAACACCCGGATCCAATGCAAAAGATGTGATAGACCAATGTAAAAAAGTATTGGCTCAGGCTCAAAAATCTTTTCCGACGGGAGTAAACATGGTATATCTGGTTGATATCAATACCTTTCTGGATGCCTCTATCAGCAAGGTATTGCATACATTAGGAGAATGCTTTCTGTTGGTTTTTTTAGTCATTTTTATCTTCTTACAAGATTTCCGCTCAACTATCATTCATGGCATATCGGTTCCAGTGGCAATTACCGGTACCTTTTTCTTTTTATATTTATTTGGATTCAGCATCAATTTACTAACCTTGTTTGCACTGGTGCTGGCAATTGGAATTGTGGTAGATGATGCCATCGTAGTGGTTGAAGCTGTGCATGCCAAATTAGAAAGTGGGTATAAGTCGCCACGAAAAGCTGCCATTGATGCAATGTCAGAAATTTCCGGAGCCATAGTAACCATTACACTTATCATGGCTGCTGTGTTTATCCCTGTAACTTTTGTTACAGGTTCTGCAGGTGTATTTTATAAACAGTTTGGTATAACATTGGCTATTGCTATTATGATTTCGGCAATAAACGCCTTAACACTTTGCCCTGCATTAGCCGCCTTATTTTTAAAGCCTCCACATCATGAAGAAGATCACAAAAAACAAAATTGGTTGCAGCGTTTTGGTGTTGGTTTTAATACGGCTTATGATACTTTAACAACAAAATACACAAAGGCGATAAATTTCTTTGACGCCAAAAAATGGGTAGTGATTTTATTGGTTGTTTTCTTTTCAGGTGGACTTTATTTACTCATGCGTGCTACCCCATCCAGTTTTGTACCGAGTGAGGATATGGGGACTGTGTTTGCTAATATCAGTTTGCCACCTGCTGCCACTATGGAAAGAGTAGAAGTGATAGCTGACAAAGTAGACAGCATTGCACGTTCCATTCCGCAAGTACAAAACACCATGCGTACACTTGGTCAAAACCAAATTGCAGGGAGTGGCAGTTCATATGGAATGGTCATCTTACGCCTTAAGCCATGGGATACACGGCCTGGTGTAACTAATGATGATGTGATTAAATTGCTGCAACAAAAAACTGCAGATATACATGAAGCCAATATCCTCTTTATGTCACAACCTACCATTACAGGATTTGGAACAAGTGGAGGCTTCACATTTCAGTTACAAGATAAAGGAGGACATAGCATCGCAGATTTCTATAAAGTATCGCAAGATTTTCTGGCAGCACTAAACAAACGTCCGGAAATTCAATATGCCTCTACCGCTTTTAATCCTAATTTCCCGCAATACCTATTAGATGTAAATGTTCCTAAATGTAAAGATGCAGGAGTATTGGTAACAAACGTACTCAGTACAATGGAAACATTTTACGGTAGTTCTTATGTATCGAATTTTAATGAATTCGGACAGCAATATAGGGTAATTATACAGGCTGACACCAGCTATAGGGGAACACCTACCGGTCTTCAAAATATTGGCATAAAGACTGGCGATGGTAGTATGGCGCCAATTACAGAGTTCATCACTTTAAAAAGGATATATGGTCCTGAAACCGTTACCAGATTTAATTTATTTACCTCAATATCTGTAAATGGATCACCCAATGTAGGATATAGCACGGGCCAATCACTAATTGCTATCCAGGAAACTGCTAATAACGTTCTGCCTGAGGGCTATGGCTTTGAATATTCTGGTATTAGCCGGGAGGAGAACAGCGGCGGCTCCCAAACAGTATACATATTTGTTTTGTGCCTGCTATTTGTTTATCTCCTATTAAGTGCTCAATATGAAAGCTACCTGTTGCCATTTGCTGTAATCCTATCTATGCCAGTGGGCTTATGTGGTGTTTATGTATTTGCCAAAATATTTGGGCTGGACAACAACATCTACATGCAGATATCTGTAATTATGCTAATTGGGCTACTGGCGAAAAACGCGATATTAATGGTTACATTTTCACTGGAGAGGCGCAGGCTTGGAATGACGTTATTGCAATCGGCAATTGAAGGAGCCAAGGCCAGACTCCGTCCTATCCTAATGACTTCCTTCGCGTTTGTTTTTGGATTGATGCCCCTGATGTTTTCATCAGGAGTAGGCGCCAATGGAAATAGATCTATTGGTACAGGTGCCATTGGTGGTATGCTGTTTGGCACCTTATTAGGCGTATTTGTAATCCCTCCATTATATATTATGTTTCAGGGGTTACAGGAGAAATTTAGAGGCCCAGAAAACGAGGAGGACACCGAAAGTGAAGCTGTATGATCGTCAATGGTATAATCAAATAGTTATGAGAAGAAATAAAATGTTTTCACATCATAAATCTTATTTCCATTTAATGGCAATAATAATATTGCTTACAGTCTACTCTTCTTGTAAAGTATCGCAGCAATACAAGCAGCCCCAAGGCATTGTAAGCAATAAAACATATCGCAATGCAAGTTCAATAGATACTATCTCAATGGCTACCATGCCCTGGAAACAATTATTTACAGATAGCTTATTACAATCATTAATTCAAAAAGGCATTGACAACAACCTTGATCTAAAAACCGCGACTGCCCGCATCCAACAGGCTGAAGCAAATTTTAAGCAAAGCAAACTTGCATTTATCCCTTCTCTAAATGTAACTGCAAGTGGGGAAGCTATAAAACCATCGGTAATACAATCAACCAATACACGTACTTATGAAGCATACGCAGGAACAAGCTGGGAAGCCGATATTTGGGGGAAATTAAAAAGCAGTAAACGCGCTGCACTGGCTTCCTTACTACAAAGCGATGCCTATAAACGCGCTGTACAAACACAATTAATTGCAAATATTGCAACCAACTATTACGCGCTGATGGCTTATGATGAACAATTAAAAATAACAATTGAAACCCTAAACAATAGGAAAAAGGATGTAGAAACCATGAAAATTTTAAAGGAAAGTGATGTAGTTACTGGGGCTGCAGTAGTGCAAAGCCAGGCTAATCGCTTTTCAGTAGAGGTAACTATTCCGGATATTGAAGAAAATATTCAACAGACAGAAAACACAATTAGTATCTTACTTGGAAAAGACCCTGGTGAGATAAAAAGGGATAGTTTAACCAATCAAACAATAAGTACAACATTAAAAACCGGCTTGCCAATGCAGCTATTGGCCAATCGTCCGGATGTTCAGGAAGCTGAGTACCAATTTCGCAATTCATTTGAGTTGGTTAATACTGCCAAAGCATATTTCTATCCTACATTGACTATCACTGCGCAGGCAGGTCTATCGAATAGTAATTTGTCTCAGTTTTTTAATACCTCTTCATTTTTCGCCAACGTTATTGGTGGAATTACACAACCAATTTTCAACAATGGGCTAAACAACCAACGCCTTAAAGTAGCTCAGGCTCAGCAAGAAGAAAGTTTTATTGCATTTAAGCAAGCCTTATTAAATGCAGGACAGGAGGTTTCCAATGCACTTTACAGCTATCAGGCTGCATCAAAAAAAACCATCAGCAGGGAGCAACAAATTATCTTTTTACAAAAATCTGTCGATTACACCAAGCAACTATTGAAGTATACTACTGCCACCAATTATACAGATGTTTTAACTTCCGAACAAAGTTTGTTGGCAGCACAATTAAACAGTATAGCTGATAAGCTGCAACAATTACAAGCTGTAGTGGCATTATATAGAAGCCTTGGCGGTGGATGGCGATGATTTAGATTAAAAAAAGACTACCTTCACCAACATGTGGTTTTATTGCCGCATTAACCCACCATTCTTGGAAAACACATTTAATTGCCTGATTGATTCTTTTATAGACCAGCATGTAGGCATAGACAAGCATTTTTTAAGTGAAGGCCTTGCTGCTGATTTAAAGGAAAATCTTATTTCTCTTTATAGTAACAAAATGCTCCTTTCAGCAGGAACAGGAAACGATAAGACAATAAGACATAATTCTGAAGTGCGGGGTGACCGTATATATTGGCTTGACCGGGATCACGACACGCCATGTGAAAATGCTTTTTTTATCCTAATGGATAACTTTGTAAAGTACTTAAACGAAACCTGCTATACTGGAATTACCGGATATGAGTTTCATTACACCTTGTATGAAAAAGGTAGTTTTTATAAAAAGCATCTTGATCAGTTCCAAAATAACGACAGTAGAAAATACTCAATGATCATCTATTTAAACACAAACTGGATACTAGCAGATGGTGGCGAACTATGCATCCACCACGATGACCATTTACAAAACATATCTCCTGAAAATAGAAAAGGTGTCTTTTTTAAAAGCGACGAACTTATGCACGAAGTACTGCTTACCCATCAACCTAGAATGAGCATAACCGGATGGTTAAAGATTTGAAATTACTGATCCGAAGGAGGGGTAACATCTACTCCCCATTGTTGATTAGGCTTGGCTCCCATTATTAATACCATTTTCCCACCCTTCATCAATTCATCTCTGTAAAGCCAGCAATTGTTTAATGGTTTGCCGTTAAACACGGCCGACTGCACATAAACATTCTCTCTTGAAGTATTTCTGGCTTCTATAATTAACTGTTTCTTATTACCTAATGAGATCGTTGCCTTTTCAAACAGAGGGCTCCCCAATTCAATTATAGGTCGGAGGTCGGTAAATCCTTTCACATCAAACAATCCCAGTGCCGACATCACATACCATGAGCCTAATTGTCCCTGGTCTTCATCCTGCCCATAGCCATAGCCATGAATCGTTTCTGTACCGTAAAACTCCTCGCAGATGGCTCTTGTCCATTTTTGAGTTAGCCAGGGCTTGCCAGAAAAATTAAACAACCAGCTTACATGTAAATTAGGCTGATTACCATGATTATAAATTGATTTTACTCCGGCAAAAGCATCTATTTCTTTACCTCCTCCAAAACCACTCTTTTGCGCAACGGTAAAAATACTATCTAGACGATTGTTAAATTGAGTTTTACCGATTTGATCTATTAATCCGGCAGGATTATGAGGTACATAAAAAGTATATTGAATAGCATTACCTTCCTGAAAACCTCTCCATGGCTGGTAAGGATCAAATTTATCAATAAAGGCGCCATTTGCTTTCTTGGGCTGGATCAATTTATTTTCAGGGTTAAAAAGTAATTTCCAGCCATTGGATTTTTTAATCAGGTTCTGATAATCTTGTTTCTTACCTAAAGATTTGGCCATTTGTGCCGCAGCAAAAGCACTAAAACTATATTCCAGCGTGTGCGATGCAGAAAAATTTGAACCTAAAGAATCTGTTTCACCATCGGAATAGGGAACAAAACCGCGTTCAATAAATTGCTTAGTATCCATTTTCCCTGAACCATCATTTCTGTTTATCCATTCCAATTCGTTTGCTTTTACAGCTTTGTAGGCTAAATCTACATCATAATCTCTAATACCTAAATTATAAGCAGCGGCAACGGTTAGTCCTATAAAGTTTGTTCCTACACCAGAAGCAAACTGACCATTTGCAATTCCATCGCCAAACCACCCTCTGTGCTTATAAACCTCTAAATGTGTTTGTACAAAATCCTTATATCTATCCGGATAGGAAAGTGCCCACAGTTGTGTAAGGTTCCAAAAGGCACCCCAAATGGCATCTGTGTTATAGAAATTGTATTTAGGCTTCCCCTTTTCATCAAGAGGCAACTGTCCTATTGTTCCGCCGTATTGAGGAAATGTTCCATTCACATCACTTGCAGTTCCTCTGCCCAATAATCCGTGAAAGAGCCCTGTATAAAACTTTACTTTATTATTTTTATCAGTTCCTTCAACATAAATTTTACCCAATTCCCGTTCCCATACTTTTTGAGCCTTTATTCTGGCCTGATCAAAAGAAAGACCTGTTGCTTCTGCTTCAAGATTTCTTTTAGCATTTGCCGTTGAGGTATAAGATAAGCCCACTTTCATCTCTACAACAGTTTTTTCTGTTGTCTTATACTCCAGAAATAAACCTGCTCCTTTGCCTTTTGCCGATGTACTGTTCTGAGAAATACCTTCTGCATTAAAAGAGCCTGTGCTTATTGGCCTTTGACTTGTTTCTCCCCAGAAATACATGGCAATCTGACCTTTGGGATCGTAGCTTTTAATATATTTTGGATATGTGGTTACAAAACCTTCAAAATGAGTATCATCAATCATGCGTACAGAAGCATCACTTACTTCATCACTTTCACCTTGCTTATTTCCGATATCCAGAATAATCCTGGAATGATCATTTTTAGGAAAGGTATAACGATGAAGACCAACATGTTCTGTTGCTGTAAGTTCTGCTGTAATATTGTAATCATCTAGCAGAACTTTGTAATAACCAGGTTCTGCTATTTCATTTTTATGTTCAAAATGAGAACGATAGCCATGCTCCCGGCCTTCCAAATCACCGGGCTTCACTTTTAAAGATCCATTAGTTGGCATAAAAGAGACACCCCCAATCTGCCATTCATGAAAATGAACAAATCCTTCGATTGAAGTATGTCTGGTATCATAGCCAACTGCTTCCCATCCCGATTTATTGCCATAGTGACCATTGGTTGATGGTGCAAGTTTTGCCATTCCATAAGGTAAAGCAGCTGGTGTAAAAAAGAACCAGCGACTATGCGCTGTACCAATACCCGAATCCACATACTTTAATACACTCTCCTTCTTTACCTTACATGAATATAGTACAGTAACAGCTAAAAAAACAGCTAATATAATATTACGATTTCTTCTCATCCCAAAATGATTCTATTTCTTCTAATGATTTACCCTTAGTTTCGGGTAATAACTTGTAAACAACAAAAAAGGCGATGAAACAGAAAAAGGCAAATACCCAGAAGGTCGCTGGTGTCCCTGCCTGTTTTAATAATATAGGTGTAACTTGTCCCATTATTGTATCGGCCACCCACATCACCATTATACTTACGCCCAAAGCCTTACCTCTGATGTTTGTTGGAAATATCTCAGAAGCCACTACAAACTTTAAGGGACCTATTGAAAATGCAAAACAAGCCAAAAAGAGTGTAACACTGATAATCAGGAAAATACTAGAGGTAAGGCCCAGATAAAATAGAAAACCGGTAACAAATAAACTTACTGTTGCTCCGATTGTTCCTATTAAATAAAGTGGCCTTCTGCCCCAATCATCAACCTTCCATATGGCAATAAAAGTAAACACCAGGTTAGCTATACCAAATATGATCTGTCCTAAAAAGGAATTACTTAAGGCAATACCGGCATCATTTAGAATTGACGGACCATAATAAATGATGGCATTTATACCACTTAGCTGAGAAAACAGAGGCAGCAAAATACCAAGCAGCATAGCTTTTCTCAATTTAGGAGATAATAATTCTTTATAAGATCCATTATCATCGTTTTTTTCTCCATTTAAAGCTGCGTCTACTCCTTCTTCCTTCCCATTATTAATGCTTTTTAAAATTGCCAGCCCCTCTAATTTCCGACCTTTTTTTATTAACCAGCGCGGACTTTCAGGTACAAAAAACAAACCAGCCAGAAACATTGTGGCAAGCACCCCACCTATACTAAACATGCCACGCCATATTTCTTTAATATAAACAAGATCAACCAGGTCTGAGGTAGCGGTATGATGTTCAGAATAACTTAGCAGTAGGGAATTGGTAATGTAGGCCATTAAAATCCCTACAGTAATTGCCAGCTGATAAAAAGTAACCAGCCTGCCTCTGATAGCTGCCGGAGATATTTCTGAAAGGTATAATGGCACTACAATGGATGCAATACCAACACCAACTCCTCCTAATAATCTTGATGCAATTAACCAATCAAGAGATGTTACCAGAGAACAACCAATGGCAGAGAAAAGAAATAAGATAGCAGAAATAAAAAGTAGTTTTTTACGTCCAAGTCTGTCACTCAGATCTCCGGAAAACGCTACCCCAACAATACAACCCACAAGTGCCGATGAAACAAACCATCCTTCCTGTAATGGAGTTAAATTAAATTGCTTCTCAACAAAGGGTAACACTCCGGATATTACCGCCATATCAAAGCCAAAAAGCAAGCCTCCTAAAGATGCAACAAGGGTAATTAAACCCAAATAGGTTTTATAGTTGTTATTCATACTACTCGGTTTATATTTGATTAGGTACTAGGTTTTGTTATTCTTTACAATTCAATATCATGTTTAAGGAAAGCTTTAATCACTTTTGCTCTTCCCTTTCCGTGATTTATCAGCTTATATTTCCGGGTTGCAGCCGGAATAATAAAAGTCTCAGCATAGTGAAATTTATTAGTTTCATTCTCTTCAATATCCACTGAAATAGAAGTGCCTTCAACTAGCATTAATACATGGCACCTATCCTCAGTATCAATAATCAGTTCAGTATCAAATTCAATGCGATGAACATCATAAAAATGATCCTTATGCGTTGGTAAATGTAGTATTTCCCAATCATCACCTCTATCAAATAAGACCTGTTTGGCGATTAACTCTTTTGGCACTTTCTCTCCTTTTCTCTCAAACCTAAGGTTGTTAAAGGCATGTTCAATGTTAATAGGCCTTGGTTCTCCATTAAGATCAAGGGATAACCAGTCGTACATTTTGAAGGTAAAAATATATGGAGTAGCACTAATCTCAAGCACCATATTATTTATACCTGAACTGTGAACTGTACCATTAGGGATTAAATATAACTCATGCTTGCGCGAAGGAAAACTACGCACGTATTTCTCTACTAAAATCTCTTGTTTTTTAAGCTGACTAACCTCCAGGGCTTTTCTGAATTCCTGAGGATCAATGTTCTCCTGGAAACCCAGATAAACTTTTGCGCCTGGCTCACAATCCAGAATATAATAAGTTTCATCCTGAGTAATGGTTTCTCCGAATCTCTCTCTGATATATGATTTAGATGGGTGACATTGAATTGAAAGATTACCTCCTTTAAAAGTATCAAGAAAATCAAAACGGATGGGGAAATAGCTACCAAACTGTGCAGCGTGTTTACCCAATATAGCTTTATGTTCAATCGTCATTAAAAGATCGAAGGGTATTTCGAGCAAGTTTCCATCACTTTCCAATACAATACCGTTCTCTGGTGTAATTAACTCAAATGACCATGCATAATTCACCTCTTTAGTATTTAAGCCTTTAAGATTTTTCTTCATCCACTGCCCTCCCCACGATCCGCTTTCAAACCAAGGGCGTGCACGCAAAACAGTATGGCTAAGTTTACGCAGACCATTTACCAGATCGTTCTTGAACAACCAGTTTGGCCTGCCCACTCTTTGCCCATCTGCAACTATAGCAATCTTTTCAAGCAATTGAGCCTTATGTTCGTTTAGTACTACCCAGTCCACAAAATAGAAGCGTTTATACATTTTAAACGCCTTATCTGTAATACTATTTCCAAGATTACTGATTGATCCTGCCCGCATACGATACTGTATTTCGTTCTTAGGAATATCAAAATACACTACCGGGGCTTCCCAATTGAGTAAACCGGCACCGATACCAATTACAATATTGATATCTGCCTGATCGTCTTTTTTAATTGTTAAAAATTCATCCAGTTTAAAGAAATCCTTAAGATAAAGATTGGTTTTAAATCCCCATACATCTTCTTCTCCACCTAAAAATGGTTTGACAATTTCTTCTACCTCATCCTCAGTTTTAAAATAGTCTGCTGTTAAATGCCACTTTACAGAAAAACCGTTTTCTTCAAGTTTCTTCTGAACCTCTTGTTGAATTTCGTCAAAAAACACTCCTCCATATCCGTCGATGAGTACATTTTTCTGTTCAATAATCCATGCTACCAGTGTACTGAATCCATTGTGTATTTTACCTTTCCCTAGTTTATGATAAGGCATTGAATTGTAGTCATTGTCTTCGCCGGAGCTTTCATATATATGTTGCTGCAACAAAGGCTGCATACTATTTCTCCATTTATCTTCGCTCATAATTTTACTAGTTTGTATTTTATCATTTTCTCTAGCCTCAGAAGCTTCAATCATATTTTTAGCTACAATTAATCATTAATAATCACACATATGTACAAACATAAAAAATCACCATAAATACCTTTAATACATCTAAAAAGGTAATTAATAACAAATGATCTTTCATATAAGAATCAAACATGTACAAACATAGTGATTTAATAATCCAATACAAATATATTTTCATAATATTGCAGTTAAGAAATACAGACATAAAGGCCACCTTAAAAAGCCGAATATTATATGAAATTAGCACTCAACCATAAAAGTCCCATTCCTCTGCATATACAGGCAGAAGAGTTGTTGCGTAAAATGATAGCAGACCCTCAATTTCAAAACGGCAAACTACTGCCCAATGAAATTGACCTTGCCAATCAGCTGGCTATTTCCCGCACCACACTTCGTCAGGCGTTAAATAAACTGGTCTATGAAGGATTATTAATTCGCAAGAAAGGGGTTGGCACCAAAGTAGCAGATGCAATGATCAGTTCCAAATCTGTGAATTGGCTTAGCTTCTCGCAAGAGATGAAAGCCAGAGGTATTCCAATAAAGAACTTTGAATTACATGTTAGCTGGATATATCCTGAAGAGGTTATTGCCAACTTCTTTAATATTAAATCTGATCAAAAAATCTTAAAACTTGAGCGTTTAAGGGGAAGACCAGAGGGACCATTTGTTTACTTTGTTTCCTATTTTCATCCTCGTACAGGGTTAACAGGTGAAGAGGATTTCAAAAGACCCCTTTACGATATATTAGAAGCAGATTACAACATCATTTCAGAATTATCGAAGGAAGAGATAAGTGCAAAAGCAGCTGATAAATTCATTGCTTCTAAATTGGAAACAGAACCAGGAAGCCCAATATTATTCCGTAAACGATATGTTTTTGACCAGGCAGACCGTCCGATTGAATACAACCTTGGTTACTATAAGGCTGACAGCTTTGTATATACTGTAGAAAGCAGAAGGAGTTCTTAATTGGGTTCTGAACCCATATATAATTCCAGTAATCCTCCATTAACGATATCTTTAAAACTGATAAAACTGCTATTTAATAGCTTTCCGTTAAGTTTTGCAGACTGGATGTAGATATTCTCTGGTGAATTGTTATGTGCTTTGATCACAAACTCCTTTCCCTTGTAATAGTTAGGATTTAGTTTAATCTTAATTTCATTAAATATAGGGCTGGTGAGATCTATCCTTAAATCTGGTGAAGTGCCACCGTTCATTTCAAAAAGGCCAATGGAGCTTGTAACAAACCAGGCTCCCATCTGGCCTTCATCCTCGTCACCATTCCATCCAACATATGGAGAATCATCATAAAATGTATTCAATAATTTCCTGGTGTAGTATTGAGTAAGACTTGGTTTACCTGCATAATTAAACAAATAAGCAGCTTGCATATTCACCTCGTTTCCGTGGTTAATATAGTATTCTGCAGACTGTCCTTCTGTACGATCAAGTGCATGTGCAGCAAACTTCAAAGGCTCTGACTTTTCAAATCCAGTCATTATTCTTTTAAGGAAATCATCTTTATTAACCAGCTTTATCAAACCAGGAATATCATGAGGCACATATAATGAATATTGCCATGAATTCCCTTCTACAAAATGCTTTACTGAAAAAAGATCAAAATCAGTATCAAAAGAACCATCCTCTTTCCTCGGCTTTACATATTTGCTAACTGGGTCAAATACGTTTCTCCAGTTACCGGATCGTTTCATAAAAAATTTATAATCCTTTTGTTTATTCAGAAACTTTGCCATTTGTGCTACACACCAATCATCATAGGCATAATCGAGCGTCTTAGAGGTAGCCCCTTTTTCCAGAGGAACATATCCGAATTTTGAATAGTCACTTATCCTAGGATTACCGGGATGACCTCCACATAACTCTCCTGGTTCAACTTCTACATTCTTCTTCATAGCCTTAAAAGCAATATCAGCATCCTTTTTTACAATGCCTTTTAAGTAAGCACTTGTCATCAATGCCATTTCATGAGACCCTTCCATAATTCCAGAATACTCTATGCCCGCTGGACCTTTTGATAGCCATCCGGTTTTTTCATACATTTCAAGTTGCGTATCTACTATTTGGCTAACTACATCAGGAGCAGTTAAACTCCATAGCAAATTTAAGTTCCAGAATGTATTCCAATAGGCATCTCCCCCAATCATCGCTTTTCTCTTTTCTGATAGCTTTTGTACATTTTCGCAGGCATCGATATACATGCCATTATTGTCACTCATGATCATTTTACCCGTAAAACACCTATAAAAATTAGTATAGAACTTTACGTGGTCTGTTTCTTTGCCTCCCTTAATCTCTACAGTTTTTAAAATATCGTTCCAGATTATTCTATTTTCTCTGACCAATTTATCAAAGTCCCATCCAAATCCTTGCGATTCTGTTTCCAGATTATATCTGGCCTGATCAATACTTACAAAAGAGATTCCTGTTCTGATGATCACCTGCTCCTCTTTTGAAGTTGGGAAAGAAAGATATGCCCCTACATCTTTACTACCTTTTACCTCGTTGTAATTTCCGATTTCTTTGCCATTAAGCCAGCCATGAAATCTTTGAAAAGATCTGCTAAACTGCATAACAAAATGAAGTGTATAATCATTGAAATTTGCTGATGCTGATTTTGCATAGCCCTGTATTTCTGAATTGCTAACTTTTGTGATTACTGCGTCTGTTAGGTCATACCCATATTCAGCAGGAATATTTAAGCTCACCATAATCCTGTTAGTACTATCCTTTTGAAAAGTATACCGCTGATAACCTACCCTCTCGGTAGAAGTGAGTTCTGCCTTTACTTTAGGATCTAAAAGGAATACAGAATAATAACCCGGAGCGGCATGCTCGTCCTCATGCCGAAAGCGGGAATGATAGCCTGCTCCCGCACCCTTAAAAGGATCATCTGGCAATCCTGCACTTAAGGTCAGGTCGCCATTAGCAGGCATAGTAAGCAAACCAGCCATTGTCCACCCATGTAAATGACTAAAACCATGTATACTTCCTATAGAATATTCGTAACCTCCCTGCCATACACCACGCTGGTTATCCGGGCTTAACTTAACCATTCCATTTGGCCTTGTTACACCCGGAAAAAGCATCCATCTCGAGTTTGAAGTACCAATAAAGGGATCCACATAATCAACAGGTTCCTTTTTCTGAGCATATACAGATGCAGACAATGCAATCAGTATACCTAATGCTTTAAATAATTGATATTTCATACAACACTAAATTCCCCAGTTTTTATTTGGTTGTGGACCCATATTTAACACAAGCTTTCCTCCCTTTAAAAGTTCACTTGCCGGAAATTTAAATGACTCCAGCACTTTTCCGTTAAGTGTAGCACTTTGCACATATTTATTAGCTCTGGAAACATTAGGGGCTTCTATAGTAAAACTCTTGCCTCTACCGTATTGCTGCCCCAAATCAATGGTTACACTAGAAAAAATTGGACTACCTATTTCATACACAGGATCTACGCTGCAACCCCCATCAGTCTGAAAAAGTCCTAGGGAGACCATAATAAACCATGCGCTCATTTGCCCCTGATCTTCATCTCCAAGATAGGCATTAGCCAGTTCATAACCATAATAGCGATCTATTATTGATCGGCTCCACTTTTGTGTAAGCCATGGTTTCTTTACCCAGTTAAAAAGGAAAGCAAAATGCATGGATTGCTGATTACCCTGAATTACAGGATAATCCCAATACTGATCACCGGGTGCATTGTAACGTAGCTTATTGCTTTCACTAAAACCCCATGATAAACGTTCTACGAATTTATCTTCACCAATTTCCTTAGCCAGCGCGGGTACATCCTGAGGAACAAAGTAAGTTAACTGCCAGGCATTACCCTCAACATAATGTTCATTCGCCCCGGATTTAAATGGATCAAAATCAGGAAACCAGCTACCATCAGACTTACGAAGCCTTGCATAGCCAGTCTCTTTATCCATTACATTTTTCCAGTAGGCAGAACGCAATGTGAATTCATTCTCGATGTCCTTTTTCCCCAGTGCTTTTGCAAATTGCGAAACCGTCCAGTCGTCATAAGAATATTCCAGTGTATTAGAGAACCGGCCCTCATCATAAGGTACATACTTATGCTTTAAGTAAGTTACCAGATCTCTGTTACCTGCAAAACCAAGTCCTACTTTTTGCGCAGGTGTAGTTTGCATTTTATAAACTGCACTAAGGGCTTTTTGTGAATCAAAATCACGAATCCCCATCTGATATGCACCAACGATAAGCGGAATCTCGTGTTCTGCTACCATAACAGGCACATAATTCATTCCTGCAGGTCCCTTTGCCAGCCAGCCATTTGCATCATACATTGCAAGCTGGGATTTCACCCATTTGGAAGACCATTCCGGTGTAACTAAATTCCAGAATTGATTCAGGTTCCAAAAAGTATTCCAAAATGCATCGCAGCCTAAGGCGAGTGCATTAGGATCTTTTAATTGCTGAATCTTTTGCGTAGCATCAACCCAGCGTCCATCAGTGTCACTCCAGGTATTACGGCTTGCAAGGGCACGATACATATTACTATAAAATCTTACCTTTTCGCGCCGGTCATTTGTTACAATACTTAATCTACCCATTAGCTTACTCCAGGCATCCCGCTGTCCATTGCGCACCTTATCAAAACTCCACCCGTAGGGCTTTGTAACTTCATCATCTAAATTCTTTGATGCATTTTCTATACTTACCAGAGAGATCCCTGTACGCACTTGTACTACTTGATTAGTCCTTGTATCGAACTCAACATACGCACCGGCATCTTTAACAGAACCTGCATTTATAATATCTTTATCACTAACATCATTATTCAACCAGCTTCCAAACTTTTTAATCGGCTGGTCAAATTCAATAACGAAATGAATTTTATAGTCCTGATTTACATCGCCAGACCATGCATTTGGAGTAAACTGCCTTGTTACACCCTCAAGTCGGTAATCATTAACCTTACGCAGGGTAACATCTTTTAACTGATAACTATATTCGGCAGGAATCTGCAAATCAATCATTACTCTTGAATTGGTTCCCTTAGGATAAGTATAGCGTTGAAAACTGCATCTTGTAGTAGCTGTTAATTCTGCTTTAATGCCATAATCCGTTAATATAACCTTGTAGTAACCAAGAGGTGCTTCTTCAGATGATTTGTCGATTTGGGAACGGTACCCATCTTCATTTTTACGTTGATCGCCAACCTTAATTTTCAAAGCACCGTTAACCGGCAACATTCCCAAACCTGCCATAGTCCATTCATGAATATGGCTAAAAACGCCAACGCTTTCAAAAGTAGGATCATAACCACCTGACCACCCTGCATTTTGATTATCAGGACTTAATTTCACCATACTAAAAGGCATCCAGGGCCCCGGTGCTATCATCCATCGCGAATGGGCAGTTCCCATTTTGGTATCTACATAGTCTACTGAGGTAAACAATCTTTGACTTGCTCTCTTAACAGTCCCACGCTCAAGTAATACATTATCACTAAAAATCTCATAGGCACTTATCTTCTCTGTTTTTACAGCGGCCATAGGTATCTCAAATTGATATCTTGCAGTATCTAAACGTTCTTTAAAAACTTGTTTTCCATCCAACTTAACGGTAAGCACTGGCTGCCCGGATAAATGTTGCGCATCAACAAGCAAGGGTTGAATCCTTTTTGCACCCTCTTCAATTTCATAATCTGCAGCTTTTACGCTTCTCAAAAAAATATGGTCTCCGGAAGTTAGTCTTACATCTTTTGGCCCCTCCAGTTTAACCTGATCAAATACCATCCATGAGCCGTCAAGGGTGGTTAACAGAATTTCATTTCCTCCCTTGCGCAGCGCTGAGGGTTTAAGCGGAATTTCAATTTTGTACTCTTTCGCTGTTTTCAAATCCCCATAAACAGCATCACTCGGCTCACCTTTGGGCAATTGCCTGATAAAAGATTTTCCATTTATAGTAACCTTAAATAATGGTGGTAAACTCCCCTGATAACCTACAAGATCCACTACAAACTTCCAGTCTCCTTGTTTGGGAACCTGCTCTAAACCAAAAAGTATATTGGCATTATTAGTTCTCAAACCAGATGTACCTCCTGTGCCACCCCAACCATCCTGGGCTCCGGGCAAAACATATGGCCAATCTTTCTCAGGACTAGAGAAGCCTATCAGGTAGAAACGATCCTCCCATCCGAAATCGTGATCTAAAAAATGTTTATAACCAGATGGAGCAAGAGCCATCCCTTCACTTTTATTATCAGCTTTTCCAATTTCCCAGATCACTTTCATTTGTGCATTGACAACCGTAATCATACAACAAAGCACAGCAGTCAGTGAACCTCTAATTATCCTCAGTTTATTTACCTTCATATCTATATAGTTGCACTCATGGAATTACTTCCTGATTACTTATTTATTTTACGTTCCAATTCGGTAATTGCCGACCATAAAACCCCAGCCTCACCTCTAAAGCTCGAAGATCCTTTAGGCTGATTATCGGGGGTATACCATTCATAAAAACCTTTATTCTTTAACACCCTTTTCAGCATCGGTTCAATAGCCTCATTTGCTTCATCTAAAAGGTTATACCGGATAAGTTGAGAAACCATTCTTCCACCAAACCACGTCCAGTCTCCCCCATTCTGATAAGAATAAGGCCCCATGCCTGTATTTTTAAAATAACCTTGCGGATATACCGGATAAAGCGTCAATCCAATTGTAGATGCATTAGCTTTTTTAACATTCTCCTGCATTTTTTCATAAGCGGCTTTTACTTCTTTCTTACTCAAAAGATCTGCTTCAATTGCAATAGCAGTTCCACCATGGTAATAGATTTCCGATTCATTAAATGATGCCGGGAATGGAGAACCGTTTAAATAAATATGCGGTATGAATTTCTGCTGTTTAACATCCCAAAGGTATTTCCTAATATTTTCTGCAAAACTATTTTTTACTCCTTTCCAATGCTTTTGATCTTTTGCAGATAAGCTAGCCATATTCAAAAAATCGTTAATAGCAATTACAAACATGGCATTATCATAAATATCAATTGTTTTATGAGAATTGGAATCTAATAATACTCCCCACTCATGCTCAGGCTGAACATCTCCCCAGTCTGCCGTAGTTGCACCCCACAACAACCCATATTTCTTCTCAAACCGTTGTTTAAGTAAAAAATCCATAGCTTGTTCCAAACGTTTTTGAACAGTTACACCATCAATGATTTCAGTAAGGATTGATTTATCTCCCGTTCCCTTAATGTATTTAGCTACAGCCTGAATCAATGAGCTCTCCTGATCTGTTTCAACGGTATTTTTATGCCCGGCATAATTAGGTGCAAGTTTTGAATGATAATAATTATAAGGTACATTTCCATTTTTAACAGGAACATAACCATCTAAAATACCTCCATCAGGTTGCTGAAACTGAAAAAAGGTAAGTATGTGTTTTTTTATAATTGCTTTATCATTGACCTTACATGAAACGTCCATAAAGGTATTAAAATCGCGAATCCATACCTCTCCGTAGCCATCGCCTGCAGTAAAACCACTTTCAATTAATTTTTCGGCCATTGTTTTTACTGAATCTGCTATTATCTTAACAGACTGTGCTTTGCTTATTTTTTTTTCGTTTGGCAACTGCTGACTATATGTATAATTGCAGCCAATTAAACCTGCAAAACATGTTAGCACTATTTTTTTTACATTCATTAGTAACGGATTTAAATTTAATATTTGTGTGTAATGTTTAAAGTGTTCAATTTAGTTAGAAATTAATGTTCTTTGGTGTAAAATGTAAATTCGCCCAGGGCTTGAAAAGAGCCGTTTCCCCAATTTGAAAGTACTTTAATCCGTATAAAACGAGTTTTTGGAGTTCCATCTGGCATAACAAATTCCTGGCCCGCAGCAGCTGCCGCTACATCAGCATCTGTATTTGTGCCTACCGGTGATCCGGAGGGCTTAATGCTTTCACAAGTCCTAAGTAATGTCCAGCTTGTCCAACTTCCGTCTGCGGCCGGATTATTACTTCCCCAGATTTCAAATGTTTTAACAGCTTCCAGTTTAAAAATTCTATCCTGAGGCATCCAATATTTAAATCTGTTTATTCTATAAGAAACTCCGGTATCAAATGTAAATGATACAGGCAGCAGTTTGCCTGGTTGAGTTGCGAAACCATTGCCGGTATAGGTATCATTCCATAAAAAAGGCATCAACCAACCAAATCCCCCTTCAAGAACATCTGTCGGAAGAATTTTCTCGGAGAACCCTGATTTTGGCAGTTGTCTTTCATATTCAGGAAGTTCTACAGTTGAGTAATCCAGGGTAAAAGAATCAAAAGCATTACTATCTGGTAAAAAAAACGATCTCCATGAGAGTAAGCTCTTATCCTTGTAATCCATAATTTCAGTGCTCATTGCATCTGCAGGTACTTTCTGTGTTATTTCCTGGCCCTTGCTATTTTTATATTTCAGTTCTATTTCCTTTTCACCCGTTAAAGGTGAAAACCAATTGATCAAAACATTTCCATTAGCCCCCTGTGTTAAAGACTGGATGGTACGGTTGGCTAAAGTGCTGGCATAATTCTCGCCATAAACATTCCCTGAACCGTGTTTAACTACTGATACGTTATTTTTGTTGTTATAAGTATAAACATCAAAATTATATACACCTTCATTCAGGTTTTCAATAATCATGTTAATCGTATCTATTGCCTGTGTTCTTACAACATTCGCTTCCGCAGAATCGGCACGGTTGTTCCAAAACACCTTTACTCTTGTTATAGAAGGGTCACTACCCAATGCTAACCTAAGTCGTGCCCGCTGATTGCCAGATTGAACAATTACAGAATCAATTCTTGCCGGATAGGTAATTTCACCACCTACAGTATATTTTTTATAATCATCTTCTTTTGTACATGAAGTAATAAATAAACATGTGGCTACAAAAAAAATACTGGTAAAATATTTTATAGTTTTCATAATTCCTTTGATCATTATTTATAGTTCTGTTGCATCCCCTACTCAGGTGCGCCCCACATATATATTTCATTAAAATTCACATACGTACCGTCAGACCAGTTCCTTAAAGTTTTAAATCTGATATACCTCACTTTTGGCACATCTAATGGAAATGTAATTGTTTCTCCTGCCGCTGCAGCCTCATTATCCGCATTTGAAAGCTGACCGTTTGGCAATCCTGATGGTTTTATCTGTTCATGTGTAGCTATCAGCTCCCAGTTATTAAAACTACCATCAGGGCTTGGGTTATTCGAGCCCCATATTTCTACTTTTCTTGGATTATGCAGGTTATAATAGAATCCTTGTCTCATAAACCAGGTCATACGGCTTAATTTAACAGACACCCCCATATCATAAGTAAACCACTGCGGCATTTTCGCAGCATCACCAGTGTGATAATATCCTCCATTACCAAGATCGCCATCAAACAAATAGGAAATTGCCCCGCTATATCCCAAAGGAGCATCAGTAGGCAAACTCACACCTTTCATCTTTGTTCTATCTAATTTCACCTCAAATAATGGCTTAAGATTCGTAATTAAGGTATCTGAGACATTACCCCATCTATCGCGTATATAGATACCAAATTTTGTATCCACAGACTTCAAATCTCTGACACTAAAGGTACTTTCCTTTAAATTCGTATAATTTGTATTTATTGGGGCAAAGTTCCCAAGTGAATCATTGGCAAGAATTACAATGGCAATATTGTTCTCTGTCATATTCTTAAAGGATACACTTATACCGCCAAAATCAGGAACAACTTTAACACTATCACGAACAATAAGAAAGGGTGCTTTTTTAGGTTGAACTATAACAGATAGCGGCGGCGATACATTCTCTCCTCTGTCAACTGCATATAACTTTACTTCATATTTGCTGGTATCTCCAAACCCTTCAACAGTAAGGTTATTATTATAATAACTTACTTTCGTTTCTCTAACCACACCTTGTTTGGATGTATAAAGGGCTTTTACATAAAGTAAATCCTCATCTTGGGGTAATTTGTAAGTTATTTTAGCCGCACCACTAAGATTTTCAACAACAGCATTAGTAATAGGCCCGGGTGCAACACCATCGCTAACAAGAGTGGTGAGCTCAGTTTGTTTGCATCCAGGTACGGAAAAGAAAACCGCTCCTGCAAACAATACATATATTAATCTTTTCATCAGCTTTAATTCTATTTTAAATTGATCATTTCAATTATTTACCATCCAAGGTTTTGCACCAATTTGGGATTTGCCAGGAAGTTATTTTCGCTAATTGGCCAGAAATAATCACGGGGACTTACAAAAGATTGATTAAACAGCAAAATTCTCCTGTTATAATCTTCATAACTTGCCCGGATAATATCCCATCCATATATCGGCTGATTAAGCACCTGAGAGGCTTTTTTCCATCTTTTCAAATCCCATAAACGGCTACCTTCAAATGCCATCTCAATTAATCGTTCCTGCTGAATAATATCTCTAAGACCATCCTTTGTAGTATATTTTGTAGGTGTTTTCGAAAAGTTAGTCCATGAACTTTCAACAGATTTCAGACCTGCCCTATCTCTTATCAAGTTCATATAGTTTAATGCTGTAGCAGGATCATCCGTTTCATTTGCCGATTCGGCATAAAGCATATAAAGATCTCCTAATCTCATCACCGGCCACGGGTAAGATTCAACATTTACAGCCGTCTGTGTTTCAACCAGATTCCAGTTAACCAATTTTTTTGTGTAGTATCCCGTTACGGAATAAAGCCTGCTTTGTTTTTTACCCGTAGGCTGATCTGATTTACTTTGAATAAGATGCATGCCATCCTGCATAAACCATTTAGAACCATCAAAGGCCATATCTGCATAAAAACGTGGCTCTCTATCGAAATGCAAACCTACTGTCTGATAATTCTCCTGAAGTGCTTTATCACTTGGGGTGGTCAACCTTAAATTAAATCTATTCACATAATCCCAGGTTTTATCCTCGGTTATCGGCACTCCATTTTTTGTATAGAACAATTCTGCCATTTTCATCGTTGGCGCCAATTGTCCTTTCAAACTAAGATTTACAAAGTTTGCCTGTAATTGAGGACAAGCATACAATTGCAATGGTGTAGTTGGTGAACCATAGGCTGTATTACCCCAAATCAATTCACTATTCCATTTCTCACATACCGCATTTCTTATGTTCATCTCAATTTTCGTATCCTCATCTACAGAAATTGCACCCGGAACAAACCGATATAAAGTAACACCTGCTCCATTGGCCGCATCAATTGCCGCTTTACATGCGGCAGCTGCCTTAACCCATTTGTTCTGATCAAATGTAGAATTGAACAAGGCTGTGCCATCGATGTTCTTGAAATTACTGTAATCACTGTTCCCGTTAAATAAAGGGCTAGCCGCAGTAACTAATAACCTTGCTTTAATGGCAAGTGCTGCAGGTCTGGTTACTCTGCCTAACTCCGTCGCCAAACTTGTAATTTTATCAGGCAAGCCCGTATTACCATCACCTGCAGCCTCGTCCAATAATTTAGAAATATAGTTAACAACAGAATCAACCGGCTGACGTATTACTTTTACATCCTCAATTGGAGCAGTAATTGGTAAATTCTTATCGATTATTGGTATAGGCCCATACATTCTGAATAAATACCAATGGAAATATGCTTTCAAAAATTTTGCCTCGGCTATCCACCTTGTTTTTACATAAGGTTCAAGATCTACAGGCTTATCAATGTTCTCCAGAAGAATATTGCAGTTCCTGATCCCCTGCCACATAGACTTTCCATCAAAAGAATCCCAATAATTCATTTTTGGTGAAACCTTATTTTGAAGGCCCCTAGCTATATTATACGGATCAAGTGACCAAAAATCTTCACCACTTATTGGCCAGTAAATCCAAAATTCATCGCCTGTATTCATAGCAGGATTCGTTTCCGGATGCCCCTCCTGAGGTAAATTATTATAAATGGTGAATAGAAATTTCTCTGCCTCATTTCTATTGGCAAATGCATTATCAATTGTTGCCACATTATCTGGTACTACATCAAGAAAACTTTTCTTACATGAAGGCACTACAACCATTAAAGCTGCAACTGATAGAATAAGATATATCTTAAATATTTTCATATTGATTCCTTTTAAATTAGAACTGTACATTGAGCCCAAAATTGAATACCTTTTGTACAGGATACCCTAACCCATTACTCCCCTGTTCGGGATCCCAAAGTTTAAAGCTGCTTTTAACAAATAGATTGCTACCATTAGCATATAACCTGATACCGCCAATATGTAACTTGCGCAATGCCTTCTCTTGTATATTATAGCCAATTTCAACCGTTTTCAGTCTCAGGAAAGATCCATTTCTCATCCACCAGTTAGAGACCTGCGTGTTATTTGAACTTATGTTTTGATCCAGGCGTGGCCAGAATGCCTTGATATTTCTATTATCTTCCGACCAATAGTCGTTAGCGATTACTTCTAACAATCCATTTTGTGCACCACCACTAAAAGCAAATGGAGTAATTTTAGCTGGATCAACCCAGAATGACGATCGTCCTGATCCCTGAAAAAATCCGCTGATATCAAAATTTTTATACCCCATAGATAAACCAAAACCATAAATAATTTCCGGGGTGGTGGGTAAACCTAACGGAACAACATCAAGAGATGTGATCTGCCCATCTCCATTTACATCACGATATTTTATATCCCCTCCTTTAACCTCTCCAAAATTTTGATAAGGAGAGTTTTTGACCTCTTCATCATCAACAAAGAGACGTTCAGCTATCAAACCGTAAACCTGACTAAGCGGATTCCCTACTTTCGACAGATAAGAAAGGTTATCTGGATATTTTGGTTCCTCATTTACAATGACCTTACTTGTAGCATAAGTAAATGTACCCCGGCCCTGCAACCATATGTCACCAAAATTCTTATTGTAGTCTAGAGAAACATCAACTCCCTGTCCCTTTACCTCTCCAACATTTGCCTGGATGCCCGCACTCAAGCCCATGGTATTAGGAATATAAGCTCTTGTCATTAGTATATTGGTACGATGCTGCCTATATACATCTACAATCAGGTTCATATTATTAAACAATCCCAGATCCATACCCAAATTGGTCGTTTTTGCCTTTTCCCAGGTAATATCATTATTCGCATATCGCGAAATAGATATTCCATTTCTGTTATAACCATAATTGGTACCAAACCAGCCCCCCCTGGTTGGATCACTGAGATTTACATTAGATAAGTAGAAGAACCTGGAGCCATTATCTCCGATTTGATCATTACCTACCAGTCCATAAGTTGCCCTGAATTTTAATTTTGAAACGACATTATTAACTGAGGCCATGAATTTCTCATTGGAAACATTCCAGGCCAGGCCAATAGAAGGGAAGAAACCATACCGGTGATTCCTTGCAAAACGCTCAGAACCATTATAACCAAAATTTGCCTCAAGAATATACCTGTTATCATAGCCATAAGTAAACCTTCCGGAAAGGCCTTGATTTCTAAAAGGGAGCGACTGTTGTAAATCGCCGGCATTTGCATTAAGGTAGTTCCTTAAAATAGTTACTAAAAGTCCTGTTATTGCATGCTTCTGCCCAATCATTTTATTATAGTTTACCGCAGCTTCCATATAGGTGGTTGTATTAAGAACCTTATTCCCTTCGCGGTAGTTCAAATATTCAGTGGCATTTTCCTCATTAAGGAGACTGAGACTGTAGTTTTTACCATCAGCACTGGTCGGACTCGCTGAATAATAGAAAGGGTTATACGCCCTGCTTACATCAAAGTAGGAATACCTTTGAGTATAAGCCATTAATCTCGCACTAAGGCCAGGTGTTACGAATTTAAAATCTTGTTTAACTTCTAACTGCACATTAAGGGTCGAGGTGTTGTACTGTTGGAACCCGGAAACCATTCTTGCATAAGGATTCACATAACCAGGGCCTTCTCCTGAAAGAGTTGCATTACCAAATAAGGGATGATTTACTTTTGATAAAGCTGATGCTGGAAAGATTGCCGGAAAAGATACCGGATTAGAAGCAAGAGCACTTGCAAAAACTACTGAACCACCATTAATTCTGTTTCCATTTTGATCATAGCCTCCAACTGGCCCATTATAATCATCAAAACTACCTGAAGTCCTCACTATGCCCTCAGTTGTTGGGGTCAATTTTACATTTACATTCGAGCGGACTTCATAACTTTTCAGATTGACATTATTATTAAAATTATTGCTACTCTCTGATTTCAGCACTCCATTATCCTGATTAAAAGTTCCAGCGATATAATATTGAGCAACCTTCCCTCCACCGGTCATGTTCATATTAAAACGTTGGTTCATGGTGTAATCCTTTATTAACATATCTATCCAGTTGTTGTTGGGATACAACATCGGATTCATACCAGCTGCTGTCCGATCAATTTTTGTTTGGGAATACGGGAGCACTCCAAGAGGATTTCTTGTCAATACTGCCTCATTTGCCATATTCATATATGTAATATTGTCTGCAAGCTTAAAATTTTGAGTATTGGTTGATAATGAGTTCTCAAATCTGACATTAAATTTTGTTGTACCATCAATACCCGATTTTGTTGTAACAAGAACCACCCCATTTGCTCCCCTTGCTCCATATAATGAAGAAGCTGCAGCATCTTTTAGGACAGAAAACCCAGCTATATCATCAGGCTGTAATCTGGCTAAGGCATTGGATGTAGATTCCATCCCGTCAATCAAAATCAAAGGGTCAACCTTACCTGATCCGAATGTGGTAATACCACGGATAAAAAACTGGGCATTATCTGCACCTGGTTCACCGCTTCTTTGGTAAGCAACAACACCGGATAATCTTCCTGCAAGCATTGTTGTTAAATTACTTGTTGGACCTTTTAACTCTTTCGGATTGATGGCTGTAATCGAACTAACCATACTTTCCTTTTTCTGCTGACCATAAGCCACAACAACAACATCGTCCAAAACATTGTTGTCTTCAACGAGTGTTACATTAACTGTTTTTCTTCCGTTAATATTAACCTCCTGTTTCTTGTAGCCTACAAAAGAGAAAACAAAAACACCTTTTCCTTCATTAACATTAATAGCGAACTCTCCATCAGCTGAGGTTACAACACCATTATTGCTTCCCTTTAACACAACACTTACGCCTGGTAGCGCCCCTCCTCCTGCATCTGTTACTTTACCTGTTATTCTTATCACCGATTGCGCCATAGATGAAAAAGTCGCAATTATTAACAGTAAGGAACAACAAAGGTATTTCACTTTTAAATAAGTAAAAATTCTTTGATACATAGTAATTGGTTTAGTTTGACTGGTTTTATTTGGTTAAGTATGTTATTTAATACAATGACTACAATAACACTTGTACATACATCTGTCTCTTATACACATC
>NZ_LGEL01000098.1 GCF_001636695.1 Pedobacter panaciterrae
TGTTTTATATACCAAAGCTAAGATGTTAATTTTCAAAAAAGCAGGTATAAAATGGACTTTATGTCGGGTTGATTTGGACAAAATAATCAGGTATCTTTAAATAAAAATTTTAATCATGAAGCAGGTCACTATAATTGTTCCGCAAGGAGAAATTAATCTAAGTAGTATTACGGGTTCATTCGAGATTCTGACGCGTGCTAATGACATTTGGCAAAAAATGGGAAACAAGTCTATGATGGAAGTCAGGATCGCTAGTTTTGTGACAATGTTAGAAGTAGACGCCGGCTTTTTTTCAATTAATGCTGAAAATATTAATAACATAGAAAAAACTGATCTTCTTATAATTCCTTCGGTTTCATATGATGCTGATCTACTTAAAAGAAATGAAGAACTGATTAATTGGATAAAGCAACAATACAAGGATGGTGCTGAAGTTGCTTCGATGTGCTCTGGAGCATTTTTGCTGGCAGCTACTGGTTTGCTGGATGGTAAAAGCTGTTGTACACATTGGAATTTAGCTCCCGATTTTAAACGATTATTTCCAAATATTAATCTTAAGATCGACAAGCTTATTACAATGGAACGCGGTATATATACTAATGGTGGCGGTTATTCATTTTTAAATCTCATTCTTTTTCTGGTTGAAGTATATTTTGACCGGGAGACGGCAATTATCTGCTCAAAGATTTTTCAAATTGATATTGAAAGATCCTCACAATCGCCATTTCATATTTTCAGAACACAAAAGAACCACGGCGATGAATTGATTAGTAGAGCACAAACTTATATCGAAGAGAATTTGAGCGGGAAGATATCTTTTGAGGAGCTGGCTTCAAAACTAGCCATTAGCAGACGGAGTTTCGACAGGCGATTCATTAAAGCCGTTGGCAATACACCTGTTGAGTACTTACAACGGGTAAAAGTAGAAGTTGCGAAAAGTACCTTAGAAAAAGGGAAAAAGAGCATTTATGAAGTTATGAATGATGTGGGATATTCGGATGACAAGGCTTTTAGAGAAGTTTTTAAAAAAATAACAGGGCTATCTCCATTAGATTATAAAGCAAGGTACCTTAAAGAAACTGTTTTGGTTTAGAGGTATCAAGCTTAATATTGCTGAAGCAGTTTAAGCATTTTACGATCAAGCTTGTGCCCTTTATAATCTTCATACGCTACATCCTGCCGTTCGCTATCGAGAATACCAAATCCACCACGTAAATTCCATAAAGACCAGCCCCAACCGTTTTCTTTCCATATTTCAAGATTGTCTTTCATCCATGCCAGGGCAACATCATGAGGAGTATGTTGATAGGCACCCCACTCTCCAACATGGATACCAACTCCCTGATTAGCCAATTTTTTCCAGGGATCAAATATATCCCGTTTTAGCCGTGCCTGATCCCATCGGTCGTTACTGTCAGGATTCAATGGCCAGGTTGGGATATTCCATTCTGCTTTTACCCAGGATGCCTTATAATGGCTCACCTGCATAGGGCCATAACCACGGGTACTTTGTCCAACGTTTAAACCAGCGGCTCCAAAAACAGGTTTCGTACCATAATGTAACCCATCTATAATAATTAATCTTTCAGGATCTTCCTGCCGTATGGCGTCAGCAATTCGGGTAACTACCCTTACATAATCTGCCTCTTCAACATTAGCCGGCTCATTAATCAGATCAAAGCTCAATTTCTTACTATCAATTCCCTTATATCGTTTTGCAAAGGTTTGCCAATGAAAAGCTGCTGCTTCTAAAGCTTTATCATCTTTCCACAAATTGAGCGGTTCGGCTGGTGGATTAACACAATAACCAGGAATACGATGTAGATTGAGATTAACATGAATATTGTATTTAACTCCGAATGCAATTGCTTCATCAATTTCTTTCAAAACATTTTCATCCATGCTGAGCCAATCAGCCGGTTT
This sequence comes from Pedobacter panaciterrae, assembly GCF_001636695.1. GTDB lineage: Bacteria > Bacteroidota > Bacteroidia > Sphingobacteriales > Sphingobacteriaceae > Pedobacter > Pedobacter panaciterrae_A. Next base: position 1,924 of record NZ_LGEL01000098.1, read on the forward strand.
TGACCAGCAATGATATGACATAGGTAATCTGGCAAAGTTGAACCCCCATTTGGCCATCATTTGAAAATCGCTTTGCTTAAAAGGCTGATTATTTGCAGCGCTAAATTTCTCTAACAGATTAAAGCCACGCCAAAGTGGCAACTTATTAAGTGTGATTACAGCATTAGATTTAGCCAGTAAAGTTGGAGTAAAAATACTGGCGGCTGTTAGGCCCATACCCAATTGAAGGAATTTTCTTCTTTCCATTTAGTTTCGAAGTTCTATTATAGCCCTAAATATAAGAGATTCTTTTGTTGTTGTATTTAGGCTTGCCAATATATGACAAGCCCAAAATTCTAATTACCGATTATAAACATCTATTGCATTTTCAAGATGTCTGGATCCAGATCTTTGTACTGCAAATCCTCCAACTCCAAAGCCAGCAGCAAGCCCCCAAAATACCAGGCTTGTGGTAATATTTGGACCTTTAATATTCATGCCATGTCCAAATCCGCCCCCTGAAGGTTTCTCTACCTCGTTGCCTTGTGCTAAAAAAGAAATAATCCCCGCTACAAAAGATGCCCCTGCAGCCGTATACAACATTCTACTTGTGTTTATACTTTTTTTGTAGCTTTTCAACATGTCCATACTTTCTGGATTATCTATCATGTCAGTTTTCAGATTACGATAATTTAACTTCTTAAGATTCTCGAATCCTTTATTGTAAAACATTCTAAAATTAACAACCGGCCCTGGTCCATCTCCATACCGGTAATATCTATCGTACAGAAATTGATCATAAGGAATTTCCTGATAAATGTTGATTTTTCCCTCCACAATACGCTCGGCAAACTCAGTGGTATATCCAAAAGTAACTCTCCGCGTATTTGCAAAGAAACCATTTTCATTACTGAAAAATTTCACTTGTTCGGGCGCAACTCTTCTAGAATCTGCTCTGAGTTGCCAGAAACCTGCAAAATCGGGTCGAAGCGTGATTCTTTTAGCATAGATTACAGAATCAGAATTGAGGTATAAAAAATTTCGGGATTCGTGCACTTGGGCACGGGCAGTCAGGCCATAGCAAGCCATGACAACCATGAGCATTTTTTTCATAGTGGTTTCAATTTGTGTGTAATCAATAATACACAAATTATAGCCCAAAAATGGATTTGTAAGCAACAAATTACTTTAGTAATTCCAACGCTTTTTCAAGGTACTCATCCTTACCTTTAGACACCCCACTAATGCTTTGTTCAACAAGTACATCCGGCTGTATTCCAAGGCTATGTAATTGTTCTCCATTATGAAGCTTTACTTTCATCCCTGTAAACCTGATAGTATAATTACCAGGTAATGCAAATGAATTTACGTTACCATTTGCGCCGGCAGTTGGCTGCCCAACTATAGTGGCCAGTTTATAGTGTTTAATAAAGCCCATATAGCTTTCTGCATAACTGATTGCACCACCACCAGTTAGAAAAACAACTTTTGCATTAATATGGGGTGCTGCAGGCTTCATGTTCCAGCCGAGATCCTGATAAGTTACTTTTTCATAATCAGGATAAATGATACGAGGAACAAACATCCACTTGTCATTATCCTCTGTGTTCAGTAAATATGAAATAAGCTGATGATTTCCTTTTGGATATCCTCTCAAATCACATACAATTCCTTTTGCCGTACTTAATTCAGGCAATATTGCCGTGATATCTTTCATCTCCGTATTTCCGATATTAATATAATAGATGCCGTTATTCAGTTTTCTAATCCTGGCATCATCATTTGAACTTCGATAGTTCTTTCTTGTAATGTGCACTTCTTTGTCATTCCCATCACTTTTTACTTTTAGAATCATTTCAGAATTTTTGCTTCCGGCAAACAATTGACCTAATGCACATGCATTTTTCCATTGTTCAGAACCAGAAATTTCCTCTTTAAGTTTTGCAAAGTACTCAAGCGCAGGCTTACCATCAACGGCAAGTATGATATCTCCGGCCTTTAGTGGAAGTTGATCAGCTATAATTGCAGTGGTATCCACCTTCGTGATTACAATCTGGCCTTCCACTAAAGCTGCATCGGCCTGCATTGAGTAATAGTTCTGTTCCCCAAAAGAAACACTTACATGTCCGTCTTTTAGTTTTTCAGTCAGCACTCGCAATACTCGTCCAAAATCTTTAGGTGTTTTGGCCTCATAAGCGGCTTTCAGTGCCACAGGCAGTTCTTTTGTCCACTCAAGTTTAGCTTCCTCACGGTATGGGAAGAAATGTTCAAAGACATTCCATGCAAGACATATCCCGCTTAACCGCACGTACTGATCCTCTGCTGTCATCTGCTCTGGAACAGACACATCAATCTTCTTTTGGAGTTCCTGCAATTTAAGAGCATCAGCCGTAGGATATGTTGCCGTTTCTGTGCCCATTAATACAAGTGGAACGATGCATGAAAGACCATTACCCAATTTCTTTGTAAAATATGTTCCAAAAGCATTCTTTGTATCAAATATTGTGCTTACCAGTTTTGTTGTGAAATTATCATTAATCATTAGAGACTGTTTACCGTCAACAGCGTCATTCTTTACCAGCGTGTAGGTGTACCCTTCTGAAGTAGTATACCAGCCTTTTGTATTTTCCATCTCAAAAGATTCATTTTCAAAAGGTATTGGTGTCCATTTCCCATCATCTTCCACCTCGAGCGTGAATTTATCCATCCAAATCTTTCCTTCTCCTACCAGAAAACCTCCAAAAGCAAAGGCTTTAGCATCCTGATCAACTTTCCCGTCAATTTCATATTCTTTCCATTCTTTTGACTTTATTGGTCGGTCGCCCATATTATCAAAGAAACCCACTTCATCATTATCCCGATCGATCCTCATCCACAATTGCCCCTGTCCTGTACTCACTTCAGCTTTCATCGCACCTTTGAATCTAAACTTTTTACCCCTATAGGGTATGGCATCTATATAGGTACTTGCCAAACCAAAACCGGCACGCTTTGGATCTTTTACCTTGATTGTACGATTGGTCCTTATGCTACTGTAAAGCCCATCCTGATTCCCTAGCCCATAGTGTTGCCAGGTAATTTCTTTCATTTCTGATTTATTCGCTGGAGTAATTGTATTTATGTCAAATTTCCCGGCTAAATTGTCTTGTACAATGTAAACTGAGGGAGCAATTGGATTAAATAGTTCATTCAGTTTCTTGCTTAAGGCCTTTGAATTTGGTGCATTTTCAACCTCTTTAACGCCATAGTATAAAAACTTTTCCCAGTTTAAATCAGCAGCTTCATCAGAAGGATGAAAATACCGTACATAACCGTATAGTTTAGCAAAGCTTTCTACATTGGCTATTCTTTTTTGCTGATTAATATCCTGTGCCTGTAGCTGCAGCATTGCAGCTAATAAAAAAACAAATGATAAGCGTAGTTTCATAGGTGAGATTAGTGTTTGACTAACGTTAAATTAAGTTCTAAATAAAGCTAAAAATTAATTACATGAAAAACATTAGTTTAACAATCTTTAACAACGACATAACTCTCGCCTTTCTTCAAATAGATATCTATCCTCTCTTTTTACGAAGATTTAAATAATCAATGTAATATAAAATCTTTACGGACAAACTGGTGTTCTGTGGTGCAGACAGAATGCTATTAAGGTTTCTACTGTACTGTTTGGTATAGAAGTCCTCATTTGTTTCAGCAGCTTGCTTATATGAAAGGGTCAATTCACTTCCCGGAGCGAACTGCCAAATATAGATTAAATCAATATTAAAGACATTGTAATTTCTATCCAATGCCGTTAATGATGAGCCTTCATAAGCAGCTAATCTACCCTGATCATTTAATAAATAAAATTGTTTATTTCTTCTATCACTCCAATAATGCCTCAATATCATAGACACGCCCATCTTATTGCTGAAAGAATATTTTGCATCAAATGAATTTTCCACTGTGTTCCGGTTATAACGGGAAAAAATTGCCTGATCTCCATTTGCTTTTATCCAACCAACGTAATCATAATTTGGATTAAAATTCAAGTCAAGACCAAAAGCAAGCTTATCATTTAATCTTAAGTTCTGGAAAAAATAGAAATTGTATTCCTTTCCATTAAAAAGTTCTTTTCTAAAGTACTTTACATTTCCTCCAAAATTATAGGACTTTGCCTTGTTTGGATTTACATAAATAGCCATCCCGAATCTGCCTGGTGTTCTGTAAACCTGACCGTTTCTGGATTCATAAAAATCGTTTCCTTCAGGGCCGTAATCTAAATCCATCTCTACTGACCAGAAGTTCTTAAATTGTAGCCAGGCACCGCTGCCTATACCGAAACGCTGATAATCGCCAGGATTAACGCGACGTGAGTATTCCAAGTTTAACCAACTTTCTAATTGATTGTACCATGAGGTAGGTTTGTAATTATTATAAGCAATACTTACACGCTGATCCAAAAAATTATTGTTAGTGAAAAAGCCCATATCAGATTTATCAAACTTATCGTCAGCATATACCTGATTATAGTTCCATTTAAAGTTTCCACTTTGCTTACCGCCTTTAAATTCATAATTAAACCCCGTTCTGCTACTAGCTCCTTTTAGGTAACTCATTTTACCAGCCGCATTGAAGAAATAAACATTCTTTTTATCATTAAGATTAAACAATAAGGCGCTAACATTCGCATCGTAAGCAGTACCCTGCCTTAAAACATTAGTATTGATAAAGGTTGCAGAACTGTTGTTTTTTAAAGATTGATCAAAAACAAGGATATTATAATTGGTGAGGGGTTGGGTTTCGGCTTCCCTTGTGCCTCCTTGTTGGTCCTGGACCTGCGTTTGCATGGCTTTAGTTATTGCATTAAAAATACCTATACCAAGTCCATTTGCTGTTCTTCCTGAAATCTTAGTAGCATTTAATACTTTTGCTTCGGTTTGATCTTTGGTAATTGTTTCAGTGCTATTTATTGCAGCGTGATTATAATATTTTGGGATAGAACCAATACGTTTTGAATAAAACAAATCCCCCTTATTAAAAAGCTCTGTTCCTTCTGTAAAAAACTGACGGTTTTCATTAAATTTAACTTCAAATGGTGTCAGGTTTAGGATTCTATTATCGGATTGTACCTGACCAAAATCTGGCACTAAAGTCATATCCAATGTAAAGCTGTTGCTAATGCCATACTTAACATCCATACCTCCATTAAAACGGGCAGATGTATTTTTTACACCTGGAATATTAGCTGGATAATGATTTATATATGCAGACAGGTAAGGCGAAAATGACAAGCGCAGCGGGGGTTTTATATTTTTAATTCCTATCCAAAGACCTTCCTGATTAATAAAACCGTTTACGTTCGGATTAACGAAGTTCCAGAAGGTTTGAACGTTGGATCGCTGTATACGGCGACTAAAGTTTAAACCCCAGTTTTGAATCTCCTTTGCTGAAAAGCGCAAGGCGGAGTAAGGGATTTTCATTTCGCAGGTCCAGCCTTTATCGTCTATTTTAACTGCACTTTCCCATACGGCATTCCAGTTCGGATCTTCATCACCAATTTGTGAATATTTGGCATCGAACTGAACTCCCGCAGCAGTAACAAAAAAGCCATTACCATTCATTTTATCGTAAAACGGATCGAAAACTATCGAAATAAAATCGGCAATACCGATATTATCCCTTGAAACTAATTCATGAGAAATGCTATCGGGATTATCATACATCCGAGCATAAACGTAGATCGCAAAATCATCGTACAACACCTTCATCTCTGTACGTCTATCCTTGCCCTCTACTCTGCCTGGAACAGGTCTGATTTCAAAAAAATCAGTAGCTATTGGAACATTTATCCAGCAGTGATCATCAAGAACACCATCTATTTTTGGACTTTCAGTAGTTCTTACCGCCTGCAATTGTTTTTGCACCGAAACATCCTGTGCCTGACACTCTAGGGTATATAAAAATAAAAATGCCAAAAATATATAATGTTTCATCTAAAGCGGTTAATGTCCATAAGACACCGCTTGTTTACATTTGTTGCATAGTGTGACGTTCTGTTCTAAGAAAATTAATGTATTTAAGTATTAGTTGAGACCATTAGATAAAACGATTTATCAAATAATTTGTTTCTTATTAATTCATTAATTATCTTGTGAATAACCAAGTAAACCAAATTTCTAATGAACGAGCTCAACATCCATTCAATGGCCAAAATTGCAATGCCTAAAAAAGTATCATACTAAATTCGTGCCTATCCCCACTCCCTAATGCAATTGATAAAGCATTAAGGAACGATTGTGTAAAATCTAATCAAACCTTTACTAACCAAATAAACCAAATGAATTATGTTTAAAAAAAATCATGCCCTTTTTCTAAGTTTAATCATTGGATTACAGCTTACATTATTAAGCTGCTCCAAAAAAGAAAGTGACTTTAATGTCGTCGAGCTGAAACTAGACAAATCGACAATTGCACTAACACCTAACAATAGCCTAAGTGTAAATATTGAAACTGGTAATGGCGACTACTCTGCAGTATCTTCAAATGATAATGTAGCCAAGGCAACCATCGCAGGAAATGTGATTACGGTAACTGCAACTACAAAAGAAGAAAGAGCAAATGCTGTTATTGTGATAACAGACAAAATGTTCAAAAGAACAAGTATTGATGTAGTAATAGCTAAAATATTCGATTTAAGTCTGGATAAGACCGAAGCTATACTGGAAGTTGGTGTACCTGGAAAAGATGAAATTGTAGTAGGCATTAACACAGGTAATTTTGGTTACAAAACTGAGCTGCTTGATAATTCAAGTCAATTTATAGAAGTGAATAATACTAAGTTAGAGTCTCATGGTAAATTTACAATAAAGGCAATAGCAGCAGGATCAGCCAAAGTGAAAATAACAGATGCGCAAGGTAAAGAAGCAGTAATTACTGTGACAGTGGGTGCACCTGCAACACTAACTACAGACAAAACCAATGTAACCTTAACAGCAGTACAAGGTAGTGAGACCATAACAGTGAGTTCCGGTAATGGAGATTATAAAGCAACCGTAGCAAATCCGTTGGTAGCAAAAGCATTTGTAAATGGAAACGTAATTACCATTAAAGGTAAAATAAACGGAACAACAACAGTAAATATTGAAGATAAAAAAGGCCAGAAAGCAATAGTAAATGTTAAGGTAGATGGTCCTGATTATGCAATGAACCTAAGCGATCAATACTTTGCATATGCCAACTTTACTGACATTGCAATAGTAGATCAATCCATTAAAAGCCTAAAACAGGTAACATTTGAAATGACTTGTAAGATTGACGGCTACAGAGGATTACAAACATTTATGGGGCTTGAAGGTAAGCTACTCATCAGAGGTAAAAACGATGATTACAGAGATACCCATCCAATTCAAATATCCGGTCTTGGAGATAAAATCACATTGGAAAGCACAAAAAGTTTTAATCTGAACCAGTGGATGAACATAGCTCTTGTGGTTGACTGTAATAAGGATGATGTAAAGGAGAAATATAAACTATATATCAATGGAGTTCAGGATCCACTGATTGTTGCCAGGCAGGATGAAACTCATTCTGTTATAGACCTTACATCCAGCAGTGATGGAAATAGATTCGAAATAGGAAGAGCTTTTGGGCAAGATTTCAGAGCAATGAAAGGAACCGTATCAGAAGCCCGTGTATGGACAGTAGCGCGTACCGAACAACAGATTAAAGATAACATGTGTAGTTTAACAGCCCAGGATAATATCGGCCTTCTGGCCAGATGGAACTTTACTGCTGGAGCTGAAACTGGTTATATACAGGATAGCAATGGTGGAAAATATGAAACTAATCTGATTATTGCTAACGCTAAGTTAGGTGGGAATTATACACAGGTAAAGGCTCCTAAAACTGTTTTTGTAAGCAAAGGATGTCCTAATTAATTTTTTAAAAATCATACCCAATACTTTTGAAATGAAAAGAAAATCTATAACACTTTTAATCTTATGTATCTGCGCTACTATCATAGTTTCGTGCAAGAAAAGCAAAGAGATTAATTTACCGGAGGATACTATTGGAACTACAATAGATCCTGTATCTAAACTAAAAGCTGTTGCGACGAATGAAGAAAATGAAATCGAACTAAGTTGGACAAATCCAAATGACGAAGCACTAATGAAGGTAGAAATCACCTACGTGCCTGTTAGCACTGGTCTTGCCCTATCCAGTCCTAATCCAATAGTTGTAAATGCTACAAAAGCTGCAGATGTAAAAATGAAAATTACAGTTCCAACTATTGCAAGATATACGATAACTATAGTGGCTATAAATATGGCTGGCCGAAGATCCTCACAAGTTATGGTGCAAGCAACTCCATATTCACCTAATGCGCCGGATCTTACCCCTGTGTTTCTGAAAAGAGCGGATACCCTAATGACTGCTTTAACTAAATTATATCTTGATGGTAAAGCAAGAGACATTTGGAGTTCTAATTATCCACATACAGATGGTTATTGGGATGGAGCAGCAGTAATATGGGGTCATGGTGCTGCTTTTTCTGGTTATGCCGCTTTAAAGGAAGCTGCAGAAGCCTATCCTGATTACAAATCGAGATACACAAGCCTCTATGACACGAGACTACTGACAGGTATCGATCAATTCCGTAATACAAAAAATGGTAAGCCAGAAGCCTATGCTGTATATCCTGGAGATGAAGATGAAAGATACTATGACGACAACATTTGGGTTGGAATTGATATGGCAGACCTATACAGCTTAACGAAAAATGCAGGATACCTGACCAGAGCCAAACTGGTTTGGACTTTTATATTAGCCGGTACCGACACTAAAATGGGCGGTGGAGTATATTGGAAAGAATATGGTAATTCTAAAAATACCTGTTCAACGGCACCAGCAGCAGTATTGGCAGCAAAGCTGTATTTAGCTACAAACGATGCTACATATCTTAAGAGTGCCAAGGATCTATATGCCTGGTGTAAACAAACATTGCAGGATCCTTCAGACTATTTGTATTGGGATAATGTACATTTATCAGATGAAAACAACCCAAATTCAAGCCTGGTTATCAGTAAAGAAAAATATAGTTATAATGCTGGTCAGCCTATGCAGGCTGCGGCTCTTTTATATAAGATTACAGGAGAAAGCCAATACCTGACAGATGCTCAAAATATAGCAAAAGCTGCTTATAAAAAATGGTTTGTTCCTTTCAATTCTTACACCTTGGGTGAATCTTTCAGAATTTTAGAACCAGGTCACGTTTGGTTTCAGGCTATCATGTTTAGAGGTTTTATAGAACTTTACAAACAGGATGGAAATAAAGCCTATGTGAAGGCTTATCAAAAAACTCTAGCTAATGCCTGGTTGTCAAGTTGCCGAAACAGATCAACAAATTTATTAAATGGTGATTTTAGGGGCGGCAGCAATCAGAGTAGTTGGGAGATATTACATGAAGGGGCTTGTCTGGAAATGCTGGCACGCTTAGCATCTTTAGAGCATGATGGATTATAATTAGCATACTTTAATTCGGGTTTTATATTGTAAATTCTTATAAAACCCGAATTAAAGTTTATTAGGTAATCTCAATAAAAATCAGTATTTTTATTATTATTAAACAAGTTGCCGAACTTTAGTTTATTGAATTAAATTTTAAAGGATCATGATTTTAATCAAATCAATTTTCCTGACATAGATGGATAATACTAATATAATCCTACCTCGCCTACTATTTTGTATATATA
>NZ_LGEL01000099.1 GCF_001636695.1 Pedobacter panaciterrae
AGATGTGTATAAGAGACAGGTAAATTAAGAGGCGCAGTTAAAATTTTAAATGTAAAAGAATACAAACCTACAATCGTCACGTTAAATAATCGTCCTAGTGCAATAATTGGCAATTGACTAGAAGTAAGATTTATCATAAGAGCAGGTACGTCATATAAAGGGAACTGTTTATATTTGACTAGAGTTGGTTTAAGTTTCGAAAAACTGATTTTCGAAATAACTTCCCTTATATATTTCTCCCTTGTTATCAATGATAGGGAAAATATAAAGCTTAATATATTTGACAATAGTAATCCCTTACTGCCCATTTTTAATGCTCCAAAGACGACTTGAGTAGATGATGTAGCAGTGGAATGTATCACCTTATTCCCAGCAAGACGTTTGTAAGATTTATTTCTAATCAATAGATAATTAAATGATTGATAAACTGAATTTACAAGTAAGCTGAGAGGGACAAAATATAACCATAAAGCTATATCTGGATTACCTAAATATGCCGCTATTTTAGCATTAAATCCCCAAACTACTATTAAAACAATTAAACTGACAGTTACTGTGAGTAAAAGTACTATTCCAAGTATCTCTCCAACTTCCTTATCTTCTTTTGGAAACATAATAGCCATTTCATACCTACCTGTTGCTAGCACCCCAAGAATAGAAACAATCGTAAGATAAAGGGCGATAATCCCAAAATCCGCTGGAGAAAACAAACGAGTAAGTATAGGACTTACCCCTATACTTATTGCTTGTGCCAATCCGGTTCCCGTCATTAAAAGAACAACATTTTTGGCAAATTGACTTTTAGGAATTAAGCTCTTAATTTTCATCAAATTATGAAATCATATCAATTATTTCTTTGAATAGATTTTTTCTATAATATCAACAACCTTTAATCCTTCCAATGCATTTGTCGTTACCGCCGCTCGTCCTTTCAAAACATCCACAACATTTTCAATAATGTAATGGTGATTTGCTGCAGATCCTTTGTAAGCACCGTAATCGTTTCCAGGATTAGTTGGTGCAAGTTCTGGCATTGTGTAATCTTTGATATGACAATGTTCGACCTCGTTCATATATTGTCCACCTATTTTGACCGAACCATTTTCAGCAATAATAGTCATACTACTTTCTAAGTTTTGATTCCAGATAGAAGTAGAATAATTTAGTGACCCCATCCCACCATTTACAAAATCAAAACTTACAAATCCTGAATCCTCAAAATCTGTCAATTCAGCATGATTAAAATCATTAAATTTAGCTTGGATATTATCCATATCACCAAATAGCCAATACATAATATCAATAAAATGAGAGAACTGTGTATATAAGGTCCCACCATCCAGATCCTTTTTTCCATGCCAACTCTCTGGCTTATAATATCTATCATCGCGGTTCCAGTAGCAATTCAACTGTACCATATAAATTTTACCTAGCTTACCAGACTCAATTAAATCCTTAATCCATACTGACGGTGGTGAATATCTATTCTGCATAACTGCAAATAAATGCTTATGTACATGAAGCGCTTTGAATATCACTTTTTCTGCATCATTTCTTGTTAGAGCCATAGGTTTCTCGACCACGATATGCTTTCTAGCCTCTAAACACTTTAAGGACTGCTCAGCATGAAAGCCATTCGGAGAAGCGATATTAACTACATCTACTTCAATACCGGAAGCTAAAAAATCGTCAATAGTCTTAAAAAAAGGCACATTGAATTTATCGATTCCCAACTTAGATGCATCTTGAACGTCAATTAGTGCCACTAATTCCGATTCTTCGTTACGGGAAATCATTTCTGCATGTCTTTTGCCAATGTGTCCGCAACCTATTACAGCGAACTTAATTTTTTCATGTGTTGCCATCTACTTAATTCTGCTTACTATATTGTTTTCTAATTTATACTCTTGTTGACTTTCTTCACACACTGCCAAACCAGATTGATCGAAGTTCAATCTATGTCCGTATTCACTAACCCATCCCAATTGTTTCGCAGGATTTCCTACCACCAATGCATAAGCTGGAATTGTCTTAGTTACTACAGCTCCTGCTCCAATAAACGCATAATTACCAATATCATGACCACATACAATGGTTGCATTAGCTCCAATAGAAGCCCCTCTACCTACATGAGTTTTAGAGTACTGGCCACGTCTATTCACTGCACTTCTAGGGTTTGTAACGTTTGTAAAAACCATTGAAGGCCCCAGGAATACATCATCATCACAGGTTACTCCTTCATATATAGAGACGTTATTTTGTATCTTTACATTTTTCCCTAATTTCACGCCAGGTGAAATAACTACATTTTGACCAATGTTGCACTTTTCTCCTATTACACAATTAGACATTATATGAGAGAAATGCCAAATCTTTACATCATCACCAATATGAGCTCCCTGATCGACAATCGCAGTTTCGTGCACAAAATATTTGTCTTCCATTTTATTTAAAAAAATTTACAACATTTTCTATAATGTAATTCTGTACATTATCCTTCATTTCAGTATGAATAGGTAATGAGATAACTTCCTTACACAATCGTTCAGCTATCGGAAAATCACCCTCCTGATATCCATAAATTTTATATGCTTGCTGCAGATGCACAGGAATTGGATAGTAAACCATACTAGGAATTCCTTTTTCTTGCAAATATGATTTGAACTCATCCCTTCTTCCTTTTTCAATTCTACAGGTATATTGATTAAATACATGTGTTGAATATTTAGCGCGAGCTGGAATATTTAAACCCGAAAGAGAATTAAATGCACTATCATATTTTGCCGCTACTTTTTGTCTAGCTGCACTGTAATCGTTAAGATACCCTAGTTTAACATCAAGAATAGCTGCCTGAATAGTATCTAATCTTGAATTTACACCGATTGTTTCATGGTGATATTTTTTTCGTTGACCATGATTAGCTATCATATTAATTTTTTCACCTAATTCTGCATTTTGAGTTAACAATGCTCCCCCGTCTCCAAAACAGCCAAGGTTTTTAGAGGGAAAAAACGAGGTAGTTCCAATGTCGCCTATAGTCCCAGCAAAAGCTTTTGAACCATCCTGATAAATGTATTCAGAGCCCATTGCTTGCGCGGTATCTTCAATTATGGCAATATTATGTTTCTTGGCAATTTCAATAATAGCCTCCATATTAGAACATTGGCCAAATAAGTGTACTGGAATTATTCCAACTGTTTTATCTGAAATTACATCTTCCAGCTTAGTGTAATCTAATTCAAAAGTATCTTCTTTTACATCAATAAATTTAGGTACTAGACCTAATAATGCTATTACTTCAACGGTAGCTATGTAGGTGAATGCTGGAACAATTACCTCATCACCCGGTTTAAAATCTAACCCCATCATGGCGATTTGCAAAGCATCAGTACCATTAGCACAAGTGACAGCAGATGTTACATTATTGAATTTCTGGAGACTACTAACAAATTTCTTTACCTGGGGTCCATTTATATAAGCAACTTCCTCCACCGCATCAAATAAAGCCTTATCAATTTCAGGCTTAATTTTTAAATATTGACTTTTTAAATCAACCATTTGAATGGCATCTTTCATAGATATCTATTTATATTTTTTCACTAATTAATTTTCCAATTGATAAACACGATGTTGCTGCTGGCGAAGGGGCATTACGCACATGAATGATATTTCTTGACTCCAAAATATTAAAGTCATCTATCAAATTACCAGATCTATCGCAAGCCTGAGCCCTAACCCCGGCTCCTCCAGGAACAAGATCATCCTCAATAATTTCAGGAAGTAGTTTCTGAAGTGCGGCTGTAAAAGCGGCTTTAGATAACGAACGATAAATCTCACCCATTCCTATTTTTCCGTACTTAGCTGCAATTTTCCAAAATCCGGGCCAAGCAAAAGTTTCGCTAACATCACGCAAGCTAAAGTCTTTAAATTTATATCCTTCTCTTTTAAATGCCAAAACTGCATTTGGGCCTGCCTCCACACCCCCACCTATCATACGCGTAAAATGTACTCCTAGGAAAGGAAATTTAGGATCTGGAACGGGATAGACAAGATTTTTAATCAATCCTTCTTTTTCTGGGCGTAATTTATAGTATTCACCTCTAAATGGAATAATACGTAAATCATTTGATTGCTCAGTTAAGCTAGCGATTCGATCAGAAAATAGACCAGCACAACTTACAAGATTTTCTGAGATATACGAGCGTTGATCCGTTTCTACTCTAACAGCGTTACCTTCTTTCTTGATGGAAATAACCTGTTCATTAAAATTAGCATCTCCATTAAACTGGGTTTTGAAAAGCTCCAATAATACTTCAGCCATTCTTGGATAATCTATTATTCCAGTCTGTGGAACATGAATACCTGCAATACCTGCACAGTGTGGTTCAAAATCCTTTATTTCACTTGATGATAGTTTTCTTATACCCTCAAGTCGATTTTCAATTCCCCTTTGGTAAATGTTATCAAGCCCAATTAATTCACTGGTATCAGTTGCAACAATAATTTTCCCGCATATATCGTACGGTATGTTATATTTCTGGGCAAATTCAATTAAAGAATGGTATCCTGAAATACAGTTTTGCGCTTTTAAACTCCCAGGTTTATAGTATATTCCGCTATGAATAACACCACTATTGTTTCCAGATTGATGAATCGCAACTCCTTTTTCTTTCTCAATGATGAGAATCTTTCGATCAGGATTTTTTAATTTAAGATTATAGGCTACTGACAAGCCAACTAGTCCTGCCCCAATAACGATTGTATCGTAATTATAAGCGTCCATCAACTAAAGATCTATCCAGGCAAGCCTTAGTATCAAATATAACACCATTATTGCGTTTAATCTTCTTATAGTCAAATTTTAAGAACTCATTATGCGCAACAGCAACAATAACGGCATCATAAACCATTGTCTCGTCAAGCTTGTTTAATATATCTACGTTGTATTCATGCTTTACTTCTGATGCATCGGCCCATGGATCAAAAATATCTACCTCCAGTCCAAACTGGATTAGCTCATGATATATATCAACCACTCTTGTGTTTCTCACATCAGGGCAGTTTTCTTTAAATGTTATCCCCATAATCAAAGCCCGTGAGCCTTTAATCTTGTGATCTTTTTGAATCATAAGTTTAACAACTTTATCCGCGACAAAAGGTCCCATATTATCATTAACACGACGACCTGACAAAATTACCTGAGGATGGTAACCCAAAGATTGAGCTTTGTGAGCCAAATAATACGGATCTACTCCTATACAATGTCCTCCAACTAATCCCGGTTGATACTTAAGAAAATTCCATTTAGTTCCAGCAGCTTCGATAACGTCATTCGTATCAATTCCAATTCTATCGAAAATCAGAGACAATTCATTAACAAAAGAGATATTTACGTCTCTTTGTGCATTCTCAATTGCCTTTGAAGCCTCGGCCACCTTAATACTAGGTGCTTTGTGTGTCCCTGCGGTAATAATTGATCCATAAAGATCATCAACTCTATTTGCAATCTCAGTTGTAGACCCAGACGTAACCTTTTTAATCTTAGTTAGTGTATTTATTTTATCTCCAGGATTAATTCTTTCTGGAGAATATCCAGCAAAAAAATCTTTGTTAAACTTTAGTCCAGAAAATTTCTCAAGTACAGGAACACAATCCTCTTCAGTACACCCAGGATACACAGTAGATTCATAAATCACAAGATCTCCCGATTTGAGGATTGAACCCAGCATTTCAGATGCTTTAATCAAAGGAGTCAGATCTGGTGATTTAAATTGATCAATAGGAGTTGGAACTGTAACAATGAACGTGTTGTATTTTTTAAGATCTTCTTTATTGAAAGAAAAAGAGAGTCCTATTTTTGATTTACTTTCTTTTTTACTAGCCATTGTTTTATTTAGGTCTTCTAAATTGGCTTCCTGAGTGCGATCTCTACCATCATTAAGTTCATCAACTCTCGAAGAGTTTATATCAAATCCTAACACGTCGTATTTTTTACCAAATTCAATAGCTAGAGGTAAACCAACATAGCCAAGGCCAATGATGGCAATTTTTGAATTGCTAACGCTTAATTGCATAAATTAATAATTTAAAATCGCTTAAATATGTTTCTAAAAATAGTTTTAAAGTTCATCCTATCATGATTTACATCATCGGAATAATATCCATAACCATAGCCATAACCATAGCCATAACCATAACTTCCGCGTGCTTCCACACCATTTAATATAATATTGAGTTTTGGAAATTTGTTGGATTTATATAAATCCTCGAGTTGAGTGATCTGATTCTTAAAGGTTACTCCATGTCTAACAATATATATACTTGCATCCGCTAACCTAGCTAATATTTGAGCATCGGTTACCAAACCTATAGGTGGTGTGTCTATTATTATTTCGTCAAAATTATCTTTCAGGTAATTAATTAATTCTTCAATTTCATTTCCTATTAATAGTTCGGATGGATTCGGGGGAATTGGGCCCGATCCTATAACCATAAGATTAGCATTTATATTCGAAGGTTGGATAATTTCAGTTAATGACGCTTTACCAATAAGGTAATTACTTAATCCCATTTTATTCTGAAGATTCAAGTACTTACTAACTTTTGGTTTACGTAAATCTAATTCTAGTAATACGGTTTTCTTTCCGGTAATGGCAAGTGAAGCAGCAATATTACTACCAACAAAACTTTTTCCTTCACCAGACATACTTGAAGTAAACAACGTAACAACACCTCTCTTATCATGTTTCTTTCCATGAATATATTGCAAATTTGTCCGAATTGCTCTGAATTGCTCTGCAATTGCCTTTCTACTGTTAGATTGAACCACTATAGGTTCGTTACTTTCTTCGTATACGAGTTCGCCAATCACAGGAGCATCAGTTTCATTAGTGATGTCAGACCTCAATATTACTTTATTATTGATAATATCTTTCGCATAAATGTATCCAACTGGCAACATTAATCCGAGTACAAGTGCCATAAAATAAGTCAACATTTTTTTAGGCTTTATAGGATTGATTGTCGAGAATGCTGAATCAACAACCCTACTGTCTGCAACGGCCGATGCATAAGACAATGCTGCCTCTTCTTTTTTCTGCAACAAGTATAAATATAAGCTTTCTTTAATAGTTTGCTGCCTTTTAATGCTTATAAAGCGTCTTTCCTGGCCTGGAATTCTTTTTATAGAACTCTCGTACTTTGAGTTATACGCATTTAATCCTTTTAAGGTACTCGTAATTGATTCTTCAATATTTTCAACATTCTCCTTGATAGACTTCCTTGTGACATCAATCTGTTGGTTTATTGATTCAAAAATTGGATTATTGGGTTGGGTTGTTGCTAATAAATTAATCTTTTTTAGTTGCAATTCACTCAGTTGATTTATTTGGCCTAATAAGATAGGATCATCTATTCCCATAGTACTAGGCAACTTCTCTTGTGTACTTTCTGAATTAACATACCTCTGTATATCTTTAATCACTCTAAGTTTGAGACTAGCCTCATTTAACTTTGCATCATTAGCTTTTACATTATCTAGATACAACGCAGCCTCACTACTAATATCCGTTAATCCTTGACTACTTTTAAAGCCTTCCACGTCCTTTTCAACCTCAACTAATTCACCAGTAATTAAAGCAAGTCTCTCATCAATAAAATCAATAGTACTTTGAGTAGTTCTATTTTTGTCTGCCAAGGCTGCTTCATTGTATACTTGAATTAACATGTTTAAGATATCTTTTCCCATTCGAGGCACAGTACTATGATAAGTTAAATCTAAAACGGTCGATTGTTTTGAAGCTAATTCTATAGACAAATTGGCTAAGCAGTTATTCACAACTTGGATTGGATCAAGCAAAGTAACCGCAAATACTTCATTTTGGTTTTTCGCGAACGAAATAGCTTTATCAATTTTATAGGTGCCAAGGATATTTTTTTGAAGTTTATTAAGTTCTCCTTTAATCTGCTGTCCAGTAGTTAGGTCCTCCAACATATAACTAATGTCATTGGGAAAACTTAACTTCCATTCTTTTCCAAAATATTTTTCGTGGATATCAAATGTAATAAAACTTACAGGCCGCTTTTCATAAAGGCTGGTATTTACAACTCTACCTTCAGCACTCATCACCACATTTAGATTTAGCCTCTTAACCACAGTAGTCATTAGCGTTTTTGACTGAAGAATCTCAATTTCATTATCCACAACCTTCGAACCCCCAACCATATTTAATTGACTTAATATATCATCAGCCGACATTCCTTTTTTCTCGTCTTTAATTAAAAGGGTACTACTAATTTCATAAACTGGTTTAGCATAGCGTAGATATAAAAATGCTATCATAATTGTAAGCACTACACTCAGCAAAAAGACAGGCCAATGGTATAAATATTTTCCTGCAACCTCTCGAAGATTAATTCGCTCTTCACCTATTTGATTCAGATCATTAGAATTCATTTCCTTACTCATATCTATTAAAAGCGGCTAATAATTAATGCAATAACAGATAATGCGGACAATACGATACTCACATTTCTATAGCTGGAATCTACACTAGCATATTTTGCATTTCCAGGTTGAACATATAAAACATCATTATTTTGCAAATAGTAATATGGAGAGTTAAAGATATCCTTACTATGCATATCAAGTCGTATATATTGTCTTTTTCCATCCTGCTCACGAACTAAAAGAATATTATTTCTTACAGCGGTTATACTAAGATCACCAGCCATACTCAAGGCTTCAGTTACGCTAATTCTTTCATTATTTACCGGATAGACCCCTGGCTTACCTACATCACCTAGAACTGACACTCTAAAATTAATTAGTTTAAGACTCACCACTGGCTCTTTTAAATAGTTGACTAACTTATCTTGAATTAACTCTCTTGCCGATGCTGTTGTTAATCCCTCAATTTTTATTGAACCAATAAGAGGAAGCTGAATCATCCCCTTGTCGTCAACCATAAATCCGTTTGAAGTGTTTGCGGGGTTAACATTAGCTGATGAACTACCTTGTAATGAACTAGTCGTTCCCATATTAAATATCGCTGAAGCTTCAGTATTTAAGCTACTGACAGTAATTGAAAGGATATCATTTTTTTGAATTTTTAAAACTATTTGATTCTTAATCTGCTCTTGAAGTAAAGAATCTTTAGGAAGATCTGTAAAATAAGGTACAGATTTGTATTTAACACCGCAGGAACTCATAAAGAGCACCACGACAATCAAGTAAAAGAATTTTCTCATAGGCTTGTATAGCACATTTATTAAATTTTCCAAAGATAAGACTTAACATTTACTCTTGAATGATAAATAATCATTAATTCTATGGTATAATATTAAGTACAAATTATCCTTTGCTGCAATTCACAGCCCCATTCACAAATTCCATACCATAAAGTTCAAAATTTTATACTTAGCTTCGTATTGATTAATTATTAATAAAAAAGATCACATGTTTTTTTTCAATCGTTCCAATAAGTCCAACTATACTGATTTTAGCTCGATAGGCATTGATATGCATTCACACCTAATTCCAGGGGTGGACGACGGTGCTAAGGATACAGAGGATAGCATTCAATTAATTTTAGGGTTAAAAGAACTAGGATTTCATCATTTGATCACTACACCGCATACTTTACAAGACATACATCCCAATACCACCGAAACATTAAGAAATGGCCATTCTAAATTAGAAGGCAGATTACCTGATGGAATTACATTAAATCTATCCTCAGAATATTACCTTGATGAGCAGTTTCAGAATCAACTAGCTGAAGGAAACCTAATGCCATTGCCTGGCAATAGGTTATTGGTAGAATTTAGTCAGATATCAAGACCCCATGACCTTGAAGAAGTATTCTTTGATTTGGGTATTAAAGGCTATCAGGTGATACTTGCCCACCCTGAACGTTACTTGTTTTTCCATAAACAATTCGACTATTACAGAAGAATTAAAGAAATGGGAGTTGAATTACAAGTCAATGCTTTATCCTTAACGGAACACTATGGCAAGCATATAAAATCAATCGCAGAAAAGCTAATAGAAAAGGACATGATTGATTTTATCGGAACAGATATTCATCATGTTAGACATTTGGAAACTTTAAAAAGAGTTCCAACTACCAAACATTTTGGACGTTTAGTCGATAGCGGTTTGCTTAAGAATTCTACCTTGCATTCTCATGGCCGGTAAATACCTGCCAGGCTGTTAAGAATACAATCTTTAGATCCAGCAGAAAGGACCAGTTTTCCAAATACCAGATATCAGCCTCTACCCGCGCTACCATAGAATCGTCGATCTTGGTTTCTCCTCTGAATCCTTTAACCTGGGCCCAGCCGGTAATTCCAGGCAACAAAAAATGCCTGACCATAAACTGGTCTACAATGGCGGAATATTCCGCAGTATGCTGCAACATGTGTGGCCGTGGCCCTACTACCGACATCTCACCTATCAGAACATTAAAAAACTGAGGCAATTCATCAATGCTATTTTTACGCATAAATGCGCCGATCTTGGTAATTCGATCATCATCTTTAGTTGCCTGCTTACAGTCTGCGTCTGAATTTACTCTCATGCTCCTAAACTTCAGACAATAAAAAGGCTGATTGTCCTTACCGGATCTCAATTGCTTAAAAAAGACAGGCCCTTTTGATTCCAGCCTGATCAGAATAGCCATAAGCGGCAGCATCCAGCTCATCACAAAAACAATGATAAATATAGAAAATACGACATCAAAGATCCGTTTTACCACCTGGTTCATCATGATCTCCAGAGGCTCCATCCGCTGACTTAATATCGGTATGTGGCCATAAACCTGCACTTTTACATTCTTCTTAAAATAATGCTTTACATCTGGCACAAGCTTAAAACGGATCATTTCCTTATCCGCCTCCCGCATAAGGGTATTGATCTTAGTGAGTGAACTATCGGGTAGCGCACAGAATATTTCCCTGATATTACTTCCCTTAACATACTCGATACAGTCTCCTACTTTTCCTAAAATATTAAAGTCTTTGTGATCCTCGATATGGTCATCAAAAAAACCAACCACCTTATAACCGAGATGGGTATCAAACTCCATATACTTTTTCAATGCCAGGCCCAAAGGGCCTGCACCTACAATAACCACCTTTTTATAATTGATTAAACTTTCCCTGCGGGAACGGCGAAACAACAAAAAAACAATCTTCCCTAGCAGAAAGAGCACCGAAAATACCACAAAGGTAACCGACAGTAACTGATAAGATTGATTTAGATCTTTGATCGTATAGATCAGTATACCCATGATTGCCGCAAACAAAAGCAATGAGCCAAAGGCCTGCTTAATGGTTGGAATGGCATCCTTAACAAAGATATCACTGTATAAACGGGTGAGCTGCGTTACATTGAACCATACAAAATTGACCAGAAGCACATTAAGCAGATTGATATGCTGGAGATCTGCAAAACTAACGCCCTGGTAGGTTATCATATAACCAATGTAACCCGCCAGGTTGATCAGAAACAAATCAATCAATATACTTATTACTTTATAATCTGTCTCTTATACACATCT
>NZ_LGEL01000102.1 GCF_001636695.1 Pedobacter panaciterrae
CTTAAGTAAAGAAAATGATCGAAATATTTATACTTTAACAAATTATTGGAGAATTTCCATAATTATAATGGTTAATTTTTTTATTCTTTTTTTTAAGTAAAATATTGTTTTTCAGGTAGATACTGTATAAATCCTTACGGTATACGGTTGTTAGGCTTTTTTATTGTTTTTTCCTGCGAGTTGTGTTTAGTAATCCGAAATCTGTCTGCTTGGGTGGGGCAAAAAAGGAGATCTTAATAACTTGTTTCCGATATAGAATTTGTTTATTGTTTTTTAAAATTCAGTTCTTTTCCCTTTTTAGCTTATGATACCAATTTGTAGAGACCATTATTTTGTCTGGACGGTTAATGGTAGGCTGCCATAAAAGGAAGCTCGGATTTGTAAAGCTTTAAGTAAAATAACTGCTGATAACTTTTTACTTAAAGATTTCTTATTTTAGGTGCTAAAATAAAATCATTTTATCGAATTCTCGAAATTAACCATAGTTTTGAGTTTTCAAATAGTTTTAGAATATGCAAAATACGCTCTTAAATAAAAAGCTTAAAGCCTACACACTTACAGAAATACTAGTAGTTCTTGTAATCATTGGAATCCTTGTGCTTTTAGCACTTCCTAACCTTTTGCCATTAATCACTAAAGCTAAGTCAACAGAAGCAAAAGTGCAGCTTGAACATCTTTCAACACTTCAGAAAACATATTTCTACGAAAAATCCAAATACAGTTCAGACTTGAATGAAATCGGATTTATTCAGGAAAAGCTAACTACAGACGGTAAAGATGGCAGGGCTAACTATAAAATCGAAATCGTAAAGGCCACCAACAATGCTTTCCTCGGAAGAGCAACGGCTGTTACAGATTTCGACGGAGATGGAGTTTTTAATGTCTGGGAAATTGACCAGGATAAAAATCTGAAGGAAGTAGTGGCAGATTAATGATTCTTTTTCAAATACTAATCCTGGTATTGCTGGTTTTTATCTGCTATCAGGATCTGCTTTACCGCGCTGTATATTGGTGGTGTTTTCCCATACTTGCAATCCTTATGGTTGTGTTAAAATATAGACTGTCGGGTATACAGCAGACCTTAACAGATGCTGGTTATGGTTTACTTTTTTTAACTGCTCAGCTGTTTGTCCTATCGATTTATTTTTCTGCCAGGCATAAGAAAATCATTAACATAACCGATAATTATCTGGGCTGGGGAGATGTACTTTTTTTAATTGCCATTCCATTTTACTTATCTCCCGTAAATTATGTGTTATTTTATATCGTAAGTCTTATATTAGTTCTGCTATACGCCATAACAACAGCAAAAATAACAACAAACAACAAGCATATTCCTTTGGCAGGCTTACAAGCCGCATTACTAGGAATAGCAATGATAATAGATTATTTAAATCCACAACTGGCACTTTATGATGATGGCTGGCTGTATTTCTTAATCAATTAAAAAGATAATTAATTCAATGAACGCTCAAAACCAAGATTTCAATCCTGCTTTTATTCATTCTGTAAGTAAAGAGCAAGCCTGGCACTACCGGATATTGCCAAAGGACAACAGTCCTGATGGTCTTGTGTTGTTATGTGATGAAGACGTTGATCGTAGTCAGCTTGCTGATGAATTAGAAATTGTGCTTGGTAAAAGTATCGTACTTGAAAGTCACCCAACAGCAACGATTAGTATGTTGCTAAACAAGCATTACCTTAAAGAAAACGGGCAGCATCAATTTCAGAAAATGACTGCTGCAATTGAGGGGGATGGTTTTCTTAATGACCTGATACGGGAAGCAAGAAGCTTAAAAAGCAGTGATATCCACATTGAAATTTATGAAGAACGCTGCCGGGTAAGGATTCGTATTGATGGAATGATGGTAGAACGTTATGTTTTAAAACGAACAGAATATCCGGCACTCATTAATAAAATCAAGATCATGGCAAATCTTGATATTGCAGAGAAGCGGCTTCCGCAGGATGGTAGGATTAACTTTAAAAACGGCGAAGAACAATTCGATATCCGTGTTTCAGTATTGCCGACACTTCATGGCGAAAAGGTAGTTCTTCGTTTGTTAAATAACAATGCAGCTAACATAGACCTTAACCATGTTGGTTTCTCAGACTTCGATCTTGCCAATTATCTACAGGGTGTTAAAAGGCCCAATGGGATCATATTGATAAGTGGACCTACCGGTTCAGGTAAAACGACCACTTTATATGCCACCCTGAAATACCTCAATAAAGAAACAAGAAACATATTGACCATAGAAGATCCAATTGAGTATACCCTTGCAGGGATCAATCAGGTGCAGTTGAAAGAAAGCATAGGCCTAACCTTTGCTTCTGCTTTAAGAACATTTTTAAGGCAGGATCCAGATGTAATAATGGTGGGGGAGATTCGTGATCCTGAAACGGCTAATATGGCAATAAGAGCAGCACTAACAGGTCACCTTGTGCTCTCTACGGTGCACACTAACTCTGCCTGGGGAACTGTTTCCAGACTAATGGATATGGGAATTCCTTCATTCCTTGTAGCCAATACATTGAATACTACTGTAGCACAGCGATTGGTTAGGTTATTATGCAAAAAATGTAAACAAAAGGAGGATTTTGATCCTTCATTATACCCTAAGCAGTTTAAACCATTTGCTCCGGTAACTGAGCATCATCTTGCCAAAGGATGTGAACATTGTTACTATACAGGTTACAGTGGCCGTAAAGCTGTTTATGAAGTGATTCCGCTAGATCAGGAATTAACTTTTGAAATAAAGCAAGGCAATATGTATATTAACCCCCTGTTGGAAGCGAGAGGGATAAGAAGTTTAGCGGAAAATGCTTTTGCTTTATTTGCCTCAGGCGATACAACCATTGAAGAAATATACCCATTACTATTTACAAATTAATGAACGCTCTAAAGATTTTTAATGTCTGCATCCTGTTATTATTATTACAGGTAAGCACTATCTCAGCCCAAACACCAGAATCACAGGAAAGAGTGAGAAGAGTGGAGGAGCGCTTAAGAAATCTGGCGATTACTGTTCCAGGTCTGAATCAGAAAGTACAGATAAATTTATCAAATGTTTCTGCCCAGGAGTTTTTAAGAGCTCTTGCCCAGTCAAACAACCTGAATATAAATATAGATCCTAACCTTAACTTTAAGGTCTTTAATAATTTCACCAATGAAACTGCATTAAATGTGCTGGTTTTTCTAACCAAAGAATATGGTTTGGATATTAATCTGATAGGCTCAATAATGTCTGTTGTGAAAGTTCAGGAACCGGTACAAAGAATTCCGGTAAAAGAGATCAATGCCAGTTACAATGCTCAGAATAATACATTAAGTGTGGAGTTGAATAGTGATACCCTGGCAAAGGTGGCCAGAAAGATCACTATGGTTTCTCAAAAGAATATAGTGGTTCCGAGTGCACTTCTGAATAAAACGGTTACTGCATTTTTGAGTGATGCCCCCTTTGAAGATGCTTTGAATAAGATTGCATTTGCGAATGACCTGAAAGTGGTGAAAACAAATGACAATGTTTATGTATTTGAACCGCTTGCAGAGGGGGAGGAATTGTACATCAACAGTGATAAAACTACTGCTGTTCGAAGAAATCCTAAACCATTAAATATGGGAGGAAATGCGGCACCAGGCAATTTTAGATTATCAAACAGGGTGGTGCAAGGGAAGCCACTGATTAGTGTTGATGCGGTTAATGTACCAATAGCGGATCTGGTAAAAAATGCCGCTCAGGAAATTAATGCCAGTTATTTTCTTTTTTCTACGATTAACGGGAATATTACTTCAAGAGTTAATGATATCAGCTTTGATAACTTACTAACCTCAGTATTTCAGGGTACGGAGTATACTTATAAAGTAGAAAACGGAATTTATTTAATAGGCGACAGAAGGGTTGAAGGTCTGCGTTCTCATAAGTTGTTGAAATTGCAAAACCGTTCAATTGATACCATTCAAAACATGATTCCTACAGAATGGCGGAAAGGTGTTGAAATTAAAGAATTCAGAGAACAAAATACCATTCTCTTATCTGGCTCAACACCTCAAATTGCAGAAATTGAGGCATATGTGAAACAATTGGATAAGTTAGTGCCAATGGTTTTAATAGAGGTAACCTTAATTGATGTACGTAAAGGAAAAAGTATAAAAACCGGAATTTCTGCAGGGGTATCTGATAGCGTAAAAAGGGGTGGTACTGTGTTTCCCGGTTTAGATTATACTTTTGGAGCCAATTCGATTAATGACCTGCTCGGGCGACTCGGGCGAAACAACTCCGTCAATATTGGTCGCGTTACGCCTAATTTCTATGTAAGGTTAAGTGCTTTAGAAACCAACAGTAACGTAGAAGTTCGTTCAGTGCCTAAGCTTTCAACTTTAAACGGACATGTTGCTAACCTGAGCATCGGGAGTACCAGATATTATAGCAACAAAACACAGAATGTTATTCCGTCGCTTACTACACAAACTACAATAACGGAGCAGTTTGTGCCGGTTGAAGCGAACCTGCAGGTAAATATCAGACCCACAGTTTCGGGAGATGACCAGGTTACTTTAAACATCAAGGTGGATATATCAGACTTTATCGGAGATCCTCCAGAGAATGCACCACCGCCTACATCAACCAGTAAATTCGAATCTATCATCAGAGCAAAAAATGAGGATATGATCGTATTAGGAGGATTGGAGCGTACTGAAACTGTTGAAAGTGCAACCGGAGTGCCTTTGTTATCAAGGATTCCGATATTGAAATGGCTGTTTAGCAGTCGCACTAAATCCAACAGTAAAGTTGTTACCATAGTCTTTATTAAGCCTACAATTATCTACTAATATGTGTGCCTTATTGAGTTTAAACCATAACTTAACTGCTTGTGCTGGTGCAGAGGTTCATCTTAAACAGGATGGCTCTTATGATGTGCGGTTGCTGAAGTTATCGTTGAATAAAAAACTCATAGAGATAGGGACTAAGAAAAGGTATTCAGATTCATCAGCCAAGGTTATTATGGATAGTCTGGCCGAGCCTTTAGCCATTACAATTACGGGTAAGGGCGTTTTGATAAAGAAAACAAACCGCCTGGATGTAGTATCTGAAGGAAGCCTGCAGCACCTTTTTCCTACCTTTAAGCTTGCAGAGTTTTACATGCAGCATTTTCCGGCAGGAGAGCATTCTTATATTTCTATTATAAGGAAGGAAACTGCAGATTCAGTGATCGAGGCATTCAAAAAACAGGGGGTAGAGGTTTATATGCTAAGTCTGGGCCCTTTTGTAGTAGATCAGGTAATTCCTCAGATTAATTCATATGAAGGAGTTTTAAAGTTTGACGGTCATCAGGTTACGTTGAATGCAGATAAGGAATGGTCGGCCTATGCTTATGATGCAGGTATACAGTCTGCTTTCTCATTAAAGATTGATATTGAGAAAATGCCGGAGGAGTTTTTACTGGCCTATGCAACAGCATTTCAACTTATTCTGAATGATAAACTTGAGCTTATTGAAGTAGATTCGGAACAGATTAGCGGGAAGCTATCTGAACTGATGGCTAAACAGAAGTTCAAGAAATATGGATCTTTAGCACTTTTCTTTTTCTTTGGATTGCTGATGCTTAATTTTTTAGTGCTGAGTGCTTATAATTCATATAATCAGGAGCTGATGAGTAAGGCTGGTCAGCAGTCATATATTTATGAAAACCGACAGAAACTTGAAGAGGAAGTAAAAGGAAAAGAAAACCTGGTAAAGAAATTAGGTTGGAACAAGGGATATCGCTATGCTTACTTATGTGATCAGATCGGTAGTTCCGTACCTAAGGAAGTTCTGCTTGATGAGTTATTGATAAATTCTTTATCAGGAGGTAGCAGCGGTTTAATTAAAGAAGTACAATTGGAAACCGGACGTATATTAATTAAGGGGCAAACCAGCAGTATATATGCAATAAACAACTGGATTTATGACCTTCAGCAAAAGAGCTGGGTAAAAAATGTACAACTGGAAAAGTACACTGCTGATGATCAGAAACAGGCACAGGTTTTTACCATATTACTAAAGTATTAATAGATTATGCTCAACAGGTTTAGTTATGTACAGAAGAATAAGCTATTGCTCCCCGTATTTGGAGTGGGGTTATTGCTATGTTGGTTTCTGGCATTTAATAAAACTTTTGAAGCCGTGAGGTTGAATAGTAAGCTGAGCGAGGAATCGAAATTGGGAAGTGATATCTCTTTTAATCCTTCTTATGTGCAAAGGAAATTAACTGCTCTGGACAAAATATTAAAGGGTTACAAGGTTACCGAAGACTGGAATGATAAATTATGGATTCAATCATCAGCTATTGCCGCCAAACAAAATGTAGGTGTAGATTTTGTGCTAAACAAAGTCTCGGCCGAAGCTGACAGTACAAGTACAGGTAAAACTCAGCCACTTTATTTTTATAGTAACTACGTACAACTGGTGAAGCTGGTTGATACACTGGAAAGCTTAACAGGCATAGGGAAGATTTCTGCCTTACAGGTTAAGGCTCCGAAGGCTGATCCGACTGATGAAAAAAGTAAAAAATGTATGCTAAGGGTAGATTTTAGGGCACTATAAAGTTTGGTGTAATATTTAAATTGTAAATCGACAATTAATATTGTTATTTTAGTTTTCAAATTAACTATCTCAATATGTTTTTAAAAACTTCAGCGAAAGGGTTGTTAGTTATTGTGGCTACTACCTTTTATTTACATTCTTATTCGCAAACAAACACATTCCCAACAAGTGGTAACGTGGGGATTGGAACTCTTACTCCTATAGAATCTTTAGAAATTAACGGAAATATCAAGACTGGTGTATCCACTAATAACTATATTCAAATCGGTGGAGGAATAGCCGGTACAGGTGGCTACGTTCAAGGTTCAAAACAGGCTGGGAATGATGCGGGATATGGGGTTTGGATTAACCACAATGCCTACTGGAATGGAACTGATTGGGTTCAGCCCAGAGGCAGTCTTGGGAGTAGCATGTATTCCTCAAATCATCATTTAGGTTTTGTTTGGAAGTTTGCCACATCGAGTGGAACAAATGGTGCAATTATTTTACCAAATGAACTTATGAGATTGAATTCGGTTGGTAAACTTGGTATTGGCACTGGAGCTACAATATCTGCAAAGCTTCACATAATCGACACGAACCAACAATTGCGATTAGGGTATGATGCTTCGAATTACAACGTATTTAAAACAGGTACAAGTGGCAGTCTGGATATTATGGCTTATGGAACAAATCCAAATATTGTGTTAACTCCTGGAGGAACGGGTAATACAATAATTAATGGGAATGTGGGTATAGGCACAACATCTCCCGCCGAGAAACTTTCAATCAATGGCAACGTTAGGGCTAAAGAAATTAAAGTTGAGGTAGCAAACTGGCCAGATTATGTTTTTGATGAAGACCATAAATTAATGTCTTTACCTGAGTTAAAGAAATTTATTGAAATAAATAAGCACCTGCCGGAAATGCCCTCAGCTAAAGAGGCAGAGTTAAATGGTGTAAGTATCGGAGAAATGAATAAGCTATTAGTGAAAAAAATAGAGGAGCTTACTCTTATGCTTATTGATCAGAATGAACAAAGCAAAAAACAAAACGAACAACTCAATAGGCTTAAGTCTGAAGTTGCCAATCTAAAAGAAAAACTATAAGTCATGAAAAAACTATATATCCTGATTTGCCTCATATTCTCATTTACTGTATCTCAAGCTCAATCTTATGAAGTTTTAAACTATAGCCTAAATAGTACACCAGTAAATGGCGTTAACATTAAAACAAATTTACCGTTTATTAGTAGTTCTCAGATGATAACCTTAAAGATTGAAGGCTATAGCTATGGATTAAGTGCTGTTATTTCATTAGACCTTGTATGGTATGTCTATGATGGTTCATTTAGAAATACGTCAATCTCTTCATCTGGGGCATATACTCCTGAAATCTTTTTAACCAATAATGGTGGATTTGTAAATGTTTACATAAATGATAGAGTGTATTTCCAACGATTTAAAGTAACGGCTTTTGCCAAAGGCAGGGGTGAGCAAAGTGCCTGGTTTCAGGGTTGGACAACTGCGGATGAGGTAATGCAGGGCACACAGGCAGTAAACTTAGCTTATAAGAATAATTTTAAAGGCACAGTTACTAATCAAGGGGACCTTTATTCGTTGGGGAATGTGGGAATTGGCACGAGCGATACAAAAGGGTATAAGCTAGCAGTTAACGGAAAAATCCGCACACAGGAAATTAAAGTAGAAGCAGCAAACTGGCCAGATTATGTATTTACTAAAGATTATGAACTTTCCTCGCTTAAAGAGACTGAGCAGCATATAAAAGAGAAAGGTCATTTGCCTGGTATCCCATCAGCGGAAGATGTAAAAGCCAATGGAGTTGATTTAGGAGAAATGAATGCCAAACTCTTACTGAAAATAGAAGAATTGACATTGCATTTGATCGAAATGAAAAAAGAACTCGATGCACTAAAAGTGAATAAGTAAGGTGTCGTAGTTTATTTTTTGGATCTTGCAATAATATAATCCGCTAGCTTGTCTATATCCTTATTACTGATTGCAGCGTTCCATGAAGGCATACCTTTGTCAGTTATCCCATTGGTTATTGTTGCAACAATTGATTTTTTATCAGACCCATAAAGGAATTTCCCTGCTGTAAAGCCTTTTGCATTGGCTGTTCCCTGTAACTTATCTCCATGACAAGATGCACACAGTTGTTGAAAAATCCCTGCAGCTGATAAGTTTTCAGGAATCTGCTTTGCAGGACTTTCCAATGCTATTTCCTGAGAATTGATTTTGCTGTCCTTTGAGGGCCTTATTCTTAAAATCATATCATCATGCTGATCTCTTGGATGTCCTTCGCCAGGGTCGTGCATAGACGTTGAAAAGTAGATGTATCCATCAGGCCCGGTAACCAAAGACCGTATTCTGCCGTACTGTTTTTTCAACATCACTTGCTGATCAATAATTTTACTGTCTTTTATAGTCAGATTTAGAATGGACTCACCTCTAAGGCAGGCAACAAGAAGTTTTCCACGAAGCTGAGGGAATTTATCTCCATTATAAAACATAGTTTCTCCAGGTCCAACAGAAGGGGTATATTGAGTGAGAGGAGACTCCATACCTTCCTTTTTATCATCATGGTGAACACCTGGCCACCCATAATTAGCTCCTTTTTTAATGAGGTTAATTTCGTCTCCTCCGGTTGGGCCATGTTCCGATTCATAAAGCAATCCAGTTCCTGGCTGGAAGGCGAGGCCTTGAGGATTACGATGTCCGTATGACCATATTTCTTTTCGGGCAGTATCGTTCTTTACAAATGGATTATCGTACGGAATACTTCCATTATCGTTAACCCTTAGTATTTTACCGTTATAAGCTTTAAGATCCTGGGCCATTATTGGCTGATCTGCATCGCCAGTGGTAATATAAAGCTTTTTATCCGGTCCAAATACTAATCTGCAACCAGTGTGGTTTTGGTTTGCAGGGATATCTTTTAATATCACTAAAGGGTTAATAAGTGTATCGTTAATTAATTGATATCTTATTATTTTTAACTTCATCTGATTTTGTAGCAGGTAATTGCTAGCCAGATATACCAGTCGGTTCTTAGCGAATTCGGGATGCAAACAAAGACCTAACGCTCCGGATTTATTTCTTAGAATTATGTCGCTCAGATCAAATACAGGTTTGGTTGCCAGTTTGCCATTTCTGATTATTCTTACCCGGCCTTCTCTTTCTGTAAAGAGTATACTTCTGTCTGGAAGAAAAACAATTTGCCATGGCACCCGGAGGTTTTCTGCAACTGTATCAATTTGAAATCCATCTGCCAAAGCAGTCGATCTGTTATTATAAACAAATGCACTTGTTAGTAGCCCAAGAAGAAATAATAATGTTAAAAAATGCTTTGTTTTCATGGCAATATTTATAAATATATCATTGTTCCTTTGCCCAGGCATTAAATTGAGCAATTGATTTACTTAGCACACCTGCAGAGCCTTTAAATTTGCCAGAACCGCTTGGTACCCCACCTTTTCCATACCATTCGTAGAAACCATGGTTTTTGATAACAAGATCAATCATTGGGCGAACTTCCTCATAAGCCTCCTTTACAAATCCATTAACAATTAATTGCTGAATCATCCTTCCTCCAAACCATGTCCAATCTCCTCCATTCTGATATATGTATGGTTTGGACATCCCTCCACGGAAAAGTCCCTCAGGATAGGTAGGGTAGATGGTGAGCCCAATGCTGGGCATACTTGAAAGTTTTACATTTTCAACCATTTGTTTGTTAACAATTGCAATTTCATCTTTGGATAATAATCCTGCCTCAATAGCAACTGCAGTACCACCATGATAATGGATGCTATTCTCATCAAACCCTGCAGGGATAGGAGATTCTCCAGGATAAATATGGGGAATAAATTTCTTTCTTTTGTCGTCCCACAGGTACTTTCTCACATTTACGCTAACCGATTTTTCTAATTCTTTCCATTGGGCGATCTGATTTTTATTTGTGGTCATTTCCTGGAGATATTTAAGTGCAATGATCAGCATAGCGTTGTCGTATACATCTATTGCTTCATTAGATAGATTATTCCAGTCGCAGCCAAAGTTGTCATTGGGCTGTACATCGCCCCAATCGGCAGTCATTGCTCCATAAAGCAAACCATATTTCTTGTTGTATCTCTCCTTGAGTAAATATTTTATCATGAGATCCATTCGGTCCAGTACGGTTGCTCCGCCAACTTTTTCAGCTAAAATACTCGTGTCGCCTGTTTTCTTAACGTATTTACCTACAAGTTGAATTAATGAGGTTTCCTGATCGGTTTCTACAGTGTTCTTAAATCCTACATGGTTGGTGTCATTATCAGAATAGTAAGGTGTATCATCATTCCATGTGAAATCTTTTTTCAGGACATAACCATCTACCATTTCATCATTTTTCTGTTGAAGGGCAAAAAAGACCAATATAGCTCCTTTTACTTCTTCTTTGGAAGTCTCTTCCAGCGCAGTTTCTATAAATGTATTCATATCACGTGCCCAAATCTGCGAGTAGCCGCTTCCTGCGTTAAATCCTTCTTTTATAGCAGCTCGCGCCATGCTATCTACCCGTTGAAAGGAAGTGTCTGCTAAAATAGATTTTGCCAGTTGATGCTCCTGGATTTTATTCCTTGAGGAGCATGAGCAAAGAAGAAAGGCGAGGCTTGATAGTAATGCCAAGTAAGTTTTCATTGGTTTACGACTTTTAATGTATATACATCTGTCTCTTATACACATCT
>NZ_LGEL01000101.1 GCF_001636695.1 Pedobacter panaciterrae
GTGTGATAATTTGTTTTTATTTTGTTGTTTTGGGTTTATTTTGAATATTTTTTATTGTTTTTGTGATTTTTATTAAAATAATATGGATTTTTTATTCTTTTTTAATTTAAAACTCTATATTTGTAATGCTCGTTTAATTTATATTTGGTTAGAGAGGCATACAATTGGATGATTGTATGCCTCTTCTTTTTTTTGAAGTAATGTTTTAATTTTTTGTGTGTATTCAGACAGATATTAAGCTGTTTGTTTTTTTGTAAAACGAAAAAAGCCAATTGCATTAGCAATTGGCTTTTTTCATTATAATGATTTATTTTAATAGCTATTGGTTAGGCTAATACTTTAGTAACTAAATCAGCTGCATCTTTTAATGCTATTGCAGAGAAAACTTTTAGTCCTGAGTCATCTATTAGTTTCTTAGCTTCAACAGCGTTTGTTCCTTGCAAACGGCAAATGATTGGAACTGGAACATCTCCAATTTCCTTATACGCATCGATAACACCTTGAGCAACACGATCACAACGAACAATACCACCAAATATATTAATCAAAATTGCTTTCACATTCGGGTCTTTAAGGATGATGTTAAAACCAGCTTTAACCGTTTGTGCATTTGCAGTACCACCAACATCCAAAAAGTTAGCTGGTTCTCCACCTGCAATTTTAATAATATCCATTGTAGCCATTGCTAATCCAGCTCCATTAACCATACAGCCAACGTTTCCGTCAAGCTTAACATAGTTAAGGTTTGATTCGCTTGCTTCAACGTCAGTAGGATCTTCTTCCAGTTTATCACGCATTGCAGCATAATCCGGATGACGGAACAATGCATTCTCATCTAAATCTACCTTAGCATCAACTGCAATGATTTTATCATCAGATGTTTTTAAAACAGGGTTGATTTCAAACATTGAAGAATCAGTGCTGTCGTAAGCTTTGTAAAGTGCGGTAACAAATTTTACCATTTCTTTAAAAGCCTGACCGCTTAGACCAAGGTTGAAAGCTATTTTACGAGCTTGAAATCCTTGTAAACCAACTTTAGGGTCGATTTCTTCTTTGAAGATCAAATGAGGAGTATGCTCAGCAACTTCTTCGATATCCATTCCACCTTCAGTAGAATACATAATTATGTTTCTTCCGTTAGCACGGTTTAACAATACGCTGATATAAAATTCTTTGGTTTCAGATGCACCTGGATAATAAACATCCTGAGCAACTAAAATCTTGTTAACTTTCTTTCCTTCAGGACCAGTTTGAGGAGTTACCAACTGCATACCTAAGATAGCAGAAGCTCTTTCCTTAACCTCATCAAGGTTTTTGGCAAGCTTTACGCCACCGCCTTTACCTCTACCACCAGCGTGGATCTGAGCTTTAATTACAACCCAGTCAGAATTGTAATCAGTTTTCATTTTTTTAGCAGCTTCTACAGCCTGCTCTACCGTGTCGGCTACTACACCTTCTTGTACGGCTACTCCAAAACTTTTAAGTATTTCTTTACCTTGATATTCGTGGATATTCATTATGCTGAAAAAATTTGTTCAAATCTACAATTTCAAAAGCTTTATAACAAATGGCTAAGGGTATTTTCAACGTTTATATTTTCGATTTCAGGTTTCAGTTTTTTAATAGTCTTCTTAAATTTAAGTTTCATCTTGATCCAATAAACCTTAAAGTACACCCCACCTGCATTAAATAATCTTTTGTGAGCAAACCAAACTACCATCGCGGTTGAGAAATAGAAAATTGTATAAAAATAATACGAAACAGTTCTCATAAAAAGCGGTTTATTCTTATAGATTAAACTTAGCCTCTCAATTTGAAAGGTGATATGAGCTGCCTCATCAATTAATATATCAGTACTTATCTGTTTAAGTAATTTACAGTTGGTCGCATCCTTTAAGCATTGATAAAATATCTGGGCGGTACTTTCTACTGTAATTACAGCTATAGTCCAAAACTCCATGTCGGTATTTAATCCCCTTATCTTTCTAAACAAGCTATCGCCCCAGTCTTTTTTAATTCTCTGTTCACCTATTAGGTCAATATAACGTCCCAAATTATTGCCGTGCTTTTGTTCTTCTTTAATAAATAGCCTTATGGCATCTGTGTAATATGGGTCATTCAGTTTTTTTGCATGTTTGGTTGCTGCATTTACCAGATTTATCCCTTCAGAAGTTTCTCCAAGTTGCCATGCCTGTAACGATTTTAAGATATTGGTTTTTTCTGATTGAGTTAAATCAGGACTGATGCTCCAGTCAATTCTTTGATTCTTTAGATTCTGGTTAAAATAGTTTAACCAATACGATGAGTTGTGCATACATCAGATTTTAAGGTTATAAATTATTTTTAATTAAAAATTGCATGGTTTGCCAGTCACGGAAGTTCCATGAAAGCCAGGATGTCTCGTTATATTTTATTTTAAATGAGGTGTTGCGTTGATTCAAATCCTTTTCAAAAGCCAGAATCTGTTCTTTGTGCGTTGGGGTTATTCGCTTGTTACTTAGGTCCGTTGTGTCAACACTCCATTTGTAAGCATAATTTGAGGTGGGTAAATATTTTCTAAGGATAAACTTATTCTTGTTCAAGAGTGGAAGTGTCTTGTCAGACATTTCTGTTAGATGATCAAGATCCAGGGTTATAGAATTTCGGTTGTTGATGTTATAGCTTACAATAAAAACATCCCAGTTTACAAAGCCGAAGACAAGTAGTAATATGTACCAGATGAATCCGTTTATTTTGCATAAGTAAAAGAAGGTTTTTTGCTGTGCAACCTTGATGTAAACAGTGGTCAGACCTATGGTACAAAGCAATAGGAAAACCAATACACCTATACGTTTATAAGTTAGGCCAAGTGCGTTTATATAGTGAAAATCTCTAAGTAATACAGAGCATACCAGAAAAATATTTTGGAAAATCCATAGGTAGGCAAGTAGCCTGATTGTTTTATTTTTACTGTAGAAATTCAGATTACCTCTAAAAAAATAAACAATAACCATCATGGCCATCACAATACTTAGTATTAGTGCGTTTGTACCATCATGAAGTGCGTTTGAGTAATTCGCTCCGTTAGACTCGATGTGTTTGCCCAACCACAACGTAACTATATCTATAATGTTCAATGAAAGCAGCAGAAGGTTTAGAGCTATAAAGGATATAATGCCTATGATGTTTTCAGTTTTTAAGGCCATCATCCTTTTCAATAGGCCCTCGGCAAAAACTTCGATTAATATATAGCCAATTGA
Source organism: Pedobacter panaciterrae (assembly GCF_001636695.1). Lineage (GTDB taxonomy): Bacteria > Bacteroidota > Bacteroidia > Sphingobacteriales > Sphingobacteriaceae > Pedobacter > Pedobacter panaciterrae_A. The sequence continues at coordinate 3,240 of NZ_LGEL01000101.1, forward strand.
TTTACTTGTTTTGTTTCTGCGTTTTCGTATTAATTGTTCGTCGAAACCAGCTTCAATCTTCTCTAGCTCAATCTTTTTTAAGCTGATGAAAGCTCCCGCAGTTAAAATGATCCCAAAAACAATATGCATGAACCTCCCAAAACTTAATTCAGGAAACAGGAAAATGAGTATCTTATTTATAGCTGTGGATATACCAGAAGTAATTTGATTAAGATAATCTGCAAAAAATGTATTTGCCTCACTATAAACGATACTAAATAGTATAATAGTAAAAAGGGGGATAATGATATATTTTACGATTTTCAAGACGGGTTTAAAAGAGAGGCTCCTAAAATGAATCGCCATTATTTTTTTTAAAAGATTTATCGGAGCTGTAATAATCTGTAAAAATGCAGCAAACAATAGACTGAAGATGTTCCTTAACAGTGGGAAATGAATAGAACCTATCATTATGGCAAAACTGATGTACCAAGTGATGATATTGAGTACTGATTGATTTACAACTACCAGTATTGCGGCCAGAAGATGACTGCCGGCAACAATGTAAAGTTTTTTTGTTTTAGGCTTTTCCTGATCGAGTAAAGTAATTATAATTAAAAAAACTGTGTAAATAATTAGGTTGAGGGCTTGTTTTTCCATCCAGAAGAGTAGGGTGAAAAGAATGCCTCCACCAATTGCTGCAATAAGCTGTAGGTCTATTCGCTGTTTCATGGGAGTAAGTATTATTTAGTGATTTGATTGATTGAGGTTGTTGTCATTTCTAGTTATTTAAAAGTACTTTGTATTTCAAAGTAAATGGGTAAAAAAAATTAAAAGCCTTTAATCATTTTTTCTAAAGCATCTAAATGAGCTTTAAATGCCTGTCTGCCCAAATCTGTAAGTATATATGTAGTGTTTGTTTTTTTGCCAATAAATGATTTTTGAACTTTTAAATATTGCGCTTGTTCCAGAGTGTTCAAGTGGGAGGCAAGGTTGCCATCTGTAAGCTCCAGCATTTGTTTCAGTTCGTTAAAACTAATGCTGTCGTTTACAATCAAAATAGACATTACACCCAATCTGATTCTACTGTCAAATATCTTGTTAAGGGCTCCAATCGGGTTCTTCATTATTTAGTCCTTTCGTACTTAAAATACATCAGCATTCCATAAAAAATATGAAGCACACCAAAACCAAAAGCCCAGAAATAAAGGCCGTATCCAATATTAAACATGGCCACTAATCCAAGTATAATTTCGCAGATGCCCAGAAAGCGAATATCGGTGTAAGTGTACTTACTGGCATTAATCAATGCCAGTCCATAAAACAATAAACATGAGGGTGCTATTAAGCCGAAAGTGCCGGGATGTGCCAGAAGAAGCCCGATAATAAAGAAACCTCCTGCAAATAATGGAATGGCTAAGTTGACCAATAAATTTTTACTCGTTCTGTCCCAAAATGGTAACTTCTTTCTTTTGGCTTGTCTAAGTGTAAGCAGAAAACCGCCTATAAGAGCGATAACAAGTACCCATAAACCTAATTTAATTAGGTTGGCTTCGAGATCGCTTTCGGTAAAACCATATTTATCATAAGTTCCATTTGCACTATTTGTTAGTTCTAAATGAGCAAGATATGCGCCCACTAATGCGGTGCAGCCAGCAAAAACTCCTGATAACCCGCTTAGAGAAATAAATCTGGACGAACGATCCATCATTTTTTTGATATCGTTCAATGCATTTAGCTGTTCTTCCTTACTACTCATTTTAAAAGTACTTTGTTTTTCAAAGTTAAATGATAAATCTGAAGTTCCAAGAAAAATTTACGATTATTTGTTGTGGCATATTTGTTTAACCTTGTGCTATGTTTTTGTAAGTTTGCATTTATGCTAAAAGCCACGGGTATAAAAAAAGCTTATGGAAATCTACCCATATTAAAAGGCGTAGATTTTGAGGTTAAAAAGGGTGAAATTGTAAGTATTATAGGCGCTTCCGGTGCGGGGAAAAGTACGTTGCTTCATATATTGGGCACGCTTGATAAGCCTGATGAGGGTACGGTAGAACTTAACGGATCTAAAGTGAATAAGCTTTCGGGCGAATTGTTAAGTGTTTTTAGAAATAAAAATATCGGGTTTGTTTTTCAGTTCCATCATCTTTTGCCTGAATTTACTGCTCTTGAAAATATCTGCATACCTGCATTTATAGCTAAGGTGCCTACAAAACAAGCAATAGCAAGGGCAACTGAGCTTTTAGATCTTTTGGGATTAAAAGATAGGGCAGACCATAAGCCTAATCAGCTATCTGGTGGCGAACAACAGCGTATTGCTGTAGCGAGAGCCCTCATCAATAATCCGGCAATCATTCTGGCTGATGAGCCATCCGGTAATTTAGATTCAGCAAATGCCAATTCACTACATCAATTTTTTATCACTCTTAGAGATAATTTTAAGCAGACTTTTGTTATTGTTACGCACAATGAAGATTTAGCAGAAATTAGCGATAGAGTGGTTACTATGAAAGACGGTTTAATTATTTAAGTTTTGAAGATATTAATAACAGGAGGCAAGTCTGCACAGTCGCTAAAGCTGGTTAAAACTTTTGCAGATGATAATATTGTATTGGCTGATTATGGAGATGTGCCCTCTTTTCCATCTGCACGGTATTATTTTATTTCTTTAGGAGAGCGGAATGATGAAATTATAGCTCATAATTTGTTAAACCATTGCCTCAACGAGGGGGCAGATGCAGTGTTACCTTTGCATGAATTTGAAATTGCCGATATATTAAAGTCTAAAGTGCTTTTCGAAGAGTTTAACATTCAGGTACTAATGCCTGAAAATGATCAGATCATCCATCTAACCAATATTTAATGGCATTTGAACATTATTTAAAAAACAAACAGGCCTTTATTTTTGAGCTCGACGATGTTCTTTATCCACAGAAGGATTATTTGTTGCAGGTTTATTATTTATTCGCTCAGTTTATAGAATATGCTGAACAAATCAGTGCTGATGAAATCCTTAAAGGAATGCAGCATACTTATGAAGCAACTGGCAGTGATAATATTTTTGAAAAAACAGCTGAGCAATTTAATATACCGTTAAAGTATAAAGTGAATTTTGAAATGCTTTTTCTAAGCGCACGCTTACCATTAAAGCTGTTAATGTTTAATGAGATGTTGAGCTTTCTTCAGGAGATTACAGTGGAACGTAAACAGATATTTATATTCACTAATGGTGATCCTATCATGCAGCTTAATAAAATTAAGCAGATGGAATGGCATGGATTAGAGAGCTATCTTACTGTTTATTTTGCCGCTGAAACTGCATTGAAGCCTTCTTCAGAAGGAGTTCAGTTGATTTTGGATAAGCATGGTTTAAAGAAGGAAGATGTATTAATGGTTGGTAAGCAGATAGCAGATGAAAAATGTGCAATAAATGCGCAAATAGACTATTTGAATGTTGATAAACTATTATTAACTTAATTACGTTTATACCTCCGAACCGGGTGTTGGTACTTAAAATTATTTAAATGAAAAATAGCCTCGTAAAAAATTACGTAATTGGTTCGGTGCTTGTGGTTTGCATTTTGCTTAATGCATGTAAAAAAAATAAAACCACACCTGATTCTGAACCGCAAGGTACCCAAAATACCAAGCAAACTCATACAACAAACAGGATAGATCTCACAAATGATTCCTTGTTTCTTTACGCTAAGGAAGTTTATTTCTGGAATGAATCTTTGCCTACTTATGATGCATTTAATCCGCGACAGTATAGTGCTACAAGTGGAACGGATCTGGTTAAGTACGAAACTAACTTATATAATATAGTTAAGGCGTCAAATTCTCCGGATTATTTAAGTGACAGGCCAGATCCAAAGTATTCGTATATTTTTGATAAAGCTGATAAGAATCCCGTTGCAAGCATTCCGAATACAAGTTTATCTGTCGACCTGGAAGGCAATGGTAATGATGTTGGTTTAAGATTTGGTTATTTCGGTCCAAGCAACTCTGATTATTCAGTTTTTGTGACCGCAGTTTATCCAAACTCTCCTGCGGCTAAAGCTGGTTTTGCAAGAGGTGATGAGATTACCTCCGTTAATGGAGTAACTTATGGCACTAATTTTAATGCTGAGGTAGATAAAATTGAAAGTGCAATAGAAGGAGCCTCCGTGACCCTGGCAGGGAAAAAGGGGAGTGTGAATTTTACTAAAACACTTAATAAGAGTATTTATAAGAGTAGTCCAATATATAAAGACACTGTGTTTACAGCAGCAAGTACTAAAAAGATCGGTTATCTGGCATATGCAAGGTTCTCAAACCAGGAAAACTCTGAAAGTGCATTAACTACTGTTTTTAATAATTTTGCTGCAAAAGGAGTTACTGATCTTATTATTGACCTGCGTTATAATGGAGGTGGTTATATCAGTACTGCGCAACACCTTGTTAATCTTATCGCTCCTTCCGGCACATCTGGCGTTATGTTTACAGAGCACTATAATTCTACTATGCAGAATAAGAAGGCTACTATTTTAAAGAACCAGCCCGCTGTTAACAGTAGTGGCCAGGTTACCGGAACTTACTTTGATGATGATTATACCGTAAGTGGAAACACTACTACATTTCAAAAGAAAGGAAGTTTAACAGCAGTAAAGAACGTTGTTTTTATTGTGGAACAATACACCGCTTCTGCAAGTGAGCTTGTAATAAACTGCCTTAAACCTCATATGAATGTTAAGCTGGTAGGAGAGACCTCTTATGGAAAGCCGGTTGGATTTTTTCCTATAACTCTGGAGAATAAATACGATGTTTATTTTTCTATGTTCGAAACCAGAAATTCCAGCGACCAGGGTGGTTACTACACGGGGATGGTTCCAGATGTTAAAGGGTATGAGTTTGCCGCAGGAAATGTAATGTATGACTTTGGTAATGCTAAAGATGATTGTACTGCTGCAGCTATCAATATTTTGGCGCCGGGAGCTGTTGTCGCCAGTCAGGCAAAAGTAGCAGCAACTGCACAAAGATCTAATGCAGCGCGTTTGCAGGCACTTGGTGGTAAATCGAGTGGTGAATTTGTAGGGATGATTGAAAACAGAAAATAACGTTATTTAGTTTATTGTTTTCTTTTCGTTAATTACCGACTTCAAATAAAGCTGATGGTCTAATCTTTGGGTTATTTCTTGAATAGCCTCGCTCGCGTTTGTGAAAAACGAAGGGTTGATGTTTTTAAACTCATCAGTAGCTTTATGGTAATCTTTATGATCTTCTACTCCAAAATAGATAAAAGGAATGTCTTTATCGTTAAAAGCCGCCTGATCACTTTGATTAGTCCAGTCATTACTGCCCAGTTTAGGGTCATCATGGCCTAAGATGATCTTTATTTTAGGGTTTTCGCTGAAAACAAAGGGCTTTAGCTGAGGATATTTAAATGTGCCGCAAGCATACAACTCACCTTTGTCATTATGGCTTACCATATCCATATTAATGTTGAGCTTAATGTTGTCAAGTTGCACTGGCGGATTTTTAACGAAAGCTCTGGATCCTTGCAGGCCTGCTTCCTCAGCATCAAATGCAGTAAAAATTAAGGTATGGTCAGGTTTGTTTTTTGTAAAATGAGAGGCAAGTTTTAATAACGTCGCAATTCCGGAAGCATTGTCATCAGCACCATTGTAAATTTCATTGTTAATGATTCCGATATGATCGTAATGAGCAGATACAACTATCATATCTTTACTTTTACCTTCTACATATGCAACTAAATTCTTACCCTGTATTGCATCTCCTTTGTTGTCTTTAAAGGTAAAAGGAATCTCATAATTTGAAATATCCGGCAAATTTTTTAAACCAATTTCTTTAAAGCGCGAAACTATATATACACGTGCCATTTCAGCTCCTTTTGTACCCGTTTTTCTCCCTTCATAAGCATCGGAAGACAATACCTCTACGTCTTTAAGTAATTGACTCCCAGCTTGTGTGTCAGTTTTTTTAACTGAGCTACAGCTCAACAATAAACTAAGGGTTATTAAAAGATATGATTTCATTTTCAGGGCAATTAGTATATAATAATAAAGTAAAGATACAGAATGATATTTGTAACTCTTTTCGTGTCCTATTGTTATTTAAATAGAATAAATGCATATTTAGATAAGAATAAGTCAGAATACTATGTTAGGGGAATTAATAGAAAAAGAATCAATAGACATTAGCAAAATCGTTCCAGCCGATCAGAATCATACAGATGAATTAAGAGATAAATTAAACTCTGCACAACGGCTGGGAAATGAGTTTAAATCAAAAGCAGATATAACATTTAACACTACTGAAGGGCCAAAGACAGTTAATACTACAGTCTGGTCTGTTACAGAGAGCTACATTCAACTAAAAAGCGGGGTTCATATTCCATTGAGCAGTCTTATAGACATAGATTTTTAGTTTCTAATAGAAAATTTGTTAGAATGCCTATAAAGCAAAAAAGATCGGGTAAGTCCCAATCTTTTTTGCTTTATAAATTATTCCTAAAATGTTTAGGCTTATTATCCGAGGTATGATTTTAAGATCTTACTACGTGATGTATGACGTAAACGTTGAAGTGCTTTATCTTTAATTTGACGAACACGTTCGCGGGTTAAATTAAATTTCTCTCCAATCTCTTCAAGAGATAATGGATGATTTGTGCTTAATCCAAAGAAAAGGACAATAATTTCACGTTCTCTTTCTGTTAAAGTAGACAGTGAACGTTTGATTTCTTCAGAGAGAGATTCGTTTATAAGACTGCTATCTGTATTTGGCTCGTGATTTTCAAGTACATCTAATAATGTATTTTCTTCACCCTGAACAAATGGAGCATCCATTGATACGTGTCTTCCTGAATTACTTAATGTATCAGAAATCTTATCTACTGTTGTTTCAAGTATATCTGCCAATTCTTCCGGAGAAGGTTCGCGTTCGTATTCCTGCTCTAATTTAGAGAAGGCCTTGCTTATTTTACTTAAAGATCCAACCTGGTTAAGAGGTAAACGAACAATACGGCTTTGCTCAGCAATTGCCTGTAAAATAGACTGACGAATCCACCAAACAGCATATGAGATAAATTTAAAACCTTTTGTCTCATCAAAACGCTTGGCAGCTTTAATTAAGCCCAGATTTCCTTCGTTAATTAAATCGCCTAATGTTAAACCCTGGTTTTGATATTGCTTTGCTACCGAAACCACGAAGCGCAAATTGGTTTTAGTTAAACGTTCTAACGCAGCCTGATCGCCCTCCCTTATTTTTCTTGCTAATATTACTTCTTCTTCCGCGGTAATTAAATCCACTTTACCAATTTCGTGAAGGTATTTGTCTAGAGATTGACTTTCGCGATTGGTAATCGATTGCGTGATTTTGAGTTGTCTCATTTATATGCTTTGGTACCCTTTATGTGTTTGAACGTGCAAAAGTAAGAATTTTAAGCCAATTAGAAAACATAAATTACTGAAAACGTTACTATTTACACATGTTAATTATACAATAATTTAGTAGCAAAAATTATTCCAAAATACTTTTGTCAGTATTAATGTCGCTATATTGTAAAACATAGTATCTGTCTCTTATACACATCT
>NZ_LGEL01000103.1 GCF_001636695.1 Pedobacter panaciterrae
AGATGTGTATAAGAGACAGATTTATAAAGTTCAAAAAGCTTGGACAGGTAGTTTTAATAGGTAATTCACTTGGTGGCCATGTTGGTCTTGTATTTACAGTTTCTCATCAGGAACATGTAAAGGCTCTTGTGCTAACCGGTAGCTCCGGATTGTATGAAAATGCATTTGGAGGTTCATTTCCCAGGAGAGAGAGCTATGATTATATTAGGGAAAAAGTAGAATTTACATTCTATGATCCGGCTACTGCAACAAAAGAATTGGTAGATGACGTTTATAAAAGTGTTAATGATCGTTCAAGAGTAATTAGAATTTTGGCGCTGGCAAAATCTGCTATTCGCCATAACATGTCTAAAGACCTTTCTCGTATAACTATACCTGTTTCTTTGATCTGGGGTAAGCAAGATAAAGTAACACCACCAGAAGTTGCAGAAGAATTTCACCAACTTTTGCCGAATTCAGAATTGAATTGGGTAGATTTATGTGGCCATGCACCAATGATGGAGCGTCCGCAAGTTTTTAATGATTATCTGGATAAGTTTTTAAATAGAATTTTGCTTAAATAATGTTTGCATCTGAACTCATATCTAATTCAATACCACCGCTAAGGACTTCTGATTCTGTTCAGAAATCTTTGGAGAGGATGGCTGAGTTCAAATTATACCATTTGCCCATTGTTAATGAAACCCAGTTTCTTGGACTAGTTGCTGAGGAAGATCTAATTGAGGTTAGAGACGTAGAACAACCTATTGGGAGTTTGTCGCTCTCTGTCTTAAATCCGTTTGTATTTGAAGATGTTCATGTTTATGACATTATAAGGTTGTTTAACCAGCTACACTTATCTGTAGTGCCGGTTTTAGATTATAAAAAGAATTATTTAGGTCTGATATCTATAAACAACCTTTTAGAGTACACCTCAAATATTTTTGCGGTAAAGGAGTATGGTGGTATAATTGTTTTAGAAATAAGCAACAGGAACAATTCATTGTCGCATATGGCTCAGATTGTTGAGGCTGATAATGCTCAAATTCTTTCTTCTTATGTGCAATCCTTTCCAGATTCTACCAGATTAGAAGTCACCTTAAAAATAAATAAAACTGATCTTTCCGGAATTATAGCCTCATTTGAACGTTATGATTACCAGGTTAAGGCGGTATTTAACAGTACCATATCTGACAACGGTACAGAAGACAGATTTAATTCTTTTATGAATTATTTAAATGTATAACCTGGGTTTATACAGATTTCATAACCGCAAAATGAAAATACATTAATGAAGATTGCAATTTACGGTAGAGAGTTCAATAATAGTGTATTGCCATATGTGCAGGAAGTATTTAATGTTCTCGATAGTTATAAAAACCCGATTCTTGTTTACGATAAATACCTTGATTTTATAAAAGATAAAATCAAATTACCGGCTAATATTCAGATTTTCACCTGTCACGATGATCTTTTAGGAGAAACTGATGTGTTACTTAGCTTAGGTGGTGATGGAACTTTACTGGATACCTTATCTTTAATCCGTGATTCGGGAATCCCTGTGATAGGGATTAATTTTGGACGTTTAGGTTTCCTGGCAAGTATTAATAAAGATGAAATAAAGAAAGCCTTTGAAGCACTGCACAACCGGGAGTTTACCCTTGATAAAAGAAGCTTATTGAGTTTAACCTCTAAACATGGATTGTTTGGTGAAGAAAACTTTGCTCTGAATGATATTACCATTCATAGGAGAGATAATTCGGCCATGATGATTATTCATGCTTATATGAACAATGAGTTCGTTAACTCTTATTGGGCAGATGGGCTAATTATTGCTACTCCGACTGGTTCTACAGCATATTCACTGAGCTGCGGTGGCCCTATTATTTATCCAAGCTCACAAAACTTTGTTATTACGCCAATTGCCCCTCATAATTTAAATGTAAGACCGGTGATTATCCCTGATGACGTGTCGTTAACTTTTGAAATTGAAGCCAGAAGCTCTAAATTTTTAGTTTCCTGCGATTCAAGAACAGAAACAGTGGACAAGTCTGTTAAAATAATACTGAATAAAGCTAGTTTTCATGTAAATTTAATCAGGCTTAACAATGAAACATACCTAACAACTTTAAGGAATAAATTACTTTGGGGCATAGATACCCGGAATTATTAGAATGTATAAGAAACGACTTGTTTATTTTCTTGCAGTATTTCTTTGTGGAATCAGTGCAAAGGCCCAGATTTTTGAGGTGGGTGCGATTGCCGGCGGAGCAGGTTATTTAGGTGATTTGAATCAAAATAAACCACTGAAAATAAGTGGAATATCGGCCGGAGCCTTTGTTAAAGCAAATATAGATCCATATTGGGCCATTGGCCTACATTATACATATGGAAAGATAAAGGGGGATGATACCAAATCTGACAATGCGGATTTTAGGAACAGAGGGCTTAATTTTAGCACTGCATTGAATGAGGTGAGTTTGCAGGTAGATTTCAATTTTTTTGAATACTTTGCAGGTGGAGGAACAAAAAGATTCTCGCCATATATCTTTACAGGTATAGGAGGTGTATTGTATAATCCTACGGCCAGATATCCCAATGTTGCAGGATTGGAAAATAAAAAATATCATTTGAGAGATTACCATACAGAAGGACAAAATGTATCTTATAGAAATTACGCACTTACAGTTCCTTATGGTGTAGGAGTGAAATTAAGATTGAAGGAAAATTGGGGACTATTTAGTCAGATTGGGTATAGGACGGCTTATACCGATTATCTTGACGATGTAAGTGGAAAGTATCCAAACACAACACATTGGGATGGTGAGGAAAATGCAGCTATCAGTAAACTGCTGTCCAATCCTTCAAATTATGCTACTTCCACTGAGCTTCAGTATACTCAAAGAGGTGATTTTAGAAAAAGAGATACATATATGTTTGTAGGTATTGGCATATCTTATACCTTTGTGTCCCAAAAATGTTATACATTTTAGGCATATTTGCAGGAAATTAATGGGATTTAAAGAACAAATCGACGTAACACGCTTACCAGAGCACATTGCCATCATCATGGACGGGAATGGACGATGGGCAAAAAATCAGGGTAAATTCAGACACTTTGGACATGAAAGTGGTGTTTTGTCCGTAAAAGACATTGTTGAAGGCTGTGCTGATATAGGTGTAAAATATTTAACTGTTTATGCCTTTTCTACAGAAAACTGGAACAGACCTATTGAAGAAGTTAATGCCTTGATGGAGTTGTTGATATCAACAATTAATCAGGAAACTGCTACGCTTAACAAAAATAACATCCGGCTAAATGCAATAGGCGATATTGCCTCGCTACCTCAAAAATGTATCGATGACTTGCATAGTGCCATGGAAAAGACAGGAAAAAATACCCGTTGTACCTTAACATTAGCATTAAGCTATAGCGCTAAGTGGGAGATTATTGATGCAGCTAAGAAGTTGGCCCAGAAGGTTAAAGACCAAAAACTAAATATTGAAGACATTAATGAAGAAAATTTTGCAGCTGAGTTAACAACAGTAAATATTCCTGATCCTGAACTCATGATCAGAACAAGCGGTGAGCATAGAGTTAGTAATTTTCTGCTATGGCAAATGGCCTATACAGAACTTTATTTTACTGAAACGCTATGGCCCGACTTTAGGCGAGAGGACCTTTTTGAGGCTATTGTAGACTATCAAAAACGCGAACGCCGCTTTGGTAAAATTAGTGAACAATTGAACTAATTTTACTTTTAACACTTTTTAACATGTGTTTAAATTAACTTAGCATCGATTTTTAGATTGTAAATGAAAAGAATATATCAACTCATATTATTGTTATTGATTGGTTTACCAACAATGGCACAGATTACCCGACCGGCCAATACTGCACCACCGACCCTAAAAGTTAAAGGGCTGGACTTGGATTATTTTAATCCAAAAGAGTACATCATTGGCGGTACTACCCTTACCGGAACTCATTTCATTGACAAGGAAGTAATCATTACTTTATCTAAGCTGATAAAGGGAGAAACCATTGTTTTGCCAGGTGAGGCAACAGCCAATGCAATAAAAACCTTATGGGCTCAGGGCTTATTTGATGATGTGCAGTTAGACATTGCTAAAATTGTAGAGGATACAGTTTATTTTGATATTGAAGTGGTTGAGCGACCGCGTTTAAGTTCATTTGAAATTAATGGAGTGAGTAAGTCGCAAAAGACTGACATTCTGGAGAAATTAAATGAGAAAAGCGGAAAATCTATTATCAATGACAATTTATACAATTCAACAACAGCAACAATAAAGAAGTTTCTTTTAGGAAAGGGATACTTTTTTACTACTGTAGAGTATAAAACGAAACCTGATCCTAGTTTGGAGAATGGAATGATCTTACAGGTATTTGTTGACAAGGGGAGGAAAGTGAAAGTTCATGAGGTCAATTTTACCGGAAATAAAGATTTTTCTTCTGCTAAGCTGCGTAAGTTCTTAAAGAAGACCAAGCAGCAGGCGTTTTATAAAATATTTGGATCTGGAAAATTCAACAAGGAAAAATATGATGAAGATAAATTAAAACTGATTGCCAAGATGCAGGATAAGGGTTACCGTGATGCGGTTATTCTTAAAGATAGTATTTATCAATACAGTGATAAGGCAATTGGTATCAATATCGATGTATACGAAGGTCCTAAATATTACTTTGGTGATATTACCTGGGCAGGTAATGCTAAGTATACAACAGATATATTAGAAAAAGTCCTGGGTATTGAAAAAGGGGAAGTATTTAGTGAAGAAAAGCTTGAAAAGAAATTAAGAGGTAGTGCTAATGGTGACGATGTTTCGAGTATATATCTAAACGATGGTTACCTGACTTTCAACGTGGATCCTGTACAAACTAAAATTCATGGTGATACTGTAGATGTTGAAATGCGTATTTACGAAGGACCTCAGTATACCAATAATCGCATTACTTTAAAAGGAAATACCATTACAAATGATAGGGTGGTATTAAGGGAGATTCGTACAAAACCTGGTGAGAAATTCTCAAAAGATTTACTAATCCGTACTGTTCGTGAGATCGGTCAATTGGGTAACTTTGATGAATCGAAAACAGTTCCAACTCCTAAACCGAATCCGGCAGATGGTACGGTAGATATTGAATATGCCGTAGAGGAAAAACCTTCAGATCAGATTGAATTGTCTGGTGGTTTTGGTGGTGGAAATATCATTGGAACATTAGGTCTTACCTTTAATAACTTCTCGTTAAAAAACATCTTTAACCTGGATGCTTACAAACCTTTGCCTAAAGGTGACGGACAGAAATTAAGTCTTCGTGGACAAACGAATGGTAAGTATTATCAATCTTATAGTTTCTCTTTCTCGGAGCCTTGGCTTGGGGGTAAAAAACCAATCAGTTTTGGTGTAAGTGCATTTACGTCATTACAATCAAATGGCTTGAAAGCTGGAGATGCCAGGTTCCAAAAAATCCGTTTGAACGGTGTTACTGTTAGTTTAGGTAGAAAATTGAACTTCCCTGATAACTATTTTCAGTTAACTCACGCTATTAATGTTCAGCAATATATCCTGAATAACTATCCTGGATACTTGTTTAGCACGGGTACATCTTATAACCTTAACTTAACCCAGGAGCTAAGCAGGGATTCCAGAAATCATCAGATTTTCCCAACGGAAGGATCTTACTTTAAATTCACTATACAGGCAACACCTCCATACTCTCTTTTAAATAACATCAATTATGCAACTGCATCTGATAAACAACGTTATAAGTTTACAGAGTATCATAAATGGAAATTTGAGTCTCAATGGTTCCAAAGATTGGCAGGGAAATTTGTTGTAATGGCACAAGCCCAGTTTGGTTTCCTTGGAACGTATAATTCGGCAGTTGGCGAATCAGCATTTGAGCGTTTTAAATTAGGTGGTGATGGTATGCAGGGATTTGATTTCTTACAAGGTTCGGAAGTAATTAAAATGCGTGGATATGCAAATAATGCAGTTATTCCACAAGGTTCAGATCCTATTATTGCACAAAACTCAGGTAGCCCTATATTTAGTAAATATGTAATGGAATTAAGGTATCCGGTAATCGCAAGTCAGCAGGCAACTGCATTTATTGTCGCATTTGCTGAGGGTGGTAATACCTGGAACAAATTTGGAGATTTTAATCCTTTTAACATTAGAAGGACTGCAGGTATTGGTGCTAGAATATTTTTACCGATATTTGGAATGTTGGGTATAGATTATGGACATGCCTTTGATAAAATTCCTGGAATTGCTGATGGTGGAAAACAAAACTTCACTTTCAGTATTGCTCAACAATTGGGAGGACTTTAATTAATGCTTTTAAAAATGAAAAAATACTTTTTAATCTGCTTTTTGCTCTTTGCCGGGTCTGGAGCATTTGCGCAAAAGTTTGCTTACGTAGATACCGAATATATACTTAAACATTTGCCTGAGTATAAATCTGCGTTGGATCAAATGAATGTCCTGTCTCAGCAATGGCAGGAAAAGGTTGATGCTAACTTTACTGAAATAGATAAGATGTATAAAGCTTATCAGGCAGATCAGGTATTGTTAACTGAAGACATGCGCAAGAGAAGAGAGAATGAGATCATTGAAAAGGAAAAGGGAGCTAAAGATTTTCAACGAAAAATATTTGGCCCTGAAGGAGATCTTTTTCAAACCCGTTCCAAATTGTTAACTCCAATTCAGGACAAGGTTACAAAAGCGATTTCTGAAATAGCGAAAGTTAAGCTTCTTGATTTTATCTTTGATAAAAGCAGTGAAGCTACAATGATGATATACGCAAGCAGTACTTATGATGTAAGTAATGACGTTATTGTAAGATTGGGGTTCAAGCCAGGAACGATGCTGAAATAAACACACAAATAGATAAATTTAAAAACAATTATTAAGAAAAATAGAGATGAGAAAGTTAATGAACGCATTTTTTGTAACAGCTGGGTTATTGTTCACTGTCAACATCGCAAATGCACAACAAAAATTGGCGCACTTGAATTCAGCAGCTATTATTGAAGCAATGCCTGAAGTTAAAACTGCCAGAACTACATTGGAGGCCTTTCAAAAAACGAAAAGTGCTGATATTGATAAGATGATTTCTGAATACCAGACTAAGCTTAAGGCTGCTCAGGATAAAGAAAAAACTATGAGTGAAGCAAACAAGGAAGTTGTTGGTAAAGAGTTACAAACAATGGGTGGTGAATTGCAGGATTTAGAAAAACGTATCACTGATGCAAGAACAAAAGCGCAACAAGAATTAGAGGCAAAAAATACTGAGCTTTTCAACCCTATTCAAGTAAAAGCTGATGCTGCTATTAAATCGGTTTCAAAGGAAAAAGGTTTTACTTATGTATTTGATACTGCAAATCAAGGATTAGTTTATTGGGACGGTGGTGAAGATATTACACCTCTTGTTAAAACTAAATTAGGTATTGCTGCTACTGCAACAACTCCTGCTGCTGCTCCTAAAAAATAAGGAAAATCAGACCTCTGTCACAACATTCGAAAGAAAACAACTGGTAGAGGAAAAAATATTTAAATTGCGGGATTGAGTGATAAAACTCAATCCCGTTTTTTTTGCAATGAATACTAAGCATTCGATAGGTGTTTTCGACTCAGGTTATGGTGGTTTAACCGTATTTAAATCAATAGCTCAAAAGCTACCTCAATACAATTATATTTATTTCGGCGATAATGCACGTTCGCCTTATGGAGATCATTCATTTGATACCGTATATCAGTATACCTTAGAGTGTGTAGAATGGTTATTTGCACAGGGATGCCAGTTGGTCATTCTTGCATGCAATACTGCTTCAGCAAAGGCTCTTCGATCCATACAGCAGAATGTATTGCCTTTTAAATATCCTGACAACAGAGTTCTAGGAGTAATCAGGCCAACGGCGGAAATAGTAGGGGAGTTTACCTCATCGAAAACCATTGGAGTAATGGGGACCAGGGGCACAATCAATTCTGAATCTTATCTTATAGAGATTAATAAGTTTTTTCCGGACGTAAAGGTTCTTCAGCAGAGTTGCCCTATGTGGGTGCCATTAGTTGAAAACAATGAACATTTGGATCGTGGTGCTGACTACTTTGTCGAAAAATACATTAATGAATTGCTTGATAAGGATAGCAAGATAGATTGCATTCTTTTAGCTTGTACACATTACCCCCTGCTTATTCCTAAAATAAAAGAGAAACTTCCAGGGAATATAAGCTTATTAGGTCAGGGAGATATTGTTGCCGATAGCCTTGTGCTATATTTGAAAAACCATTCTGAAATCGAATCAAAGATTGCAATAGAGGGTAAGAAATCATTTTTCACCTCCGGAGATGAAGAAGTGTTTAACAAACACGCTTCTATATTTTTCGGATCTGAGGTTATTTCCCATCGCATCAGCTTGAAAATCCAGT
Source organism: Pedobacter panaciterrae (assembly GCF_001636695.1). GTDB lineage: Bacteria > Bacteroidota > Bacteroidia > Sphingobacteriales > Sphingobacteriaceae > Pedobacter > Pedobacter panaciterrae_A. The sequence goes on from NZ_LGEL01000103.1 coordinate 8,437, forward strand.
CTTTATAATCTGACCGAAAGATTGTATTTCTTTCTAGGTTCTGATTATTATTAACGGTAAATTTGCCGCTCAAATAACACATAATGAGTGACTCGATAAAACATGAATGCGGAATAGCCTTTATCCGCCTTTTAAAACCTCTCTCATACTACCAGCAAAAATACGGGACAGCACTTTACGGACTTAACAAGCTTTATCTGTTAATGGAAAAGCAGCACAACCGTGGGCAGGATGGAGCAGGGATCGCAACAATTAAACTAGACGTAAAACCAGGTCATCGCTACATTAGCAGATACCGCTCAATGGCACAAAATGCCGTTGCTGACATTTTTGGTTACGTTCAGAACAAATTTGTTGATATTCAAAATGAAACTCCTGAATTGATGCAGGATGCGGAATGGTTAAAATCTAATGTGAGTTTTATTGGTGAAGTTTTACTGGGCCATTTACGTTATGGAACACATGGTAAAAATAGCATAGAGAACTGCCATCCATTTTTACGTCAGAACAACTGGATGACCCGTAATCTTGTTATTGCCGGTAATTTTAACATGACTAATGTTGATGAGTTACTTGAACAACTTTATGAGCTTGGTCAACATCCAAAAGAGCAAGCTGATACTGTTACTGTATTGGAAAAGATAGGACATTTCCTTGATGACGAAAATCAGGAGCTTTTTGATGAGTACAAAAAAGAAGGACTTGATAATGTTCAGATCACTCATAAAATCTCAGAAAATTTAGATATCGCTAAAATATTAAAACGTTCTGCAAAAAATTGGGACGGGGGATATGCAATATCTGGTATTGTAGGAAATGGAGATGCATTTATTCTTCGTGATCCATCAGGTATACGCCCAGCTTATTATTATCAGGATGATGAAATTGTAGTAGCTGCTTCTGAGAGACCAGCAATTCAGACTGCATTTAATATACCATTTAAAGATGTAAAGGAAATTGAACCGGGACATGCTTTAATCGTTAAGAAAAATGGTAAAGTAACACAAGAGATTTTTAGAGAGCCTGAAGAAAAAAGAGCATGTTCTTTTGAACGGATTTACTTTTCGAGAGGTAGCGACGCTGAAATCTATAGAGAAAGAAAACATTTAGGTGCATTACTTTGTAAGCAAATACTTAATGCTGTAAAATCTGATTTAAAGAATACCGTATTTTCTTTTATTCCTAACACTGCCGAAGTTTCATTTTATGGAATGGTAGAGGGGTTGCATAGTTACATTAGAACTGTACAAAAAGATACTTTACTACATCGCAAAGATTCTCTCAATGATGAACAATTGGATGAGTTATTGTCCATGACTCCAAGGGTAGAAAAATTAGCGATTAAGGATGTTAAGTTAAGAACATTTATTACACAGGATGCAGACAGAGGTGATATGGTTGCCCATGTTTACGATACCACTTATGGTGTAATAAAAAATCATACGGATACTTTAGTGGCGGTTGATGATTCAATTGTTAGAGGTACTACTCTTAAACAAAGTATCATTAAAATTATTGATAGGTTACACCCTAAAAAGATCATTATCGTTTCATCAGCACCTCAGATACGTTATCCTGACTGCTATGGTATCGATATGTCGAAAATGGGACAGTTTGTTGCTTTTGAAGCCGCAATTCAACTCTTGAAAGCTCGTGGAATGGAGCATATCATTGAAGAAGTATACCAAAAATGTAAAGCTTCATTGTTACTTCCAAAAGAGGAAATTGTAAACCATGTAAAAGATATTTACAGACCATTTAAACAAGAGGAAATCTCGGCCCAGATTACCAAGATCATTACTCCTGAAAATATCAATGCGGAAGTTGAGGTGATTTATCAGACTTTGGATAATTTGCATGTAGCTTGTCCAAATCATACGGGCGACTGGTATTTCTCAGGTAACTATCCAACTCCCGGAGGAAACAGAGTTGTTAATAAAGCCTTTGTAAACTGGAAAGAAGGAAACAATCAAAGAGCTTACTAGTAGATTCAATTAATAAAAAAGCTCCCATTGCATATATGCAATGGGAGCTTTTTTATTGCACTAATTTACATGTGATACCTGTCTCGGAAATACACAT
>NZ_LGEL01000105.1 GCF_001636695.1 Pedobacter panaciterrae
CATCATCACCTGATCAGTAGCCTCAGGCCAGGACATTTGCGGATCAGTATCCCAGTTGTACTGCAAGCCTTCAGTACACAAAGTTACCTGCCAGTTTTGTGCAGGCTTTAGCGTGCCCTTGCTTACCTGTAGCTGATCAAAAGCAATTTCTAAATCAGGATAAACCCCTTTAACGATGCGGCCTTTATTGCAGGCCTTTGCCTGGTTAGAAGCATTGTCCATAGCCTGTATGGCAGCTATGCCAAAGCCGGTATTGATAAAATCCAGCAAATTACGGAACAATTCGCTCGATATTTTAGTCACCATTCTGGATCTGAGTTGTGCGTTGGTAGGCGGTTTGGTAGTTGTGCCAACCGTTGGAATACCCTAATGGTATTTCAACGGTTGGCACAACTATATATTTATTATGTATTCAATATGTAATTATTATGATATTATATTACGCTGTATATACCCGGATATTCAGGATTCTGCAAATAGAAGATTAGAATAATGTGTTTGCCGTTTTTGATCTAATACAGGATAAATATGGCCAGCAATGTAATCTTATTTTTAAGGATTTTTAATGCATAATAGATTTGTTTGCGTACGGTGCCTTCTGATACATTAGTTTCTGTTGCAATTTCTTTATAACTTAAGTGTGCCTTTCTGCTCAGTTCAAATATCCTTCGCATCTTAAGAGGGAGTAGTGCAATTTCGCGTTCAAACAGTTGCCTGAGTTCTTTTTCATCTATCAGTTCATCTGTTGAAGCGTAATTATTTGTAGTAAATGTCTGCAGTCTTTCAAGGTAATTTGCTTTTACCTTCTCATGGCGTATCAGGTCTATAATTGAAAAGCGGACGGTTTGGTATAGATAGGAGGAAAGGGAAGTCTGGAACTCAAGTTTTTCTATTTTATTGAGCAAGGAACTGAAAACATCCTGAACAATATCCTGTGCCTGCTCATTATCTTTAAGCATGCGCCTGGCGTGATTGAATAATGCAACCCAATAGCGATCATAGATCTGGGTAAATGCAAGCATATCTCCAGATTTAAATAAGTTTGCAAGCTGAGTATCAGAAAGTAGTTTGTAATCCATCTTTATTTGCCCCCCTTTAATAGTTTACTTTCATTAAACTTATAAAAACTAATGTCATATATCGTTGTTCTCTTTATTCAATTTGATTTCCTGCTCCCTTTGACGTTCTTTGTTTAAGCGCTCCATACTGGACAGGAATGCGCGTGCATCACCGTAAAAAACGATAAGTTCACCTCTTTCTTCTGGTGTAAGTATGTCTTTGCTTCCTGCAAATGCAAAGCGAAGTAGCTCAAGCAAAAGATCTTTATCTTCACACATGCTATAATACCGAAAGAAGTTTTTGGCTATGATCATGGCTTCATGATCGTTGAAAGGTTTGCTTGTTAAGGTTTTTCCAGTACTGAAATTATTTGGTGATGAATTAGTGGAAAGCATAGCAGGTAATTAGAATCCGTAAAATGCCCCGGTATAGGGGCGTTAATTAAAATAGCGCATTTGATGGGTGGGGTATTGGAAAAGAAGATTGAGCTAGATTGGATTCTTGGGTTTTAGAGGGAAAAGAAGATCGAGTTGGCTGATGCCAGGCCTTAGGTTCTTTGAGAATGAAACGGGTTTATTAATTCCTGTTATTACAAAAGGTTTATGTTCATTGAAGACTAAGATATTGTTTTTTTGTTTCATTAGTTGTTATCAAATATAATAATAAAACTTTATATTATATAAAGAATACTTTACGTTATATAATCAAATTTTTCTTTCTTTGTGCTAAATGCTTTTAACAACTAAGTTTAGTAAAAAAAGCATTTGAAGAAGAAAAAAGAACTTACTGAATTAGGAAAATTCCTGTTTTTAAAATCAGCAAACAAAGCTGCCATTTATCGAAAAACCGGAATTAGTGAAACGCGTTTAAGCCTTCTTTCAAATAGTCCGTCCACTGTGCTTACCGCAAGAGAAAGTTATCTCATTGCTTTGGCAATAGATGTAGATCCGGGTGAGCTTCAAAAACAGGTGTTTAAAGACGTTGTTCTTGATTCGATTGAAGAGTAAGAACGGTTATCTGATAGCTTAAGAAGTAATTCGTTATTTCCTTAAATATTTCCATTTTGCGACCATAGTGGCCCTCAGAGCTACAAAAAAAATAAGGGATAAAAAATCATCATATTCTTTTTATTTTAACTAACATTTTTGTTACATTCGTTTTGAGAGCGTTTTATCTGCGGGGGCTAGATCAGTTTTGATTTATCCCCCCGCTAATTTTTCTGATCTTCCCCTTTGTTAACTTACTTATATCAAATAAAAACTACTCCAATATGGGTTATGATTATCCTTTATGTGAAAATTCAAAACGAATGCATGAAAAACAGGTAAATTAAATAAGTGATACAACCAAACCATTAAACCAAACCTTAATTGAATATGGAATATTGCTACAAATACAATATCGTTGTGAAATTAGAATTTTCAGACAAAGTGTTTAATACGATTACATATGCTATAAAGAGTAACAAAGAAACTGCATACTCATTACGTAGCGGGCACTATTGGAATATATGTACCCAACATCGTAAGTATAGCAAGTACACCACTGCTACCCTAAAACAATTAGAGGATATTCTATTGAAATCACTGGAGCCCCTAAAAACCGATTATCAGCTGAATCAGGAGTACAGAGAATATGTTATTGATCTTTACAATACATTATATCAGATTTTAAAGGATGCATCAGGGGAGATGGGAATATTAAATGATCCTGACCTTAAGTACAGTACTCCTATCTTATTTGGTTAATAACCCGTCGTTATTTTATACATTCGATGAGAACGCTCACCCAGGTAGAATTTTGATAACCTATCACACAAACTTCATCTTTTCCTCCTCAAGATCTATTTGCCTAAGGTGTTCTCTGACTATATCTTCATCAAGATGTTTATCAGCTTTATTATTATCCAGCAACCATTTTCTTTGCTGATTTAACAAATCCAGGTATATGGCCTTAATTTCGACAGGCATTTTTGGATCGGTATTTTCATCGCTTTTGCCTTTCCACTTACTCGCTAATTGCTGTAAAAAGGGGCTGTGCCCAAGCTCATTACTGTAGTTGCCGCTAAGATGTTGAAAAGCATGTTTGGCTAATTCTTTTCTAATGTATTTATCGGCTTCTTCTTCTGATAAGTAATCATCATAATGAGGCAATTTTATTTTTCTGATTAAGTAGGGGAGTGTTAATCCTTGCAATAACAATGTGGTTAATATCACAATGAAGGTGATAAACAGAATTAAATTTCTTTGAGGAAAACCAGAGCCATCAGCTAAATGGACAGGTATAGATAAAGCCGCTGCAAGCGATACAACACCGCGCATTCCTGTCCACCCTAACATCAAGGGGGCTTTGTAGCCAGGATTTCTTGTGTCGGCTACCTGTATAAAATTGCGGGCTATCAGAGTTACAACTACTGCGCCGTAGGCCGATATAATCCGTACAACTATGAGGAGTGCAGTTATGAGCAAGCCATATCCGATTGCGGCCGAAAAACTTACACCCTCAAGGCCAGCTGTGATTTCAGGCAAGTCGAGCCCAATCAATAAGAAAACCAGTCCGTTTAATACAAACACAAAGCTTGCCCAAACATTTACACCATGCAATCTGGAGCTACTGCCCAAAAAGAGATGCCTTTTATTGGAAAGCAGCAAACCGCCACTTACTACAGCAAGTACGCCGGAGCTATGTGCTTCTTCTGCTGCGATATACATAATGTAAGGCGTTACAATAGTTAATACGGTATCCATATTTACATCTGTAGGCAGGTATTTATGCACTTTCATAAAGATCCAGCCAATAAGAAGGCCTATTCCTATACCCCCAATCAGCATCCACCCGAAACTCAGTGCTGCACCATACCATATGAACTGACCTGTTGCAACAGCTATCAGTGAAAAGCGGAAAATAATAAGGGAGGAAGCATCATTTAATAAGCTTTCTCCCTCAAGTATGGAAGACATCCGCTTTGGGACTTTTACAAATTTTAAAATGGCACTGGCACTTACGGCATCAGGAGGTGATACAATGCTCCCCAGCAGAAAGCCCAATGCCAAAGAAAAGCCCGGTATAAAATGATTGGCAACAAAGGCGACAGATAAAGCTGTTAAAAACACTACCACAAACGCAAAACTGCCTATAATGCGGCGCCATCGCCACAACTCTTTCCATGATATGGTCCATGCAGCTTCATATAAAAGAGGAGGCAGGAATATAATAAAGATCAGCTCAGGGTCGATGTGTACAACAGGAATTCCCGGTATTAAACTGACCAGCAATCCGGCAATAACCAGCAATACAGGGTATGCTACTTTTATTTTGTTGGCCAGCATGATAAGAAATATAATGGCAACTATCATGGCCAGATAAAATGGGAAATGTTCTATCATAAATGCAATACCTGATTATTTTACTGATTTAAAAATACACATTCTAAAACAGATGCAACCATTACAATATAACTAAAGGAATATAACTGCTCCATGTTTGAATATGGATATGCGAATTTGGATTATCCTTTCCCAATTACCTCCTTACGATGAGCAAGGCCCCAATTCCAAAGCTCGTATAAAACGTTTTTAAGCGACATGCCATGTGTAGTCATAGTGTATTCTATTGTCGGTGGAAAGGTCTCATACACATCTCTTTTAATGAGTTTGTTCATTACCAGACTTTTTAGCTCTTTAGATAAAGTTTTGTCAGTTATTCCAATCACATCTCTCGAGATTTCTTTGAACCGCTTAGGGCCGCTGCACAGCGAATAAAGGATAAGTAGCTTCCATCTACCATCAACAGCTTCAAGCGCATCCTTAATAGAAAGCATTGCTTTTGAACAATCATTTTCTAATATCATAGTCTTATTTTTCAATTTACTTCCCTTTTGGATAGCACTATCCAAAAGGGAAGTAATATCATTTGGATAGTAAAGGTAGTTACTTTTGTGGCTGAAAGAAAATGACATGATAGAAAAAATATCTTTTGATCAGAACAAGCGCCAAAGGCGCACAATTTTAATAACTGTTTGTATCGCTTTGATGGCAGTTATTGCTTCAGTAACAGGTTTAAATGTTGCACAGCCGAAGCTCGCAATAGAGTTCAATGCTTCACAGAGTACCATTTTATGGATGATCAATATCTATACAATAAGTTTAGCTGCATTGTTGCTGCCGCTCGGTGCGATGGGTGACCGATGGGGACGTAAACGAATGTTGCTTGTAGGTTTAGGGGTATTTGGGGTCGCAAGCGTAATGTCTGGTCTTGCTATGTCTTCCTACATGATGCTTGCCGCACGTTTGATGAGTGGCGTTGGTGCTGCTATGATCATGCCGGTTACGCTTGCTGTCATCACCTCAACCTTCCCGGACGAGGAACGTTCAAAAGCCATTGGTGTATGGACTGGTGTAGCAGGCGGTGGAGGTATACTTGGTATGTACCTCTCGGCCATTTTGGTAGATCTGGCTACCTGGCGCTGGCTTTTTGTTCTGCCAATAGTGCTTGCCATCGTAGCTACAATGATGACGCTGAGATCTATTCCTGATTCACGCGAGAAGACAGAACACAAGTTCGATATTATAGGTTCTTTGCTGTCAATAATTGCGATAATCGGAATTGTCTTTGCTCTTCATGAGGCCCCAGCTCAAGGCTGGGTTGCACAAATGACGCTAATAGGCATTACTGCTGGCGTGATAGGTAGTATTGGTTTTGTAATGTGGGAATTGCGTCAGGATGGACCACTCCTGGATATACGCCTGTTCCGTGAACGTGGCCTATCTAGCGGATCAGTCTCTCTATTGGCCGTATTCGGCGTGCAGGCAGGAATCCTTGTTGTCCTCTTCCCATATTTTCAGGAAGTACTTGGCTGGTCTGGTCTCCGTTCTACACTCGCAATGATGCCAATGGCGCTGCTAATGATGCTTGCTTCAGGTTTGGCGCCAAAGGTAGCTATACGTCTTGGGGGCCGCTTTACGATGGCGGTTGGAGTTATGCTTGGCGGCGGGGGATTGGCTGTAATGGCGACTCTTGTATCTATTGACGGGGGCTACCTTTCTGTTCTTCCAGGTATGTTGGCTATGGGGTTTGGTATGGGCTTAACAATGACACCTTCAACTGAGGCCGTTACTTCAGCGTTGCCAATTGCACGTCAGGGCGTTGCATCCGCACTTAATGATGTTACCCGCGAGCTGGGAACAGCCCTTGGGGTGGCCTTGCTTGGAGCGCTTGTTACAAGTGGCTATAGCAACGCAATTAGTACTCGACTTAAAGGGTTTCCTGCAAGTATCTTATCAACTGCCCGTGAAGGTATTGCTAACGCAATAGCAGTAGCTCATACTGCCGGTCCTCAATCTAAAATGTTAATTCGAGCAGCCCGTGAATCTTTTGTTGAAGGTTGGCAGCAGGCCATGTGGATAGGAACAGTAGTTATGGCAGTCCTGTTTATTTATATCATTGTGCGTGGTCCACGAAATTGATATCTACAGACTCGTTATTCTATGTGTTGGTGAGGTTTATGTTATGGATCACTTCTTCCAATGAATTTACGGAGCTGTTTAGCATTTGGATAATCTGAGGATCTGTTGGTTCTTTTTCATTGATTAAATCCAGCAGTCCTTTAATATTGCTTACCGGCTTGCGAAGTGCATGTGAGTTGTGCCACCTGATGGCAGCAAGCTTCTTTTCATTTCTAATTTTCTGGTCCACATCAATACCAATAACCATATAGGCCTCCCTATCCCGGAAGCGAATAGAATGATGAGAGATCAATACGTAAAAGCGATCGCCGTTCTTTTTCTGGTGTTGCCATAGGCCCGTCTCATGCCCTTCATCATGGTCTGATTGTAGATATTCTGCCAAACGATCTTGTTCTTCCACTGGCCGGATGTCCAGAGCCGTCATTTGCATTAATTCTTCCCGACTGTAGCCGTATTTCTGTACCATCACTTCATTTACTGCCATCAATTGAAAGCTTTGCTTGTCCATCACGTAGGTAGCACCTGGGGAGCCTTCAAACAATCTGTGATAGTTGTCTTCTGTACGGATCAAATGATCCTGATGGTTTTTCAATAAGAAGAATAATGCGATACTGCTCATTAATATAAAAATGCCATTTTTATAATTGCTGAGAACCATAAGATCTTTACCTGGAGTATTGTGATCTAAAACCTTAATAATATGGTTGCCGAGTATTAACCAGGCTCCACCTAAAAGAAAATATAATAGTGTGATATAATAAAAGCGTTTGCGCATAAAGATTAAATTTTTGACATCAAATTCATTGCACTTTCCAAATCAAAATTCAGTTTATGGAAAAGTAACTCACCTGTTGGGTCATCCATGGTAAGAAAATTAACTAAATCACATAAATAAATAACCCCTATACATTTATTATCCTCATAAACAGGTAATGATGTTCTGTTAAGATCCAATAACGTTTGCAGGGCATGGATAACCAATTGCTCAGCATGTAATTTCGGCATATTTTCCGATTGTTTCTTCATCTGTTGATTTTATTTAAGACAAAGTTATGGTGGATATGCCGGTAAGGATTCCAGAATAAGTTAATTAACTACCGGATTAAGACAAAAAACTAAATGCTAATTTTGATGAATACGTCTTATGGAGAGGGGCAAAGCGTAACCTATGTGTATCCACTGTGTTTTTGCTTATGAATAATACATCGGCAATTTCATAACTTGTTTTTCCTTGAGCTAAAAGACAAATTATTTCTTTTTCCGGGTATTTTTTAATTTGGGAAATAGATAAAGCCGTCATCTCGACGATAGGAGAGATCTCTTGACCAGGCTATGAAGCATAATTAGCATAATCAAGAGATCTCTCCTGTCGTCGAGATGACGAGCAGGTTGTCAATTTGACGAGTGGGTTGTCAAATTGACGAGCAGGTTGTCGATATGACGAGTGGGGTTATTTTCTTTCCAATCCGGTTACGTCGTATTTACGTTCCATTGTTATTGTTCCTTTTGGACTGCTTACTTCAAATTTATCAGCTGGTGCGGTTGCAATTGGCTGGCCTTTGGCATCTAATAAAACAGCTGATTGAATGTTTAATGTTGTTCCGGCTTTAAAAGTAAATACCTTTTGATCAATTGTAGTAGCTTTATTGCTGGTTGATGACAGGATCAATTCAGCTTCTTTTAAGGCGGGTAAAGTGATGCCGTTGTCTGTTACGCCGTATACTATTTTTAAAGTAGTTGCATTGCTAAGGTCTACAGCTTTACCGTCTGCCGATTTTGGTGTAACTGCATCACTACTAAAAATAAATTTTACATTGGTGATCTCATTTTCAAGCTCTGGTTTTGGGGTATTGTCGTTATCTTTTTTACAGGCTGTAAATAATACTACAGGTAAAGCTAAAGCAACTATGGCTAACATTTTTCTTACATTCATCTTCATTCTTTTAATTTTAATTCGTTTTAAATTCTGTATCTTTTTTGTTGAGACAAAGGTATGGCAGGTACGCCGGTAAGGATTCCAGAATAAGTTAATTAACTACCGGATTAAGACAAAAAGCTAAATGCTGATTTTGATGAATACCTCTTGAGGAGAGGTGCCGAATGCTTTTTTGAAAGCTTCAGAGAAATATCCGGGCTTACTATAGCCAACTTCTAGCGCTACCTCTCTGATGGAATTGAAGTTGCCACTTTGCAGTAAATTCTGTGCAAGTAATAGTTTTTCATGGAGGAAGAAACTATTGGGACTGCTCTTTACAATCTTATTAAAAAGCTTTTTATATTTAGATTCCGACATTCCGGCCATTGCGGCCAGAAAGGTTACACCAGGAAAATCTAACAGTAAATTATCGAGTAAATATTGACTTGTATTTAGTATAGCCCCGGCATCGGAAGCAGAAAGCTTCTCAATAATCGGCTCAAAGTTTCTTGCCCGACGTACGAGATAGGTTAGAATTTTGAGCGCTGTACCTTTAGCCAATAGCTCGAATGAAGGGTCGTCAAAAGATCTTTCTTTTAAATTCTTTAACAAAAGTCTGGTACTGCTGTCTATATGGCTATAGAAAAACAATGTGTTTTTAGTGTCGTCAAACAACGTTTCTATAATGTTTTGTGGCCTGGTATTTCCCATTAACGACATAATGAGCGATTTGCCGATAAAAAGGCGAAAGCTATAGTAGCGTTCATTAAGGGTAGGGATAAGTGTGCTTTCGGTATGGCTATCCATAAAGCCCATGCCCAGTTTTGAGCGATAACCTATTCTATGGTCTGTACCATCTACAATATGACTGCTGATCTCGTCGCTTAAGTCGTAATAAACAAGGTAAAAACTATCTGTTACGGCTTGTCTTGTAAAAGATATGGGTGTGCAAAAAGTTACATCAGCCAGTAAGAGAGAAAGGCCCGGCATAACCTCCAGAAAAAATGAACCACCCTTGCCTATGTTTTCAGGTAACTTTAGTATTTTTTCATCAATAAGCTCAGCACCCAGATCGTTTGCCATTGGCTGTTGCCAATCTGGTCCTAGTGAATAGTGATGTTTTATATGGAGACCCGGAGTTAGCATCATTAAAAATAACTAAGATGATCTTTAGGAGGAATACCATATTCGTTTTTAAAAAGCTCAGCAAAATGCGAGGGATTTGCAAAATTAAACTGAGCAGCAACCTCTGCTATGGTATGTACTCCACTTTCGAGTGTCTGCTTGGCAAAAGAGAGCTTATTGTGCAGGAAAAAAGCATTTGGGCTTAGTCCGGTTATTTTTTTAAATAAAGATTTATACCTGGTCTCTGACATGCACGCCTCACTAGCTAGTACTGATATGCCTGGAAAGGGCTGAGTGACCTGATCGATTAAAGCAGATTGTGATGCGATAATAACGGTAAGATCTTCTTTAATTACCTTTTCAATTAATACCTCCTGACTGGCTACCTGATCCATATAATTTGCCATTAATGAATATACTGTTCCTTTAAGAAATACATCGTACAAGGGATCTCCCATATCCATTTTGCGCAATTCATCAATCAGCCACCAGGCCTCATTGGTCATTCTCTCATATCTTACGAAAGTGTTTTTCTTACTGTCAAAAACTTCATCCAGTATGTCCTTAAACTGAGGTAGTTTTCCAAGATAATTTTTAAAAGCAGTTTTGGCAATGAAAATAGAGATCATATAAGTTTTGCTACCCCGGGCAATGATGTAATCAGCATCCAAACTGCTATCCATTATAGCCAGGTTGTAATTCCATCGTCCTACGGGTCTGGAAACCTCATCAAGCACATGAAAAGCATCGCCTTCTGTAAGATTGAAGTAAACGCCTATAAAATCATCATTGGTATTGCGCTGATGGAAAGTAACCGGCTGATTATAGGTCTGTCTCTTATACACATCT
>NZ_LGEL01000104.1 GCF_001636695.1 Pedobacter panaciterrae
AGATGTGTATAAGAGACAGATTGCTACAGCTGCATAAACTTTAATTTTTGACAGGTATCTTTCTAAAGATGACTTAATTGTACCTCCATTAATAAGGTATTTCGAAAAATTATATCCCAAAATATTATGAATAAGCGCAAAGAGCATAGATACAACGAGTAATATATTGATTGCAATGGGCTTTTGATCGCCGTCAAACATGGTATAATAGCAAAGCAAAAATATCGACCATCCGATTATCTCTATTGTAAATTGCCTTCTTATATCTTTTAGTACCGGGTGTTTACTTTCTATAAGCATAGCGTTAAGCTCTTTATTGGTTTTGATTGGCATTTGTACAGCATTCCATGCCGATTTAAGTTCATCTAGTTCCATATTTAGGCGATTATAAGTTTTTGGATTTTGAATTTAATTCTGTTGAGTTTAACACCCACATTGTTTTCGTTTATCCCGATTATTTCTGCTATTTGTCTATAGCTAAGTTCATCAAGATAAAGGGTAATGATGGCTTTTTCGCTCTCATTAAGCTGCTTTAAAGCAGCGAATAACCTTTCCTGTCGAATCTCATATTCTTCATTTACCTCATGATCCGGTAGATCTGGCAATACAGGTTGATATTCAACATCAAGTTTCTTTTTACGGAATGAGGCAATTGCAGTATTGAGCCCAATGCGATACATCCAGGTACTTATCTTTGCCTCACCTTTAAAAGAAGGAAAAGACTTCCACAATTGATAGGTGATTTCCTGAAAAAGATCTTCACGATCTTCTTTACCATCACGGTATAGTCTACAAATCTTGTGAATAATACCCTGATGCTCCTGGATCAGTGCTAAAAAGGGCTGTTCGTCCATAGATTATTAATTAAATACATATTATCTGATTTCTCAATAGGTTGCACAAACCAGAAAAAACTTACAAAGCTTTACATAAATGTATTTAATGCAATCTGTTTCAATTAGAGCAGATAATTTACTTTTTCAATTGTTCAAAATAGAATACACCTTTCTTATTTCCTATTACAATATCTATTAGTTTATCCTTATTCATATCTTGAGCTATTACCTGTAGGCCTACCCCTGAATTATCGTCAATTTGATGGGCAATCCACGACGGAATTTTCCCGGGTTTGTATTCAAACCAATATAAAACTGCGGGCTCTTCTTCACCCGGGTCGTGCCCATTGTGTGCATAAAACCGTTTTCCTGTTACCAGATCAAGATGACCGTCCCGATTCACATCAACCATGGAAAGGCCATGTGTCTGCGAAAATGACTTAGAAATTTCATGACGTTTCCACATTATGTTTCCCTGATCGTCCTTTACTTGTTCGTGCCACCAAATCCCATAGTTGTGAGCAGATGCACTTATGACATCCATATCTCCATCACCATCCAAATCCATTGCATACATTTGAGAGCAATCATCACCAAAATTTGCCGGATGCCAGGTCCAATTCGATTGAGTACGATCAACTGGCGCCTCCCACCACCCATCTTTAATAAATACATCGGCACGGCCATCCTTATTGATATCTGCAAATCCCAAACCGTGGGTAAACTGATGAGTTCCCCTATCCTTTACGTCACTTATAACATGTGCTGTCCAGACAGTATCATTCTTCATAACCGGTGCTTTTAACCAAACTACTTTGTTACCCTTGGAATCGGCGCACAATAAATCAATTCTTCCATCTCCATCAACATCTACAAAACGCGGAGATTCATTACCTACAGATGAATACAGTGTCCTCATTTTCCAATGTCCTTCTTTATTCTTTGGGTTCTCATACCATACAGCAGGCTCTCCCGGAAAATCAACCCTTATAACATCTACCCACCCATCCTGATTTACGTCCATTGCATAGTTAAGAAATGAATTGCTATACTCATTTTTCCAGTTGAATGTTTTTGGTTCATCAATTTGATGTTGCTTCCAATCTGGCGCTTCAAACCAATAAGCTCCTGCAATAATATCCATTTTACCATCTTTATTCACATCTCCCACAGCAGCCCCCTCGGAGATGAACTCATTAGTCAGAATGTGCTTTTTAAAATGTATCTCTTTCACTTTCTTATTTTTTTCCTGCGCTATCCCAATATTACTAAGCAATCCGATGCTTGCAATTAAACATGTAATTAGTTGTCTATTTATATTTTCCATTTTTATCTTTCCATTATGAACTATTTAACTTCTATTCTTTTACACTTAGCAAATACTTAAGTAATGCATCAAAATCCTTTTTTGTAATGGTTTTGCTAAACTGATCTGGCATTAGTGTGTATTTAGAAGGTTTTTTTTCCTTAATTTCATTTTTAGAGATAGAAAACTCTTCTCCACCAGGATTTGCAAATACCAGTACTTCCCCCTCTTCTCTACGATAAAGTCCTGTTAATACTTTTCCATTTGTTAAAATAATATTATATGTTCTAAAAGCCTGCGAAATATTACGGTTAGGATCTAATACCTTTTCTGTTAAGGCCTTTTGACCCCAGTTTCCTATACCATCAAGCTGTGGGCCGATCATACCACCATTTCCTTTGATCTGATGACACATACTGCAATTCTGGACAAACATTGCTTTACCAGATTCAACAGTTACAGATGAAGGGTCAAAATCTAACAGTCGAGTTGCGATCAATTGTTTCCTTGCCTCACTTTCTGATGCCTGGCCTAAACTCATTTGATCTAATTGCTTTTGTTGCTTTGAATTAATATTTGCAGCAAGCCTCTCCTTTATAGGTAATTCGGATAAAACATCAAACTTTACATCACCTTGTTTAACTGATTCTAACAGATATTCAATACCTTTTTCGGAATTGACTAATAGAGTCGCAATTACAACCTGTAAATTACGCTGACTACCCTCAAAACCTTTTTGCAATAATGCATATCTACTCTCTGAATCATCCTGTCCAATTACCTGAGCCATCTTTTCTTTCAATAGCTGGCTTTCATCAAGACTTAAAAATATTTCGGAGATTATTTTTTTGCTCTTAGCAGGATTTAGATTCATCAAAGCTATTGCCGCAGCGGCCCTTGTTTTATAATCAGCCCACCGAGCTGTGGCCAATTCCACCATTTCTGACTCCAGCTCCTTTACCTTATAAATATTAACAATCTCGGCCGCCAACGTATATCGTGCTGCTATTTCCGCTACTCCTTTATCAGGAATATCCAAAACAGCAGGTTTTATGCCACCTATTCCAATAGACCCTGTCTTAGTACTGTCCACAACTTCAATAAATGCCTCTTGTCCTTTATAAGCTTCCAAATTGAACTTAACAGATTTCATAAGTTCTTTAACTTCCATCGGCTTATTAAACAAAGCACGGTAGGAAGCAACTATCTTTTTAGATTTAGTTAAACGAATTCGAACCGCATTTTTTGAGACACCCACTTTAGATACAGTGTTATGTACATCATTATCAAATACCGTAAGTTCTAATGACGATGGCAAAATAAAGTTGGGAGAAACCAATATACCAGTAGGAGGATAACCATTAATTTCGCTCCAGATTATTTTAAGAGAGGGCAATTCAGCAATAATTGCCCGATTTATTGTTGACCATGGATTCATCGGATCGCCAGTTTGTTCCAAGGGCTTATTACTCCAGTAATTAGATTTAGCTGAGATATTTTTTAATGACTTTTCTGCAAGTGAGATCCCCCAGCTTCTCATTGAAGGTGTTAATTTACCGCCACGTTGCTGCAAACCCTGTCGCATGGTATTGAACAATGCATACTGTGCATCAAGATCATCAGAAAACTTTTTCTGGATAAATTCAATAGGTTGCTTCAAGTTATCGGCATCCATATAACGACCAATATATTCTAAATTTAGAACCAATTCCACATGCGATAAATTATGGCTTTTTATGTATCCCATTGCAAATAATGCCGCTTCTTTGGATGGCACATCACGAATAATTTTGATCAATACTTTTAAATGCTCCTCATCCCAATTTTGAGCAAGTACAGTCTTCATTACTTCTGTGTTCTTTAAGTTTTCACGCATGGCTAAAAGAACAGTATACTTTAAATGACTATCCTGCACGTCGGCATCAATATACAAAGGTAATAAAGCATTAACTGCAGTAATTTTAGGATATTTACCCAATACCTCTGATGCTATCCGCTGTACATGTGTACTGGTATCTTTTAATGCTTTTAGTGCCATTTCCTGATATTTTAATGAGATATTGGTCTTCTCGGTTAATATCCTAAAAGCATGAACCCTAATAACTGCATCTTCATGATGAAGCGCTTTATCTAAATCAACATCTTGTAAAGCCTGTAAACGAAACAAGATCCACAAAGCTTGAACATAAGACTTTGAATCGGTTTTTGATGATTTAATTTTATTGGTTACCTGATCAATAGCTTTTTTCCCATAACCTTCAACAATTTGATTGGCTATCATCATTCTTAAATTAAGTTGAGGATGATTTAGATTTTTAATCAGCTCTGTAAGGCTTGCTTTTGACCAATCTTTAGGCTTATTATCCTTGTGCTTCTTATCACCTTTATAAGTAATTTTCCAGATTCTTCCACTTTGACGATCTCTCAATGGGTGATCCAGAGGTACTTCATAATGCCCTATAATACGGTTATAGAAATCAGCAATATATAACGCGCCATCAGGTCCAGTTTTGATGTTAACAGGCCTGAACCATGGATCGGAGCTGATTAAAAAATCTTCCTGTCGTTTTGCTTCAGGTGATGAACCAGTAAAGGACATTGTATTTCTATTAATCCGGCAGGTAACTACATCTCCTGAATAAAAACTGTTTTGATATTCTTCTGGAAATTGTTCTCCAGAATAATAAACCAAACCAGAAAGTGCTGTTGAGCCAAGTTCATAACTCATCATTTCAGGAGCAAAACCCATAGCTGGTGCCTTTTTTCCGAAATGTGGATATTCAGCACCATTTATCAATTGATAAATCGGCTTAGAGTGACAATCCACAGAATAAAGATAGCCCCATTCGTCAAACGTATAACCGAATGGGTTAACACGACCATATGAAGTTTGCTCTACCCTGCTTCCATCGGGTCTAAAACGGAATGTATTTCCTGACACCATAGTAATAGAATCACCGTCCGTACCAGCAATTGTTGATGCGTTGGTAAATCCGTGACAAGCATATATCCACCCATCAAACCCTCTTATAAAGTTATTAACCATTCCATGAGTATCCTGATGGCCAAATTCTCCAAAAATCGCGATTTTCTCATCTGATTTCCCATCTCCATCCTTATCTGTAAACTGATAAATATTTGGAATACTAAATGCAATGGCTCCTTTCTGAGTCGGTATGATACCAATTGGTATATTCAAATCCTCTGCAAATGGAATAAATTTATCTGCTTTCCCATCTCCATCTGTATCTTCAAGTATTGTTATTCTATCATGACCTTTTGCTGGAGCTGCAGCCATTGGATACTCAGATGATTGAGTAACCCATAGCCGACCTTTTTCATCAAATTCCATGTTTATAGGCTTACCTATATCCGGTTCAGAAGCATAAAGGGTAATTTCAAATCCTGGGGGTAACTTAAATCCAGCACGTTCCTGTTCAGGTGTCTGAAATTCAGTTGTGCGGATATGCTCTGCAAACTGCTTTGGATCAGGGTCGGTTATTCCCTTCACGTTCCTTTGGCTTGTCTTTTTTGACATGTTACACCCAAAGGAAGCAAGCAGAAGACAAAGCATTAAAATACTCTGTTTCAGTTTCATTTGTGTTTAGTTTCCCTTAAATTACAATTATATATTTGTTTACCAAAAGTTGCGGGGCAAAGAGTTCATCTTTTACTCTAACAAGAGAAACAAGGCAAGTAAGGTTAGTAATAATCTTTCAATTGGTGTTATGCAATCATTTTATAGTAGCCAGGTTAACTAGTTTTACGTTGAAATAAATTATAAGTAAGAAAAAAAGAGTTTCAAATGAAAAAAACACTAAAAGTATTAAGCATACTTATTCTCTTTGTACTAATCATAATACTGGCAGGCGGCACCTATGTCAGCTTAGCCTTACCAGACACTGGAAATGCAACATCTATAACTATAGAAAGAACTTCACAAAGATTAAAACGAGGAGAATATCTGGCAAACCATGTTGCAGCGTGCATGGATTGCCATAGCTCCAGGGACTGGAGTTTGTATTCAGGCCCAATGAAGCCCGGAACATTAGGCATAGGTGGTGAAATATTTGATGAAAATGCAGGAATGCCTGGACAAATTTATTCAGCTAATATAACTCCACATGCTCTTGGAAACTGGACTGATGGAGAAATATTAAGGGCAATAACCACAGGAGTTAATAAAGATGGCAAGGCCCTTTTTCCTTTAATGGGGTATTCGCGCTTTGGAAAAATGGATAAGGAAGATGTGTATAGTATCATAGCATACATAAGATCCCTTAAACCAATAAAAAATCAGGTACCAGAGACCAAATTAAACTTCCCTGTTAACATTATCAACAAAACACTTCCAACACCAGCCAGCTTTCAACCCTTACCTAATGAAAAAGACACCGTTAAATACGGAGGATATCTTGTAAATGCAGCCGGTTGTGTAGACTGTCATAGTAAACGCGAGAAAGGAAACATTGTTGCTGGTTCAGAATTTGGTGGAGGAATGGAATTTAAGCAACCATCCGGGACTCTTGTTTCTCCTAATATAACAATGGATAAGCAAAACGGAATCGGTAACTGGACTAAGGAGGCCTTTGTGAAAAGATTTAAGTTGTATGCAGACAGTGCCTACAAACCACAGCAGCTAGCTAAAAATGAACTAAACACCCCTATGCCCTGGACTATGTACGCTGGCATGAACATAAATGATATTGAAGCAATTTATGCTTACCTTAAAAGCTTAAAGCCGCTCCAAAATAAAGTAGAAGTGATAGCAAACAAAAACTAAACACATTATACACAAACGTTTGCGCAATTTTAAGTGGCATTAAAAGATCTGATTTCCCGAATTACTTACTTACCTTCAATTTACTAAGCTTATAAATATTAAGCTTAGTAAATTATCAATTAGATCACAACCTTTAAACCACTAAATGAAAAAACACGTTTTATTATCTTTAATATTGCTTGCAATAGTAAAATTATCCTTAGCACAGGAAGGCATTACCAAGCCCATTCCCTCTTCAAAACCAGGCAAATATCAATTAGAACAAATCAATCGTAAATATGGTATGTTTATTCATTTTGGCATCAATACCTTTCATGATGAGGAATGGACTGATGGAACATTACCACCAACATCATATAGTCCGTCTTCAATAGATGCAGAACAATGGGTTAAAACAGCCAAGGATGCCGGGATGAAATACGTAATACTAATTACCAAGCATCATGATGGTTTCTGCCTTTGGGACAGTAAGTATACTACTTACGATGTAAACAGCTCAGCTAACAAAACGAACGTTATTGAGGCCGTGGCAAAGGCATGTAAAAAATACAATATCGGTTTAGGACTATATTATTCATTATGGGACAGGCATGAGAATGCCAATACAGAAGACACCACCAAGGATAAGGCATACAATGATTTTATGATCAATCAAATTAATGAGCTAATAGCTATAACCCAGAAAGCGAAGACCAAGGTTGTTGAGTTTTGGTTTGATGGTGGCTGGACGAAACAAAACAATAGATGGCCGGCGGATGAGATTTATAAAACAATAAAATCAAAAGAACCCCAGTGTCAAATTGGAATTAACTGGTCAATAGGTGCGCCCGGAAATGCCGACCAGCATACTGTTTTACCTGATCAGCAAAAAGAAGGATTTCCTATCAGATATTTCCCAAGCGATTTTAGATTAGGTGATCCGTATCTGCCTGCTACGCCTGATCCAAAAATATTTTCTCATAATAATGAGAATTATTATATGCCCTGGGAGTCTACCATATGCATCAGTTCAAAATGGTTCTATAATACCAAAGACACCACTTACAAATCGGTAGATAAGCTGGCCCAGGATTATAAAATTGCTACAGCTCAAAATAACATTCTAATTTTAAATACGCCACCAAATAGAGAAGGGAAGATAAGGAAAAAGGATGTTGAGCTATTAATGGAGTTAAAAAAAGTAATTGCTAAATCAAAATAAAACAACGGCTTTTACCAAACCACTCTCAGAAGTGATAAGACCTGAAAACCGGTCTTTCACTTCTTCAAATTTCAACTTGTGGGTAATATAATTTAATGGCTTTATCTGCCCATCTTTTATACATGCAATTACATGCTCAAAATCAATGGGCAATGCATTACGACTACTCAATAACGTTGCCTCTCTTTTATGAAATTCGGGGTGATTAAAACTTATCTCCTGCTTTTGTAGACCTATCAAAACAAAACGGGCTCCGTGGGCCATATATTGAAATGCATTATTTATAGCATTCAAATTTCCTGTGCAGTCAATTACAACAGTGGGCATATCACCGTTTGTTATTGATTTTAATCGACCAAAAACATCATCAGAAACTCCGTTTATAATATGTTTCACGCCCAGCTTATCTTTACAAAATTCCAAACGCTGCATATTGGTATCCAAAGCAATAACCTCTGCACCGGCTATTCTGGCAAAATCCATCGTTCCTAAACCTATCGGGCCCGCTCCTACAACCAAAACAAATTCTCCTGGCTTAACATTTGCCCTTCTGATGCCATGGGCGCCAATAGCCAATGGCTCCACCAGCACCAATTCATCTTCATTTAAGCCATTACCTGCTATTAATGAATAATCAGGAACAACAATATATTCACTCATTGCTCCATCAATATGCACACCACACACCTTCATTGTTTCGCAGCAATTTGTCTTTCCATTACGACAAGCAATACATTCACCGCAATAAAAATAGGGACTTATTGTAACCTTATCTCCTATCCTAAATGTACTTCCTATTGTGGTTTCAATGATTTCCGCAGCAATTTCATGACCCAATATTCTAGGGTAATTAAAAAACGGCTGAACACCCTGATAGGCATGATAATCTGTACCACAAATGCCGACTGCTTTGACCCTCAGCTTAGTATATCCTTCTGCTAAAACAGGTAATACTTTATCTATATACTCAAACTCCCCGGGAGTATTACAAACTAATGCTTTCATCTAATTACAGGTATCGATATCAATTGTTCCTCTTGCATGGCTTTCCAAAAAGCTCCTGGAATTTTCTTATTAACCATCATTATATTCTCTCTTATTTTCTCAGGCCGGGTCGTATTTAAAGCAATACTACTTACTCCTGGTATATTAAAACCAAAATTAAAACACACTTCAGCAGGCTTAACATTATACTTATTACATAAGGTAAAGAAGCTGTTTCTCCATTCATAAAGTATTTTACCTTCTAAAGTTTGTCTATCTACTTTTTGATAATTATAGAAATCACTTCCTGTTAAAAACCCTCCATTAAACACGGCAGAGTTGATAACTTCAATATTCTTCTCCTTCAAATCAGCAATGAATCTTACTAACTCTTCCGGGTGCGACTTCACAGTTAAACTGTTAGCAATCATTACCCAATCCAATTCTACATCAGCAGCTATACGCTCAATTACCTTCCAATTCTTAGCGCCAATACCGATTGAAGATACTACTTTCTGTTTTTTTAGTGCCGCAAGTGCCCTATAAGCTTCAAGAATATCCTGATACTTTTGTTCCTTCTCTATTTCATCTTTTGCCGAAGCTAAATATTCATCAGGATCATGAACAGAAACCATTTTTGCTGAATAAATACCTAGTAATCTATTGCCTTGATTAAAGCATTTCATGATACCCTCATAGCTAATTTGCTGAACTGCATCATTTTTCAGATCAAACCATACATCTTTTTCGAAAGTCGGTTCTGGAGTTAACAATTCTGTTTGATACCATCCCAGTTTATTACATATAACTACATCATCCGGATGAATATTTAAATCTGACAAACTTCTTCCAAGAACCTCCAATGCCATACCTGCCCCATACTTACCAGCTGTATCAAACGTAGCCTTTCCAAAAGAATGTTCAATACATTCCTCTATTATATTCCGCTTAGTTTTATAATCAATGGATCGATATAAATTACCTAAACTACTTGTGCCAAAAATTATTGGTGGCAGTTGATTACCATTTTTCTTCTCTTTTTCTTTTTTTACAGTTAACATCAAATAACTTTATAATTGATGGTATAAAGGAAGCCTGTTTTAAAATATGAAATATTGTGGGCTTATCCATTTATTAAGTTATTTTAACATAATTGCTGCACATATGATTTTT
The DNA here is from genome assembly GCF_001636695.1 of Pedobacter panaciterrae. Taxonomy (GTDB): domain Bacteria; phylum Bacteroidota; class Bacteroidia; order Sphingobacteriales; family Sphingobacteriaceae; genus Pedobacter; species Pedobacter panaciterrae_A. The sequence goes on from NZ_LGEL01000104.1 coordinate 10,284, forward strand.
TAAAGCATATTTTATCTGTCTCTTATACACATCTG
>NZ_LGEL01000106.1 GCF_001636695.1 Pedobacter panaciterrae
AGATGTGTATAAGAGACAGGTAATAATACTGTCTCTTTTCTGTAAACTTACGAAAGTTCTGTAAATACTAATAAAAAAACTAAACTAAAAACAGCTTCAAATACAGAAGATTACAATTATATATTTTTATTTCCTTTTTGAGGTTTTCTTTACAGGCTTAGCCGCTGCAACAGCAGGGAGCATTGATCTTGCATCTTTAATTTGATTTTTGAACTCACCTGTATTTGCTGATTTTGCTAAAATTTCAGCTCTATTAAGATCTTTTGCTGCTAAAGCATATTCTTTTTTCCTGATTTTCACATTTGCAGAACCCAAAACAGACTCTATATACGCCGAGTTGTTGCCTATTTGCTTTGCCAGTATCCCTTGCTGAGTATAAAACCATAACGATTGTGTAGTTTTATTAAGGGCCAAATAAATCCTTCCCAACTGGCTATAAGATTCCATCTGACCATTTCGGCTGCCAATCTTTGAATAGTTTTTTAATGCCACATTTAAAACCACCTGCTCTGCTTCAGTAAAGTGAGCCAACTGATAGTGAACATTGCTTAATCTCATTAAAGATTCACCATAACGTGCAAATTGTTTAGCACTATTGTATTCAAAAGCAGCCTTCCCAAATAAAGTTACAGCTTCATTAAGCTCCCCATTTCGTTCATTTTTCTCTGCTTCAGCGAAATACGTATCCCCTTCGTTCTCGTCAAGATTCGATACTCCAATATTTATAGCTCCGCTTCCCTGAGGAGGTTGCTGAGGCAAAAAATGACTGGTTTGGGTCATTGCTTGATTTGATATAATCAGAAAAATGATTGCTAACCAACTCTTGTTCATACGGTAAAGATATAACAAAAGTAATAAACAACACTATATCACCCTTATCAAGCCTAAACAATTGCTCCCATTAAAGGATCTGTCTTAGTCTCTGCGCCAGTCTCCACTCTTCCGGCAAACCGCTCCTCAAAAACACTGTTACCTTGTAGCTTCACACTGAAGTCGTACCAGTTATGTGATTTTGAAAGGTCTAAGATAATACCCGCCTTAGCCCCCGCTGCGACTAATTTAGTTTGACGACCTTTACCGTAACTTTCATCTGTTATTATAAATGTATGTGGATTAGTGCTATTATTTATTATATCAACCACAACATTACCGGTTAACTTAACAGGGTTAAGTCGGTTAGAGTCATAATTAGCATTTATCTTTATTTGTGGATTATTCTTATTCCCAATAAATTCCCTATAGAAACCATTAGGACCATGAACGCGAAGATGATACACACCATTTTCAAATGCATTAACAGGCCAGCTATAAGTTAAATGATCTCCTGCTGAAACAGCAAATGACCAATTTCTAGAGATTTCATTTTTACTTATTTCATCATTATACTTAACTGGAGCACTTACTGTAAATGGAGATCCGGATGCTTGTTTATCAAAAATCTTATTGCCTGAAGCGAAATTGATTTCAAAACTGACTTTATCCTTACTTAATCCTCCGTCTGCGTACAACTCATAAGGCAAAGCACAAGAGGAACGGATTCCCTTTTCCTGCACTAACATTCCGGCCTTTTTACCTGATATTTCTTTGATCTCTGCATCAGAAAGCTTACGGAATCCTACTGGATCACCCTTAAACTTAGCATTATATATGGTTTCGACATTTTTATCTCTATCAAGAAAAGCGATCTTTTCTAATTTACCACCGTTATAAGGGCTAAATGCTGAAGTAAGATCACCGCAGATAGTCCGACGCCATGTGCTAATATTATCGAGCTTTATATTCTTTTTGAACTTCTTATTTACGAATCCTTCCAAAAACTGCAAAGTTGAAGTATGATCAAAAACTTCTGAACATACCTTACCTCCTCTACTCCATGGTGATGCAATAACCATTGGCACCCTGAAACCAAGCCCTATTGGGGCTTCTCTCGCCTGATTTTTAGGGATGCCCTGCTTTAGTTCGTTTTCCAAACGCACATGCTCTATTTCTGTTTCAATACCTTCCGAACATTTTCCTGTTCCGGGCAATTTGGTATCTGAAATTGAAAAAGGAGGAATATGATCGAAATAACCATCATTCTCGTCATACGTAACAATAAATATTGTCTTTTTCCAAACTTCAGGGTTCTTAGTTAAAATATCGAGGATCTCAGACACATACCATGCCCCATACCATGGAGCACTTGGATGATCGGAAAAATTTTGCGGTCCGGCAAGCCATGATACTACAGGCAACCTTCCCGTATTTACATCTTTTCTGAATTGATGAAGTAAATCTCCCTTAGGTACAGTCACGTTTCGTTTTGCACTTTGATCATTATAGGTCAGCTCTGTAATAGATCGAAAATCAGGGTCTGAAGAATTGATTACAAAAGCACTTTTGTAGAGATTCTTTTCTTTATCCGATAGTTTCTCATAACTTTCTTTATTCCATTTCGAGAGTTCACTACGTGCATTATCCAGCACTTCCTGTTTCTTTCTCACACTTTCAAGAGCCTTTTTCCCGTCCTCCTCACTAGACGGAGTTCTTTCCTGCAACTTATTGATTTCACCAGGAAGCTCCTCTGCCTGTTTCTGTAAATTTCTTATATAGCGGTCTGAAAATTTAACATTGTAAGCTTTAAAGAATTCCAGAAGATTACATCCAAAGTTGGCTAACCAGGATCTTTCCTCACCACTAAATCCACCTCCACAACTTAAATCGTTTTGATAAAATTTCCATGGGATATTGTTCTCTTCCAACAGTTCAGGAAAAGTACTCCAGGGCATATTTCCATAACCAAAATCTGTATTTCTGATGTTAGCTTTAGGAATGCCATCCTCGTCATGAGTAATTTTACCTGTCCAAAAGAATGAACGATTAGGTGTAGTACTAGTCATTGCAGAGCAGAAATTCTGATCACATACCGTAAAAGCGTCGGCCATGCTATAATTAAATGGCAAGTCCTCTCTGGTATAATAGCCTAATGTTAAAGGCATATCTGCATAAGTTTTATTCCCCGAGCGTTTTGAAGGGAGCCATTTATCATATTTTCCAGAATTATTGGCATCTACCTGGCTGGCTCTCGAATGGGGCAGATCACCCATCCAGGTAACTTTTGTATCTTTTATATTCAATCGGAATGGCGAGTAGGTATTGCCAATTGCATCGGTTTGCAGCCATACCGGCTTTTTATCCGGCAAATAAACAGCTCTTGGATCATTAAATCCTCTTACACCTTGCAAAGTACCAAAACAGTGGTCAAATGAGCGATTTTCCTGCATTAGTATAACTACATGTTCGGCATCAAGATAGGTAGTCCCTAATTCCGGATTTATAGCAAATGCTTTTTGTATTGCAGAAGGCATCATAGTGGCCATTGCGGTACTCCCCGATAATAGTGCTACCTTTTTTAAAAAATCTCTGCGTGAGTCCATTTCGTTAATAATTAAGTTTTTCATGCGACAATGCCGCAGGCCAAATATCTTTCACGAAATTAAAATTAATGTTAGCTGGCAGTTAATCTATAAGAAATACCGTATTATAACTGTTACGTCGTTACATTCAGCGATATATTATTTACGGGAACACCTGTAAATGCTCATCAAAAGAGGCCCATACCATATATGGATGGGAGTCAAGATGGTAAATTTCTCCTTTAGACGAAATCCCTATTACACCTGCAAAGCCATCAATAAGTTTTAGCTCCGAGAAGGATTTTTCACAAGCGTCTTGAAGGCTGAACCCATCAGTTACACGAGTAACGATCTTTGCGGCCATCGCAACATTAACAATATCTTCCCCTACTCCCGTACAAGAAACACCAGCAACCTGATTTGCAAAGTTGCCCGCTACAGTAGCAGAATCACTAACTCTACATGGAATTTCAAAGCCTTTGCCTCCTGTTGAGGTTGCCGCAGCAATATTACCATCGGCATCTAATGCTACACACCCCACTGTTCCTTTTCTTTCTTGTTGATTTAATTTAGCCTCGTACTCTTGCTGTCTCTGAGGAGTAATGGGGTCAAAATAAAGAAAACCATTGCTACGGGCAAAAACAGATGCTCCTTCGCCACTTAAAACCCTATCTTCATAGTCCAGCAATTTCTCGGAAACCTGAATAGGGTTTTTTACATCCTCAATATTGATAACCCCACTAAATTTCTGAGTTTTTCCATCCATTAGAGATGCGCTTAAGCGCACCTTGCCATCACTTTGTATCTGTGAGCCCAAACCTGCATTAAACAGTTGGTTGTCTTCGAGCAAACTCACGGCATAAACTACCGTTTCTAAAGCCGTATGTGTTTGCAAATAACGATGAGCTTGAGTAACTATAGAGGACAAGGCATCTTGCTTCGCTTTTTTTGTTTCCTGATTGGTATCAGATTCGCTAAAGAATCCTCCATGGATAATTACTTTCATTCTAATCTGTTGAAACAACCTTTGGATGGTGAATCGTCAACTTATGTTCTGTAAGATCATAGGTGTCTCCATCACACATCACATGTACAATCATATTTTTAATAGAAACTGGTTGGCCCATCTCAACATCGGTTAAATTGGTATCAGCCATATTTCTACCATCAACCAAGATAACCATTCCACTACCTATTGCTTCCATGTTGTTACCTTCCGATATATACAGGCCCGTATCTTCTCCCAGACCTATACCCAAAATTCCAGGATTACTTGCTGTAGCATATAATAGCCGACCTATTCTGCCTCTCTGTACAAAATGTGTATCTACAATTACTCCATCAATAAATCCTAAACCACCAGTAATTTTCACTTCACCCTTCAAAAGAGCGTCCTTGGAACTTCCCTGATAGATCATGTTTTTTGATGACGCTGCAGCACCAGCTGATGTACCAGCAATTACAACAGGTTCGTTCTGGTATTTATCTAATAAGATTTGATGAATGGACGTCCCACCAAATATGGATGATAAGCGAAGCTGATCTCCTCCTGTAAATATGATTACATCGGCAGCCTTAACTCTTTCACAGTTTTCAGCTGAATTAGCCTGCTCTCGATTGTTAATGTTTAATACACCAACATCCTGCACATCAAGCTGCGCAAATGCCTTTATATATTCTTCTCCTACTTTCTCCGGAATAAGTGATGCCGTTGTGATGATTTCGAATCTGGACTTACTGTCTTTTACAGATTCAACAGTAATTTTTTTTAAAATACCCCTTTCAAAAAAGTTCATATTTTGGGGCAATCCAAACTGAGTTTCAGTAAAACTTCCTGTATTTATTGCACCCCCTATAATAATTAATTTACCCTTCGGAGTCATTTCAAATATTTATATTTCCAATAGGCCCAAACTTAGATAAAATTGATTTGTAATGCAATTTTATCATTATATCTCCATAATTAATCAATTAACAATTTCATTATTCAAACTTTACCTTTAAATTATTTGCACAAAATATATTCACAAAAAATTGGATTAATAACTGCATAATTCTCGGAAAATATTTATACTTTAATCTCTCCATTTAAAGCATAAAGTAACCGGGATAAAAGTTCGATATACTTTTAAAAATATGCTGTAAAAAAGCCAAGGGCATTTTCTTCAAAGAGAGCACTAGTAAAACAATAAACTTATTTAAGCTTAACGTGTTATAAGAATAACGCTAAGCACATTTAATCATAAAAGGACAAATTATACCAATGAAAATATTAGGCATACAGGTGCTTCGTGGACCAAACATTTGGTCGATAAACAGAAAAAAATTGATTCAGATGAGACTGGATCTGGGAGAAATGGAGCAGAGGCCTACCAACCTTATTGATGGATTTAGAGAACGTATCGAAAAATTGATCCCAACTTTGCAAACACACAGATGCTCAAAAGGCGAACCTGGTGGTTTTTTAGCAAGGATTGAGGAAGGAACCTGGATGGGTCATGTAATTGAACATATTGCATTAGAAATTCAAACTCTGGCAGGCATGGATACTGGATTCGGGAGGACTAGACAAACCAAAACGGAAGGCATTTACAATGTTGTTTTTAGTTACATTGAAGAAAAGGCAGGCATATATGCAGCTGAAGCCTCCGTTCAAATTGCTGAAGCACTAATAAATAACCATGAATACGATCTGGAAACAGACATACAACGTATGCGGGAGCTTAGAGAGATGGAAAGATTAGGACCAAGCACAGGGTCCATTGTCGACGAAGCAATTTCACGAGATATCCCTTGGATAAGGTTAAATAAAAGTTCTCTTGTACAATTGGGTTATGGTAAAAATCAGGTACGCTTTCGTGCTACTATGACCGAAAAGACGAATAGTATAGCTGTTGATATTGCCGGCAATAAAGACGAAACCAAAAGATTACTGCAAGACTCTGCCATTCCGGTAGCAAAGGGAGTAACCATATCAGACATAGAGGATCTTCCAGATGCTATAAAAAAGGTAGGGTTCCCATTGGTTTTTAAACCGCTTGATGGTAATCACGGTAAAGGGGCTACTATAAATGTAAAAACTGTAGAAGCAGCCACCGAAGCTTTTGAATATGCTAAAAACTATTCCAGAAGAATAATTATTGAACGATTTATTACCGGATATGACTTCAGAGTCCTGGTAATTGATCATAAAATGGTTGCAGCTGCTTTACGCGTTCCGGCACATATTACGGGCAACGGACAAAATACAGTTCAGGAATTGATAGACAAAGAAAATGAAGATCCAAGAAGAGGTTATGGCCATGAAAACGTACTGACTGAGATTACAGTTGACCGGGATACCTTGGACTTGCTGGCGAAAAAGGACTACACATTAGATTCCATTCCTCCACAAGGTGAAACCGTTTATCTTAAATCAACTGCCAACCTAAGTACCGGCGGTACATCAATTGATGTTACAGATCTGGTCCATCCGCAAAACATCTTTATAAGTGAACGCATTTCAAGAATAATTGGCTTAGATATATGCGGCATAGACATCATGGCAGAAAACTTAACTCAGCCACTTCCGGAAAATGGGGGAGTTGTTTTGGAAGTAAATGCTGCTCCTGGTTTCAGAATGCACCTCGCACCAAGTGAGGGACTTCCGAGAAACGTTGCTGCTCCTGTTATTGATATGTTATATCCCCCGGGCAAGGATGCAAGAATTCCGATTATTGCAGTTACCGGAACCAATGGAAAAACAACTACAACAAGATTAATTGCTCATATTGTCAAAAGCAACGGGACGAGAGTCGGATTTACAACATCCGACGGCATTTATGTACAAAACACAAAGCTCATGAAGGGTGACACCACTGGCCCCGTTAGTGCAGAATTTATTTTAAGAGACCCAACTGTAGAATTTGCAGTACTGGAAACCGCTCGCGGAGGTATTTTAAGAGCCGGACTAGGGTTTAACAAATGTGATATCGGAGTTGTCACAAACATACAGGAGGATCACCTCGGTATATCTGATATACATACACTCGACGACCTTTGCAGAGTAAAAGAGGTAGTAATTGGCGCAGTAAAGCGAACAGGCTGGAGCGTACTCAATGCAGATAATAAGTACTGTATAAAAATTGCCAGCAATGCAGATAGTAACATCGCATATTTTAGTATGGATGAGAAAAATCCAGTTATTAAAGAGCATTGCAAAAAGGGTGGCATTGCTGCTATTTATGAGAATGGATACATTACAATTAAAAAGGGCGACTGGAAAATAAGGGTAGAAAAAGTTACTCATATCCCTCTAACTTTTGGCGGCACTGTTGATTTTATGATTCAGAATGTACTTGCAGCTACTCTTGCAACATTTTTATGGGGATATAAGATCGAAGATATCAGAATGTCACTGGAAACATTTATACCTTCGGCTGCTCAAACACCTGGAAGAATGAACACCTTTAAGTTTAAGGAATTCAAGATTCTGGTTGATTTTGCTCATAACCCTGATGGCTTTAATGGCATAAAAACCTATTTACAATCCATTGAGGCAACAGAACATGTAGGTGTAATATCAGGCACCGGCGACAGAAGAGATGAGGACATAAAAGAAACAGCCAGAATTGCTGCGCAGATGTTTGACAAAATAATCATCTGTCAGGAGAAGTACCTGAGAGGTCGTGATCAGCAAGAGATAATCAATTTACTAATTGATGGCATCCATGAGGTAAAACCAAATATGGAAATCATTATCAATAATAATGGAAATGACTGCTTAAAATATATTATTGCAACCGCGAAATCGGGATCATACATTACTATTCTAAGTGATACTATCGACAATGCGATTGTTAAAGTTTCTGAATATCTGGATAAGGAGTTTGGGGTTTAGCCAAAGAACTTATCATAAAAAAGGCTGGGAAATTTCTCAGCCTTTTTTATTTACTTATAATTTGCTAAGTATAAGGTACCCTAAATGAATCTCATCTTTTGGGATATTGGTTCCCGGACTGATTTGTAACTTATAATTCTGTTTAACAACGGCCGAAAGGATGTCTTCAATTTCAAATGCATCATCAACATCCACACCGTATTTATCATCAATATGAGATACAGCCCCTTCAAATCCTGAATGCTTATAAAAGACTGTTTCTTTTGCCTTTTTAATAGCCACAGCCTTTTCATCTGCAATAACCAGCACTTTATAATGAGGCTCATCAAACTCTCCCTCTTTGTAACCTCCCAGATTTAAAAAGAACAGCTTATCAGCAGTAGATTTATCTTCTTTGCTTACAACCTTTACCTGATATCCATCAACCTCTGTTACCTCGCGCCAGGCATCAATATGGATTTTACCGTTCGCCTCCGGCCAAAAAGCAACAATTTCCTCTTTGAGATCTTTTAATGAATTACCTATTGTAAAAAAAACATCATGTTGTTCTGTATACCTTCCAGGAGGTGTGCATCCTAACAATAACATAAATAATTTCGGTGACTCCATTATCTGCTTCTATTTAAATTATGTTTGTTTAATCTCCTCAATTAATTGCTTACATCGCGCTTCTATTTCTAAAAACACTGGTTCAAAAAGATTACTATCAAAATACGGATCTGTTACTTCATTCTCTTCAGTTAAAAACAACCTGACTTTATTTCGGTGTTCTTCATTTGTTGCCAGCTGCTGAACATCCGCTAAATTATTTCTATCCATTACTAGAATGCTATCAAATTCATCAAACATCTGTTTATTGAAATGTTTAGCTCTTTGTTTAGAAATGTCATATCCAAAGTTCTTTGCGACAGCAATACTTCTTTTATCCGCCGGTTGATTGACATGCCAATCACCAGTTCCTGCCGAAGCAACGTCCCAATCTAATCCTTCTTCATTTATTAAATGCCTCATAATACCTTCTGCCAATGGCGAGCGACAAATGTTGCCAAGGCAAACCATTAAAATCTTCATTATTTATAAATATCATTAAGAATATTTGCCAAACAAATACCTCCTTTTAGCAGTTGTTCATTTAACAGATTTACAAAGTCGAAGTCATATCTAAAACTCAGTTTATCTTCAGGCTTTGTATTCTCATAAATTTTATTGCATGCAAGGTAGGAGCCATAAACGAAATCCCTAAGAGTGCTATTTCTCCATACTTTCAATTGTCCCTGATCAGGATAATTAATGGCAGCAGCATATTCTGTATAACTCAACTGCTGATATTCTATTAATAATTGGTCCCACACCCTGTGCAAATTAGACTTCTCTCCAAACCAGGTAACATAAACCTTATTACCACCCAGGTCTTCTTTACGTGCAGTATGCATTGGTTGATTTAAATCACCTACAAGGTGTATCAACAAACGCATGGCAAGTTTTTTTTGATCTGGTGTGCTTTGCTTATTTTTCAAAACAGACACCATTTGCGGAACTTTATTATATACATTGGCCGCAGTATCTTTATCTAAAAAGTCAAATACCCCTTGCTTATCTAATCCTGCCGGCAAGTTTACAAAATGCCAGTTATATAAATAGTTATAAGACGGGTCTGATTTAATAAAATCGCCCCAATTGCTTGCCATTGCTAAGCTTTCATTACCCAAAACCTCCTTAATTCCCTTTTTCGCTCTTTTGCTGAGATGGCTTTCTGCTATTTGCCCTACTATTCTATGACCAAGCATTCCCCATGCACCTGCACTTAATGGCATGTAGGCCATTATAGAAAAAATTATAACCCCTTTAAAAATCTTACCTGCTTTTTTCATTTTATCTATTTTTAGATACTTTGCACTTAAATTATAAGCCTTGCGGAATACAAGTTATCTTTTCCACAAGCTTTAAATCAACCTCTCTTTGATTATCTGTACCTTCAAGCCTGTCTCTTATACACATCT
>NZ_LGEL01000107.1 GCF_001636695.1 Pedobacter panaciterrae
GCAGCTAAAAAGAAAACAACTACCTTACACTATATATAGTATAAGAATAGCAAGATCGCCGGTATACATATATAGTATATATAACATAACGGTATAATACACTACCGCCTGTCACCTCACATCAAAAGCCTTACAAACGACAAAAGGTCGTTCAGAGTCATTACAAAGTCGTTCAGGAGCGTTGGTAAGTCGTTAAAAAAACACACTAATACTGGCCCGTAGATAACAACACCAAAGTACATGCCTCTATCGGCTCGATATCATTAGCCAACAGCAGCTCTTCCAGTTCCTGATTTTCAGTTCCCGGGTTAAAAATAACTCGTTTAGGTTTTGTTTCTAGTATATAATTGTAGTAGCCACTTTGCAAATGCGGGCCAATATATAAGGTAACCGTATCGATGTCATTGTGCACATGCCCCGGTTGTTCAATATCCTCTCCTGCCACTTCTCCTTTTTTTATTCCAACATTAACAATACTGTGTCCTTTTGATTTAAGCATATGTGCAGCTTTATAGGCATATCTTGTCGGATTAGGGCTTGCCCCAATAATTAATGTTTTTTTCACAATCTAAAATTTTAATAACAAAGAAATTTGTCCGGCATGATAAGCATGGTGCTGTACTAAGCCATTAAATAGTTCAAAATAATTCAATCTCGAACCTGATTCCTGATGAACAGGCGTTTCCCATTGATCCCCGGAAATTTCCATTACAAGATTAAGCAGTTTTTCATTGGCTAAACGAAAATCACTTAAAATTGCATTCCATTCCTGCATTGTTTCTTCTTTAACCAATGGCCAGTCGCCTCTTTCAGGTTCTTTAGCAAGATTGCCTTCCAACCTCGAAAACACCTCTTCTGTCCACGAGGTTAAGTGTAATATAAGTTCAGCAATAGTATGACCGGTTGGAATTGGTCGTCTAAATATTTGATCTTTACTTACAGACGAAATAATGGCAGCTATGCTATTGCCATGCCATGCATCCCCACTATATCCTTTTCTTAACTCATTTGCGAAATCAATCATAAGAAAACAACAAATAAAAAGTAAATGTGTTTAACCAAATTTTAGAATTGCATTGGCACAATTAACCCCGTCAATAGCAGCCGATACTATTCCACCAGCATAGCCAGCTCCTTCAGCACACGGATATAAACCAGCAACCTGAGGATGCTGAAAGGTCTCTCTATCTCTTGGAATCCGGACAGGCGATGAGCTTCTGCTTTCTACCCCTACTAGAATAGCTTCATTAGTATAGTAACCTTTCATTTTTTTTCCAAACAAAGGCAAAGCATTTTTTAGGCTTGCGGCTACAAAATCCGGCAGTGTATCTTTAAGCATCACACTTCGCGTTCCTGGTAAGTAAGAATTTTTTGGAAGATCTGCAGAAATTCGCCCTTCTACAAAATCAACCATCCTTTGCGCAGGCGCAACCAGGTCTCCCCCGCCAAGCCTAAAAGCAGTCTTTTCTATCTCTGCCTGAAAATGCATCATTCTTAATGGATCATCACCTTTTACATCTTCCAGTGTTACCTGAACTACCGTTCCGGAATTTGCAAATGGATTATTCCTTTTAGATGGGGACCATCCGTTAACAACTATTTCATCGGCATAAGTTGCACAGGGAGCAATTATTCCACCAGGGCACATGCAAAATGAGAATACTCCTCTTGCGCCAACCTGCTCAACTAAACTATAATAAGCAGGAGGCAAAAATTCGCTTCGAATATCGCAATGGTACTGAGCAGCATCAATAATAGACTGAGGATGTTCTATTCTTACACCTAAAGCAAATGGCTTGGCTTCAACAAGAATATTCTTTTCATTAAGTAATTCATAAATGTCCCGGGCCGAATGTCCGGTGGCCAAAATAACAGAATCTGATAATAGGTGCTCTTCTCCATTAACTACTACGCCTTTTATCTTTCCAAAATCAATTAAAATATCTGTCACTTTCTGGTCAAAACGAACCTCTCCACCTGCATTTAAGATCGTTTCTCTTATGGCAGTAATTATATGAGGCAGTTTATTGGTTCCGATATGCGGGCGGGCATCAACAAGAATATCATCCGCAGCTCCATGTTGTACAAAGATTTGGAGCACCTTATTAATATCTCCACGTTTATTAGAGCGCGTATATAACTTTCCATCAGAATACGTACCCGCTCCACCCTCACCATAACAATAATTAGATTCAGTATTTACAACACCTTCTTTATTTATTGCGGCCAGATCTCTCCTTCGTTGTTTTACATCCTTTCCACGTTCAAGCACTATTGGCTTTAGTCCGTTTTCGATACACTGAAGCGCAGCAAATAATCCAGCAGGGCCTGCCCCAACAATAATAACATGCCTGGCATTGCTAACATTTTTATAATTAACAACAAATGATTCGGTAAGCTGAGGTTCATCAATAAATACCTTTACCTGCATCCTGTATATTACATTTCTGGAACGGGCATCAATTGATCTTTTAAGGATTTTGTAATCTTGAATCCGCGAAAGCTCAACTTTTAAAGTTTCAGAAAGTTTTTTCTTAATAGAGGATATGTTATCTATCTCTTCTGGAGCCAGCGTTATTTCGATGTCTTTTTGCATAATTATCGTCGGGTTTTTATCCCAAATTATCACAAAGGTACATCTTACTCCAATAAATTCTTTCTATCGGGTATAATTTAAAACCTATAAACTAAAAACAATTAAAATGACTTTTTTTCAATTCTGACTTCTTTTGGCAGTTAATCCTCGTAATTATGTCAGTTATCATAGTCCGAAATTACCGCCTTATTCTATTAGAGAATTACTTTTCCTGAATGCGAGTGATTTGATTATTGAACGATATTATAGGCCTTAGCACAAGAAATATCACCTATTAATGGCTATCAAAGAAATTGTCCTATCATCAATTTTCTTTTGAATGCGTGTAATTTAGGTGTCTTTTTGCGTTATTGTTGTCAGGTTTTTCTCCTGAACTGTAACAAAGGTACAGAAATTGAGTTCTAATGCGTAAATTAACACTGAAAAACAAAACAGAAAAATATGAAAAAAGTAGTTTTAGTAATTGTAGGAATCTTAGTCTTATTAGTGGCAGTGAGTGGTTGTGGTTACAACGGCTTAGTTAAACTGGATGAGGATGTAAAAACCAAATGGGCACAGGTTGAAACACAATATCAACGTCGTTCTGATTTGATCCCTAACCTTGTAAGCACAGTTAAAGGTGCAGCAAAGTTTGAACAGGGTACATTAACTCAGGTTATTGAAGCACGTTCTAAAGCAAGCCAGATCACTATAGACCCTGATAAATTAACTGAAGAGAATATGCAAAAATATCAGGCTGCACAAGGCCAGCTAAGCCAGGCATTGGGCAGATTAATGGTTCTTACAGAGAACTACCCTGAACTTAAAGCTACTCAACAGTTTAGTGAATTATCAGCTCAACTGGAAGGTACTGAAAACCGTATTACAGTAGCGCGTAAAGATTTTAACGAGTCAGTTCAAACCTATAACACAAAGGTAAGATCATTCCCGAACAACATTACTGCCGGCCTATTCGGATTTAGCCAAAAAGCAGCATTTAAAGCTGATGCCGGTGCACAAAACGCACCAAAAGTTGAATTCTAATATACCGTAACAACATTTAAGGGTAATGTCTGTTTAAATGAATAAACATGCATTACCCTTATCTTTATAAAGCAATCCAATTATGGGGCCATTCACAGAACAAGAACAAGAACTAATCTCCCAAACCATATCTGATGCTGAAAAAGCCACCTCCGGCGAGATCAGAATTGCAGTAGATAAACACTGCAGTGGTGATGCATATGAAAAAGCAACATCTTACTTTTCAAAACTTGGGATGGATAAAACGTCACGACATAATGGTGTATTAGTTTACCTCGCTTATGTAGACCATAAATTTGCAATAGTTGGCGATAGTGGAATTAATAAAGTAGTCCCTGAAGATTTCTGGGAAACGACAAAAGTTGCAATGAAAGCCCATTTTGAGTCTGGCAATTTAGCTCAGGGCATAGTAGCAGGAGTAATCTTGGCAGGAGAAAAACTTGCAGCGTTTTTTCCTTCACAAAACGACGATATTAATGAACTGCCAAATGACATTATTTTTATGGATCAGAATAAAACAACTTAAGCTATGAAAAAATTAATCGTAGCATTATTCTTACTAACGATATCGACAATTGGTTTTGCACAGGATTTTCCTGCAAAACCAACTAAATTGGTTAATGATTACACAGGCACACTTTCGCCTGCTCAATTGCAGCAATTAGAGCAGAAATTAGTTGCTTTTGATGATTCAACTTCCACTCAAATTTCTATAGCAGTATTAAAATCTGTTGGCGATTATGACATCAACGAGTATGCGCTTGAACTTGGCAGAAAATGGGGAGTGGGTAACTCAGGAAAAAACAATGGGATAATGATTGTAGTAGCTCTTGGCGACAGGAAAATCTCTATTCAAACGGGATATGGCCTGGAAGGAGTACTACCTGACATTTATGCCAAGCGTATTATCGAAAACGAGATAAAGCCATATTTTAAAACCGGAAACTATTATCAGGGACTTGACGCAGGTACTGATGCCATTATAAAATACACCAAAGGTGAATACAAAAACGAAAACCCGAAAGGAGCTAATACCGGTGGTCGTGGAGGCAGCATGTTACTTGTTATTATTATAATTGTTGTGATCATCATTATCCTTAGAAGAGGTGGTGGCAGCGGAGGAGGTGGACAAGTCATTGGTGGTCGTGGGGCTGCCGACGCACTTTTCTGGAGCATGCTATTAGGCGGCGGCAGAGGTTCTGGCAGTGGCTGGGGCGGAGGTAGCAGTGGCGGCGGAGGCGGTGGTTTCGGAGGCTTCGGCGGTGGTAGTTTTGGTGGTGGAGGTAGTAGCGGTAGCTGGTAAAAAGTATGTTAAGAAGAGACTTAATTACAGCCGAAATGCAAAAACTTGCACAAGTTTTAGCCCGTATCATGGGCTTAAAACTCGAAGGTAAATTAGCTGAAGCAGATGATTTACTAATGGAATCACTGGCAAACAATTTTGGGATCACTCCGGAAGAGCTGTTTTCCAGTAATTCATCTGAATTCGAGACACTGTTAACCGAAAAGGCATTCCCCGCTGAAAAACTGGAAATGCTGAGCCAATTTCTTTATTCTCAATTTGATCCCTCTGCTATTACCCCAAGGAATGATTCCTTTGCTGAGAAACTTTACTTAATATACCATCTACTGGAAACAAAACATCACATCATAAACATGACTAATCTGGATCGCCAAAAACTGGTAGATCAATACCTCAATATCTAATATGGAAATACAAAAATGGCAAAAGCTTTCATCAAAATACCTGGTGAAGGAAAAGTGGGCGACTTTACGCGTGGATACATGTGATTTGCAAAACGGAGTAATTAAAGACGACTATTATGTACTTGAATATCCAAATTGGGTAAATGCCGTAGCAGTAACCGAAGACAATAAAATAATTATGGTCCGCCAATATCGCCATGGTGCTGATATTGTATCACTAGAAATCCCTGGAGGTGTTATAGACGGAGATGAGCTACCCGAAACAGCGGTTAAAAGAGAGTTATTAGAAGAAACCGGCTATTCTTTTAAAAGTGCAGAACTGATAGCAACGCTATATCCTAATCCGGCAACATCTACTAATGTTACTTACACCTATTTGTTAAAAGGAGGCATCAAAACCCACGAACAGCATTTAGATGATCATGAGATCCTCAACGTTGAAGAATATACCATCGAAGAGGCTAAGCAAATTCTAAAAGACAATAAAATTGAACAGGCACTACATTCTGCCGCATTATTTTATGGACTAATGAAACTTGAGATTATAAAATAGCACCCTCTCCAAATAAAAAAGCCTGTAAGTGTTACTTACAGGCTTTTTTATTTGATAAAACCGAGCAATTATTTAGCTCATTTTTAATTTCTTTTGTATGTCATGTACGTAACCTTTAAACTTCTTGTCTGTATCAATAAGATCTTCAACAGTCTGGCATGCATAAATTACTGTAGAGTGATCTCTTCCTCCGAAGAAAGCCCCAATAGTTTTTAATGATGACTTAGTATGACTCTTTGAAAGATACATGGAAATCTGTCTTGCCTGAACAATTTCACGTTTCCGTGTTTGTGATTTCACCATATCTACAGGAACTTCAAAATACTCACATACCAATTTCTGGATGTACTCCATTGAAATTTCTTTGGAAGTATTTTTAATAAAGTTTTTCAACATTTGTTTAGCTAATGCCAAATCGATGTCTTTTTTGTTTAACGTTGATTGAGCTAATAAGGACACCATTGCACCTTCCAGTTCCCTTACGTTATTGTCAATGTTGTGGGCTACGTATTCCACTACTTCAGAAGGTAATTCAATACCATCTGCATACATTTTCTTTTTAAGAATTGCTATTCTTGTTTCAAAATCAGGAATCTGCAAGTCTGCAGAAAGCCCCCATTTAAAACGGCTTAACAATCTTTCTTCTAGCCCTGCAAGGTCTTTAGGTGCTTTATCCGACGATAAAATAACCTGTTTACCTGATTGATGAAGATGATTAAAGATATGGAAGAATATATCTTGTGTTTTTTCTTTACCTGCAAAGTTGTGTACATCATCCATGATGATTACATCCATTGCCTGATAGAAATTCACAAAATCATTAATCGTATTGTTCTTTAATGAATCTACAAATTGCTGACAGAATTTCTCACACGAAACGTAAATTACCAGTTTGTCTGGCATGTTACGTTTAATTTCATTACCGATAGCCTGTGCAAGGTGTGTTTTACCTAACCCTACCCCTCCATAAATCATTAAAGGATTAAATGAAGTACCTCCCGGTTTTGCGGCTACGGCATAGCCCGCTGATCTTGCCAAACGGTTGCAATCTCCCTCTATGTAATTCTCAAACGTATAGTTAGAATTCAATTGAGGATCAACATTAAGTTTCTTTAAACCCGGAATGATAAAAGGGTTCTTAATGTCTTTGTTTATAGAAACAGGTATTGGCATTGATTGAATCTTGGCCTCTGCCCCATTTCCATTACTCGGCATGTTAGTAGTATAAGGGGACCCCGTATTAGAAGACTTATCCACAACGATGTTATACTCTAACCTTCCCTCATCTCCTAATTGCTTTTTAACTGTCTTACGAAGCAGCCCTACATAGTGTTCTTCCAACCATTCATAAAAGAACAAACTAGGCACTTGTATGGTTAAAACTTTGCCTTCCAGTTTCAATGCTGATATCGGTTCGAACCAAGTCTTGAAACTTTGGGTCGGTATGTTATCTTTTATGATTTGGAGACAGTTTTTCCACACTTCTGTACAAGTTTTTTCCATTGTTATTCTATAATTTGTTGGTTTACAGTAACGATACGAGCATAAAAAAACTGCTGTTTCGAGAGATCGAATATTCAAAAAATTATCAACAAAAAAAACTTAATTTTCATTTATTTGGTAACTACTTAGGTAGCAAGAACCTACCCTTGTTAACCTGAATTTTTTGTGTTAATAACTATTTATTAACATCCTTTTTAATATTCTCCAAAAACATTACGCAGCGTATCTGCTATTTCACCAAGGGTAGAATAGGCCTCTACGGCTGCTAAAATATGCGGCATCAGATTTTCAGAGCCCTTTGCAGCAGCCGACAGATCTTTCAACGCTTTTTCAACAGCTATGTTATCTCTTTCCGCCTTCAACTTGTTTATCTTCTCAGTTTGTATTGTACGGATAGATTCATCTATCGTAAACACCTCAGTTATCCCCTCTTCCTCCTGAGTAAACTTATTTACCCCAACAATAACCCTGCTGGCCTCTTCAACTTCAATCTGATAACGGTAAGCTGCATCTGCAATCTCATTTTGAATATACTGATTTTCTATTGCATTTACAGAACCACCCATAGCATCTATTTTATCAATATATAATTGCGCGCCTGCCTCAATCTCATCTGTCAGTGTTTCTATAAAATAAGAGCCGGCCAATGGATCAACCGTATCTGTTACGCCGCTTTCAAAAGCGATTACCTGCTGCGTACGTAAAGCAATTTTTGCTGCTGCCTCTGTTGGTAATGATAAGGCTTCATCATAACCATTTGTATGTAAGGATTGAGTGCCTCCTAAAACAGCAGCCATGGCCTGATTCGTAACCCTTATTACATTATTAAGTGGTTGTTGCGCTGTAAGTGTCGATCCGCCTGTTTGTGTATGAAAACGAAGCATTTGAGCCTTTTCATCTGTAGCACCCAGTTCCTTTGTTATTTTTGCCCACATTCTTCTGGCGGCCCTGAATTTAGCTATCTCCTCAAAAAAATTATTATGGCAATTAAAAAAGAAAGAAAGTCGTTTGGCAAATACATTAATATCCAATCCTTTTTCTAGAGCAGCATTAAGATATGCCTTTCCGTTTGCCAATGTAAAAGCCAGTTCCTGAACAGCTGTTGACCCTGCTTCTCTAATATGATATCCCGAAATGGAAATTGTATTCCACTTAGGCACCTCCTTACTGCAATATTCAAAAATATCGGTAATAATCCTCATAGAGGGTTTCGGAGGATATATATAAGTACCTCTTGCAGCATATTCCTTTAATATATCATTTTGAATAGTGCCAGATATCTGTCTAATATCAGCACCCTGCTTTTTGGCCAGAGCAATATACATAGCCAGCAAAATTGATGCTGTTGCATTTATTGTCATAGAGGTAGTGATCTTTTGCAGCTCTATTCCATCAAACAATATCTCTATATCTTTTAAGGAATCAATTGCAACACCAACCTTACCAACCTCGCCTTCGGCCATATCATGATCAGAATCATATCCAATCTGAGTAGGAAGATCAAATGCTACAGACAGACCCATCGTTCCCTGCTTAAGCAAATAGTGATAACGTTTGTTAGATTCTTCTGCTGTCGAAAACCCGGCATACTGGCGCATTGTCCACAACTTGCCCCTGTACATGTCTTTTTGAATTCCCCTTGTAAAAGGAAACTCTCCAGGCACCTCAGTTAAAGACCTCGCACTAGTGTATGTTTCCTTTATTTCAATCCCAGAAGTGGTGGTAAAACTTTTCTCTTTCATAGTTAAAATAACAAATGAATATCTTTTTTAATAAGATCTAATGTTAAATCATAAGGGTTATCAGCAATACCGGCCATGTGCTGTAATATCTTTCTGCTCAAATCTACTCCTTCCGCTTCTACTGGTAATCCACGCGCTGCATTACTAACCATCGTCAATGTATCATCCTTAAGTTTGCGGACAACATCCCATGTTGGGGCGCTTACATATAACTGCTGGGCAACATTATGCTGATATTCGGATCTGATTTCATTAAGTAAAACCGATTGCAGATCTACAACTGAAATACCTTGCTGATGTACACGGATCAATAAATTTGCAGGGTTAATTCTGTCAACAAAAACAATAAGGCGCTCGTATGCCTGCAACCGCAGCGGAAG
Organism: Pedobacter panaciterrae; assembly: GCF_001636695.1. GTDB lineage: Bacteria > Bacteroidota > Bacteroidia > Sphingobacteriales > Sphingobacteriaceae > Pedobacter > Pedobacter panaciterrae_A. The sequence goes on from NZ_LGEL01000107.1 coordinate 9,505, forward strand.
AATCTGTAAATGTTCGTCTTTTTTAGGGTCAGACGGTTTTGCTTCAACAGGTTTTGTTATCAGATACTTTCTAAGGTCATTTATAAAAAGATAATATCCAGCTGCAACTGTTATAATACCACCTGTAGCCAATGTGGCAACCTCCGTTAAAAAGTTTTGTAAGTTCATTCAACTTTGTTTGAATACCGTAATAATTAGTATAGAGTCTCAGCAAAAATGTACATTTTATTTATATTTACGCCACTATTTGATTTTTTAAATGACCAGATAGACGTCTCTATCAGAGACAGCTATAGTACATTTATAAACCTGTCTCTTATACACATCT
>NZ_LGEL01000108.1 GCF_001636695.1 Pedobacter panaciterrae
AGATGTGTATAAGAGACAGCATTAATGGTTGTTCATTTTTTACAATAGCACTTCCAATATTCTTCCACGCATTAGCTTTTGATTCGGGCATTCCCTTTTTAATTAATTTAACAGTTTCAGCTTCAAAAGCTTCTTTGATCCTTGAAGTATTCTTGTTATAAATATTACTTACGACACCAATTGTGTCAATAAGGTTTGCATTATCTATTTTATAATCAATAAAGTATTCTGCATCAACCAGCTGAAGTTTTTTTATTATATGATCTTCAAAATCTACCAGCTCATCATTTAAATTATAGTTGACCTGAATCTTCTGCACAATTTCTTCTATTTTCCTTGATTCTCCTGGAGTAAACTGACCATCAAAATGAAGTTTTAAAGAAGTATAAAATTTATGCCCGTTTGAGTGAATTCTGCAATTGGCATTTATAAGCGAAAAATCAAATGTTTCAATCACGGCATATCTTTTTTTGAAGTCGGCTTCTGACAGCTTGTACTTAGCCACAATTGATTTTGTTGCCAGATCCTTTTCAAATGCCGCAACTTCAGGGCTTTTTAAGAGATCATTCCATAAGTCTTCTTTTTTCGCATATTCTCCAACATCATCACTTTTACTGAATGATTTAAGCCAGTCATGCACAGATTGCAGTAAACCTTTAGAGAATTCCTTCAGGTCATCTGGTAACCTCTGAGCAACCCATACAGCTCCGAGATCAAAATGATTTAACTTTTTGACTATTGTAAGTTTATACAAAAGAGAAAGAGCATATGGTACAACTGACGAACGAATCTGGCCAATTGCATTGGGTCCGGCTCCATAAAGCTGTTCAAATTCTTTAAAGAAAATTGCTTTTGATATCAAATCTTCATAAAAGGCTCTTCCCAGATTTTCAGGGTTCAAAGGCTTTTCATTGTGATCCAGTTGTATAAAATCCATAAAATCCCGGAACACTTTCTCGCCTCCTTTTCTTACCAGATATGGGCTTGTACCCCATGCCACGTAATATTTGGCAATTTGTTCTTTGCTTAGTCTTTTTTGTTTAGGGTAATTTTTCTCAATTTGTGTTTTCTGGCCAGGATATATCCTCAGCAAAGTATTGAATTCGCCGCGGATACGTTCGAAAAACCATTTTGTCCCCGATGGATCTGTAATACTTTCCGAAAGCTTCTTTATTTTCACCAAGTGGGCACTTCTGGAATTCAGATCGACACTGGAAACCTTATTTTGAGAATTCGAATACTGCGAGATTTTAGAGATTAGATCATCAAGGCTTTCTCTATCCTCAGATTTTACGACATTAATTTTAGCGGTAACATTTACTTTGGAGACATCAATACCCTCTTTACTGGTAAAATATATTGAAGCCGTTGTCTGACCACCATTAACGATCTGAAAGTCTGTCAAGGATTTTATCATTGCTACCCCTCCTGTCATGTCGATTTCAGATGCAGTAGCAGTAATAGTCAGTCCATTATTATAAGCGATAAACTTCTCCGGCTCATTTGTAATAGTTTCTTTAAGTTTTTTATTTACACCTTTAAATTGCAGGAAAGAACGCACATTTCTTTCCAGCAATCTGGAACTGTAGTTTTGATAAAAATTGACCAATAGCGTAGCTGGAATTACCGCCAGATAAGATTCGAATAAACCCACATCATCGGCTGCTTTAATGGCAGTCAGTGCTGGATTAAAATTGATAACGATTGGTTCCGAATTAGCATCAGACAATTCAAAATTGTAAATCTTCGCAAGATCAATAAGCTGATACTTAATCTTGAAACTCTTTGACTTACGAACGCCTTTTAAGTTATAGTTTACAGTCAGATCCTCGTCAGCGAACAAAAAAACCTTTGGAGACTGGGTACCTCGTGTTTCGATGGAAATTGTATTCGAAATTAAAAAAATCTCAACAACATCAATCTGATCCTGGAAATCTGCAGTTTCCAGAGATTTTATAATGACGGCCGCCGGATCACCGGTTTGGACATCTTTCAGGTAATTTTTTACGGCTCTTGTAAAAAAATTCTTTGATTTGCCGAACAGTGCATCATAATAATCCTTTCTGGCAATAAATATATCTTCGCTGCCAGGTAATACAAGGTTGGATAAAAATAGTTGCAACCGCTCTCCTGTATCATTAATCAGGTAGGCATCCACTTCTATGTTGTCTTTCTCTTGCTTATAATATGCATAACTTACCTCGTCAGAATCAGTTAGCCTGGACAGGTTCAGAGCCGGGAGCACATAATTCATTAATGATGTCCGGTTGATATTATTATCCTCTGTTGTAATGGTTCCTATCAGAGCGGTAAAAAATGAATTAAGTTCGTTAAGCTTCATATAAAGGATGTGAGGTCCGTTAATTTAAATTGTTCAATGCCGCTGAGCGCAATTTCATATTTTATATTCCGGATTGCATCTGGCAATAAAGATCGTCTGAGAGATGGAAAGTCGATAGAATTACAACTGTAGTATAATTTGCCCTGCAGCTGGAACAGCTGGTTATCAAACTCATGGATATTATTTCCGCTAAGCCCTGTTTTACCTAAGGCTGTCCAGAAAAGATTCATTCGTGTTCCGGTTTGTGACCTCAATATGTCAGCAATTTCATTTATAAGGAATGATATTGTTGTACCTTCGATAGGTTTAGAAAAGAACTGACAAACAACTAAATATAGTTTTTGCCCATTAAGATAATCCAGTTGAAATTCACTGGAAATATTAACAAGTGGCACTCCTTCTGTAATGCTTTTGATTTCAAACAGTTGCTCTCCCAATTCAAAATCATGTCCTTTTCCAAACGGGCCTTTCCACGATTCGAGAACACTGTTAAATTTCACATCCGATCGATCCAGCAGGTGCTGTAAAAAAATAAGTTCTGCAAAAATTCCTTGTAATTCAAACCTGCTCAACTGCATTGGCGATGGATCAAACATTTCAAACCACTCATTACAAAGTGCTATAAACTGTGATTTAGCAGACTTATCGTCTACTACTTTGGTTTGTGATACAATACTTAAGATAAGGTCACTGAACTGGTTTTTCAAATTATCATTCAGCAACGTCAGTATAAGCGTAGGTTTCCCGCTAACCAAACTTTCCTCAAAGGACAGATTTGCCATTTTGATGGGTTCAACCGGCCAGTTATTGTTAGCTACGGGAAAATGAAAGTAAAGACAATGTTGAATCTGATCATTTATTCCGTAGCGAAATCTATCGTCAGCAAATTCACCAAACTGAAGTAACCTTGGAAAGGTACTGCTATCATTATATAATATATCCCAATTCAGTTTCATCAGTTGATATCGTTTATTTCGTTATTAATATCCTCCGGCACCTCATCTCCATCATAAATTGTCTCGCTCTCCATCTCCTTTTGTTCCACCTCATTTGCCATATACAATGCACCAGGATCATTATTTATTTGAGGAAAGCTTAATGCATAACCAATAAGAGGGAACTTCGTGTCTATTCCTTTTCTCTCGGCAACAGCCTTCAGTTCATCATCATTAAAAATATATTTCTGATCGATCAGATAAATTAAGAGTAATCCTTCAGATTCCTGTCTGAGCTTGCGATAAACCCATCCGGGAATTGTAGTTTTATTTGCTTTAACCTCTGCCTCTGCGGGACTCAAACCTAATTTTTTAATATACCCATCCTTTTTAAAATTACGGAAATCAATCTCTGCCTGTTTAATTTCATCTTCCCGCAATCCAACAGACTCATCCTTACCAGATGTCATGATATTCATAGATTTGCCTGATGCAGTAAATATCTGCTCCGTTAACAGCGGAGTGTAATAATCCGGTTCTTCATCTTTACTAGGGGCGCTTCTCATAGTGAGTTGCAATTCAAACCCAGGTTCCTTTATCCAGCTTGCACTCCCTGTTCTTTTAATAGCAATCTTCCATTTTGTCAATTTCCCCAGCTCAGCGCATAAATCAATATACTCTACGATAGCATCCTTCATAAAAGCCTGAGGAAGATAAGTTGCAGGAAGACTAAGAAAACGAAATAAAGTGTTTCTATCTGCATCCAAAGTATAAAAACCACCTTTTTGCTCGGTTGGTTTAAAACCAAGTTCGTCAAACAGCAATTTAAAAGATTCATAAGATGTTCTGACACTTTCTTTTTCTATTTTAAAACTGACTGACTGCTGTACAATATTTTGAAAAGACAACCTTACTTCTTTTGCATTTTTAAGAATTGATGTACGGGTAATTTTAAGAACATCAGGATGTTTTCTTATTCGTAATTCAAACTCTTTCGGTGTTTTTTTCTGAATCTCCATAGCTTCAATCTGCTCTTCCAATTCAGTGAGAGCGGCTGTAATAAAGTCATATTTCTCTTCAGTCGGAAAATCAATAAACAACCGGCACGCGTCTATATATCCTGGTCTATAGCCAAACCACCTCCCCATTTGCAATAGTGCATCATAGTAATTTGTATCTCTCAAAAAATAATTGATTGTCAATCCTTCCAATGTAAACCCCCTTGAAAGTCGATTACCCCCAACAGCAATGTATTTTTGGCTAGCTCCATCAGGATAAGTTAACTTATCTCCTGTGAATGAGTTAACTGCTTTTACCACGACACCCTTAACAGCAGTCGGAATATAGCTTGACACGTCGTCCCAGGTTCTTGAATCAAGTCCATCAGCATTATATTCCTCTGGAAGATATGATCTTATATTTGCAACCTTATACGCAAAAAATCTGTTCCATTGTAATTTAAGCCGCTCATAAATACCTGACGGATCGGAAAGACTGTCTGTCATAATTTTTCCTGTTACATAGGATACATAACTTTTTATTGCATCAGCAGCAGCATTCTGATTCGCAATTAACCTTGAAATATGGACCAGCATTGTGTGGTTGTCATTATAGCCTGGCAGATTTTGCAATACATTTTTCCGGGAATCACGAAGTGCTATCGATAAAATAAAGCAGTCAATTGCGTCAATCAATGACTTTTTAAGGAAAAGTCCAGTATCATCTATAGAATAGTTATCGTCTTCCGCAGGTATAGGAATTGTTTCAATAAGAGGAATCTTTCGGTCTCCCTCCTGTTCCTGCCCATTAGAAAAAAAACGTTTTGGTCCAAGATATGAGGTTGGGGCGGCCAGCTTATAAATAAATTTATCAGGGAATAGTCCCGGCGCAAGACTGCATTGCAGTTGGTGTATTTGTCCGTCATGACGATAAGGAATAACCCATGCATCATCACATTCTATTGCTCCATGCTGATCTTGAAGTATATTGGCAAAAGGCGTTGCAGTATACCCGAGATATGATCTTCTGCTAAATAAATTTAAAAGTGCACGCATGTGACCATTAACCTTGCTAGCATACTCAGCCCCCTTATGCCCCAGATTATTCAACGAGGCGTTATCCGCTTCATCGTCTACCACAAGTAGCGATTTAGGTAAAGTATTACATCCTTCAGGCATTGAACTCTTGAGCCAGTAGATGAGATTTGTTAGTACTCCAACATTTTTCTTACAAACAAGTATCTTTTGGTTAGTAAAGTTAAAGTTACTTTTCACCATCGACTTTTTAAAATCCGCTGACGTAGATGTAATTGACGTAATCTGATATATTCCATCTTTTCCAAATTGCTGAATTTTTCCAACTCCTAATGGCTGATTAATTTGAACACCAACCTCTCCGATACCAATTACATCGTTATTTATTCTTTTTTGAGTTTGATATCTAAGATCTTCCATGATACCAGAAAATACGATAATCATATCATAACCGGCATCAACTCCCCGATTAATTACACCATTGAAGTTTGCTGTTTTACCAGATTGAACAGCCCCCAGAACCAATCCTTTCTGTAACGGCTGAATATCTTGCCTGGGATCCCCTAACCTTTCAATAATTGCTTTAGTACTCTTTTCTGTACTCACAATGACATCTGCAGGTCGTCCAAGCTTTTTAAGGTACGATAAATAACGGTCAAAGTAATTCCAGTTTAGTGGCATAGGCCGCTTTTCAATCCATCGTTCATAATCCTTACTTTCATCTATGACATTATCAGGATCCACCGTTGTTACAATCACAGATTTAAGTCTGAGTTTAATTTTTGTTAGCCATTCTTTAAGAGTTTGATCATCAATTCCTTCAAATTCATCTTCAAAAACTTCTGAAGATTGCATTTTACTGTAAATCTCATCAATATGATCTTCGAGTTGCTCCAAGGTAATAAAACCCTTGCTTCGTTTAATTTTTTCTACTTTATTTCTGATATGATCAGATAAAAAATCCCATCCCATTATTTAATATTCAAAGAGTCAATAAATAATTCAGCATTTCTTTTCCTTCCGAAACTATCTAGCAATAAAGTTCTGATCTCCTCCCACGAATAATCTGATTCTTCATAATACTTTTTAATTTTTATAATTTTATCCTTAACAGTGCCGCTCATTTCTTCAGTGATTTCAAGTGTATTGGTCTCTCCCTGCCAGATTTCGTTGAGCTTATTTTCGAGTAAACTAACCAGTGTATTAAGAAGTTCCGACTGACCCAGACTTAATTCGTTTTTCAACCTTCTTAACAATTCAAATTCTGCATTAATCTTTAATACGGGGCCGCCAGCACCTGTTTCTTTGACAATCAGGGACAAACCTTTTGAAGAGGATCCAAACCGGATAAAGGTGGATGCCAGGCGCTCTCTATATTCTTTTGCAGCCTGTGCAGCTACATGATTTACCATCTCGTTCATTGCACGTTTCAACCCAAAAGGAATTTTAAGCCATGATTTTGCTACATTAAGATGAAACTCACTGTCATTTATGTTTGTAATATCTATTCTTATGCGGCCAAACTGAAGGTAAATGGATTTCGCAATGGCTCTAAACCAACCTCCATAATTGATTAGGCGTTCATTTCTATATACATATATGCCTTGTAACTCTTCCAGCGTCAGTCCGGCCGGAACCCAGACTGACGGAGATTCTTTAGCCTCTGCTGCCGAGCGCTTAGGTAAAATAATTCCCTGAAATCTGATGTAAACATCACCTGTCTGCCAGTAATTTTCAGATACAGTCTGTACTCCAGGAAAATGATCAGGGAATGGTTCAAAACCCTCAATTAACGAGTTGTTCAATCGAATCTGAACCTCTCCCTTTTGAATAAACCGATGAAAAATCAAGCCTAGGTGACTGCGTAAATCTTCTAGTTCATCATTTATCTCATTTCTCTTCAGCAGCTTCTCCAGCTTATAAAGATCCTCCCAGATAACTAGAGTATTGACTTCAAAATCTGCATTATGTTCGTGAAAATTGGTACTGACGTGTTTATAATCTTCAATAAGGTCCGTTACATTTTTGTCGTCTTCAATTATCAGCGTCCAGTCTTCCGTATCTTTTAAGTACTCAACATCCCAGGTACGCCCCTGATATTTAATTGAATCTTTTCTTGATATCACAGTAAATTTCCGTGATTGCGAAAAAGATGCAGTTTTAAGCCCTAGACCGAAACGGCCTAAATCATTACTATTACGTTCAATTTCCAGATCAGCACTTGGAAACCGCATATTCTCTGTCAAGTCATCACTGGTCATTCCGCTACCGTTATCAGCGATAAAAATCTTTAAAGGAATAATATGGGCATCCAGTAAAATCTCTATTCTGGTTGCTCCCGCGGATAAGGAGTTATCTATCAGATCGGCAATTGCAGTAGATAATGTATACCCCTGCTCTGAAATTGATCTGATAAAAAATACAGGTGGCGGAGATAAGAGTATACTTTCTGGCATTGAAATATTTAAAAACGTTATATTGATAAAGTTATTAAATATTTGACGTTTTTACAGAGATTTTGATTTATTAGATAATCCCTTAGAATAAAAAATATTCCGCCACAGTTAAATTTGATTAATATTTCCGGCTACCTCTGCAAAAAGTAGTTGATATACTATTTTTGCTATCTTATAAGCCAGAAATGGTGGAACTGCATTTCCTACCTGATGAAACTGCTCCGTTCGGGCCCCGCAGAACCAATAATTATCCGGGAATGTCTGAATTCTAGCTGCTTCCCTGACAGTTAAACTACGGCATTGAGTATGATCATAATGAATAAAATAATGACCATCTTTACTGATATGACTTGTAATTGTAGTCGCCGGAATATCTGGCATCTGGACTCTGAATCTGTCTGTAAAGTTACCAGACTCTGCGCTATCATGATCAGGAAGCAATTCTTCGTCGAATAATTTGTAGTCTTTTAGCTTTGGAAATCTGTTAAATTTAACCGAAAACAGGGCAGCAAAAAGGTACCTTTTTAAATCCTGTGTTAAGTGACTTCTGGATTCGTGCTGTGTTACCCCCTCGATTCTTGCATCGGTATACCAACTTGAAAGAGGATGTTTCTTATTAATCAGAAGTTTGTTGCAAGTATGATAAAGAGAACCAATAGATGACGGTACATTTTTGGGATTAACATCTGCGTCCAAATCAAGCCTTTGGGAAATTTCCTTACGAATTTTTGAAGTGAGTTCAGCCCAATTCTCAGGAGAATCTTCTGCCTTAGTGTAAAACCGCTTTTTCTTAAATCCGCCTTTTTTTAAATCTGGCACCAGAGTGCTATGAGTGAAAGTCCTATTCATTCCACTTCTTATTTTAGGTAACTTATCGATAACCGACTTCAGTTTCACTTCCTCTGCAAAGTTTAATATCCCTGGCGGAGTCATAACATCCTCACGGACACCCAACAAAATAACCCGGTGACGTCTCTGTGGAATACCATAATTTTCAGCTTTAATTAGATAGTCTACATCATTCTGAACATTATCGGTAACAAGTGAATAGATTCTATAACCGGGCGAATTATGTTCTCCAAATACAGAAGCCGGATCACGTAAATCACGCAACATCCACCCAAGTATTTTTTCGCCATCAAGTTTTGCAGAGAGCAATCCTTCAACATTTTCCATTACGAAAACCGCAGGATGATGTCGGGCAATAATACGAAGGTATTCCTTATAAAGGTAAACGCGAGGATCATCCTTATAAATGCCGCCTACACGAGATCTGCCGGCATTAGAATAGGCCTGACAAGGCGGACCACCTATAAGTACCCAGTGTGCTTCATTTCCCACCAAATCAGCAATGCGTTGATCAACCTCTGTCTCTGCTGTCTCTCCCAAGGTTGCTAACCAGGCTTCATTTGAAGCTTCCTGGAACTCTTCAGGAAAATTTTGATATAGTTCAGCTATTTCAATTTCTCCCTTTAAGAACTCATAATATTCGTCCGGCAATCCTCCAAAAGGAAATTGTCTTACAAACGACCGAAGGGTAAGTGTCTGGTGAGCATGATAATCTTTCTCAATAGATAATTTGATTTTGAAAACACGCTGTTGGTCAGCGCTTAACAAGGAACTGAACCCTTCAGCTAACCCTCCGGGACCTGCAAATAAATCAATAATGGGAAAAGGCATGGATCTAAACTAAGGATCGAAGATATAAATATTAAAGTTCTTAGCAATGACAATATGAGTTGAAAATACCGAAATTACACTAAATCAACAGCGATAATAAATTTGACAGTGTGGATTTAATTCTGTCTCTTATACACATCT
>NZ_LGEL01000010.1 GCF_001636695.1 Pedobacter panaciterrae
TTTGAGTTCCTGATGAAAGGGATGCAGAAGTCTAAATCGAGATATGAGTCTAAACTCTGAGGAACGAATAGTTTACTTCTGCTTCCTTCTCATTCTAAATTATCAAAAACAAATCTAAAGGAACGAAGGAGAGATCTCTTGAGGTAATATAATCAATAAATCTCTCCTTTTGTCGTAAAACGTCTCCATCCATTCTGAACGCACCTGTAACTTTACTTACAACCGAGTTATCTTCAGCACAATAAGCAAGCAACATGGCCTGATCATAGGCATTTACACCGGTGCCGATGCCGGTATCCCAGGTAAACCCGAGCTTTAAATCTGCATCCAGAAACATATTGCAGGTTACATGAAAATCCAGTTCTCCTCCACTTACCATTATCTTTTCAGGATTAACATACTGATTTGGATACTCGCCCTCAACAGCATAGAGAAGTGCATGTGAAACCGCAGCTTTATATCCTCCCGTTATGGTACCATGCCCCTTAAATCCTAACCGAACAAAGTCCTTGAGTGGCTTCATCCATGCCTGAACACCTCCAAATCCAGTTGTATTCTTTTTCTCTTTCAGCGTTTTCTTTCCTCTTCGCTTTCGTGGTCTTGAACGAACCACGTACTCTCCGTTTAAAATGTAGCATACTACATTGCCAATCTTTCCAATAAAAGGCCCTAATAACCCTTGTGGTGCTTTTGCCATAATATTTTTGTTTAAATGTTTAACCCAAAAACATCCATCATTCATGTAAAAAAATTAGGTAATTTCGGACATAAATCATGCTTTCAAATTCAGCTGTGCACCATCATGTTTTCAAAACAATGTTTCGAAGTCCTCGGTTAATTGTCTCCTCCATACAATTTTATATGCTTTAACGACCGAAATTTTGGAAATGATTTTTCTTTGTTGCACCTTTGTAATGCTTATAGAGAAAGACGGAGGGATTAGACCCTGCGAAGTCTTAGCAACCTGTGCTTACAAGGTGCTACATTCTACTGGAGCCAAACCATTGGTTCCCGAAAGATAAGTTAAAGTCGACACCTAAACCGGACTTTTCGAATAAGCTTTGTATGTAATGAGTTCGGCACTTGTTTAGGCACAGCCTCTATCAACTTTAGCTTATTACCTACTCATATTACTATTAAAAATGGACATTAGAGCAGAGTTAGAAAAACGTATCCTGATCATTGATGGTGCGATGGGCACTATGATACAACGTTACGTCCTTTCTGAAGAAGATTTCAGGGGCGAGCGGTTCAAAGATCACCCGTGTGATGTAAAAGGTAATAACGATTTACTAAACATTACCCGTCCGGATATCATTAAGGCCATTCATACCGAATATTTAACGGCCGGTACAGATATCATTGAGACCAATACTTTTAGTACCCAACGTATTTCACTGGCCGATTACCGGATGGAAGAGCTTGATTATGAAATGAGCTTTGAGGGGGCTAAAATAGCCAAAGAGGCAGTTGATGAATTCATGGCAGCTAATCCTGACAGAAAATGCTTTGTTGCAGGTGCTGTAGGCCCAACTAACAGAACGCTTTCTATTTCTCCGGATGTAAACGATCCGGGATACAGGGCACTTACTTTCGATGAATTAGTTGATGCTTATTACGAACAAATACGCGGACTGGTTGATGGTGGTTCGGATCTGCTTTTAATTGAAACCATTTTTGATACCTTAAATGCCAAGGCTGCCATATTTGCCATCAAAAAACATGAAAATGTAATTGGCCGTAAAATCGAGATCATGATCTCCGGAACCATTACTGATGCTTCCGGAAGAACTTTATCGGGCCAAACTGCCGAAGCTTTCTTAAACTCTGTAATCCACGCCAATCCATTAAGTATAGGCTTCAACTGTGCCTTAGGGGCAAAAGATATGAGGCCGCATATAGAAGAACTTTCTGCCAAAGCAGGCTGTTATGTTTCTGCCTATCCTAATGCTGGCTTGCCAAATGAGTTTGGTGCTTATGACGAAATGCCTCATGAAACTGCTCATCTGGTAGAAGATTTTATTCAGCATGGCTTTGTAAATATTGTAGGTGGTTGTTGTGGAACTACTCCTGAGCATATTGGCTGTATAGCTGCAAAAGCGAAAAATGTAGCGCCACGAAAAATACCCCAGATAGAACCTTATCTGCGTTTAAGCGGACTGGAGCCAGTTACCATTACTCCTGAAAGTATTTTTGTAAACATTGGTGAACGTACAAACATCACCGGTTCTCCAAAATTCTCTAAACTTATTTTAGGTGGCGATTTTGAAGCTGCACTTGCTGTTGCACGCCAACAGGTTGAAGGTGGCGCTCAGGTTATCGATGTGAATATGGATGAGGGGATGATTGATTCGGAGGCCTCAATGACCAAATTTCTTAACCTGATTGCTTCTGAACCTGATATTTCCAAGCTACCTATCATGGTAGATTCGTCTAAATGGACGGTTATTGAAGCAGGATTAAAATGTTTGCAGGGAAAAGGAATTGTAAACTCTATCTCTCTTAAAGAAGGTGAAGATAAATTCCGCGAAAGTGCCCGTAAAATCATGACTTACGGTGCTGCTGTAGTGGTAATGGCATTCGATGAGCTTGGACAGGCCGACAATTTTGAAAGAAGAAAAGAGATCTGTAAAAGATCATATGATATTTTAGTTGATGAAATTGGCTTTCCGGCTCAGGACATCATCTTTGACCCGAACATCCTTACCGTTGCAACCGGATTAGAGGAACACAACAACTATGCGGTAGATTTTATAAATGCTACCCGCTGGATTAAAGAAAACCTGCCACATGCAAAAGTAAGTGGTGGTGTTTCAAACATTTCCTTCTCATTTAGAGGTAATAATACCGTTAGGGAAGCTATGCACTCTGCATTTTTATACCATGCCATCAAAGCAGGTTTAGATATGGGAATTGTAAATGCAGGGATGCTTGAGGTTTATCAGGAAATTCCGCCGGAGCTTTTAGTACTTGTTGAGGATGTTTTATTAAACCGCAGAGATGATGCTACAGAGCGATTGGTTGAATTTGCAGACACCATCAAATCTAAAGGAAAAGAGATTGTAAGGGATGAGGAATGGCGTAAAACAAGTGTCGAAGAAAGACTTTCTCATTCATTGGTTAAAGGAATTATAGAATACCTTGATGCCGATGTTGAAGAGGCCCGTCAGAAATATGCCAGACCAATTCAGGTAATTGAAGGTCCTTTAATGGACGGGATGAACATTGTAGGTGACCTGTTTGGTGCCGGTAAAATGTTCCTGCCGCAGGTTGTAAAATCTGCCCGTGTAATGAAAAAAGCGGTGGCTTATCTGTTGCCGTTTATTGAGCAGGAAAAGCTGGACAATCCGGATCAGGATCAGAATTCATCTGCCGGAAGGGTATTGATGGCTACTGTAAAAGGTGATGTTCATGATATTGGCAAAAACATTGTGGGTGTAGTTTTAGCCTGTAATAACTTCGAAATTGTAGATATGGGCGTAATGGTTCCCGCTCAGGAGATCATTAAAAAAGCCAAAGAAATAAATGCTGATATTATTGGGTTAAGTGGTTTAATTACTCCTTCGCTTGATGAAATGGTGCACTTTGCTAAAGAAATGGAACGTGAAGGATTTACAATTCCTTTAATTATTGGTGGTGCTACTACTTCCAGGATTCATGCTGCTGTTAAGGTTGCTCCGAACTATTCGGGGCCCGCTATTCATGTGCTTGATGCTTCCAGAAGTGTAACTGTTTGCAGTACTTTAATGAACAAAGATACCCGCGATGAGTACATCCAGGGTATCCGTGAAGAATATGATAAAGCGCGTGAGGCTCATTTAAATAAACGTTCTGATAAGCGCTTTAAAACAATTGAAGAGGCCAGAAAGGATAACTTTAAGATAGATCCGGCATTGGTTGCTCCTGCCCCTTCTTTTACGGGAACAAAGGTATTTGAGAACTATCCGCTAGAGGAGCTTGTGCCTTATATAGACTGGACTCCTTTTTTCCAGACCTGGGAATTGCGTGGTAGTTATCCGCGTATTCTTGAGGATAAAGTTGTTGGCGATGAGGCTAAAAAACTTTTCAATGATGCCAAAGTATTGTTAAAAAAGATTGTGGACGAGAAATTACTTACCGCAAAGGCGGTAATAGGTTTCTGGCCCGCATATGCAAAAGGCGACGATATTGTGCTTGATGTGGAAGGTAAAGAGGTAGTAATCCACACTTTACGTCAGCAGGCTGAAAAAGTTGCTGGACAACCATACTACGCGCTCTCTGATTTTATTGCGCAGCAGGAAACTGGTGTTCCTGATTATTTTGGTGGTTTTGCCCTTACTACAGGGATTGGTTGTGACGAAATGGTGGCTGAATTTGAGGCTAACTACGATGACTACAATAGTATTATGGCTAAGGCATTAGCTGATAGGCTTGCTGAAGCTTTTGCTGAGAAAATGCATGAGCTTGTACGTAAGGATTACTGGGGTTATGCAAAGGATGAAAATCTGAGCAATGAGGCGCTGATCAAAGAGGAATATGCAGGTATTCGTCCGGCGCCCGGTTATCCAGCTTGTCCGGAACATACTGAAAAAGGCACCTTGTTCGAATTACTTGATGCTGAGAACAGGATTGGCCTTCGTTTAACGGAAAGCTATGCTATGCACCCTACTGCAGCGGTAAGTGGCTTCTACTTTGCGCATCCGCAATCGAGATATTTTGGCCTTGGTAAAATAACCAAAGACCAGATTGATGATTATGCAGTTAGAAAAGACATGCCTGTAGATGAAGTGGAGAGATGGCTAAGTCCTAATCTTGCCTATTAAATTAACCAAACAAACTGACCAAAATGAAAATTGTAGATCATATTAATAATGCCAGGGGTAAAACCTTGTTCTCTTTTGAATTATTACCGCCTGTAAAAGGCAAAAGCATAGATGAAATTTATAAAGCAATAGATCCGTTGATGGAGTTTAACCCTCCTTTTATAGACGTAACCTATCATAGAGAAGACTATATCTATAAACAGCATGGCAATGGATTGCTTGAAAAAGTTTCTTATCGTAAAAGACCCGGCACTGTAGCCATTTGTGCGGCTATTATGAACAGATACAAAGTAGATGCGGTACCTCATTTGATTTGTGGTGGCTTTACAAAAGAAGAAACTGAGAATGCATTGATAGACCTTCAGTTTCTTGGGATCGACAATGTGTTGGTATTAAGAGGTGATGCCCGCCATGCGGATTCTTCTTTTATCCCTACTCCGGGTGGACATGCCTATGCAACTGATTTACTGCAACAGGTTACTGACATGAATGGAGGAAGATACCTTCACGAAGATCATTCTGCATTTAAAACAGATTTTTGCATCGGTGTTGCCGGCTATCCGGAAAAACATTTTGAAGCACCTAATTTGAAGACTGATTTTAGGTATCTGAAACAAAAGGTGGATATGGGTGCAGAGTTTATTGTAACGCAGATGTTTTTTGACAATAGCAAATACGTGAATTTTGTACAACAGTGCAGAGAGAATGGGATCAATGTACCCATCATTCCGGGCTTAAAACCAATTACTTCTTCCAAGCAGTTAATTAGTTTGCCAAAGGTATTCCATATTGATCTTCCGGAGGAACTGACTGAAGCAGTTCAGGCGTGTAAGGATGAGAAGAAGGTAAAAGAGGTGGGTATAGAATGGATGATACAACAGTGCAGGGAGCTAATTCAGGTTGGTGCACCTGTATTACATTTTTATACGATGAGTAATCCTGAGCCTACTAAAAAGATCGCTCAGGCAATATTTTAAGGGACAATACAATCAAAATGATCGGTATCCTGAATTTTTTAGGATACCGATCGTTTTTAAAATAGTCTTTGTACCTTTAGGGTGACAAAATTAATTCTACCGCTATGAAAAAACTGATGCTGCTTACACTTGTAATTTCAAGTGCCTTTACTGCCTGTACTACCATGAAATCTGGAACGATAGGAACTGGCGGGTTGTCTCAATTGAGCGGAACCTGGGAACTTAATTATATCTCGGGTCCAAGAATAGCATTTAATGGCTTATATCCGGGTAAAAAACCTACTATCAAATTCGAAATAGCAGAGAAGAAATTTAGTGGTAATACCAGTTGTAATTCCTATTCGGGAGCACTTGTTGCTGATGACACTTCCATCAACTTTACAGCTCCTTTTGCAATGACAAGAATGGCTTGTCCGGGCGAGGGGGAATCTACATTTGTACAAATGCTAAAGAAAGTCGGCACTTACTCCGTAACCAGCGATACTACCCTTAACTTTATGATGGGCGATATTGCTATTATGCGTTTTACTAAGAAATAGTATTTTAATAGGTAGTGCTTAGTATTTAAACATAGTTAGGAAACATGGTTTGCTCATTAATTTATGCGCCCAATCTCCTAACTATGTCTAAATACTAAGTACTAATTTACTACCTGCTCAAAACCTAGCTTAAGCTAAATAAATATGCTTTAAACGATTCATAATCTGTATTCATCTTTTCAGCTTTTTTCGGCTTTGCCAAAAGATCTTGTACCTGATCAGAGATCTTAATCTTTGCTTTGATACTTTCGGGAAAAACATCAGGGAATTTACAGGCGTGTGCAGTAGAAAGGAATACACCTGCATAATCACCATCTGGATTTTCTACTCTATATTTTTGTAATGCAAGCCATGCTATTGCAGTATGCGGACAGGAAATATAATTGAACTGCTCATATATGGCATTTATGCCCTTTAGGGTTTCCTCATCAGTAAAGCGATAACTCTGCACAATCTGCTGTAGTGCTTCCATATCATTTTTAAACAGATCCATTATTCTAACCCAGTTACTCGGTGCACCTACATCCATTGCATTGGAATAAGTTTGCACAGATGGTTTAGTTTCATAAACACCTGTTTCTAAGAATCGTGGAACAGTATCATTTACATTGGTTGCCGCAATAAATTTCTTTACCGGCAAGCCCATTTTATACGCCAAAAGACCTGCGGCAATATTACCGAAATTTCCACTTGGCACAGAAAACACGACCTCTTCTTTACCTTGTCTTTTTAATTGAGCATAAGCATTGAAATAGTAAAATGTTTGCGGTATTAACCTGGAAATGTTGATGGAATTTGCAGAGGTTAATCTTAATCTGGCATTTAATTCCTGATCTGCAAAAGCTTGTTTTACCAGGCTCTGGCAATCATCAAAAGTTCCATCTACCTCTATTGCATGGATATTCTGTCCGTTTGTACAAAGTTGCAGTTCCTGAATTTCGCTTACTTTACCTTTAGGGTAAAGGATGGTTACCCGTGTATTAGGAACGCCTAAAAACCCTAATGCAACAGCTCCACCTGTATCGCCTGAGGTAGCAACAAGGACATCAAGTGTTTTCTCATTGTCTTTTAAAAAATAAGCCATAACCCGGCTCATAAATCTTGCTCCAAAATCTTTAAAAGCCAAAGATGGCCCATGGAACAATTCTAATACTGCAGTGTTCTCATCAAGCGTTACTACCGGAGCTTCGAAATTGATGGCATCATCAATAATGCTTTGAAGATCTTCCAAAGGCATAGCATCTTTAAGTAATACCGAAGCTACTTTAAAGGCAATTTGCGATAACGTGAACTTGTCTATATTATCGATAAATTCTTTATCCAGTTCTGGAATGTGGACCGGCATATACAAGCCTTTATCCAAAGGCATGCTGTTAAAAACAGCAGTTGCAAAGTCTACATTTAAGCTATGGTTGTTGGTACTATATAATTTCATCTATTAGTATTTAGTAAGTAGTATTTAGACATCAAGAGTATTAACAAGTAGTAATTAGTATTTAGACATTGTGTTTATTTTTTACCAGCAAACTATGTCTAAATACTAATTACTAAATACTCAAAAAATATCAATCCAATATAACAGGCCCTTTTTTATTTACTTCTGAAACAAACGACAAGCTATTTATCGAAATGCCTTTTAAGTGCTGCTGTAACTTTTCAGTGATTCTGTTTGCCGTTTCTGCATCTTTAGTAAGTGCAAATACTGACGGGCCTGATCCTGAAATACCAAAACCTATAGCTCCGGCCTTCATTGCAATGGTACGAAGTTTATAAAAATCAGGGATTAAAATAGAGCGGGTAGGTTCAACAAGTATATCTGTCATGCTTCTTCCAATCAAATCATAATCTTTCATAAACAATCCACTAACTAAGCCCGCTACATTTCCCCATTGGGTTACCGCATCTTTTAACAATACTTTTGAACGGATCATTTGGCGGGCATCTTTGGTTGGCACATCAACTTCTGGATATACAATGGCTGCATGCATCTCTTCTGGAAACGGCAGACTAATAATATCTAATGGCTGATAGCTTCTGATTAACACAAAACCACCCATCAGGGCAGGTGCAACATTGTCGGCATGGCCATAACCACAGGCCAGCTCCTCGCCTTTCATAGCAAAGGGAACAAGCTCCTTATTGGTCAACAGATTATCCATTAATGAATTTATGGCAAACAAACCGGCTACAGTACTTGCAGAGCTTGAACCAAGACCACTGCCTATTGGCATCTTTTTATGAAGTTCAATTTCAATGCCCAGATCAGGTTTACCAATGTGATTTAAATAATGCTGTACACTGGCGCTTACTGTATTTTTTGCGGGGTTTAATGGTAATTTCCCATCATCACCTGTAATTTTTGAAATGGTAATACCCTTCCCTTCAGTAAGGCTCATAATCACCTCATCACCTGGTTGGTTTACAGCAAATCCTAAAACATCATAACCACAAACCACATTGGCCACAGTAGCAGGAGCGAAAACTTTTATAGACTTTCTCATCGTTTACCTACGTTTATGATGTCAGCAAATACACCTGCAGCAGTTACTTCTGCACCGGCACCCGGTCCTTTTACAACTAAAGGTCTGTCTTTATAACGGTTAGTAGTAAATGAGATAATGTTATCACTACCGGAAAGGGTATAGAATGGGTGATTCTCATCTACCATCTGTAAGTTGATGGAAACCTTACCGCCTTCTAACTTGCCTATATACCTTAATACTTTATTATCCTGAGTAGCCTGTTTTTTCAGGTTCTCGAAGTATGCTGAATTATTTTTTAATTCTTTATAAAAGTCGGCCACGCTTTCTGCAGCCATACATGATGGAGGTAGCATATTTTCTAGTTCTATATCTTTTTCTTCTAACGCATATCCTGCATCACGGGCCAGAATAAGCATTTTACGCATAAAGTCCTTACCATTAAGGTCATCTCTTGGGTCAGGCTCTGTATAACCTTTTTCTTGTGCTTCTTTTACTACCTCATGAAACAGAACACCATCTTTATAGTTGTTAAAGATGTAAGAGATCGTACCGGAAAGGATAGCTTCTATGCAGGCTACCTTATCGCCGCTTAACATCAGGTCTTTAAGCGTACGGATAATTGGCAGACCTGCCCCTACATTGGTTTCATAGAAAAAGTCGACGCCATAAGTTCTTGCTGCTTGTTTAAAGGCTGTATATTGTTCGTAATCTGCAGAGTTTCCTATTTTATTGCAGGTAACAACAGAGATGCTCGACTGCAATATATCCAGATAAAATTCAACCGGATTATGGCTTGCAGTATTGTCAACAAACACACAGTTTGGAAGGTTCATTGCCTTCATGCGTCTGATGAAATCAGGCAAGCTTGCTTTTGTATCCTGTTTATTTAAATCTTCTTCCCAGGTATTAAGGTCGATTCCTCTTGGGTCAAGATACATTTTACGGGTATTACTTACTCCCATAACTTTTACCTGCAAATCATTATTATCAGCAAGGAAAGGCATTTGATCCTGAAGTTGTTTAAACAGGGTTTTGCCTATATTGCCGGTACCCAGACAAAACACATGCAGGGTCTTTTTAAGATCTGCATAAAATGCATCATGAATGGCATTCACTGCTTTCGACAAGTCAGTTTTTGAGATAATTACCGAGATGTTATATTCTGAAGAACCTTGTGCAATGGCCCTCACATTTACACCATTACGACCAAGCGCGCTAAATAATTTACCAGACATACCTGGTGTACGCTTCATGTTTTCTCCAACTATCGCTACAACAGACAATCCGTTTTCTACTTCAGGATATTCCAGTTTTCTGGCCTGAAGTTCCAGTTCAAATTCTTTATTGATTAACGACAATGCTTTTAAAGAATCAGCTGGTTTTACCGCAAAGGTGATGCTATGCTCAGATGAAGACTGAGTGATGAGTACTACGTTAACCTGCTCACGTGAAAGCATAGAGAACAGCCTACCACTAAAGCCTGCCTTACCTACCATACCGCTTCCTGAAAGGTTTAAAACGCTGATCTCATCAATTGATGAGATTCCCTTTATTGGAAGGTTTGAAGGGCTTATGCCGTGCTTAATGTATGTTCCTGCAAATTCAGTATTGAATGTATTTTTGATTACAATTGGGATCTTCTTTAAAAAAGCCGGGATCATTGTTGGCGGGTATATTACCTTGGCGCCAAAATAAGAGAGCTCCATTGCTTCAGTGTAGCTCAGCTCCGGCAATGAAAAGGCTTTTTTAACGATGCGTGGATCAGCGGTTAACATTCCGTCAACATCAGTCCAGATCTGTATTTCGGATGCATTTAAGGCTGCCCCCCATATTGCGGCGGTATAATCACTTCCACCACGACCTAAAGTGGTCACACGTCCTTCATCATTACTTGATATGAAACCGGTAATAAACAACAGCTTATCCTGATTAGCTTCATAAAAATCATTGATAAGCATCTCGGTCATATAGGTATTAACCTTAGCCTGGCCAAAATGGCTATCTGTTTTAATAAGCTCTGCCCCGTCAACATAAAGTGCATTGGGAAATTGTTGCTTAGCAATGTGGCTGATCATTATTGTAGAGCATCGTTCTCCATAGCTAAGAATCAAATCTTTGGTTTGGGCACTAAGCTCACGAAGATTATATACAGATTGTAAAATATCTTCCAGCTCGTTAAAATAAATTTTAAGCTTGGTAAGCACTGGATTTTGTGCTACCGCAGGCAATAAAGTTCTGATTACCTTGAAGTGTTTCTCCTCAACAAGTTTCAATGCGTCGCCGTAGTCTCTTAGGTTCCGGGCATTTTCAGCCATGTCGAGTAATGCGTTGGTAACACCGCCCATTGCTGATAAAACTACTATAGGGTTCTCATCTCCCTGCAGTGGCTTAAGTATCTCTATCAAAGCGCTTATGCTTTCGACAGAACCGACTGATGTGCCTCCAAATTTTAAAATATTCATAGTTGTTGGTTAAAAAAAAAGCGCCTTCCCGGTTTAGAGGAAGGCGCTTTTCGTGGTTTTTATTTTTTTCAGTTACACCATTAGCTTACCTTCCTCCGAGTAAACCCGGTGGTGGTTGTAGTGGTTGTAATTGTTGAGTTCATATACATTGTATTTTTTACACTTAGTGTGCCGTGGTGTAAAGTAAAGTTATATTTTTCTAATTAGCAAATGATTATAAAAATATTTTGGGTTTCTACTTGAAAGAAGTCCTTAGTAGATAGTATTTAATACTTAGACAAAATACCAACCTAGTCGACAGCTTAAATCTAATTTGCAGTCAGTCTAAGTACTAAATACTAGCTGCTAAGTACTAAATACAATTTCTTACCTTTACACCTTTATATGCGAGGATTAGTAATTAAATCAACAGGAAGCTGGTATCAGGTACACGCAGAAAATGGCGTCGATTACGATTGCCGGATTAAGGGCAAGTTTAGAATTCAGGGTATTCAGACCACAAATCCTATTGCGGTTGGGGATCAGGTAGAGTTTGAACTTGAGCCAAATTCCGACAATGGGGTCATCTATAAGTTGCACGACCGGAAAAACTACATTATCCGTAAGTCTATCAATTTATCCAAACAGGCGCAAATTATTGCGGCGAATATGGATCAGGCTTTTCTGGTGGTTACCCTTGCCTCTCCACGTACCTCTTTAGGTTTTATTGATCGCTTTTTGGCAACTGCCGAAGCGTATTCTATTCCTGCAGTACTAATTTTCAATAAACTTGATCTTTTTAATGAGGATGGTCTGGCTATTTTGGCAGAGTATGCCGCTATTTATGAAAAAATCGGCTATCCCTGCTATACAGTATCTGCCATAGAGGGCACCAATATCCCTCAGATAGAAAGCCTACTTAAAGATAAAACAACTTTATTTTCTGGTCACTCTGGTGTAGGAAAATCAAGCCTTATTAATGCGCTGCTACCCGGAAGAAGCATTAAAACCGGTGAAATATCGGAAGCAAGCGACAAAGGTCAGCACACTACAACCTTTGCAGAAATGCACACTTTACCTTTCGGAGGCTATCTGATAGATACTCCGGGCATCCGAGAGCTTGGCATATTTGACATCAGACCTGAAGAGCTGGGGCATTATTTCAGAGAGATGAGGGATTTAATGCACGAATGTAAATTTAATAATTGCAGACACGTTAATGAACCGGGTTGTGCAGTTATAAAAGCTGTAGAAAGTGGTGAAATAGAGCTAAGCAGGTACGAAAGCTACCTTAGCATTTATAACGGCAACGAAACAAGGGCTTAGGTTTATATGAGAGCAGTTATTCAAAGAGTTACTGAAGCCAGCTGCAAAGTAGATGGCAAAATAACAGGCGCAATTACTAATGGTTTTCTGGTATTGCTTGGTATTGAAGATGCTGATACACAGGAAGACCTCGATTGGCTGGCGCAAAAGATAGTTAACATGCGTGTTTTTGGAGATGAGAACGGATTGATGAATAAAGGTCTTACAGATATCGGTGGTAATATTTTGCTGATTAGTCAGTTTACATTGTTTGCCTCTACCAGGAAGGGCAACAGACCTGGTTTTACAAGAGCCGCAAGGCCTGATAAAGCAATACCTCTATATGAATCGATGATTAAGCAACTATCCTTATTACTGAATAAAGAAGTACAAACCGGAATATTCGGAGCAGATATGAAGATCAGTCTGGTAAATGATGGCCCGGTTACAATCAATATTGACACTAAAAACAAGGAGTAAAATGACAATAGAGGAAGCACAAAAAACTGTTGACCAATGGATAAATACAACAGGGATCAGATACTTTAATGAATTGACAAATACGGCCATTTTAATGGAAGAGGTTGGCGAAGTAGCGAGAATCATGTCCAGAAAATATGGTGAGCAATCTTTTAAGAAAAGCGATGAGGCAGTTGATTTGGGTGATGAAATGGCTGATGTGCTTTTTGTATTGATATGCCTGGCCAATCAGACAGGCATTGACCTGACTGCTGCCCTTGAGAAAAACTTAGTGAAAAAGAACATTCGTGATGCGGAAAGGCATAAAAACAATGAGAAGCTGAAATAATACACCAAGGCTTGAGGAATCCGTCATCTCTGGAACGCTCTTCATTCCCGGCGCACTCGTCATCCCGAAACGCTCGTCATCTCGACGATAGGAGAGATCTCTTGTTTATGCTAATGCTTAGCAGCTACCTTATGATCAAGAGATCTCTCCTATCGTCGAGATGACGAGCGTTTCGGGATGACGAGCGTTTCGGGAATGACGATCTTTCTGGGTATAACCATCGTTCCCCAATTTCTAAACAACTTAATAAATAATACCCCACAAAAAAAGGCAGCGTTTTTAGACGCTACCTTTCAGGTGTTTTTAAAAAAATGTTTTAATCGCGGGCTAGTACCGCTTTAATTTTAGCTGCTGCTTCTGCCAATTCCTCATTGGTAGGTGCTAGCTTTTCTTTACTAAAATTCATATCGTTTACGGCATTCATCGGGATCAGGTGAATATGTACGTGTGGTACTTCAAGTCCAATTACTGCTACGCCTACTTTTTTACAAGGAAAAGCCTCCTTTAAACCGTTAGCTACTATTTTAGCAAACAAGGTTAATCCAAAGTAACTTTCGTCATCCATATCAAAGATGTAATCGATTTCCTTTTTGGGGATAACCAGAACATGCCCCATTACTAATGGACTCACATCTAAAAAGGCAAGGAATTCACTGGTCTCTGCAACTACGTGCGCCGGAATATCACCGTTAACAATTTTTGAGAATATGCTTGACATGCTTTTGGGGTTTATCGGGTGATTTCCAATATTTCGAATTCTATTTTACCTGCCGGCACCTGAATTTCAGTTTTATCGCCAACAGATTTACCCAATAAACCTTGGGCAATAGGTGATTTCACAGAGATTTTTCCTGTTTTTAAATCGGCTTCAGACTCTGCTACCAATTGATAGCTCATCGTTGCACCATTTTTTACGTTTTTGATTTTTACGATTGATAATGCCAGTACCTTAGAAGTATCCAGTTTTGATTCATCGATTAGCCTTGCTGTTGAAAGTGTTGTTTCTAGCTTAGCTATCTTGGCTTCATGTAAACCTTGGGCTTCTTTTGCTGCATCATATTCCGCGTTCTCAGAAAGGTCACCTTTATCTCTCGCTTCAGCTATCGCTTTAGATATTAACTGCCTTCCGGTAGTTTTTAAATAGTGTACCTCTTCCTTTAGTCTTTCTAAACCATCTTGGGTATAATATGTTACCTCTGTCATAGCTCGTTTATTTTGTTAATTACTCTAAAAAACAAACAAGACTACATCGGATTCTAACCTACATAGTCTTGCTTCAATTAAAACGAAGATAATGGGGTAATACCACAAAAACAAATTATTGGTCTAAAATGATGCAGTTGTGAACAAAATAAGGCTATTTTTATATTTTCATTTAGCTAACAGTTATACAATGAACACTTTAAAAGCCCTAATCCTATTCTTAATCACCTCATTTACAGTTAGTGCACAAGAATTATATACCCCGAGAAATATAAAAAATGCATATGAGAACGGAACGCGCTCATCTGATGGAAAACCGGGTAAAAATTACTGGCAAAATAAA
This sequence comes from Pedobacter panaciterrae, assembly GCF_001636695.1. Taxonomy (GTDB): domain Bacteria; phylum Bacteroidota; class Bacteroidia; order Sphingobacteriales; family Sphingobacteriaceae; genus Pedobacter; species Pedobacter panaciterrae_A. The sequence goes on from NZ_LGEL01000010.1 coordinate 14,902, forward strand.
GGGAAGTACGACATTAAAATATCGGTAGACGAAAAAACCAAGATAGTTACAGGGAAAGAAACCATCATCTATACCAATAATAGTCCGGATACCTTAAAATCAGCAGCAATAAGATTTGTAAATAATATCCATAAACCCGAAGCTCCCAGATCTGGATATGTTGCCGCTGACTTTTTAACAACCGGCTTAAAGATCACTGCATTTGCAGTAAACGGCCAGACTTACGAGGTGAACAGTGCCGACTGGGGTACAGTAGCAAGTGTTTCACTTAAGCGTGCGCTGCCTCCGGGCCAATCAGCAACATTTGTTATCGAATGGAATTACCCGCTATCAAAACTGAGTGGCCGGGAAGGGCAAATTGACAATACTTCTCTCTTTGTAGCCTATGCCTATCCAAGAATTTCTGTTTATGATGATTATAATGGGTGGGACATGATTCCGCATAGCGACAGAACTGAGTTTTATAACGATTTCAATGACTATAAACTTGCGGTTAAAGCACCAAAAAACTATGTAGTCTGGGCAACCGGAGATCTGCTAAATCCTGATGAAGTATTGGAAGCAGAGTATGCAGCAAGACTTAAAAAATCTTATACTTCTGACGATGTTCTACACATTGCCTCTGCCAGTGAAATGAAAAATGGTGGTGTAACCAAGCAAAAAGATGGCAATATCTGGAAATTTGAGGCTAATAATATCACTGATGTCACCTTTTCATTAAGCAGCAGTTATGTCTGGGATGCGTCAAGCGTGGTAGTTGATAAGAAAACCAACAGAAGAGTTAGCGTACAGGCTGCTTATAATGAAACGGCTAAAGATTTCTCTCACGCTGTAGAATGGGGGAAACTTGCACTGGATTGGTTTTCGAACAATTGGCCGGGGGTACCTTATCCTTTCTCCAAAATGACCGCTTTTCAGGGCTTTGCTGATATGGAATATCCAATGATGGTCAATGACTCAAGTACCCCCGATCTTGAGTTTTCGCAATTTGTACTTAACCATGAAATTGCCCATACTTATTTCCCTTTTTATATGGGAACTAATGAAACCCGTTACGCATTTATGGATGAAGGCTGGGCTACCACACTTGAATATCTGATTGGACAGCAGCAGCTAGGTAAAGAAAAAGCTGCCGAAAATTATAAGAAATTCAGGGTACAACGCTGGATATCCAGCCCTTCAACAGAGCAAGATCAGCCAATTATTTCTATGTCTACCCAGGTATCTGATGCAGGATATGGAAATAATGCTTATGGTAAACCTTCATTGGCTTACCTTGCATTAAAAGATTTGCTTGGCGATGAGGCATTTGGTAAAGCCTTACATACCTATATGAGTCGCTGGAATGGCAAACACCCTATTCCATGGGATTTCTTTTATTCCTTTAATGATGCTACTAAACAAGACTTAAATTGGTTTTGGAACAATTGGTTTTTCAGCAACAACTATATAGATCTGGCTATTGAAAAGGTGGTTGTGAAAGGAAACAGTTATACCGTTTCCGTAAAAAATACCGGAGGATTTGCAATTCCCTTTGACCTGAAGGTTATTTATAACGACGGTAAAGAACAGCGAATTCACCAAACTCCTGAAACATGGAAAAATAACCGCACAGAGACATTTTTTGAGATCAATGCAAATGCCCCTGTACAATCAATTACGTTAGATGGCGGTATTTTTATGGATGCGCAGCCAGCCGACAATATTTGGTTAAATAAGTTATAAGCTACTTAACTTATCCGCCAGTACTTCTGAAATTTTACGATAGGAATCAAAGGTCCAGCCACCTACATGAGGTGTTAATATCACCTTGTCGGATGCAACCAGTTCCTGGTACCACTGCTGAGTGCCTAAAGCAGGAAACTTCTCTACCTCGAGCACATCAAGACCTGCTCCAAGTATTTTATCTGCAGCTATAGCACTTAAAACAGCCTTGGTATTCACTACCTCTCCTCTTGCAGTATTGATAAAAAAGATGGACTTACGGAAATGGAACAAGTACTCCTCATCTACCATTTGTCTGGTCTCGGATGTAAGGGGGATATGCAAACTTAGCACATCGCTTTGCTTTACAATCTCTTCCATGCTTACTTCCTTGGCATAGGCATCGGTAAAGCCTGTTTTATATTTATCGTAGGCAATCACATTCACTTCAAAACCTGATAGTTTTTTAGCAAAGCTTTTACCCATAAAGCCATATCCAATTATCCCGACAGTTTTACCTTTTAGTTCGAAGCCGCGACTGCTCTCTCTATCCCACACACCATTTCTTACTTCAATATCTGCTTTACGAAAGTTATTCATTAGCGCAAGCAGCATACCTGTAGCATGCTCTCCTACGGCGTCCATATTTCCTTCAGGAGCATTTAACAATTCAATATTTCTTTCTTTAGCAAAGGCTTCGTCTATATTATCTAACCCTGCTCCTGCCCTTGCAACAAATTTTAACTTAACGGCAGCGCTTAAAAGTTCTTTATCAATTAAAAATTTTGTTCGAACAGCTATTCCTTCATACTCAGCAATCACAGCAAGTGTTTCTGCCCTTGTAATTAGTGGTTCATCATTTACTTCGTATCCCATTGCGATGGCACTTTCTTTAAATGCAGGATGAAGATCGTCAACTATTAATATTTTCCCTCTGGTCATTATTAGAATTCTATTTATGCAAAAATACGGGGTCTACTGATTTTACTGAGATAGCTGCGCTAAATGTTGGGTAAGCGTTATAAAATCAGCAACGCTTAACTGCTCCGCACGTTTATCAAAAAACACATGGTCGTCCATTTTATCCTTAGGTACAACTCCTGACAGGGAATTACGCAGTGTTTTTCTTCTTTGATTGAAGCCCGCTTTTACTGTACGCCAGAAAAGCTTTTCATCACATGGTAATGTTTCCACATTATTCCGGCTTAACCTGATCACTCCTGAATTTACTTTTGGCGGAGGATTAAAAGTACCGGGTTTAACAGAAAACAAGTATTCAATATCATAGTACGCCTGGATTAACACGCTCAAAATACCATAGTCTTTGGTTCCTGCTTTGGAAGCACAGCGCTCCGCAACTTCCTTTTGAAACATACCAACCATCTCAACTACATGTGCTCTGTTTTCCAGGATCTTGAACAGAATCTGAGAAGAGATATTATAGGGAAAGTTCCCTATTATTGCGTATTTGTCAGGAAAAATCTCAGAGAGATTTAAAGCAAGGAAATCGCCATTGATCAATCTATCACCTAACTGAGGATACTTTTCTTTCAAAAAGTGATAGGATTCTACATCTATATCAATAAGAAAAGTTTCAAGATCTGTGCGTTCTAACAAGATATCAGATAAAATTCCCATCCCGGGACCTACCTCAAGAACCTGCTTGTATTTATCTGTGTGAATAAGGCCGTTTACTATTTTTGCCGCAATGTTTTTATCCGTTAAAAAATGTTGCCCTAAATGCTTTTTTGCCTTTACCAAACTCATATCCTGATCTATTAAAAGCTGCAAAATAAGTAAAGTTTTACTAGTATCGGACTAACATTAAGGTGAAATTCTGTAATTTGCGCTAAATTTTCTATTTGGATATGAGCAATAAAATTAAAATCGGTATAAGTATAGGTGACATAAACGGGATCGGATTAGAGGTTATTCTGAAAACCTTATCTGAGAACCGCATCCTCGATTATTGTACGCCAATTGTTTATGGCCATACTAAAGTTGCTTCTTATCATCGCAAAGCATTAGGAATGAACGATCTCGTTTTTAATGTTATTAATAGTGCCGATGCTGCAAACCCAAGAAAAGCAAACCTGATTAATTGCTGGGAAGAAGATGTAAAAATCGATTTGGGAGTTTCAAATGAAATTGGTGGAAAGTATGCCCTTTTATCATTAGAAAAAGCGACCGACGATCTTATTAATGGCAACATTGATGCGCTGGTAACTGCCCCTATTAACAAACACAACATCCAATCTGATACTTTTAATTTCCCCGGACATACTGAATATCTACAGCAACGCAGCGGTAGCGATGATGTGCTGATGTTTTTAATAAGTGAAGATATTCGTGTAGGCGTAGTAACCGGACATATCCCGATTAATGAGGTATCTCAAAGTATAACTAAAGACAAAATTGTAAAGAAACTGGTAATGATGAATGAGAGTCTTAAAAAGGATTTTTGGATAGAGAAACCAAAAATTGCTGTTTTAGGCCTTAATCCTCATGCCGGCGACAATGGCTTGCTTGGAAAAGAAGAGGCGGACATCATTACACCTGCAATTCAGGAGGCTTTTGATAAAGGAGTGATTTGCTTTGGCCCATACCCCGCCGACGGCTTTTTTGGCAATGGAGGCTACAAGCAATTTGACGCTGTTCTTGCCATGTATCATGACCAGGGACTAATCCCATTTAAAACCATTGCTTTTAGCACAGGGGTTAATTATAGTGCTGGTTTGAAAATTGTACGTACCTCGCCAGACCATGGAACGGGATATGACATTGCAGGGAAGAATGTTGCAGATCCGACTTCGTTTATAGAGGCTGTTTTTGCAGCAACTCACATTGTGAAAAATCGCAGAGAACAGGAAGAATTATTAAAAAATCAACTACGCAGTGGTGGAAAAATTATAGAAACTGCTGCAGATATGAAAGATGACGCAAATTAAGAGTATTTTATTTTTCAATAACATTTTAGAAATGTCAAATTAATTCTTACATTTGCGGGCTAAAATTTTGTTACAATTGAAACCATTAAAACAATTTTCAATCCCATTTACCGGCTTAAAAATTGGCAAACATCAGTTTGATTTTGAGATTGATAACAGCTTTTTTGATGCTTTTGAATACTCTTTAGTAAAAAAAGGTGATTTAAAAGCTAGCGTTGAATTAGACAAACAGGAAACAATGCTGATTTTACAGTTCCACATTGATGGAACTATAATTTTAGACTGTGACAAATGTTTAGCCGAGTTTGGAGCACCGATAAGCGTACAGGAAAGGCAAATTGTAAAATTTGCTGAAGATGAATTAGAGAGTGATGATTTGGAAATCATTGTTCTTAGTAAAAAAGAAAGTGAGATCGATGTATCAGAGCTTATTTATGAATTCATTACGGTATCTGTACCTTATATAAAAATATGCGAGCAGAATGGCGATGGCCAGCAATGCGACCAGGAAATGATAGCAAGACTGGAAAGTCTTTCTGTCGGAACACAAAAAGAAGAAGAAGAACAACAAGGTGATGACCCACGTTGGGCAGCATTAAAAAAATTAAAATAATAATTAAATAAATCAGCAATGGCACATCCAAAACGCAAGATTTCTAAAAGTAGAAGAGATAAAAGAAGAACCCACTATAAAGCAGAAGCTCCTTCTTTAGCTACTTGTCAAACAACAGGTGCAATCCACACACCTCACCGCGCTTACAACGTTGATGGTAACTTGTACTACAACGGTAAATTGGTTATTGAAAACACCTCAATAGGTTAATTTTCTGAAAAATAGTTTGTGTTTTAAGTCTTTGAAAGTTTAACTTAGAGACTGGAAACAAGGGTGATTTTACCTTATACACAAACTGATTTTTTACTATGAAAATAGGTCTCGATATAATGGGCGGAGACTATGCTCCTAAAGCAAATGTTTTAGGAGCAATAGCAGCCCATCCATTGTTATCTCCAGATGAACAGATAGTTCTTATTGGAGATACGAAGCAGATTAAACCTTTACTCTCCGAAAACGGATTTGATCCGGATCTCTTTGAATATGTTCATACCGAGGAGGTAATAGGTATGGGTGAACATCCCACTAAGGCCATCGTTCAGAAGCCTAATTCCAGTATTTCTATAGGTTTCAATTTACTTAAAGAAGGTAAACTTGATTCATTTGCAAGCGCCGGTAATTCGGGGGCTATGCTTGTTGGTGCCGTTTTTAGTGTAAAAACTATTCCCGGAATCATCCGGCCATGTCTTTCTACCTTTTTACCAAAACTTAGCGGTGGAGTAGGTTTAATGGTGGATGTAGGTGCTAACGCAGATTGCAAGCCTGATACTTTATTACAATTTGGTGTACTTGGAAGCTTGTACGCAGAAAATGTAATGGGTATAAATAACCCTAAAGTAGCATTAATGAACATTGGTGAAGAAGATGAAAAAGGAAATATGCTAAGTCTGGCAACATTCCCTTTGATGAAAGACACCAACCTATTTAACTTTATTGGTAATGTAGAAGGTCGGGATTTATTTAACGATAAAGCCGATGTAATTGTTTGTGATGGCTTTACTGGAAATGTAATGCTTAAACTTGCAGAATCATTCTATGTACTGACTTTAAAAAGAGGACTAAAAGATGAATTCTTTGACCGCTTTAATTACGAGAACTACGGCGGAAGCCCGGTTCTTGGGGTAAATGCTCCGGTTGTTATAGGACATGGGATTTCTAGTCCGACGGCAGTAAAAAATATGATATTACAGTCCAGAGACATGATTACTACAGGCTTGGTAGGCAAAATACAAGCCGCTTTTAATAATTAACATCAAAAAATGAGTAAAATTCATGCTGCGATTACGGCTGTTAATGGCTACGTTCCCGAATACGTGCTTACAAACAAAGAGCTAGAATCGATTGTAGACACTACGGATGAATGGATTACATCCAGAACAGGCATAAAAGAGCGCAGAATACTAAAAGGTGAAGGTTTAGGCACCTCAGATATGGCAGTTCATGCCGTTAATGGTTTGCTTAAAAAGCGTGGAATCACTGCGGATGAGATCGAACTGATCATCTTCTGTACCACTACACCCGATCTGCCTTTCCCGGCATCTGCCAATATATTGGCAGACAAAATTGGAGCAAAAAACGCATGGGGTTACGACCTTCAGGCCGCTTGCTCCGGTTTCATTTATGGTGTTTCAACCGGTGCTCAGTTCATTGAATCCGGAAAGCACAAAAAGGTGTTGGTAGTTGGAGGCGATAAAATGTCTTCTATCATTAACTATCAGGACCGTACCACCTGTATTATTTTTGGTGACGGCTGTGGGGCCGTTCTTCTGGAGCCAAATGAAGAGGGCTATGGAGTAATGGACTCAATCCTTAGAAGTGATGGTTCAGGCCGACAATTCTTACACCAGAAAGCCGGTGGTTCTGCAAGGCCGGCATCTCATGAAACAGTTGACAACAATGAGCATTCTGTTTATCAGGAAGGTCAGGCTGTATTCAAATTTGCTGTAACCAATATGGCAGATGTTGCTGCTGAAATTATGGATCGCAATAACCTGACATCTGATGATGTAACCTGGTTAGTTCCTCATCAGGCTAACAAACGTATTATTGATGCTACGGCTTCAAGAATGGGCGTTGGTTCTGAAAAGGTGATGATCAATATTCAGCGCTATGGCAATACCACTAACGGTACCATCCCCCTATGTTTATGGGAATGGGAAAGCCAGTTAAAGAAAGGCGACAACATTATACTTGCTGCCTTTGGCGGTGGTTTTACATGGGGTTCAGTTTACTTAAAATGGGCTTATTAATTTTTAAATCAGAATACAACTTAAAGACTGTGAAGTCGTTAAGAGTAGCATTTATTGATTTTTTGAATGCAAACTCATGATGATTTTACCATAATTAATCATAACTTAGTTAATTCTAAAAACACATTGTTTTCTTAAAATAACACCAAAAAATGGATATCAAACAAATTCAGGAACTTATTAAATTTGTTTCTCGTTCGGGCGTAAATGAAGTCGCTATTGAGCAAAAAGACTTCAAGATAACTATTAAAACAAATCAGACCCCAACAGTTGTTCATGCTACTGTTCCAGCTCCTGTTGTTACGTCTGCAATCCCTGCAGCTGCGGCTCCACAACCGGTGTCAGCTACAGAAACCAAAGCAGCTCCGGCAACTGAGGACACTTCAAAATACATTACCATTAAATCTCCAATGATCGGTACATTCTATCGCTCATCTAGTCCGGATAAAGCATCATTTGTAAACGTTGGCGATGAGGTTTCTACAGGTAAAGTAATCTGCATCATTGAAGCAATGAAATTGTTCAATGAAATAGAAAGTGAAGTTTCTGGAAGAATCGTAAAAGTACTTGTTGATAATGCATCACCAGTAGAATACGATCAACCATTATTTTTAGTAGAACCAATTTAATCCGTCATGCTGAATTTCGGTATCTTTAATATGCATTAACTAATATTAAAAATAAATTCCGAAATAAACTGCGTAGCATTCTTGAAGACAAAAGATCAATAAATACTACTCCTGAAAATTCAGGATGACGAAAAGGAAAAATATATGTTTAAGAAAATATTAATTGCCAACAGGGGCGAAATCGCATTGCGAATTATCCGCACCTGTAAAGAAATGGGCATTAAAACGGTAGCTGTGTACTCTACTGCTGACAGGGAAAGCTTACATGTACGCTTTGCTGATGAAGCTGTTTGTATAGGGCCGCCACCAAGTAAAGATTCTTACCTGAGCATTCCTAACATTATATCTGCTGCTGAATTAACTAATGCAGATGCAATTCACCCAGGTTATGGATTTCTATCTGAGAATGCTAAATTCTCATCAGTTTGCCGTGATTACGGGATTAAATTTATTGGAGCAACACCTGAACAAATCAACTCTATGGGCGATAAAGCATCGGCTAAAGAGACCATGAAAAAAGCTGGTGTTCCTACTATTCCAGGATCTGAAGGCTTACTTGAAAGTGTTAAAGAAGGAATAAAAATTGCCAATGAAATGGGCTATCCGGTTATACTAAAAGCTACTGCCGGTGGCGGTGGCCGGGGAATGCGTGTGGTATGGAAAGATGAAGAGTTTGAAAATGCATGGGATAGTGCAAGACAAGAATCAGGTGCTGCTTTTGGCAATGATGGATTGTACTTGGAAAAATATATCGAAGATCCGCGTCACATCGAAATCCAGATCATTGGTGATCAATATGGCAAAGCTTGTCACTTATCTGAGCGCGACTGTTCAATACAACGTCGTCACCAGAAACTTGTTGAAGAAGCTCCATCTCCTTTCATGACTCCAGAGTTAAGAGAGAAAATGGGTGAAGCAGCAATCAAAGGTGCCATTGCTGTTCAATACGAAGGTGCTGGTACAATAGAATTCCTGGTTGACAAACACCGTAATTTCTATTTCATGGAAATGAATACCCGTATTCAGGTTGAGCATCCGGTAACGGAAGAAGTAATTAACTACGATTTGATCAAAGAACAAATTAAAGTGGCTTCTGGCGTTCCTATTTCTGGTAAAAACTACATGCCTGATATGCACGCAATTGAGTGCAGGATTAATGCTGAAGATCCTTTTAACAACTTCAGACCTTGTCCTGGTAAAATAACAAACTTCCACTCTCCGGGAGGACATGGTGTAAGGGTTGATACTCATGTTTATGCAGGTTATCAAATTCCTTCTAACTACGACTCTATGATTGCTAAGTTGATCTGTGTTGCACAAACACGTGAGGAAGCAATTAGTACTATGGAGCGTGCTTTAAGTGAGTTTGTAATTGAAGGTGTAAAAACTACGATACCTTTTCACTTAAAATTGATGAAAGATCCTAACTTTAGAGCTGGTAATTTTACCACGAAGTTTATGGAAACCTTCGAATTTTCAGAATAGAAAAAACTATTTATAAGATTTAAAACGTAAATACCATTCTGAATAAAATAGAATGGTATTTTTGTTTTACAAATAACGTACATGAGTGATACTAAAAAAAGGGACCTTCTTGGTGCTATAAAAGAAAAAGGAAAAACATTAGAAGCAGAAATGTCTTTTTTTGACCACATTGACGTGCTTAGAAAGCATTTATTGCGTGCATTGGGCGTTGTTCTGGTTCTTACTATTGGGGCATTTTACTATACCGATTTTATTTTCAACACGATTATCATGGGGCCGAAGAACCCCAGCTTCTGGACGTATCGCATGATGTGTAAACTGGTAGAACGTTTTCCTTCCATAGGTCCGGAGTTTTGTATTACAAAAATTGATGCAAAAATTATCAATACGGAAATGGCCGGACAATTTACGCTTCAGTTAAACTCATGTGTAATGGTCGGGATCATATTAGGCATCCCATACCTGTTATTTGAACTATGGTTATTTATCAAGCCGGCACTACACGAGAACGAAAGAAAATCTGCAAGTGGCTTTGTAGCTTTTGCTTCATTTCTGTTTTTTCTGGGTATAATGTTCGGATATTATCTAATCTGTCCTCTATCTATCAACTTCCTGACTAACTTTACAGTGAGTCCTGAGATTCAAAATACGTTTACAATTGATTCCTATCTTTCGTCTGTAATGACCCTAACGTTGGGTTCAGGTGTTATTTTTCAATTACCGGTTATCATATACGTCTTATCAAAATTAGGCATAATGACTCCCGCATTCATGCGTGCGAGCAGAAGATATTCAACAGTTATTATTCTAATAGTAGCAGCTGTAGTTACACCAACGGCTGATCCGTACACGATGCTAATTGTTGCTATGCCATTATTCTTACTTTATGAATTGAGTATCTTTATATCTGCCAATATAGAGAAGAAAAGAAACAAGGATATTTATGGCGTAGCTAAGGTAAAATAGCCTTAATCCAGTATTTAATTAAAAAACATAGTTTAAAAATGTCAACAGATAAAAAAATGAAAATTGCAATAGGTGCAGATCACGCAGGATTTGAATATAAAGAATTATTAAAATCTTACTTAACTGATTATGAAGTTAAAGACTTTGGAACTTATTCAACTCAATCTGTCGACTATCCTGATTTTGCACACCCGGTAGCCTCAGCAGTTGAAAGTGGTGAGTATACTTTTGGCATTTTAGTATGCGGAAGTGCAAATGGCGTTGCAATTACTGCCAACAAGCATCAGCAAATAAGGGCAGCAATTTGCTGGCTTAATGAATTGGCTGCGCTTGCAAGACAGCATAACAATGCAAATGTTTTATGTATCCCTGCCAGATTTGTTTCAGAAGACCTTGCAAAGGAGATGACAACAACCTTTATCAATACCTCTTTTGAAGGGGGGAGACATGAAGGAAGGGTTGGAAAAATATCCTGCTAAGGATCAATCGAAATAAAGAGTACCTAGTAAATTTAACCCGGTCGACATGAAAAAGCACCTTTTATATTCAAGTTTTTTATTACTTATTGGTTGTAGTGCTGTTGCACAAAATAAGGACGCCATAAAATTCAGTCAGACCATAAATAAAGACAATGCTTATAAACATCTGTCAGTATTGGCATCTGATGAATATGAAGGTAGAGAAACTGGCAAAAAAGGTGGTTGGATGGCGGCCGAATATATTAAAAACCACTTTAAAACAATTGGTTTAAAAGGCCCTGTATCCGGAGATTATTTTCAGCCAATTGATATTGTATCTTTTGGTCTTTCGCAAATAGTAACAGTAGACGGACAACCGGCTGAGGCGCTAAGTGATTTTTTCATTATGCCTAAATCTGTTTCGGCAAAAGGTTTTGCTTTTAATGCCAATAGCATATTATTTGCGGGATATGGCTTAACCAAAGATGATTATAATGATTATGCAGGCCAAACAGTAGTTGGAAAAGTAGTAATGATCTTTAAGTCAGGAGAGCCGGGATCTCCTCCCCCTACCGGATCCATAAGAAACTCAAGCGCTTTAAATGCCAAACTTAAATACCTGACAGAGCAGAAAGCTCAGGCGGTCCTGCTTATTGACCCTATTGTTGACAATATGCCTGACAATCTTAAAGGCTATCTGCAATCAGAGGAAATGGCTTTAAAGAACCAGGAAATGATAGACCGTATGGATGCCCCTCAAGCCATGCCTGTTATCACTATAGGAACAGCACTTGCTAATAAGATTCTTTCAGGAACTAATGCAAATGTAGATGCGCTTAGAAAGAAGTTATCCGAAGGCGGCAAACCATCTTCACAGGAAATAAAAATCAGTGTATGTGTAAGTGCAAGCAAAGTAGAGAAAAAGGTAAAATCAGATAATGTTCTGGGTTTTCTGGAAGGCTCTGACCCTAAACTCAAACGTGAAGTTCTGGTAATAACCAGTCACTATGACCACATTGGAATTACACCTGACGCTAAAGGTGATGATAAAATTAACAACGGTGCTGATGATGATGGATCAGGTACAACAGGTGTTTTGTTAATTGCAGAAGCTTTTGCAAAAGCAAAGAAAGCAGGCAAAGGTCCTAAAAGAAGTATTTTATTTATGACAGTTACAGGTGAAGAAAAAGGATTACTTGGGTCTGAATGGTATTCTGAACATCCAGTCTTTCCTTTAGAAAATACCATTACGAACTTAAATATAGACATGATTGGTCGTGGCGACAAGGCGCATGAAAGTGACAATAACTTTGTTTACATCATCGGATCGGACATGCTGAGCTCTGACCTCGACAGGATTGGTAAAAAAGCCAATAAGACTTATGTGAACATAAATCTTGATGAAAAATATAATAACCGTACTGATCCTAATCAATTCTATTATCGTTCTGATCATTACAATTTTGCCAAACATGGCATTCCGGTAATATTTTACTTTAATGGTGTACATGATGATTATCATATGCCCGGAGATGAAGTTAGCAAGATAGATTTTCCAATGCTTGCCAAAAGAGCAAAATTGGTTTATTTTACAGCCTGGGAGCTTGCCAATGGCTTAAAACGCCCTGTGGTTGATAAAAATGACGACGGTACGCCAAAGATGTAATATTCAAATTACTTTTTTTCATGAATACTTGCGTAGTTTTATCTAAGTTTGAAAACGAACAAGATTCAAAAACCAGGGGAAATGGTTTCGAGCCTTAAAAAGCTATATCTGAGAATTGAATTGGTAAATAAAAACAGGTGAAAACGATGGATATATCAGAGGAATTTTTGGAGAAGGCGGACGAGAAGGCCTTCGATTTAGGACATCGTAACACTATCAATCATAATATAGGCAAATACAACATTGCTGTTGAACGCGGATTATCCAAATTTGAGAATTTAGAAAACTCCAAAAGAAAAGCACACGTAATTAAGTGGCGCGTTATGGAGAATCTGGATAAGTTTTTACCGGAGTTTGAGTCCAATTTCCAACGTCGGGGTGGCAAGGTGATTTGGGCAAATGATACCAATGAAGCGCAAAAAGAAATCCTGAATATCATTAAAAAGAACGGCGGTAAAACGGTTATTAAATCGAAATCCATGACCACAGAAGAAATTCATTTAAATGACTTTCTCCAAAAAAATGATATTGAATCACTTGAAAGTGATCTGGGCGAATATATAGTTCAATTGCTGGGGCAGCCACCCTATCATATTGTAACTCCCGCAATGCATTTAAGCAAAGAGGATATTGCTAAACTATTTCACGAAAAATTCGGTACCCCTCTTGATTATACCCCTCAGCAACTTACCCAAAAGGCTCGTGAGCTTTTAAGAGATAAATACCTTAAGGCTGATATTGGAATTAGTGGAGGAAACTTTCTGATAGCCGATACCGGGAGTATTGCACTAACTGAAAATGAGGGTAATGCAAGGCTATGTACAACCTTTCCTAAAATTCATATCGCGATTGTTGGTATTGAAAAAGTGATTCCATCAATGGCCGACTTAGACCTTTTCTGGCCACTTTTGGCTAGTCATGGTACTGGACAAAATCTAACTGTTTACAATACAATCCTGAGTGGTCCAAGAAGAGGTGAGGAAACCGACGGACCGGAGGAAATGTATGTAATCTTACTTGATAACGGTCGTACCAACCTACTTGCTCAAAAAGAACAGCGTCAGGGCCTTTATTGCATCCGTTGCGGAGCCTGTCTTAATGCTTGCCCTGTTTACAAAAACATTGGTGGCCATACTTATAACACTACGTATAGTGGCCCTATTGGCTCTATTATTACCCCGCACCTTAAAGGTATGAAGGACTTTAAGCATTTAAGCTATGCATCAAGCCTGTGCGGAAAATGCTCTGAGGTATGCCCTGTTAAAATTGACATTCATAAAATGCTATTGCTCAACAGAAGAGATGCTGCTACTAACCACGACAATACTAAGGTTGAAGAAGTAGGCTGGAAGATCTGGAAGGTAGGAATGTTAAAAAGATCAAGAATGGACTTCCTTAGTGGAAAGATCAAGAACTTCTTCCTCAAAAATCTATTTAGAAAAATATGGGGTAAGTATCGTTCCATGCCGGTAATATCTCCAAAGTCTTTTGCCAGGCAATGGGAAGAAAAAAATAAGGAACCTAAAAACTTATAAGTATGATCTTCGACCGAAAAGACAAAAGTGATACCGCATTATTGAATTTCTATAAGCGTTTACTTTATCCGAGGATGGTCGAAGAGAAAATGCTAATTCTCTTGCGTCAAGGAAGGATAGGCAAATGGTTTTCGGGAATTGGCCAGGAAGCTATTGCTGTAGGTAGTACCATGGCAATGGAAGCTCAGGAATATATCCTGCCCATGCATCGGAACCTTGGCGTATTTACTACCCGTGATATTCCTTTACGAAAACTGATGGCACAATGGCAAGGCAAAATTACAGGCTTTACTAAAGGAAGAGATCGCTCTTTCCATTTTGGAACCCAGGATTATAAGATTATTGGAATGATATCTCACCTTGGCCCCCAAATGGCCCTGGCAGATGGAATTGCGCTTGCAGACTTAATTGAGCATAAAGAGAAAGCCACTTTAGTATTTACAGGCGAAGGCGCCACAAGCGAAGGTGATTTTCATGAGGCAATAAATGTTGCAGCCGTATGGAATTTACCTGTCATCTTTCTTATAGAGAATAACGGTTACGGACTCTCTACTCCTATTAACGAGCAGTTTAAATGCAAAAACCTTGTGGATAAGGCTATAGGATACGGAATTGAAGGAATACAGGTAGATGGCAACAATATTCTGGAGGTATATGACACCCTGGATTCAATATCCAGCTCCATCCGAAAATATCCAAGGCCAGTGTTAATTGAATGCCTGACCTTCAGGATGCGAGGGCATGAAGAGGCATCGGGGACTAAATATGTTCCTCAGGAACTATTTGATAAATGGACTGCAAAAGATCCGCTTAAAAACTTTGAGCAGTACTTGTTTGACCAGAACATTCTTACTGAAACCACAATTCAGGAAATAAAAACCTCTTTTAAAACGGAAATTGACAGGGAGGTGGAAATTGCATTTCACGACGAGGAACCTACTTCCAATATACAAACAGAACTTGATGATATGTACTCACCTTATCTGTTTGAAGCCTCCGAACCTACTGAATCGCCGAGGGAAATACGCTATATAGATGCCATTACAGACGGGCTAAGGACTGGTATGACAAAACATAGCAACCTTGTTTTAATGGGGCAGGATATTGCTGAATATGGAGGTGCCTTTAAGATTACTGATGGATTTGTAAATGAATTTGGAAAAGCAAGAGTTAGAAACACGCCTATCTGCGAGTCAGCGATTATTGGAACAGCATTAGGATTATCAATAAATGGGTATAAAGCTATAGTAGAAATGCAATTTGCCGATTTTGTGACCTGCGGTTTTAATCAGATCGTAAACAACCTGGCTAAAACACATTACAGGTGGGGCGAAAAAGCCGATGTTGTAGTCCGCATGCCTACAGGTGCAGGAACTGGTGCAGGCCCTTTTCACTCTCAAAGTAATGAAGCATGGTTTACTAAAACCCCGGGAGTAAAAGTTGTTTATCCTGCTTTTCCTTACGATGCCAAAGGATTGTTACTGGCTGCGATAGATGATCCAAATCCAATAATGTATTTTGAACATAAATATCTTTATCGAAGCCTGACCGGAGAGGTACCATCAGGGTATTACAACATTGAGATTGGAAAAGCTAATGTTTTAAAGCATGGAACACAACTGGTCATAATAACTTATGGCCTGGGTGTTCATTGGGCAATCTCTTATCTTACTGAGAATCCTGATGTTTCCGCAACTTTAGTGGATTTGCGAAGTTTGCAGCCATGGGACAAAGAAACTGTCGCTACTGCAGTTAAAACAACAGGCAGAGCCCTGGTTTTACATGAGGATACATTAACCTGTGGCTTTGGCGCCGAATTGGCCGCATGGATTTCTGAACATTGTTTTAAATACCTTGATGCCCCTGTAATGCGTTGCGCAAGTGCCGATACAGCCATACCAATGAGCAAAACACTTGAAGATAGTTTCCTTGCAAAAAGCAGCCTTGCAGATACAGTTAAACGCCTGTTAGCTTATTAGATTAACTTGGCATGATAATGGCCTGTTAGTTCAGCATAAACTAAGCTAATGGTATGAAATTATTATCTCTACTTTTCCTGTTTTCTTTAACGGTATTGAGTTGTAACCAGGGCCCTAAGCACCCTCAGGCTGATCTTATTAATGCCAGAATTGGCACTCCAATGACGGAGGCCTCAATATTACTTTACGCCGACTCCATTGACTTAACCCTTAATACCTTCGAAAAGAATATCAGTCTGGTTTATCAACTCGGACAGACAACTATGCATGTAGAAAAATATAGCTGGAATGGCAAACCTGTCCTGTTTACACAGTATAAAAATGATGAAGGAATCAGCAGCGAGATAAAAAAATACTATTTTAAAAATGATAGCCTCATTTTATTAAAGGAGGGAACAGAAATAACCAAACAGGGAGCTAATAATCTTGAGGACCATCGTACTTATCTTAGAAATAACATTCCATTTAAAGAAGAATACCGCAGTGCACCCTCACTCCCATTGCTTAAGGCCAAGCCCTTCCAAATCAGGAAGAAAACCACTACTGATCTGGCAAAGGAATATAATGAGGATATTAAACTATTAAACGAAGCAGTGAATGGAACCGATAAATTTGATCTGGTTTTCGATAATATTATATCTGCTCCGGATGAACGCTATATTCTCTTAAAAAGCAAGATCGCGAACGGCTATAGTGCAAGTATTTCAATAAAGGATACAGATAGTTATGTAGATAGCCTTACTCAGGATCCAACAAATTTCAAGGATAAAAAATTGAATATAAAGTGGGAAATAAGAGATAAAGAAGCAGTTTACGTGCCTGTAGCTGCCAGCGTTACCTCAGCCAATGGATTAAAAAGATAGGTATTCCCGTTATCCAGACAAACACAGCGATATCTTTTTCTTAGCCGCTCTCCCTTTTTAAATTGTCTTCCGTCTTTTATGCTAAATACTGTATTGATAGGCAGCTCTTCAAGGCGGGAAACATTTAGCAGCAGGTCATATTTCTTTAACGCCCTGGATAACTTTAAATCAGTACAACTGGCAGCAGACGGATTATTTAGATAGCTTACAATGGCAGACTGCACATCTTCAGGAAATATGTTCTGATCAATAAAAGGAACCATCATTCGCTTAAAATTCCGTTTCCATTCATCACCATGAGGCTTTACCTTATTTTTGTGATCATTCCAGGTTAACAGATGTGCAAATTCATGAACAGTAGTTACAAGGAAAGCATAGGCATTAAGGTCATTATTAACGGAGATCTTATGTCCTGCTCCTTTAAAAGGATGTCTGTAATCGCCCAGTTTTGTTGCTCTGTTTTTAGAGATCTTAAATTCACATTGAAAATAATCTATCCACCGGGCTATAATTGGGGCCGCGGCTACAGGCATATATTGTGCTAAGACATTCTCCTTTTTCACAAAGGCCAAGATAACTAAATTACTTTAAAAGTTGATAGGCGATCAGACTCGCTACATATGCCATACCGGTCATGTACACGATCTGAATGATCGGCCATTTCCATGATTTCGTTTCTCTGAACACTACTGCAACTGTGCTCATGCACTGCATGGCAAAAGCATAAAACAGCATCAAAGAAAACGCAGTGGCAAATGTAAATACAGGCAGTCCGGTATCCGGATCTCTCGCTCCACGCATTTTATTACGAATAGTAGCTACCTCTCCATCATTATCTACACTGTAAATGGTTGCCATAGTACCCACAAAAGCTTCTCTTGCAGCAAACGACGTAATTAGGGCAATACCAATTTTCCAGTCGAATCCTAATGGTTTTATTGCAGGCTCTATCACATGCCCTAAAATACCTGCATAAGAGTTTTCGAGCTTCTCTGCAGATCTATCTCTCTCTAACGTACTAATTTGCACACTATCTTTTTGCGCCTCTATAGCCGCGTATTTATCGTCAATTTCTTTAAACCTTTCAGGTGGTCCGTAGGTTGCCAATACCCAAAGGATAATAGAGATGGCGATAATTACCTTACCTGCTTCAAATACAAAGGTCTTTGATTTCTCATACATGGTATAAACCACGTTTGTCCACCTTGGCATTCTATATACGGGCAGTTCCATAATGAAGTATGACTTCTCTTTGGCCTTTATCAGGAACTTCATTACAAAAGCTACTACAACTGCTGCCAGAATGCTAATCACATACATCCCCATCAGGGTTAAGCCTTGCAGATTGATAAATCCCCATACCATTTTTTCGGGGACAACCAATGAGATCAATAAAGTATAAACAGGTAATCTGGCAGAACAGCTTACCAATGGAGCAACCATGATGGTAATAATACGGTCCTTCCAGCTTTCAATATTCCTGGCGCTCATTATTGATGGAACAGCACAAGCTAAACTTCCAATCATGGGCACTACAGATTTGCCGCTCAAGCCAAATTTACGCATGATCTTGTCCATCATAAAGGTAACACGGGCCATATAACCGGTATCCTCCAGAATAGATATAAAAGCAAATAAGATCGCTATTTGAGGTATGAAGATCATTACACCGCCTAAACCCGCCAATACACCATCCAAAAGAAGGTTGGTTAAAATACCATCCGGTAAATGCTGATGTCCGTATTCTGTAAGCCAAACGAAAGCGTATTCAATTAACTCCATTGGATAAGAAGACCAGGAGAAAATTGAATTGAAAATAAAGAACAGAATACCGATGAAGATCAGAAAACCCCAGAATTTATTGGTAAGTACCGAATCCAGTTTATCGCTAAACACAAATTTTCTCGCTGCTCCGGTATCTTCTACCACTCCGCTTAAAATGGTACTTAGATATCTGTAACGTGCAATGGTTTCAGCTGCTTGTAACTTAGATGATTCAAAAGCATGTTCCAATTTTATCTGTTCAAATGCTTCATGTTCCTGAGCTGAAAATGTATTCAGATGCTCATGTTGATGGAGTATCTGCAAAGCCAGGTAATTATTCTCTGTCTTTACGCGTTGTTTAACCACATCAATAGCTTCAGGTGCTAATACATGCATATCCGCTCCCTCAACCTGAGTTGCAATAACGGTTGTATTATTAATGGCCTCTTTTAGCTCGGTTAAACCTGAATTACTTCTTGCTGAAATTGCGATAACCTGTATGCCTAATCTTTCAGAAAGCTTATTGATATTGATATCAATCCCTTCCTTCCTGGCCATATCGGTCATGTTGAGTGCCAAAACCAATGGAACACCTAAATCAGCAACCTGCGAATAAAGCAGTAAATTTCTTCGAAGGTTTGTTGCGTCTGCTACCAGAACAACAATATCGGGGTGACTTGAATTATTTTTATCAGCCAGAACCTGAAATACTATACTCTCGTCTTTACTTTTAGGATAAAGACTATAGGTACCTGGTAAATCAATTATTTCAGCCTGTTTGTTATCGGCCAACTTGCAATAGCCTACTTTCTTGTCAACAGTTATACCTGGAAAGTTTCCAATCTTCTGATTTAGTCCAGTAAGTAGGTTAAAAAGTGTAGATTTCCCTGTGTTGGGGTTACCAACTAAAGCAATTTTAATATCTTTTGCCAAAACTATTATTGAATTATAATAATAGACGCTTCGTTTTTACGCAAACAAAGTTGATATCCTGCAACGCGAATAGCAATTGGGTCACCAAGTGGCGCAAAACGTTCTACTTCTACTGTTTCACCAGGCAAGCATCCCATTTCCATTAATTTTACAGACATTTCAAGATCTGTAAACGCTACGATAGTTCCTTGTTCTCCTGGATTTAACTGCGAAAGTTTCATCTATGTATAAGTGTTATTTTGATGCGCAATTTAGACTTAATTTATAATAAATCCAAATAAGCAGGTATTTATATAGGGTCATAAAAAAGAGGCCGATCATGATTTATGATCTGGCCTCTTCTTCTTCATCTTACAGAATTATCTATGAGGATAGCTCGAATAGCTTACTTTCGGACATTTACAGCCCGGTTTAAAAACACTACAGCTACTGATTAGTCCGACTAATATTAACAGAATCAACAAGTTAATTTGCCTTTTCATTGTAATTAGATTTGTGCAATAAAACATAACTAAAAACGCCCATAAAAACCCCGGTCATATCACAACCGAAATCCCACCATTCTGCAGATCTGTAAGTAAATATTTTCCATTGTAACAATTCAATGCCACCTCCAAGTGCTGCCGTAATAATAATGATCTTGAATATAGTCAGAGAGCGGAAGCTATAATTGTGCTGATGTCTTATTTTACCATAAAACAAAAGTATGGTAAGCACATAAAAGAACCCTAAATGGACTAACTTATCAAAGCCTTCAAAAAAAAAGCCTGATCTACTGGTATCAGGCATTTTCATATTACAAAGCACTAAAATTACAATGGTCCATACAATGGCCCAGATCTGATATTTTAATTCCCCGAATTTGTTCATCGATTATGCTCCTACAAGTGCCTTATAAGCATCAGCGGTTAATAAGCCATCAATTTCTGAAAGATCAGAAACTGAAACTTTAACCATCCATCCTTGTCCGTATGGATCAGAATTTACCAGCTCAGGGTTATCGTTTAGAGCAGCATTAGTTTCAGTTAGGGTAGCAGTTACCGGCATAAACAGATCTGAAACTGTTTTAACCGCTTCTACAGTACCAAATACCTCATCTTTGCCCACTTCGTCACCTACGGTATTAATATCGATATATACGATGTCACCTAGCTCACGCTGTGCAAAATCAGTAATACCGATATAAGCTTCCTTACCCTCAATTCTAAGCCATTCGTGGTCTTTAGTGTACTTTAATTCTGATGGAAAATTCATTTCTCTAAATTTATTTTTTCGTAAATCTTTTACCGCTCAACACATTAAATAAGCTGCGCGCGTTCAAAGGTAATTAATATCAGTGTTTATAACAATCCTTAATTAAGAGTAATCCTTAAACTAAATCCAAAATTACTGAAAGAGGTATTAAAGGTTTGTGAAGTATATGGCTTGGTAACATTAGAATCATAGAATACCCGCACATTAAAACGCTGGTTAAGTACATAATCTATACTAGGTCTGAAGGTTATATTCTTGGCTCCGGATGAAACTTCAGCCTCACTAATGTCTGCCCTGTAAATTACAGTCTTATTATCCCGTAATGCTACATCTAACTTAAAGTCCATATTATTATCGGTTTTTAAGCCTTTGAACAACCCAAACGGGAAGCGGAATTTATTGGTCCGGTAACCCAAACCGAAAACCATATTGTTTTCGGTTAGCTGTGCCAGCTGGCTGTTTGCGAGGCTTAATCCCAGCAACCTCGATCTGCCATACTCAAAATTAGCAGTCATGTTATTTTTCAGCCTGGTATCTACACCAATTAGCGGGGCAAATTGTTCAGCAATCGTTACCTGAGAATACTGGAACTTTGGTAAGAAGTTCCCTCCATCAACATCTTCCCGGCTAATTACAGAACCATTACTTTCCTGATACCTTAATAATGAATTGAAACTATTAATACTATAGATTGAACGATATGCATGTCTGATATCTATAGAATTAAAACGATCAGCAAGGAAAGCAATACGGGTTAATCCGCGATAATTCAAACGCCAGTTTGGCAAAGGGATAGCAGGCAAAGAATTCAGACTAATTGAAGAAGCACTTTTGCCCGAATAGGCTGCTAAAAATGCAGAAACAACTACGTCCTGGGCATTTTTATCATAGCCATCAGCATAACCACCCACAATACCTCTTGAATTTGGATTTTGTGCACCCAGGCGTTGCGAAATCACCTGCCTGTTTGCCATAAACTGATTAAACAGCTTAGAAACTGTACTGCCCGATTTTTCTGAGAACGAAGTGCTCAAAGAAATAAATGAAATGCTATAGTCGCCGGTTGTATATGGGCTTAAATCCTCAAACTCACGGCTGTCTGTATTGTATCTGTAATTTGTTGAGAAATTCGATGTTCTGTTTTTATTTGCAGTAAGGGTAATGGTCAAATCACGAATTGGTTCAATTAAACTGGTAAAGCTTAAATCTTCCCTTAGCGTGTTCACATAAAGCTGGGTCTGCAGGGTATCTTTAGTTAACCATCCGTTATTAACAGCCATACTTCTTATGTCCCGCTGACTTCCGAATACAAATCCTAAGCCGGGAGCTCCGGTGATATCATCAATACCAAAGTAATTGGTTTTAGGCAAATACCCGGGCATAAATATACCCCGGGTCTGAGTATAAGCTCCCACAATATTTTTAATTCCCGTAAGTAATCCGACAAAAAAACCTGTTCCTGATTGACTATCAGTCGTACCCGTTCCTGCCTTCCTCACAAACCCAAATTTATTGTAAAGACTGGCAAGGTTAAGGTTTGGATTAATCTGAATGATCCTGGAATTCTGAATCGTATTTCCTAAATCTATTAAAGGGTTTCTAAGGGTTGACAAAGGTTCAGTTTGCCAGTTAAAGCTTGTTCCATAACGGGTCGTTACGTTTAACCAGTCCATTCCCGGAATCTTACTTATTGGTAAATTATAAGTTACATTTAAATTGTGAGAATAGTCTGTAGTCCTCCCCATTCTCTTTAAGTTCTGCCATAGCGTATCTCGCTTCAGTCCCTCAATTCTTCCCTCCGGTTCATCAATAATTGAATAATTGGTGGCATCAAAATCAAGCGTAAGTGAGCGTGTAAAATTCCAGGAAATACCATACACTCTTGTAACAAGGAAATTCTTATTAAAGGTAGTGTTTATAGGAATGGCATTGTTCGGATCATTGTTACGCAGGCTATTCTCTGAGTAATAACGATCCAGATCTATCCTGAAGTTTATTGAATTTGGCAGCAAGCTAAAGTTTATCTCTTTCAATAATGCCAGGGTATTTGATTTGATGATCTTGGCAAAAGGTTCGTAACTCTTAGATTGTCCTGCATAATTATAGGCGAGTGAGGCTCTGTAAGTCTGCTGAATATTATTTTGATTTATAAAATCTCTATGGGCAAATTTAGTATAGGCATAGCTTGCATTAAGATTTTCCACATCCCATAACTGAGGTTTTTTCTCAAGGTCTGTACGTTCCTTTCTTACATTTGTAAAGCTGATACTATTACGGGTAGTATAATCCTGTGCATAGTTCAGTATTTCTTTTTTCTCTGCTTTAGTAGCTCCTTCCAGTGCTGTTTTCAATTCAATATCTGGCGTCCTTGGATCATACTGCGGAGTACTTATCTGACTTGAATAACTAATAAACATTGGAATCTTTATCCCTGATTTTTTAGGTAAAAACTTCCCTAGCTCCATACTCGAAGAGATATCAAAAAATACATTATCGGCTCTGTTTCTCTCGCTCACTCTTTTTTCAAGCGAACCAAATCCAATTGTAGATTTACTACCTGAAACATTTACATCAGCAAAATCTGCCAGCTGTGCATTCATCCTCGCCGTTGCAGCCCACCCACCTCTCTCGTCAAATTGGGTTAACCTTAATTCATTAAACCATAATTGTCCGCTTTTATCCAGTCCATCATCCTCACCAGGGCTTGCAGAATTTTTAAGCGGGTTTTTTACACCGAGCATGTAAACCCTCACCTTACTCATATCAGGCTGGCCTTTTATCGTAATTGTTTTTCCATTTTCAATAAATTCATAAGGGATGTTTATTGGCCATGGCTGTCCATTAAGCAAAGCCTTGTTTCTGGCTATTTTGACCTTTTGGAAGACCTCCAGTTCAATATCCATTTTGTTCTGGTCCGGCCAGATAGCATAAGGATCGCTGGTTCCCGGACTTGTAACCCTTAAAGGCTGTGAGTACTCGTAATAATTATCCTGGTTATCAGTTCCAATCCTTAAAAAGGCGCTTAAATCATTATTGTTCAACACATTGTTACCAAGGGCTTCCAGGTGAACATACATCTCTAGATGCTTATATGATCTAAAATCATTAATAGCAGTTTTAAATGTAGCTCTCCCGTATCCATCTCTTAAATTTTTCACTGTTACTGCCAGAGATTGCTCGTTTAGTCTTGTATCACCACGATAATTACTAAAATCACGTTCTCTTTCAATGCCCGGAGGAATAACATAAGGTATCGGAGTACGTTTTCCGTTTTCTTCAATATTTACTGTAGCTACCTCAATTGTTGAATTATCCGACCCTATCGGTAACAATACCGGATCAACAATTACCTGAGCAGGATCATTATTTGCATTATACTGTCGCCATTCACCTCTTATCAACTGGATCTTTCCAAACCTCAACACAGTGGTATCTGCATAATTAGTGAGGAACATTCTAATAAATCGGATAGATTTAAAATCCTGAATTCCTCCAACTTTTTGTTGGTACTGGGCCAATGGAATTCTAATCTGATACCAGGTAACAGGTTGGGTTTGCCCGTTAGCCAGTTTAACTTGAGAAGTAACTTTGTCAGTAACGAAATTTTGTCCAACCATTAAATCTCCCGGACGCATTGATACCTTATACTGAAAATATTCATCAGACTGGGTCATATTATTATCCCTGTTGATGTCCTCACCATCAGGTAAAGAAGTAGAGGCAGAATTCTCAACGCCAAAATCTTCCTGAGATTGCTGAGGGGTCTTAGAGTTTCCTTCGGTGCCATTGTATCTCTGATAGCGTTTCAAAATTCCGGCACCTTCCTGATCCAGCGCGTTACTCCTGTAATAAGAATAATCATCTGATGAAGGATCATTTTCGAGCTCAGCCGCGGCATCCGGATTTAGCTGCCCTTTTATCTGATTAATAAGCGAGGCAAATTTAACACGCTCATCATTATTAGATAAACCATCTAGTCCTACATCCTGAATCTTTCTGGCAGCAGGATCATTATCAAACGCCTGTACAACAGGCTGCAGCTTAGGTACTCTACCCCAATTTGTTTCATCATACTTAGTGGGATCTCCATTTGCAGGCAAGCCATTTTCTAATGATTTGCGGCCGTCTTTCAGAATGTCTTCCGAAATATTTCCGATATTAAAATACAAATCACCACCGGCAGAATTTGGTTTATAAATATTTGGGTCCATAACCCATAATTCTATAAACTCTATATTCAAGGCTTCAAAATCGTTGGTTTCAATTCTTCTGAATAAACCTCCCCATCTGGATTTAGGATTATTTAACAAACCATTGGAACTAAATCCTGTTGGCGTATAATTATATGGCCCCCTTACTGTAGGATAAAAAGCAACGTCTAAAGTTGGCAGTGTAATCGATTGCCCGGTACTTGTCTCCTTAAAAGGAAAAACCTCCTGCTCTATAATCTCCCTAACATAATGATTAGATAATTCCGTACGGTTGGCTCTTATACTGGAAGGTAAATTACTCGCATTTCTGTTGTAAAAAGTAGGGTCTATATTATAAAATGCTATGCGTGCCCTATTATAACCATAGGCAAGGTCATTAGTCAAATTTGATTCCGGGAATAACTGCGGGGTTCCCGACAATTGCCATGCTACAGCACTTTTAAGATCTATCACAGACCTCGAGGCTTCAAAATCATCCAGGTAACTTACGCCACCATTTTTACCACCAAAGTTAAGTGCATTCGGGTGACCAGGTAATAACTGGGCAAACTCTCCCGAAAACGTAATGCTCGAAGGAGCTTTGGTAGAAAGGAACGGCAATTTATCTACCAGCTTAGTTAAAAATCTCGAAGGGGAGCTATAATTAACATCCAGCCCCCAGATAGTATTGGAAATTGGTTCCTCTCCAATATTTACTTTTGGAGTTAATGGCTTTTCTGAAAGGTTCATGACCGTACCTCCCAAATTCAGTTTATTATTTACTTTATAGTCTAATCTGGCTCCAAACAAAGATCGTTGCTGCAACCCAAAAAGCTCATTATTTTCTGTTGATATTCTTATAGGCTGTCCGGATATTAAAATTCCTGTATTTAATATCTTAACTCTTCCTCCCTGATAGTCTACTGTAAAATCAACGCCTTCCTGCAGCGGAATTGTCCCGGCAAAAACCCTTACTGATCCTTCAGGCACATTAATGGCATTTAAGCTAAACTCTGATGCAATATCAGATTGATAGCTTCCCTTAATAATGTACCTGTTCTGCCTGGTAAACAATTGTTGTGCAACAACCTTAGTCGAATCATACAGTGCCGTGTAGGTATATTTATCAATAAAAGCTTGCTCTGTTGGTAAAAACTGGCTTGCCAAATCTCTCCCAAAAGGCTCAACAAGGGGAAAAATGATTCTGCCATTTAATGGATCTATAGTAATATATCCATTTTTGGTGTTTGTGAGTACATAAGCTGTATTCCCATTTGTATTGTTAATGCTATTGGTATTATTAAAGGCACTATTGCTGCCAAATGAATTAGAAGAATTCTGATTAGAATTTGAATTAAAAGGGTTGTTCTCAACCTGAAAGTCAAAAATTCCATCAGGCTTTAATTCATCCTGCTGATTTAAACGATCCAAACCGGTTACCTGTATCCATAGCTTATCTTTCAACGGTCGCTTAAATTGGTCCAGCTTCTCGCCTTCAGTAATAACCGGCCGCTCAATACCTGTTTTCTCGTCTATTCTAAAAATATCTAATTTAAAATTCTGCTGACTGATCTGATATCCACCAATAGAATAGATGTTTTTCATCATCAAACCCCATGTAGGCAAGTTAACTTTAGTAGTCTCATTCTTTAATAACTTTGCGAACAACACCTTTGGACTGGCCTGATCAAAAGGGACGTCAGTTGTAAACTCACCCACCTGATATTCTACACCATTATAGGTATAGCGATAAGCAACAGCAAGTACTTCATCCGTATTCAGAGCATTATTTAAGGAAATATAACCCAGCTTAGGATGAAAACTATATTCCCTTTCTGTTAGTTTCCTCGCATAAGTAAGCTTTGCATAGTTATCTGTGCCTTTGCTCGACTCAAAGAAAGAAATAACCGCATTGGAATTGGTTTGTCTTGCCTCTGCAGGTAGCCTGTCCAATAAATTATTTGACTGCCTTGGGAACTGATTATTCTTAAATGCAGAAGGAAGCACCGAAGTTCCTCCTGTCAGAGTGGTATTATATGGTTTATTCTCTCCCAAATCTATAAGAGCAAGAACATCTCTGGAATCCTGAGTGTTACCGGCCTTATTGGTAACCCATACTTCTATTTTGGTAATGATAACCCCTGTGGTAATGGTTGGAGGATTTGAAAGTGATTTATTATAGTTATCTCTAAAGTACTGCGCAAGGAAATAGTGCTTATTTGCCTCGTAGTTATCTGCACTAAGCCTATACTCGTTTTGCTGTGCCCCATTATTGATCTGTATTTCTCTTGACTGTGATTTTTGCTGAGTAAAAACCGTATTCACGTTCAGTTTACCGAACTGCAATTGTGTTTTTATCCCGAAAAGTGCCTGCGTTCCGGTAATCAAGGTTGTGTTTAAAGGAAGGCTTACGTTACCTGCCTCTATTTTCTTTATAATATCGTCATCACCACCTGTATACTCCAGCTTAATCTGATTCTCAAAATCGAATTGAGCCTCAGTATTGTAATTCATATTAACTTTCAGCTTGGTGCCGATATTACCGATAACATCCATCTGGATCCGCTGGTTAAAGTCGAAATTACCCTGTACCCTTTGCCGTTCATTAAACAAAGGGTTTTCATTTCTGTTCATTCTACCCAAAAAAGTAAGCTCCGCCTCTCCTCTGGGTTGTATATTTATTGTATTTCCTCCAAAAATTCTCTCGAAGGCTTTACTGTTCACGCTCAAACTTGGAATAACTCCGGTTCTTCTTACATCATTAATTTCCTCATTAGAAAGCACCCGCCAGTTATCACGCTTAATTTCACTGCTTATCAACCGCTGATATTCCTCAATGGTAAGATATTGAGGTGCAGAGAGTAGCTTATTACCTACCAGGTGCCTTATAATGTATCTTTTATTTACCGCATCATACTCCACTTCCCGTTTCACATTATCCGGCAAAGGCTTAAACGAGTTGGACAATGACCTTATACCTAGTCTTTGTTTCTCTTTTAAACCGAATAAATTCTTTGACGTATCAGTGGCAGATCGCCCAACAACAACTTGAGAGACGGCTTCTTTCCCCCAAAAAGCTGTAACCAAAAGGAGAAATATTATTAGCGCTAATTTGTTTTTCAAGGGTAAAAAAAGTTATAAGTTCTTTAGGGCTAGTTTAATCATTTGTTCTACTGATAAATCCTGACCACCCACCTTCACAGCATTATCAATTGCCTTTTCAGATGCAGGTTTTGCAAAACCAAGCATCATTAAAGCTGATAAAGCTTCTTCCTTTACGGTATTGTTTAAAGGGGCCGCAATTAACGACCCCGTTCCTTCTTTCTTTAATTTATCCTGCAACTCAAGAACAAGCCTTTGTGCAGATTTAACACCTATTCCTTTTATACGCTGTATAAGAGGAAGATCCCCGCTAATAATAGCAGACTGAATTTCATTTGGGGTAATAGATGAGAGCATCATTCTGCCTGTATTTGGACCTATGCCAGATACTGAAATTAAGTGCAGAAAGAGCCTTCTCTCACCCTCATCAGCAAATCCATATAACGTATGGGCATCTTCTTTAATATGGAGCCAGGTATAGATTTTACATCGCTCAGCATCGGCAAGACTACTATACGTATTTAGAGATATATTAATATGGTAGCCCACACCTCCGGCTTCTACTACAATATACGCAGGGCATTTAAATGTTAACTTACCATCAATATATGCAAACATATTTTATTTTTTTGAAATTCTTTTTAATAGACCTTTTTTCGGATTTGCTTCTTGCTCTTTAGCTTGTACATCTAAAACCGCAATCGTTACCATGTTTACAATTTCCCTTACTGAACTACCAAGCTGTACTATATGTACTGGTTTTTTTAGTCCCAGCAGAATTGGTCCAACAGCCTCAGCTTCTCCAAGTTCCTGTAATAATTTATACGCAATGTTACCGGATTCCAGATTAGGAAAAACCAGGGTATTTGCCGGAGCACCTACTAATCTGCTAAAAGGAAAATTATCTTTTAACATCTCATTATTAATGGCAAAGTTCCCCTGCATCTCACCGTCTACCACAATATGCGGATATTTTTCGTGCAATATTTTCACTGCTTTTCTAACTTTTTCTGGCACAACACCTTCATTGGATCCAAAATTAGAATAAGAAAGTAATGCCACCCTTGGTGTGATGTTAAATTTGCTTACAGACCGTTCCAGAAGTAATGTTAAATCAACCAGTTCTTCAGCAGTAGGGTCAACATTAACAGTTGTATCACCAAAAAATACAGGTCCTTTCCTGGTCATCATCATGTACATACCGGCAACACGATTTACTCCCTCTTCTGTACCAATAACCTGCAAAGCTGGTTTAATTGTCGTCGCATAATTCTTAGTCAGACCAGAAATCATTGCATCGGCTTCGCCAAACTCTACCATAGAAGCTCCAAAATAGTTCCTGTCACGCAGAAATTTGGTAGCCTCAATTAAAGTTACCCCTCTTCTTTGTCTCTTCTCATATAATGAGTTCGCATATTTAGTCATGCGTTCCTGCTCTTCAAAAGGGTCAATAATTTTAACTCCCTCAAGTTCTAAAGCATTTTCCTCAATTATTTTCTTAATGACTTCCTTGTTTCCAAGCAGAATAGGAATAGCAATATTCTCGTCTTTTACAATTTGAGCTGCTTTTAATATTTTATAATTGTCAGCTTCAGCAAAAACAACACACTTAGGATCTGATTTAGCCTTATTCGTAATAGCACGCATAATAGCATCATCGCCACCCAACCTGTGTTTCAATTCCTCAACATAAGCATCCCAGTCTGTGATTACCTTACGTGCAACACCAGAATCAATTGCTGCCTTAGCTACCGCTGTAGATACATTCGTCATTAAACGATGATCCATTGGCTTAGGAATAATATAATCTTTACCGAATTTAATATTATTCTCATTATAAGCCATATTAACAGCCTCAGGAACAGGTTTTTTAGCCAGCTCAGCGATTGCCCTTACCGCAGCTATTTTCATTGGCTCATTAATGGCTGTAGCCCTCACATCAAGCGCTCCTCTAAAAATGTAAGGGAAGCCCAAAACGTTGTTCACCTGATTAGGATAATCAGAACGGCCGGTAGCCATAATTAAATCCTTACGCGAACTAATTGCCAGTTCATAAGCAATTTCCGGATCAGGATTTGCCATAGCAAACACGATAGGATTTTTTGCCATTGATTTTAGCATGTCTTCCGTAACACAATTAGCAGAAGATAAACCAATGAACACATCACTATCTTTCATTGCTTCAGCCAGTGTATCTAATTTTCTGGATGTTGCAAATTCAGCTTTAATTGCATCAAGGTGCTCGCGTGTATTTCTGATCACACCCGAACGGTCACACATTACAATATTTTCTTTTCTGGCACCTAAAGAAACGTATAAGCGAGAGCAGGAAATAGCAGCAGCACCTGCCCCGTTCACTACGATCTTAATCTTGTCCATTTTCTTCTTTTGCAACTCACAGGCATTTAGCAATGCCGCTGCTGAAATGATGGCGGTACCATGTTGATCATCGTGCATTACAGGAATCTTCATTTCTTCCTTTAATCGACGCTCTATCTCGAAGCACTCAGGTGCTTTAATATCTTCTAAATTTATTCCCCCAAAAGTTGGCTCAAGGGCTTTTACTATCTTAACAAAATCATCAACATTTGTAACGTCCAATTCCAGATCGAAAACATCAATGTCGGCAAATATTTTAAAAAGGAGACCCTTTCCTTCCATTACAGGTTTCCCTGCTTCCGGCCCAATATTACCTAAGCCTAATACCGCCGTACCGTTGCTAATTACAGCTACCAGATTCCCCTTGGCAGTATACTTATAAACGTCTTCGGTGTTCTCAGCAATCTTTAAACACGGCTCTGCAACCCCAGGCGAATAGGCCAGTGCCAAGTCTCTTTGAGAGTTTGTTGGTTTTGTTGGGATGACCTGAATCTTCCCAGGTCGCCCCTGCGAATGGTAATCTAAAGCATCCTGCTTCCTGTTTATTTTAGTCATAAAATTGTCAATTGTAAGGGGTCAAAGTTACAATTCTTTTATTAGGGCTTAAAATAAAAAAAAGGCAATTAAATTACGGATTTCGCGTGTTTAAATGCAATTATGAACAAAATGAACAGGAAAATAAACAAACTGAATACTAACTTTTCAGTCGACTTGGGGTGTCATTGTCTGTATGTGAGCTATATACTTTTATCTTCTGTCCCGGAACAATAGTTAAACTCCTTAGCTTGTTCCAAACTTTCAGATCCTGAACTTCAACATGGTATTTATTGGCAATCTCGCCTAAATTTTGTCCGCGTCTGACTTTATGAAAGAAGAAAATCGGCTTTGATTTAACGCTTCTTACAGGTCGCCTCTCATCATTTGATGCCAGCACAACTTTCATATTTGTTTCAATATCGGTATTAAGAACTTCATAGATCCGGGCAAAATTAGCCAGGCTAACTTTTGGGACGATCACTCGTTTTGGTTCTAATTCAGTACCGTTAACAATCTTCTTTTTATAGGAAGGATTCAGCGTACACAGTTCTTCCTCGTCCATATTCAAAGCGCTAGCTAATGTAGGAATAGAAATAAAACGGTTCACCTGAATCGTGTCAGTAATCTTGATATAAGATGGTCTTTGCGAATTAATATGATGTTTATCTGAACATTTCATCACATACACTGCAGCAATAAATGCAGGCACATAATTCCTTGTTTCCGTAGGTAAAAATCTCCTGAGTTCCCAGAAATCATTTGAACCCGATTTCTCCATTGCTCTCTTAACATTTCCCATCCCGCAATTATATGCAGCAATAGCAAGAAGCCAGTCTCCCAGCTCCTCATAAGCATCTCTAAAATAAGTTGCCGCAGCATAACTTGCCTGTATAGGATCTTTCCGGTCGTCAACAAAATTGTCCATGTTTAATCCGTACTCTCTGGC
Organism: Pedobacter panaciterrae; assembly: GCF_001636695.1. Taxonomy (GTDB): domain Bacteria; phylum Bacteroidota; class Bacteroidia; order Sphingobacteriales; family Sphingobacteriaceae; genus Pedobacter; species Pedobacter panaciterrae_A. The sequence continues at coordinate 47,102 of NZ_LGEL01000010.1, forward strand.
AGTACCGAACATAAACTGCCATAACCCGGTGGCTCCTACTCTGGAAACCGCATGTGGATTCATAGAAGATTCTATGATTGGCAGGTATTTAATTTCTTCCGGAATATTAAGGCTTTTAAGGGCCTTTTCAAAAATCGGGAAATAGTAATCAGATAGGCCCAGCATTCTGCCCATCATATCCTTCCTTCCACTATAAATATCAATGTACTTCTGTACATGTTCATTATAAGTGAGGGGAACGGTCTTCTGAATAGAATCTAACCTGTTCTTATAAGTATAATTATAGTTATTAAACAATGGAGTTTCATCAACTTCAGGTACTGAAGTTGTGTCGTTTAAAATTAAGCCATGTTGTTGGGCCGCTGCCGAAAAGCTAATTAATGCGAAAATGCAATAGGATACAAAGTGTACTTTTATTTTCATAGGCATTTCATACTGCTTTCAAGGCTATTCAAAATAACCTCCTTAGTTTAAATTTTCATTTAAGAATGTTTGGGACAATGATAGTAACTCTTCCTCCCTAAAATGTTTGGTCATCAATTGAATACTTAACGGCAAACCCTCATCATTATTGCCCAAAGGTATTGCTACAGCCGGAATCCCTGTTAAAGAGGCCAATACAGTAAATATATCTGCCATATACATCACCAGTGGATCATCTATATTGTCTCCTATTTTAAAAGCTGGTGTTGGCGTTACAGGAGTTAAAATCACATCAAACTCTTTAAGCATCTCTTCCATCTTCTCTCTGATCAACCTTCTTACCTGCTGTGCTTTTTGGTAATATGCATCATAATATCCGGCACTCAAAACAAACGTTCCCAGCAATATCCTTCTTTTCACTTCTTCACCAAAACCTTCAGCTCTTGACTTTTTATAGAGTTCATTTAAACTGGTTGCTTCCAGATTGCGGTGACCATAATGCACCCCGTCATAACGGGATAAGTTAGACGAAGCTTCTGCAGTGGTAAGTACATAATATGCTGGCACCAGGTAATCAAGCAAATCGAACGACACGTAATCTACCGTATGTCCCTGAGCTTTAAATCGTGCTATGGCATTCAATATCGAATCCTTAATTGCAGGGTCTAACGCCTCACTTTCTAAAGTTTCTCTTATCACTGCGATTTTCTTTTTAGTACCATTACCCAGTAATTCAGAATAAGTGGGCACTTCTTTTTTAGAAACCGTACTGTCATAATCATCAGCTCCTGCTAAAACCTCTAACAATACTGCTGCGTCACTAACTGAAGATGTAATGGTACCCACCTGATCAAATGATGAGGCATAAGCAATTACACCATATCTTGAAATGCGTCCGTAAGTTGGTTTAAAACCTATACATCCGCAAAAAGCTGCTGGCTGCCTAACAGAGCCACCAGTATCAGTACCTAAAGCCGACAAGCATAAATCAGCCTGAACAGCAACAGCTGACCCTCCTGATGATCCTCCTGCTACCCTTTCATGATCGGCGGCATTACTTACCGGACCATAATAAGAGGTTTCATTGGAACCACCCATTGCAAATTCGTCACAATTTAACCTGCCAATAATAACAGCATCTTCGTTGATCAATCTTTCTACAACGGTAGCTGAGTATGGTGATACAAAACCTTCAAGCATCCGCGAAGAAGCAGTAACCATATGGTCTTTATAAGATATATTATCTTTTATACCAATTACCATTCCAGCAAGCTTACCGGCAGTTCCATTGTCGATTTTTTCCTGTACACGTTTTGCCTGCTCAGAAGCCGAATAAAAAAACACCTCATTGAATGCATTGAGGTGTTGATGAGCTTCTATTTGCTTAAAATAATAATCTAACAACTCAGGTAAGCTGAGCTTTTTTTGACCAATAAGAGTTTGTATCTCTGTTAAGGAGCTATACTTCTTCAAATTCAAGAATACATTAAGATTAAAAATCAGGTTCTAAAACCTATAACGGTTTGTTGGTGCGGTTTCTTTCTACCGGTTCATTGTCATCAACTCCGTCTTTGCCATCTTTAAATTCTTTAATACCTTTTCCAAGTCCTTTCATTAATTCAGGAATCTTTCTACCTCCAAAAAGTAATAGTACTATTACAAGAATAACGGCTATTTCCATGCCACCTAACGCGGCTGATATCGTTGTGTTTAACATGATATTTTTAGTTAAAGTTTAGTTTTATCTGTTTCTATTTTAGTGTTCTCTGTATTGTCATTTGCAGCAACAAGATCCTGCTTTTCAAAATCTGATGGCTCCTTAATCCCCTCTGTAGTCTGAGTTTCAGGCTGCGGACTAGTTTCAGAAGGATGATGACGATTAGTATTTGTGTCATTAATTACCGATTCGATATCATCAACTATACCTACGGAATTTATGTTGCGATGGATTTCTCTTTTAACTCCCTCAGAGGCATCTTTAAAATCTCTGATTCCTTTTCCTAAGCCTCTTGCAAGTTCGGGTAATTTTTTACCTCCAAACAACAAAAGTACCACCGCCAGGATCACCATAATCTCACCACTTCCCATGTTCAGGAATTCTATTAACGTCCCTCTATACATTTTCTTACTGATTTATAATTAATTAATACAAATATAAACATTTATAATCCACAATATCCTATTTTGCTATCCATGCTTCTGGATTCTGTGCTGCCATTCCCCTTCTGATCTGGAATTGCAGTTGAGGAGTTCCCTCAGTAGTACCAACAGTACCTATTGTTTGTTTTGTAGTCACTTCCTGGTCTTTCGAAACATTAACCGACTTTAAGTTCTGGTAAACAGTGAAATATTCACCATGTTTAATCAGGACAAAATATTTACCGTATTGTTCCATAACTGTAGTAACCTTGCCGTTAAATACTGCACGTACAGAAGCCCCCTCGGCAGTTTCAATGTTTACCCCATCATTGGTATAAGATGCCTGACCTTCCATGTGTCTTCCAAAACGCTCCGTAATTGAACCCGTAGCAACTGGCCATGGCAATGACCCGCGATTACTCTCAAATTGCGACGATAACCTTGCAGCCTCCGGGGTTGCGGTCAGGTACCCGCCACTTGTTTTGGCTTTTGGAGCAGCAGCAACCGGAGCAGGTTTATTTTCCGCCTTAGCCTTAGCTGCCGCAGCTCTTTCTGCAGCCAAACGCTCTTCCTCAGCTTCTCTTCTGGCCTTTTCAATCTCCCTTGCAATAGCTGCACGTATATTCCTGTCAAGCTGTGCCGATATTTTTTTACGGGTTGCAATATCTTGTCTATACTGTTTCTCTTCCCTGCTGAATTTGTTCAGAACCTGAGATTGCTCACTTTTATTTTTACCAAGCTTATTTTTCTCCTGCTCCTGTTCATGTAAAAGGCTACTCTTTTCCTTAAGATTTTTATCTAAAATTACGATCTTATAGTTAAGGTCTTTCTGTTTGCCTTGTATATAGTCAGCCTGCTTTTTACGATACTGACCAAATTGCTGTAGATATTTAATCCGTTTGTAGGCCTGATTAAAATCGCTTGCCGCAAAAATGAACATCATTTTATCATACGAGTTCCTGTTACGTTGCGCAAATCTGATCATACTTGCATATTCTTTTTTAAGCTGGCCCAACTGGCCTTTTAAATTATGAACAACGTTTGTATTTTCATGAATCTGATTGTCCAGATTCTTCATCTCCGAATTGATCACAGAGATTTTGCTTTGCATTAATCCGATTTTGGCATTTAATGCATTGATCTGACTTAAAGTAAGCTTTTTATTATTGGCAGCTTTATTGGCATTCTTCTGCAACAAATCAATTTCGCGTTGTATTGCTTCTTTTTTTCTTTTCAACTCCGCACTACTTTGTCCAAAAGCAAAAGAGGCCGACAGTACAAATAAGAGGAGTAAAAATAATTTATTTAGCTTCATTACATCAAAAGTATAAAAAATCAGTTTATTACCTCATACTTATTTGGAACATTAAACGGAAAATCAAGAGTAACATTACTCTCAATTTTCGAAAAGTCCAAATTGATATTAATTCTTTTATCCCCGGCCATAGAGTTAATTTTCAGATTAGTTGGGAAAAGATAACCGTTAATATTCTGATATTCTCCGTAGACAACCCTCAAAGACCTCCCCGATTCAATATCATTCAGGTTATTCTCATTAACCTTCAATAAGGTATTAAAAATCACCCTATAGGCAAGTCCCTCATTCACACCACTAAGCGTCCAAACACCATTCTCTTGTGCAATTAGCGTCTCATCTCTAAAAAAATCCTTTACGGTATTTCCAGAGAAAATAGCTTGTAACAGCTCAAAATCAACCTGTTTATTGGTATAGGTATGCACGTAATTAAAAGGTTTCTTCAAATAGACACTCTGGAAGTTATTTCTAACCTTAATACTATCCGGAGTAATCAATGCCCTTGCCACTTCAATACCAAGCGCTGTAATACTTACCCAGATCTTTTTATTTTTCTCCATCCTGATATTCATGTTCACATTATTTGTATTCCCATTAATATCAAGACTGGCCTTAGCCCTAAGTGAAAGTGTATTAAAAGAAATATCCTTTTCTCTAAGCAACTTTACAGTTTCCGATTTCTTATTGTCCACAGGAGTTTCCACAACAGATGGTGGCTTAACAATGGATTTCTTAGTCTTACAGGCCACTATTAGCGAAAAACAGGCAACAAACAGCAAACTATTGAATATATTTCTTCTCATTAATCTTCTTATTTAACTTCTCCGAATTATTTCCGGCACTTTTTGACTTTTTCCACTGCACTAATGCCAATTCTTTATCTCCTTTCAAAAACAAAACATCGCCATAGTACTCTATATATAACGGATTCTCTTGATCTAACTGCAATGCTGTTTTAATATTTGTTAAAGCCAGTGCATTCTGATTCTCATTTTGAAGTGCCAACGCCATATAATAATATAAAACGGCCTGATTAGGATAAACCGACAAAGCATCATCGGCAGTTTTAATTGCCTCTTTATATAAGCCAAGCGAAGTCTGTATATTCAAAACCTGCTCCCAGACCGCATAAAGCTGGTCAGTTATTTTTAATGCCGACTGGAATTGAGCCAGTGCCCCCTGTAAATTTCCTTGTTGATAAAGCACATCACCATATAAGGCAAAAACTTTGGGGTCATCAGGATGAACTTTAGCTGCCACCATTGCAAGTTCAGCTGCATCATTTATCCTTAGTTGGTTTTTCTTGCCTCCTAAGAGCATCACCACCACTTTAACCTTCTCATCAACGGGCATCATAGAATTTTCAAAGGCCATTTTTAAAGATGCCTGAGCCTGGATATTATTCTTTAATGCACTATAAACATCCGCCATAGCTAAATCCACTTCAAAATTATCCGACTCCAGTTCCTTTGCTTTTTTCAGCACAGCCAAAGCTTCAACATTCTGATTCTTCTGTATCAGTACACCACTTGTATAAAGTAAACTTTTAACATCCGTTACATTCTCGGCAAGGATCTTTTCAACTGCTCTCTTATCAAGCCCATCGTCCTTTCCCATATTCACACGCTGTCTGGCCTCTGTTAAAGCATCAGAAGGTCCAAACTTCTTTTCCAATACATCATACCCCTTCAAAGCTTCTTCCTCTTTCCCCGCTAAAAGCAGGGCATTAGATTTGTCAAAATAATAAGAATCTTCATCAGGAGAAAGTGCGATTAGCTTATCAAAAACACCAACCAGATCCTCCATATTGCCTTTTCGCTTATAAAGCTCGGCAAGTAATTTCCAGTACCAAATATTATCAGGACTCAAAAGAGTAGCTTTTTTAATCGCCATTTCTGATTCCATTAGCTTATTCTGTCTGAAATTCAGTGTAGCAATTTCGAAGTAAGCGGCAGCATTATCAGGGTCAATCTTTAACAATTTATCAAAATTCTCTGCTGCCTTCGGGTAATTCTCACTCAGCTTTTCCTTTAAACCGGCAAAGAAAAGTGTTTTTATGGCCATGCTATCTAATGTAGAAACCACAGGTTCCTGGGCAAACACAACTGTGTTGCCGGAAAGCAATAACACTAAAAGCCACTTTACCTTCATAAAAAATTATTTACCTGTATGTCCGTAACCGCCAGCACCACGTGTTGTGTCGCTCAATTCGCCTACCGACTTCCAGCTTACTGTTTCATGTTTTGCAATAACCATTTGGGCAATTCTATCACCATCACTCACTACAAAATCTGTATCAGACAAATTAACCAATAAAACTTTCAGTTCACCACGGTAATCCGCATCAATAGTCCCCGGCGAGTTCACAATACTAATACCATGCTTATAAGCAAGTCCACTACGTGGGCGTATCTGAGCCTCATAACCAATCGGAAGTTCAATATGTAAACCTGTTGGAATCAAAACCCGCTGTAAAGGTTTAATCGTAATTTGGGTTTCTATGAATGCACGAATATCCATACCTGCCGCATGTTCAGTTTCATATTGAGGCAATGGATGTCCGGAATTGTTTATAATGTTTATGTTCATTTTAGTTCTTTTTTAATAGGCCGATCAGTTCTTTTTTCTCTGAATAAAATGCAGCCAAAGCAAACAATATCAGCAACGCATTGCCAATAAACATGTTTCTGTGAAATACATTAAATGATATAAAAACGATCACAATGGCTGCAACAATATAAGCTAAATTCTTTTTTATTTGATAAGGGATGGGATAATTACGCTGTCCCCATAAATAGGACATCACCATCATCCCTGCATAAGCGATAAATGAAATCCAGGCCGATGCCATGTAGCTATATTTTGGAATAAAGATCCAGTTCAATACAATAGTCAGTACCGCACCGATACCCGATATGTACAAGCCGTATTTCGTTTGATCAGACAACTTGTACCAAACCGACAAGTTCATATAAATTCCCAGGCTAAGGTAACCAAATACCAGTGGAGGGACTACTCCCAGCCCAGACCAATAAATATTTTGAACCACATGGTTGTTAACCACACGGGTTTCCGGACCTACAATTATCGTAGCCAGGATATTTACATTGGCCACAAGCGCAACTGCTATAATCGCCACCGTAATTACAAAATAATTCATAATCCGCGCGTAGGTCTCTTTAGCATTTTTATTTTTTGAATGATTGAAAAAGAAGGGCTCAGCTCCCAATCTAAAGGCCTGCACAAAGATGCTCAGGAATAATGCGATTTTTGCACATAAACCGTAGATCCCCACTTCCTGATCACTGATACTGGCAGGCAGCATATGTTTAAGCATAGCCTTATCAAGCGCTTCGTTAATGATAAAGGAAATGTTGGCGATCAATACCGGCCAGCTATACACAAACATTTCTCTAAACATGCCAAGGTCAAACTTCAGCTTCAGCTGCAAAATTTCTGGTAATAGTAAAAATATGGTAGACACGCTTGCAATCACGTTCGACAAAAATACATAACCTACCCATTTGGGCCTGTACCAACTTGCCATCCATTCCCCACCAGGCAGCTTGTGGCTAATGATCATCGGAATAAGGAACAGAAAAAACACATTAAAAAACACAACGATAAAAATATTCAAACACTTTATTGTGCCAAACCTTATCGGCCTCCCCTCGGCACGGATCTTGGCAAAAGGAATTACACAAAAGGCATCCGTAACCAGGATCGTCAGGAAACACTTTACATAAAAAGCATAATCTGAATGATCTTTAACATCTCCAGTTTGCATAAAGTCGATAATGCTGTTTAAAAAAAGTAGCGAGAACAACAGAAATACAATAGAAATGGCGATTACTGCTCCAAAAGCATTGTTATAAACCAATTGCCGGTTATCATTCTTTTTCTGCAGATACCTGAAAAAGGTAGTCTCCATTCCAAAAGCCAGTATTGGATTGATAATAGCAGCATATCCATACATAGCCGTAAAAATGCCGTTTCCACCAACCGGTAATGCTCTCGCGTAAATGGGCGTTAATGCAAAGGCAATCATCCTGGAAAGGATTGTACTGAGGCCATAAATAGCCGTATCACCAGCAAACTTCTTTAATACCGACATCTATTTCTTAATGATTTCAAAGTTCTGATAGTTTTTCACATCCCCGGGTATAACCTCAACATTTTCAATTTTGGCCCTGTCCGGTCCCTCATTGCACCATTCAACAAAAACCTCAAGTAAAGTATCATCACCCTCTGCCTCCATATACAGAGTGCCATCCTTTTCATTTCTTATTATACCTCTAATGCCCATCTGATCTGCAACGGCCTTAGTAGTAGCTCTAAATGAAACTCCCTGTACCTTTCCTGTTATTCTAATATCTATATGTTTCGTTTCCATGTATACTTTAAAACTTTAACGGTTATTCACTAAACTCTAATGTGCTTAACCTACTTTTTTCTTCTAAAAATTCCGACCAGATCTCATGCAGTATATCCGCTGCCGGCTTTATTTCCTTCAGCATGGCCGACACCTGACCTATTTCTAATTCTCCTTCGGCCATATTCCCCTCAAACATACCTAATTTAGCACGAGCCTTACCTAACAACACTTTTAATCCCTCGGCACTTGCACCTTCTGCCTCTGCTTTCGCCACAGCCTCAGCAAATTCATTTTTTAGTAAGCGTACCGGAACCAGTTGTTTCATGCTCAACTTAGTATCACCTTCCACTGCCTGTAATATTTTATGTTTAAAATTGGGATGGGCTGATGACTCTTCTGAAACTGCAAACGCCGATCCTACCTGTACTCCTTCGGCACCCAGCGCAAATGCGGCAAGCATTGCAGCACCACTTCCAATACCACCGGCAGCAATTACCGGAACTTTAACCACAGCTTTAACCATAGGAATTAAACAAAGGGTAGTGGTTTCTTCTCTTCCATTATGTCCACCAGCCTCAAATCCTTCAGCCACAACCGCATCTACTCCGCTGGCTTCTGCTTTTAATGCAAATTTTGTATTGGCAACTACATGCACTACAGTAATGCCTTTTTCTTTTAAAAATCCAGTCCAGCTCGCCGGATTTCCCGCCGATGTGAATACAACCTTTACTCCCTCAGCAACTATAATGTCCATCACATCCTGCACATTAGGATAAAGTAGCGGAACATTGACCGCAAAAGGTTTTGCAGTTGCTTTTTTGCATTTTTGAATGTGCTCTAACAAAACTTCCGGATACATGGATCCGGCTCCAATTATCCCTAATCCACCTGCATTAGAAACTGCAGATGCTAATCTCCAACCACTGCACCAAACCATTCCAGCCTGGATAATCGGATACTGAATACCAAAAAGAGTTGCAATTCTATTCTTCATCAAATGCAAAGAAAAGATATTTATCTAAATAAAACTTCATCAACACCTATCGAACAACAGTCTTATAAAAAAAACTGCCCGGACTAGCAATCCGGGCAGCATACTAATAGATAACTAAATTTTAATCTGACAGCGCTTAATATCCTATATTCTGTGTAATACGTGGATTTTTAGCAAGAACACTTTGAGGTATTGGCAATAGGTTATTTTTAGCTGCATTGAAGCCCCATCTGCCCAGCTGCTGACTAGCAGTACCCCAACGCAATAAGTTTGCAAAAGAACTTCCTTCTCTCTTCATTTCACGTAACCAAAAAGCTCTTAAGCCCGAAGTTTCAACCGGTGTAGTCTGTAATCCACTTCTTTGTATTAAAATAGAAAAACTCGCCTGAGCTTTTGTAGTATTACCAAGCGCCAGGTTGGCTTCAGCATTCGCAAAATAAATTTCTGCAAGTCTGATATAAGGCAATGAAGGTCGGTTGTAAAAATAACGCTTAACATCAGCATTTAAATTTGTTGAGTTATTCCATATAATCTCTTTGCTTGTTGCGGAGAATATTTCCGCCGGCAATACAATCGAATACTTTCCGCTATTAATTACAGCTTCAGTATATTCAGCCGTCTTTGCGTAATTTTTGTCAAGAAGTGATGCCTTGGCAAGCAATGATTTAACAGAAAACGCATTCAAATCCTGCTGCCCGCTAACTGTTTGAGGAAGAGCATCCGATGCCGATTGTAATTCCGCTGCGATAAAATTATAAATCGCTTGCTTATTAGCACGTACAAGGTCATCAGTCTTACCATTCTCCAATAATGGAACTTCTCCGAAGTAAGTAGTCAACTGTAAGTAAACATATGCCCTGGTAGCTTTTAATCTGGCCAGTTTCTCTAAACGCCTGCTCAATGCAGCCGGAGCTTTTGCTTCTAATGTATTTAGGGCAGAGATCTGTTGATAAGCTGACTCCCATATTTGGGCAATTGCAGCACTAGATGCACCGAAAGAGAAATTTCCAATCGGCCTGTATTTAGCCTGTAAGGCTGCAGGAAGTGAATCAACTTCAGCATCATGACTTAAAACACCATCCAAAAGCACAAGATCTTTATGCCATGCGGCGATGTCAGTTTCTGCAGCCAGCAATCCTGCTGTAAACTGTTGTTCAGTCATTGAGCCTCCAATTACAGTAGCGTCACCTATTGTAACCTCCAGTTTCTTTAAAATACCATTAACAGCAGCAGCATTTTCGTAAGGCAGGGTTACACGGTCTAAACTATCAACTTTACCATCCTGATTCGCATCAAGCCATTTTATCTTACCAACAGCAGCACCTGTTTGCTGTGGAGCTGCAGCAATCTCTGCTTCAGTCTGAAATATCCCCGCACTTGCGTACCCTGTATAAAGACCGTTTTGCTTAGTGGCTGAGCGGCTAAATATATTCCCTTTCCCATTAAAGCTCACCTTAACATAATAAGTACCGGGGGTTATAGATTTAAAGATTGCCTTACCCTCAGCATTGCTTTGCTGGGTATAGGCAGCAATACTATCTGCATAGTTTTTTTGAGTACTGTAAAGCATCACACTTGCTCCCACCGCAACTTCGCCTTTTGGTTTGGTTGTACTCCATTTGGTCGCATCCCACACGGTAATTTCAATTGAGGTGGTCTGTAAACCATCAGACACAGTTGTATTACTAAGCAGAGATTTAACGGCATACACTACCTCATTGCTGTTTTCAATAATCTGCTTACCACCAATCTGAATTCCATTTATCCAGATCGTATCAGCAGATCGGGTAACCTTAAGCTGCTTACCGCTTAAAGATGTCAGCAGTTTACCATTGGTAAGATCTGTTAATTTAAATAGTCCCTTAATAATATGGTCCTTCAATACGGAATCTGTAATTGAAACAGATGAACCCGGACCACCTTCTGCAATTGCATTTCCTGATTTCGATCCGGTTTTCAAAGCCACCCCTCCAACTCTGCTTACCCTGTTTGATGCCAAACCAGTATTAAGCGGTGCAAAAACAGTAAGTCCTTCAGCCACGTCATTAGCGGATAATGAAATACTTTTAAGAGCATTGGTAAAAGAGCTAACACTATCAGCAGTTGCAAGTCCGGAAGTTATTGATGCAATTAGAGTCTTCGCATCAGGGCGAATAACATCAGGATCTGTAATCTTATCCTTTTTACAGGAAAAAATAACTGTAATTGCAAAAAAAGAAATGAGCGTAATTTTTTTCATGATTTAATAATTTAGGAACGTCAAACAGCATGAAAAACCATGCTTAATTTGTCAACAAATATTCGCTAAATTAAAATCACAAAAAATACCTATAAGTAGGTATTTATCAAATGGATGACTTACTAAAACAGTCTTTCCACTCTCGAGCCCAACATTATTATCCCGCTTATCTCTTCAAAATCAAGAAGATTAATACCCGGTCTTTTTCCTGCTTCCAAACTACCGTAACGTTTTTCCACACCTAAAAACTCAGCGCCATTAATTGTACCCCATTTTAAGAGATCGTCAAAGTCAATTCCAAAATTGATTTGTAAGGTCTGCATCTCTGCAAATATGCTAAGGCGATTATTACTGGCTAAACTATCGGTACCAAGTGTAATTTTAACACCTGCACTCCTCAGCATATCCACATCAGGAAGCTTGTTTTCTATATATAAATTCGCATTCGGACAAAGGCACCAGTATAAATTGGGATGACATGCTTCTGCAAATTCAACATCTTTCCTTGAAGTGAAAGTATTATGAACCAATAACGTTTTCTGTTTATCAGATAACATTGGCAAAACAGTTTGTAACGATGTTTTGCCCGATGCCTTATAAAAGTCAATATCAAGACCAAGGGCTTTATACAACTCTAGAAAACTGCCTTCTTTCTGCTCAAAAAAGAGGTTTTCATCTTTCGTTTCCTGATTATGAATGCTTAGCAGCTCATTATTAACTTCGCTGATATCACGCAATTCCTTAAATAGCTCAGCCGAAACTGAATAAGGTGCATGAGGAACAATGGAAACTTTAAGCGGATCAAACTTCTCTTTAAATTCAATAGCTCGTTTTATAGATTCTTTGGCTGTTAGAGGATTAAAACCCATCACCTCCAGAAAGGTATGATAGTAAATAGGACTTCCAAGCTTAGTACCCCTGGAAATGATTTGATTTGAAATATCACCCACGGCAACTATGCCATTCTCAAACATTTCTCTGTCTGCCCTTAGCATGGCTAAATCCAGCGCCTCTTCGTCAGAGGTTCTTAATTTCATTACTGCCTGTACAAAACCTGGCAATCCTGTACGTTTTTCTATCTGCCCTTTTAAGTGCGACAATTCCAAATGGCAATGTGTATTTACAAATCCGGGCACCAATAAACCTTCATAATGGGTTATGTCCTCAATTTGTTCTTTTTCGGCTTCTTCAGCAGTTAAAACATGGGTTATTGTACCATCAATTTCAACTCCTATAACCCCATTCTTTATAGGGGGGCCAATCACAGGAAATACGTAAGACGCAGATATATAAGAAACCATAGTACAAAGAACGGATAATAAGAGCAGAAATCTATAAATTAGTACGTGCTAAAAGCTATTTTATATAAGTTTGCAAAACATCAACAACCCTATAAATGAACCGTATAGACAGGCTTTTTGGAATACTCGTCCTACTTCAGACAAAAAAATATGTTACGGCCGATAAAATTGCTGATCAGTTTCAAATGAGCATCCGCACAGTTTACCGTGATATTAAAGCACTTACCGAACAAGGAATACCAATTAGTTTTGAGCAGCCAAAGGGTTATTTTATTGTACAGGGATACTTTCTTCCGCCTGTTTCTTTTAATTCTGAAGAAGCAAATGCCCTTTTAATAATGGAACGTTTGGTATCCGGCTTTACAGATCAATCTATCCTTAAACATTACACCACTGCATTAAATAAAGTTAAAGCGGTATTAAGAAGTAGTCAGAAAGAAAAACTGGAATTGCTAAGCAACAATATGATCCTGCAACTGCCGGATTCAATAAAAAATGAATTTGAATACCTCTCGGCACTGCAAAATGCCATTTCATCGCAGTGCATCATAGAAATTGCGTATACAAATAACAATGCACAGACCACTAAAAGGGAATTGGAGCCAATCGGATTAATATTTTATGCATTCAGCTGGCATTTAATTGCATGGTGCCATCTCCGTTCTGAATATCGGGACTTTAAAGTATCCCGAATTGAATCAGTAAAAAATTTAGAAATTCAATTCCGGAAAACCGAACACATGAAGCTAAGTGAGTACATGAAGCTTCTTCCGGTCAATTATTAAAAATAAATTTTCTTTCTCAAAAGCAGACTGCCATAGGGTTGTCAGTTGTCGTCACTTTCTTTGTTCTACAAAACAAAACACAAAGTTATGAGCAGAATTAAAATGTATTTAAAGGAACTGGAACAAGAGGCTTTAACCACACGCAAAATGTTGCAAAGAGTGCCAACCGATAAATTTGCCTGGCAACCGCATAAAAAAAGTATGACCGTTAAACAATTGGCTACTCACATTGCTGAACTGCCAACCTGGATTACAATGGCCATTAAAACTGATGAGCTTGATTTCGCGGCCAATCCTTATCAACCTGCCAACGTAAACACTACCGAAGAATTATTGGCATATTTCGAAAGTTCACTTGCCAATGGCAGATCTGAGCTTAAAGAAGAGAACGAAAGTCTTTTAGATAAAGACTGGACGTTAAGAAATGGGCAACAGATTTACAGTGTTGAACCAAAAGCAGATGTGATCCGCATGAGCATTAATCAAATTATTCATCACAGGGCTCAGTTAGGAGTCTTTTTAAGGCTTCTTGACATCCCAATTCCCGGAAGCTTTGGCCCCAGTGCTGATGAAATGGATTTTTAAAATGATTTGTTTTATCTTAAAATGGGGTCATTTTGTAATTAGAATGGTGATGCTTTCTTTCTAAAATAAGGAGCTTAAAAATATTTTGATAGCATATTTGGTTATAAATTGATTCCTTTGTAAAAAAGAAATCAATTTATAACTCCAATATCCATGTCTGATTCTAGCATCCGATTAAATAAATACATTAGTGAAAGCGGTTTATGCTCTCGTAGAGCAGCCGACAGATATATTGAGCAGGGCAACGTATTTATAAATGGCAAGCGTGCTAAAGTTGGCGACAAAGTTATCTTTGGAGACATTATTACAGTAAATGGGCAAACTATTGAACCTAAAGAAGTTGAAAACTCTGTTCTTATTGCCTATAATAAACCCGTTGGCATTACCAGCACTACTGAAGCTGGTGTAAAAAGCAATATTGTTGATCATGTGAACCATAGCGAAAGGGTATTCCCAATCGGACGTCTGGATAAAGACTCCCAGGGTTTGATTTTCCTTACCAACAATGGCGACCTGGTAAATAAAATACTTAGAGCAGGTAATAATCACGAAAAAGAATATGTAGTTACTGTAAATAAGCCTATTACAGAATCATTTTTAACAGGCATGGCCAAAGGCGTACCGGTATTAGGTGTCATGACCAAAAAATGCAAGGTAACTCAGGAAAGTCCTTTTGTTTTTAAAATCATATTGATTCAAGGTCTGAACCGCCAAATCAGACGCATGTGTGAGCACTTTGGTTTTGAAGTAACAAAACTGGAGCGGGTTAGAATCATGAACATCAGCCTAAAAGGCATTCCCGTTGGCGAATGGCGTGAACTTACAAATGAAGAGCAGACAGAAATATTTAACATGGTTGCAAAATCAAGTTCAGAAAGTGCTGCTGCTCCTAAAAGAGTAAATAAAAAACCTAAAGCCAGAGTGGAGGATGATTTATCTGAAAATGTGACCCCAAGAAAATCTTCAGGCAAACCCGGAGGTCCTAAAAAACCTTACAGCAAAGCTTCTTCAGGTTCAGTAAGCAGAGCAGATCGACCGGCCGGTGGCAAAGGTAAATCGGCACCAAAATCTGCCGGAGGATTTAAATCTGCTTCTTCAAGCACTGATTGGAACAAAAATAATGGCCCAAGCAAAAGACCAGTACGGCCAACAAAAGGCAGATCCGGCGCCCCTGCTGCAAAAACCAGAAGTCCGAAACGATAATTTGACCATTAGCCTTTCGTCATTCTAAGAATTACAAATTCGTAATCCTGAATTCGCCGTGCTGAATCTGTCATGCGATATACCACACGTCGTCATCTCGACGCGGGGAGAGATCTCTTGGTAATTCCAATATGCTTCACAGCTATCTCTTTGCCATAAACCCCTCGATCGCTAGGATGACGACCGCTTTAAAACAACCTATTATTACCAATTCTGTCATTGAGGTTTCAACATAACAAGAAAACAATATTTTTAGGTAACTTTGCAGCCAAATGCTTACTACAAAGAAAACTGATATACGTTCATTAGATCTGGCACAGCTGCAACAGCACTTCACTGCCATGAAAGAACCTTCTTACCGGGCCAAACAGGTTTACCAATGGCTTTGGGAAAAATCAGCACGCACATTTTCTGAGATGAGTAACCTTTCCAAAGAGCTTAGAATTAAGCTTGATGAAAATTACGCCATCAATGTAGTAGAGGTTAACAACTCCCAATTCAGTAACGATCATACCATTAAAAATACATTCAGACTATATGATGGGAATATTGTGGAAGGTGTTTTAATTCCTATGGACGACCGTATGACCGCTTGCGTTAGCTCTCAGGTTGGCTGCAGCTTAACATGTAAGTTCTGCGCCACAGGCTATATGGATCGTAAACGTAACCTCAATGCCGACGAGATTTATGATCAGGTAGTATTAATTGATCAGCAGGCTAAGCAAAATTACAATGCCCCGCTAACAAATATTGTATATATGGGCATGGGCGAGCCGCTTCTTAATTATGCCAATGTATTAAAGTCAATAGAGCGGATTACATCCCCTGATGGCTTAAACATGTCTTACAAACGAATTACTGTTTCTACGGCAGGTATCTCTAAAATGATCAAAAAGCTGGGCGATGATGGCGTTAAGTTTAATCTTGCCCTTTCTCTGCACGCAGCTAATGACAAAAAGCGTAATGAAATCATGCCTATTAATGAGCACAATACATTAAAGGCACTTGAAGAAGCATTAAAATACTATTATTCTAAAACCAAAAACCCGGTAACCTACGAATACATTGTATTTAATCACTTTAATGATGAAATTGAAGATGCAATGGAACTTGCAAAGTTCTGCAAACATGTACCCTGCAAGGTAAATCTGATTGAATATAACCCAATTCAGTTTGCTGATTTCGTTAATGCTGAAGGTGATAAAATTGATGCTTTCTCTAATTATCTAAAAAACCAGGGTATCACTACAAATATCCGACGCAGTCGTGGTAAAGATATTGATGCCGCCTGTGGACAGCTTGCAGTAAAAGAGCAGAATTAATCACCACCTTCACCAGCAAATCAGCCACTAAGTACTCACTATTAAGCTCCAACTACTCCACACCCAGTACTAAATACTAACTACTCAGTACTAAATACTAAATTATAACCACCTAAACACCAAAAGAGAATAGATTAGCGGATGAACTTCGTTAAAAAACTCTTTCAGGATCTGGCCGCCCTCCTGTTTCCTAATTTGTGCAGTGGCTGTGGCACCGACATTTACCATGGTGAAGCATTTTTATGCAGCAAATGCCTGTTTACCATCCCATACACAGATTACCATTTACACCCTGACAATAAAGTAGCCAAACAATTTTGGGGAAGAATACCATTTAATATGGCAATGGCATTATTGTACTTTAAAAAGGGTGGAAAGGTGCAAAACATCATTCACAGCTTAAAGTACAGAAATCAGACGGGCTTAGGTGTTAAACTTGGCGAAATGATCGGAGATCGGTTAAGTTTAGCTTCCGGATACATGGATATTGACCTGATCATTCCTGTTCCGCTCCACAAGAAAAGAAAAAGTAGCAGAGGTTATAACCAAAGTGAACTCATTGCCAACGGCATATCATCAGCATTAAATGTCAGCGTAAATTCAGACTCACTTATTAGAACCACCATAACAGATACGCAAACTAAAAAAGGGAGATATATGCGTTTCGAAAATATGAAAACCGTTTTCTCGGTTAAAAACAGAGAAAACTTAACCGGCAAGCATATTCTATTGGTCGATGACGTTATTACAACAGGGGCTACTATTGAAGCCTGTGCTATAGAATTACATAAATGTGGCATAAAGAAATTAAGTATTGCAGCCGTTGCCTTTGCAGAATAAATTTATCTAAGTTTGTTAAATGCGTTTGTCTTATCTCTTTTTATTCCTTCTTTTTTTGGCATTTACGGCCTGCCGTAAATCTGAAGGAATAACTACGGATAGAAAAGCAAAGCTTTCTTTTTCTACAGATACACTGCTGTTTGATACGGTATACACCTCATCCGGTTCTACCAATAAACGGATCAGAGTATATAATCCCAATTTAAAAGCGGTTAACATAAGTGAAATCAAACTCAGTGGTGGTTCAGGCTCTTATTTTAGCCTTATCATAAACGGACAGGCCGTTAATCAAAAGTCAAACCTTCAAATTGACGGTAAAGACTCCATAAGCATCTATGTGAAAGCTACCATCGATGCAAATAACCAGACAGAGCCGTTTATTGCACAAGACTCTATTTTATTCAATACAAATGGCAACAATCAATCTGTTGCACTAATAGCCTACGGACAGAATGCAATTTTCATCAATAATCAGACAATAACTTCAAATACCATATGGAATAGCACGCTCCCTTATATCATCTACAGATCGGTAACCGTTGCCCCAAAAACCACACTAACTATACTTCCCGGCACTAAAGTCTTTTTTCATGGAAATTCGGGAATGAATGTCAGGGGAAAGGTATTAGCAAACGGTACACCTGTAAACCCCATTTTGTTTTCAGGAGACCGGACGGAAAGTATGTATTCAGAAGAACCGGGGCAATGGAATGGAATACATTTTTATAGCAGCAGCTCGAATTCGAAACTGCATTACGCGGTGATTAAAAATGCAGTAATTGGCCTTACTGTTGATTCTCTTTCAACAACCAGCTCATCCAAACTCTCTCTTACCAACAGCATTATAAAGAACATGACCATTGCCGGAATCGTAGGCTACCACGCTGAATTGGATATTTTTAACAACCTATTTTACAATGCGGGTCAATACCTTCTATATGGCGTTGCCGGTGGGAAATACAATATTAAACAAAATACATTTGCAGGCTACAACGCTAAACTATCGCGAAGAACCCCTTCATTATATTTCTCCGATGCAAGCACTGGGCGCCCTTCTGAAAATTTAAAAATCCAACTCGTTAATAATATCATCTGGGGAAGCTTAGCTGAAGAATTCCTCATTGAGAAAAAAACCAGCACAACTGTCGAAGTTGAATTAAGCAACAATTCAATTAAAACACTGCTCAAAACCTACGAAGGTAATTTCAACCTGTTAAATATTGATCCACGTTTTACCGATCCGGTAAAATACAACTTCATGCTTCAGAACAACAGCCCGGCATTAAACAAAGGCAGCGATTTAAGTGCCGATCCTGCTTTTAATTCTTTCTTAAGCAAAGACCTTAATAATCAGACCAGAACGTTTCCTTCCGACCTGGGTTGCTACCAACATTAATAAAAATGCACATCAATTATAACATTTTTAAAATAAGGTCGTTTATATTGATGAGAGCGTTAATTTAGATGGTAAGGGTCGATATTCTGAATAGAAATATCGGCCCTTTACTTTTTATTTTCAAATAAGTCTTTTATTTTTTGGCAATTAAAAAATAATTCGTTCCTTTGTTATGAGAGCGTTAATTTAAGGGTCGATAATTCCATTCTAATGGGCTATCGGCCCTTTATCTTTAACAGAAAATCCAATAAAATTTTACTTATTTAGAGAAGTTTATAGAAATAATGTTCTTTATTTCTTCAGGCTTAAATGGCTTCAATATATGCCCATTCATCCCACAAGCTTTGAACTTGCTATTTTCATCCTGAAGTGTGGATGCTGTAAGCGCAATTATTGGAACCGTTTTAAAATACTCATCATCTAGCTCCCTTATGATACTGGTAGTTTCAAATCCATCTATACCGGGCATTTGAATATCCATAAAGATAAGATCAAAGGATTTCGTCATTACCTTTTCAATGGCTTCTTTACCATTTTTAGCAAATTCAAGCTCAAAGCCCCATTTACTAAGTATCCGATTCGCAATTAGAATATTAATGTCATTATCATCAACTACCAATATCCTTTTCCCAATAAATAAAGATGGCTGCTCTATTGATTTAACAACTTTGGCATCTTGGGTGGCTTTCCTGAAATGAATATCGAAACAGAATTCAGTTCCTCTTCCTTCCTTACTTGTCACTGTAATATCTGAACGATATAACTTTAGCAGTTTCTTTGTTATCGCCAAACCAAGGCCTGTCCCACCATACTTTCTTGATATATCCGTTTTAGCCTGGGTAAAGGTTTCGAAAATATAAGATTGCTTATCCTCAGGAATTCCAATACCATTATCTTTTACTAAAAAACGCACCAGTACAGCCTCATCATTTTCACTGACAAGCTCAATCTTCAGTTCTATTTTTCCGTAATCTGTGAACTTAATTGCATTTCCCAGCAAATTCATCAGAATCTGATACAACCTGGTTTTATCTCCCAGAATATCAGCAGGAATCTTATTATCGTATTGCAACTCCAGTTTATCCCCCTTTTGGGAAGCATTAATTTGTAATGAATTAACAATATCGCTGGCCAGACCTTTTATGTCTAATGGAATAGATTCCAGTTCCAGATTGCCGG
This sequence comes from Pedobacter panaciterrae, assembly GCF_001636695.1. Classification (GTDB taxonomy): domain Bacteria; phylum Bacteroidota; class Bacteroidia; order Sphingobacteriales; family Sphingobacteriaceae; genus Pedobacter; species Pedobacter panaciterrae_A. Next base: position 67,198 of record NZ_LGEL01000010.1, read on the forward strand.
TTTCTATTTTTGTAAAATCCAGAATATCATTGATAATATGTAAAAGGTTCTCAGCAGAAAACTTAAGGATATTGAGATCTTCTATCTGTGATTCTTTGGGGTTATTATCAATCAGTAAATGAGTCATCCCAATAACAGCATTTAATGGCGTCCTGATCTCATGACTCATTACAGAAAGGAACATTTCTTTGGCCTCACTCAATTGCAATGCCTTCTCTTTAGATTCAAAAAGATCCTTTTCTATTTGCTTTCGCTGTGTGATATCCGAAATGAGGTCAATCTGGCGCTCAACCTCTCCCTTTTCATTTATAATTGGGGTATTAGAAACGGCAAGCCAAACGGGTTGGTTATCCTTCGTCTTAGCTTGTACTTCTATGGTATAAGACTCATTTTTTTGCGCCTTTGCCCTGGAGCTTAAAATGAGCTCTTTCTGCGCCTCATCTTTAGAAAGCACATCACCAAGTTTTTGCCCCTTTAATTCTGCGAAAGAATAACCTGTTAGTTTTTTAAGCGATTGATTTATCCAGGTGGTTTTACCTGCTGCATCCGAAATATTAACACCGGTATTGGTTTTACTTGCCACCAAAGAAAGTACCTGCAATTCCTCTTCAGCCTTTTTCTTCTCAGTGATATCAATTATGATTTCAACCTCCATATCAACCTTCCCTTTATCATTCAGTACCACCGTATTATAGATAGATAGCCATATGGGTTGTCCGTCTTTTCTATACGCAAGCAGATCTACCGTGAAAGACCTGTTTTGCTTTATCAGAAGCCTTGCTTTTTTTAATAGCTCCAGATCAGTCTTCGGACCTATAATCAAGTCCCCCAACCGTTTTCCTTTTAAATCATTAATAGTATATCCGGTAATTTTTTCAAATGCATCATTTACCCAGGTAACATGATTATTCGCGTCGCTGATCACTACAGCATTATTAATCTTGCTGGCTACAAACGAGAGTTTTACCAGCTCACCTTCTACCCTTTTATTTTCAGTAATGTCTCTTCCATACGTATACCATCGCCCGTCTCTGGCTACCATATTCCAGCTAAGCCAGCGTACAGCACCCTGTTTACTAACTACCCTGAATTCTACACTGAATTGCTTAATTTTCTTCCTTAGCCCTTCTTCAATAGTACCAACCAGCCTGTTGATATCCTCTTTATTGCAAAACTCCCAGATGCTTAATCCAATAGCCTCCTGAACAGTGTAACCAAGTATGTTAGTCACCGCATCATTTATAAACAGAATTTTACCTGAATAATCTAAAATACAGTGGATCTCCGGAGAAACAGTAGAAAGATTTAGCAGTTCTTCGAAGTGCTTCGTCTTAGCTTCCAGCTCTATACTTTTTCTTCTTAAGGTAATATGAGTAATGGTTTCATTGGCAAGAGTTACCAAACCATCTTTCTGATCTTTGGTTAAACATCGGGTTATTACATCAAATACTGCAATAACACCTATTTTAAAGCCATTTTCGTCCAATAGTGGTGCGCCAGCATAGAAACGGACACCTGGCTTACCGGTAACCAATGGATGATCTTTAAATCGTTCATCATTTAAAGCATCCTCAATTTCAAGTACCTCAGTACCCTTAATGGTTTGTTCACTAAAAGAAATTTCCCTTGGAATATCATTATTGTCTATTCCTATAAGGGATTTCAAAAAGAGCCGGGATTCATCTACCAGAATAATAACCGCAATAGGTGCGTTACATATTAAAGTTGCAAGTTTGGTAATATTGTCGAATTTATCCTCTGAAGGGGTATCTAAAATATCATACTGATGCAATGCTTTAACACGCTGGCTTTCATTAACAGACGAATTCCGGCTCTTCGATAACATTTAATTTATAATTCCCTTTTATTTATATAGGGGGAACTTACTTACCAGCTCAATTACCTTTTGTTTTACCTGCTTAAGGTTATTTTCATCCTCAGCGTTGGTAATTACCTGGTCAATCAGATCAACAATAAGTTCCATTTCCTTTTCTTTAAATCCTCTTGTTGTTATAGCCGCAGTTCCTACACGTATACCTGAAGTAACAAATGGAGACTTATCATCAAAAGGAACCATGTTTTTGTTTACTGTAATATCGGCTTTTTCAAGGGCATTTTCAGCAAGTTTACCAGTGATATTTTTATTTCGTAAATCAATTAGCATCAAGTGGTTATCCGTTCCACCTGAAATAATTCCATAACCTTTAGCCACAAATGCCTTAGCCATTGCCTGTGCATTTGCCTGTACTTGTTTGATATAGATTAAATAATCGTCACTTAAAGCCTCTCCGAAAGCGATTGCTTTTGCAGCAATGATGTGCTCTAAAGGGCCACCTTGAGTACCTGGAAAAACAGCCATGTCTAATACAGACGACATCATTCTGGTTTCACCTTTAGGAGTTTTCAATCCAAATGGATTTTCAAAATCCTTACCCATCATAATCATACCGCCACGTGGGCCACGCAGTGTTTTATGTGTAGTTGTCGTTACAATATGACAATGAGGAAGTGGGTTAGTTAATAATCCACGGGCAATAAGGCCTGCCGGATGAGAAATATCTGCCATTAACAATGCACCAATTTTATCAGCTACACTGCGAACAAAAGCATAATCCCACTCTCTTGAGTAAGCAGAAGCACCAACAATGATTAATTTAGGGCGTTCAGCTAAAGCTACTTCTTCAAGTTTAGCGTAATCGATTAAACCATCTTCTTTTTTAACACCGTAAAATAACGGATGATACAATTTTCCTGAAAAATTAACTGGAGAACCATGAGTTAAGTGACCACCGTGAGAAAGATCAAATCCTAAAATTTTATCTCCTGGTTGGATCACTGCAAGCATTACCGCAGCATTAGCCTGTGCACCAGAATGCGGTTGTACGTTTACCCATTCAGCACCAAAAAGTTTTTTTGCACGCTCAATAGCAATCGTTTCCACCTCATCAACCACCTGGCAACCACCGTAATATCTTTTCCCCGGAAGGCCTTCAGCATATTTATTTGTTAAACAAGAACCAGCGGCTTCCATTACCTGTTTGCTTACAAAATTTTCAGAAGCTATCAGTTCAAGTCCATTTTCCTGACGGTCCAATTCCCTGTCAATCAAATCAAAAATTAAAGTATCTCTAGTCATTTATCGAAGTATATTTTTGTAAAATTAGCAATTTTCCTTCTTACTTTGATAACAAAATACCTTACTTTGTATTTCTATTGATAAAACCCCTGCATGGAAGATATTAACGGTCCATTACTACCCAACATAAACTATCCTGCTGATTTAAAGCAGTATAAGGAGCAAGATCTTGAACAAATTTGTAAGGAACTGCGCCAATATATTATAGATGTAGTGAGTGTAAATGGCGGCCATTTTGGCGCCAGCCTTGGCGTTGTTGAGCTTACAGTAGCCTTACATTATGCGTTAAATACCCCTTACGATAAATTAGTTTGGGATGTTGGACACCAGGCTTACGGGCATAAAATCCTTACCGGGCGCAGGTCGGTTTTTCATACCAACAGAATATTAAATGGCATTAGCGGATTCCCAAAAATCAGCGAAAGTGAATATGATACTTTTGGCGTAGGCCATTCCTCTACATCCATTTCTGCTGCTTTAGGTATGGCAGTAGCATCACATTACAAAGGTGAAACCGATCGTCAGCATGTGGCTGTGATTGGAGATGGCGCCATGACCGCCGGACTTGCTTTTGAAGGACTAAATCATGCCGGGATTGAAAATTCAAACCTGCTGGTGATCCTGAACGACAACTGCATGTCTATTGATCCTAATGTTGGTGCATTAAAAGAATATTTAACAAATATTACAACCTCAAAATCTTATAACCGCTTCCGCGACGACATTTCCAATGTATTGATCAAGCTTTCGGAGCTTGGCCCGAATGCACACAAGTTTATTAAGAAAATTGAGAAAAGCATAAAAGGCACCTTACTTAAACAAAGTAATTTGTTCGAGGCGCTGAACTTCAGATATTTCGGCCCGGTAGATGGCCATGATGTGGTTCGCCTCACCCAGGTAATTAAAGATTTAAAAGACATCCCCGGCCCTAAACTTTTACATTGTGTAACAGTAAAAGGAAAAGGCTTTGCTCTGGCTGAGAAAGATCAGACCAAATGGCATGCTCCCGGTCTTTTTGATAAGATCACCGGCGAGATTAAAAAATCTGTTCCTGACAAACCTCAACCTCCAAAATACCAGGATGTTTTTGGTCATACTCTGGTTGAGCTTGCAGAGGCCAATAAAAAAATTGTCGGTGTAACGCCTGCTATGCCATCCGGATCTTCTATGAACATCATGATGAAAGCAATGCCTACCCGTGCTTTTGATGTTGGTATTGCAGAACAGCATGCCGTTACTTTTTCTGCCGGACTGGCTACTCAAGGACTTATTCCTTTCTGTACCATTTACTCAAGCTTTATGCAACGGGCTTATGATCAGGTAATTCATGATGTGGCAATACAAAATTTAAACGTGGTGTTCTGCCTGGATCGAGCAGGTCTGGCAGGTGCCGATGGAGCTACACACCATGGTGCATATGATTTGGCTTACATGCGTTCTATTCCTCAAATGACAGTTTCTGCCCCAATGAATGAAGAAGAACTCCGTAACTTAATGTATACTGCTCAGCAGGAAAATATGGGGCCTTTCTCCATTCGCTATCCGAGAGGAAATGGGGTTATTGTTGACTGGAAACGTCCATTAAAAGCATTAGAAGTAGGAAAAGGCAGGAAAATCTGTGATGGCGAAGATGTCGCCATTCTTACAATTGGCCACGTCGGGAATTTTGCGGTTGATGCATGCAAAGAGCTGAATAGTGAGGGCATACACCCTGCGCATTACGACCTCCGTTTTGCCAAACCACTGGATCAGGCAATACTTCATGACGTATTTACACGGTACAAACATATAATAACAATTGAAGACGGATGCGTGCAGGGTGGAGTAGGAAGTGCAATACTTGAATTCATGGCCGACCATAAATATAATGCTCAGGTAATCCGTTTGGGTATTCCTGATGAATTTATTGAGCATGGAGAACAGGCCGAGTTATGGGCTCTATGTGGTTATGACACAACAGCAATCATTAATACGGTAAAAAAGATTGCAGTAAGCAGAACTACAAAAACAATGGCTTCGTAAATGCCTAAAACAGCGGATCCAAGGCATCAACCATTTGTAAAACCAGATCCGCACTTAATGGACCTGGCAATAAACCATATTTCTTCTTACTACCCATTACCCAAAGATCTTGAAGATAAAATCAGGGTATGCTTGTTTGAAGCAAAAGTCAGGAAAAATGAGTATTTACTTAAGCAGGGCGAAATAAGCGAATACTTATATTTCATTATTAAAGGTCTGGTTGTAGGTTATACTACACTTAAAAATAAAAAGCTGACTACCTATATATGCCTGGAAGGTGAATCTGTTTCAGCCATAAAAGGGATGTATGGGGAAGGCCCTTCTGGCGAAAGTATTTATGCGGTTGAGGACTCTCATCTTATCGGACTACCCATAAGTAACCTGCTGGAATGGCTCGAAACCTCATTTGAGATGAATATTATCATCAGAAAGATAGTTGAATCTTTTTACAAATCTGCACACCAGAGATCTAACCTGGTAAGGATGGGAACAGCACAGGAAAAATATGAATTCTACCTGTCTACAACAAATCATAACATACAAAGAATTCCCCCTCAATATATAGCCGATCTACTCGATATAAAGCCTGAAACGCTTAGTAAGATATTAAAAAAGACAAAAGAGCCAAATGAGGCTTTAATGCATAGTCAATGCGAAATCATTGAGAATTACATGTTACACCAACAGGCTTTTAAACAGCATGGGCTAACACTTTCTAAAATGGCGGCCGACATTAAGATTCCTGCTCATCAGTTATCTCATATATTAAATTTTCACTACAAAAAGAGTTTCAGCTCATTTGTAAATTGCTATAGGGTAAATTACGTCAGAAACAAACTTCAAAATATTTCTACCTGGCAACATTTAACAATTGAAGGCATCGGAAAAGAAGGTGGTTTTTCATCTAGAAGTGCCTTTTTCGCTGAATTTAAGCTACATACAGGCATGACTCCTTCTGAATATGCCAGGTCCGGACAGAATTAAGTCCTGCATTATAAATCAGGACTTAATTCCCTTTCCTTTCCTTGCAACGAAATAACATATTAATTACATTTGTTAATAATAATTCAATATATTTATACAGAATAGTTAAGTTTAACGATAATTAATCGACGTCCCAAAAAAATGGAAACCTCAGAAATTGCTTGGCTAAATACCAACAAGACTTACAAAAAATGCCCTTACTGCAAACATGGAGATCTGGATTCAAGAATTAGAAGAGGCACTTTAGTTAAATCATTTTTATTTTGGCTTGACCTTAAAAGATATGCATGCGGATCATGTGGCCGTAAGGTGTACATGGTTGGTAAAAATCAAAAATAATACCCTCTATTTGTGGGTGTATATCTGCAATTTAAATGATTCTTCTACATCATTCGGCTTTAACAATCCTATCGACATAATAGTATAATACTTACCTGCTTCTAAAACAGTATTACTTAAAGTACTCATAAGTGTGCCATCAGCATCATTCTTTGCATCAAAAGAATAAGTTCCGGGACTAATTTCCAGAAAGCTGCTGACTTCCTTATAAGACTTATTTGTCGCCAGGTTTTGGGCTTCGCTGTTTAAAGAAAAGTCGAGTGCCGGTGCATCAGGTGATAGGTTGATAAATCGTATAAAAGCTTTTTCAGTTGAGTAAGTTTCTGCGTTATCTGTGATCAGCAAACCTTCCATATTCTCGTTTTTGTTCACGATAAAAAAAGAGTATACCTTGCTCGCATCCAGACTTATCGTTTTGGTAAAAAGGGTCGTTGGGTCAGTTTCTGCAGTAAGCTTTATGGTATGGTCTCCGGCAGTCACCGTAGCATACGGAATTACGCCTCCAAAAGGCAATGCCCCTTCAATAACTTTTGTCCCATCTAAATAAGTATTATAAGTTGCCAGCGTAGGTGAGGCATTAACAATCGTTAATGAGGAAAGCTCTGTTGTGTCTGCCACTTCCTTTTTACAGGAGCTAAATAACATAATAGCAAGCGTAATTATCAGAAAGACAAATAATACGTCAAGACCCTTATTGGTCTCATTTTTAAAAATATTCATAAGAGTTTATTAAGATTTATAGATTTTTTCCGTTAACATATGCTTGCAATGCTGGTCGGTATCCTTCTCCAATTGGGATTTCGGTACCGGCAATAATGACCTGTGTTTTTTGAATAGACTCAATCTTCTCCAGGGCAATGATGTATGATTTATGAATGCGCATAAACCTGCCTGAACTTAGTTTTTCTTCTACGCCCTTTAATCCCATTCTGGTAATTACCTGTTTGCCATCTTCAATATTGATCCTCACATAATCCTTCAGTCCCTCAATAAAAGTGATGTCCTGCATCCTTACTTTAACAAGAGAGTAATTTGCATTTACAAAAACATGATCATTTTCAGGTTGAACTTGTTTAGGTTTAACTTTCCTCATCTGATAAAGTTCCCGCGCTTTTTCAACTGCTTTAAGAAATCTTGAAAACGGTACGGGCTTTACCAGGTAATCCACCACATCCAGGTTAAACCCGTCAAGTGCATGCTCCTGATAAGCAGTAACCATAATCACCATTGGAGGTTGTTTTAATGAGCGCAATAACTCCAATCCATTGATACCTGGCATTTGAATATCCAGAAACATCAGATCAATCTGATGCTCTTTTATCAGATCAAATACCTGCATAGGACTACGGATAGAAGCAATAACATTTAGATATGGTATTTGCCTCACATTATCTTCCAGCAGCTTTAGCGCCGGGCTTTCATCATCAATTAATATACAGTTCATTTATAAGTTGATTTGAAGTTTAGCGACATAGGTATGATCCGTTTCTTCTATTTTTAATATGTGGTTCTGAGGATAAATCAGCTCCAGCCTTCGCCGCACATTGGCCAATCCAATTCCAGAATCTCTTTTATCTGAGGTCGATGGCCATGTTCGTACCGGAGCAATTCCATTCATCACTTCCATATAGAGCTTATTCTCTTCAACAGTAATGGAAACATCTATTATCGGATCCTGAAGCATACCTATCCCATGTTTAAATGCATTTTCTACAAAAGGGATCAGCAGCATTGGCTCAATGGAATATTCATCAGTTATCCCCGACAGGTAGAGGTTCACCTGTATATCATCACCAAACCTAAGTAGCTGCAGGTTGATGTAGTTCTTTAAATATTCTACTTCTTCTGCCAGCATAATCTTCCCCTCTTCACTATCATAAAGCATATAGCGCATTAATTGCGATAAGCTGATCAGCGATGGTTCTATCAGTTCCGGCTTCTTCCTCGACATGTAAACCAATGTATTGAGCACATTGAACATAAAATGAGGGCTGATCTGTGAGGACAAAAATTCCAGTTCAGTTTTCAGATGGATATTTTCAAGTTCCTTTATATGTTTATCGCGGATGATCTTATCCATATAAAGACGATAACAGAAACTAACAACGATAACAAAAGTAAAAGGCAAAACATTCATTAAAGGCTTCGGGTGGGGCATCCTCCGATCCGGAAACCTGGGCATTTCAGGATGTAAAAAGTGATTTGCCAGAATAAATAAAAGCAGCGTAACTATGAGCAAAAGCACATAGAAATATATCCCGTTCTTTTTTTCTCTTACGGGGTAAATAACAAAACTGTGTACATAGAAAATAATAATGAGCAAAATATTAGATAGGAACAGGTTTTTAAGCATGTCGTTCCTAAACTCGGGTGGCGCTCCCCCAAATCTCGACAGCAATGGTAAACTTAGTACCAGCAACCAGATCAGTAAGGGGGCCATAGCGCTCAATAAACGCCAGTATTTTGAATTTTTCATTATTGATATACGCGAAGGTTTAAGCTATCGGTCTGCATTGAGGTAAAAATGCCCAGCCCATTTACAATGTTTGTATAAGGATTGGTGAGATTTAATGAACTGCCTCCATTATTATTCAAAGCATCACTGTATTCTTTATTGATATGAAACAGCAGCACACGATAATTCCCGAGGTAATTAAAGGTCATTTGTTGGGTTTGAAAGGAAGAAACCTGCCCCAGGATCACTTCAGAATCCCTATATGAGCCATTATTTCTGGGATTGATGCTCGTTCTGCTGTTTTCTGTATTTTTCAGGATCATCATATAATGCCCGCCATTAGTATTATTCCAGCTCAGTGTTATCGGGACAAAAGTCGCCGGCGTTGTTCCGAAATCCATTACAGGCACTTTCTGCAAAGAATCAGAAGTAACAAACCCCGCTGGCTTATTTGGAACGGTAGTTTGTGAACTGATAATTTTGTTATTATAGCTAAAGCTAAGTGAGTAGGTCTTATTTTCGGCTACAAAAGTGGTGTCTCCATAAGCGTAATTTCCATCCGCACCTTCTGTTAGCTCAACGGTTTTGGCGCCATCCGATATTTTAAGCTTTAAATCCGTTACAGGAAAGCCTAATGAAATGGTATCATCAAGATACTTTTGGTAATAAACCTTAACCAGAACCGATTTTCCCGGCACCAGATAACCTTCCACCACTGGTCTTGTATAATCATTATCAAGTGAACTGTCTTTTTTGCAGGAGAACAGGAAAAAAACTGCCAGTACAACGGCAAGTATGGTGGGTAACTTTATTTCCATTTTAAACTGAGTGTAATGTTAGGGGTGAAACCAAGGTAATTCACATTAGAGGTAAGCACCTGGTTGTTTACTATAGAGTATTGTTTATACCATATGTTTGATCTGTTGTAGATGTTGAAAAGCGAAAATCCGATACTACCCGTTTTTCGGCTGTCAATTTTGATCAGATCATAGGTAACTGAGGCATCTAAGCGGTGGTAATCGGGCATACGTGCTCCGTTTTTCTCACTGATTGTTAAGAAAGTATGGCTTCTGCCGGAATAATCATTTACAGTATAGCTTGTTAAAGGTGCCGTATAGGGTTTTCCTGTGGCATATATCCAGGTTGCCGAGAAGGTCCATTTTCCATTATGATAAACATTAACCAGTTTAAATTCATGCCCTGTATCCTGATTCGCAGGAAATTCCCCACCATATACCTCAAAATTATTTACTGCCTTTGATAGGGTATAACTTATCCAGCCGGTGTATTTTCCATGTGTTTTTTGTAATAAGAATTCAATCCCTTTTGTATAACCGGTTCCATTGTAAAAATGCTCTTCCAATGTGCCCGACACACCCATTCGCCTTCCTGTTTGCCGTTGCGAATACTCACTAAGATTATCCAAAGTTTTGTAATATCCTTCCACATCAACCAGAAACTGATCAGTCTCATAACTAAATCCCGCTATGTAATGCAGGGCCGAGCTTACCGGAATGGTGCTCCCATTAGAAAGAACCCAAAAATCCCGGCTACCTGCTAAAATATCTTCCTTAATTACGCGATTTGTAAACTGATAGAATTTCCCCGTTGAACCTTTAAGCGTAAACCGATCCGTAAGCGTATAGGTTGCCGAAAACCGGGGCTCCAGATATACTTTCCCGGTAAGGTCATAATAGGTGCTGCGCAAACTCGGATTTAACTGCAAACTACTTACCGGACTAATTTCCAGTTCGGCATATCCACCGCTGGTAAGTGCCCTGGTATTCTGGTTAATTAAGGTACTGGTATCATTTAAACTATTCTCGTACGATACATTTTGTCTTGATGCAAATCCCCCAAATAAGACTTTAACTTTACCCGCAGCCTGCCACTCCCAATCAGATTTCAAACTAAAGTCTTTAAGGTTATTCTTTTCAAATGTTCCTGTTGAGATTTCCTGATCAACTCCTTCACTATCCTGAATTGTTATTTTGTTGCTGTTATCTCTATCACTATGATAAGTAGAATAGCTCAGTAAAGTATTGGAATATAATCTTGAGGTCCATCGGCTCGACCACTTAAAGCTTGACCCAAGATTTCCGTAAGTTGTTTTATCCGTTGAGCTGATACTACCTCCGCCCGACAGGAAAGATGGCAGTGTCACATCCCTGCTGTTATCAAGGTTATCATTTCCCTGGTAAATACTCCACGAAAACCTATTCTTGTCATCTGGTGCATAGGTATATTTTGCATTCAGGTCATAGAACGATGAAGATGGTACAGTAACAGTGGCTGCACTTCCGCCAAAACCTCCACCTCCACCACCAGGGGGGCCGCCTCCCATACGTCCACCCCCCGGTCCGGAAGCAACAGTTGTGCTACTGTTGAATTTATTAAAGATCTTATTGTACAATGGGCCCTGATAAGAATGCCTGTAAGCCAATAGCAAAGTAGATTTGCTGTTGATCGGTTTTTCTAAAAACACGTTAGCGCTCAGCAAGCTCAGATCTCCGGCAATATTCGTTTCTTTATTGTTCCCCTCTTTACCTACTATATCGGTAACACTTGACAGGCGTCCGCCATATTTTGCAGAGAACCCTCCTTTATACAAGGTCACATCCTTAACAGCATTACTGTTAAATGCGCTAAAAAACCCATAAAGGTGATCAACCTGGTAAACAGTAAAACCGTCAAATAGTACCAGGTTTTGGTCTGGCGTCCCTCCTCTTACATAAGCACCTGATGATGATTCGTTGCTGGCACTAATCCCTGGCATCAACTGAAATGACCTTAGAATATCCTTTTCTCCGATATTTGGAAGCTCTTCAAGTTTCGACGGAGAAATTTGCAGTACACTCACTCTGCGTTTATCAGTACTCATGGCATTGTCTCGTCTTTTATCAGTAATGACTACCTCATTTAATGATTTTACCGCAGGAAATAACTCAATAGTAATTTCCTCTTTAATATTCACTTTATTTAATGCAAGCACATCCGGACGATAACCGATATAATTGATATCAAGCACACAGGTATCCGATGGAACATTTAACAGGGTAAAATAACCATCTGCATTGGTCGCTGTATTGATATTGGTGTTACGGACTTTTACAATTGCTGCCGGCAAAGATTCCCCGCTTGCGTTATCTACCACCCTGCCTCTTATTTTAAATGGCTCCATTTTATTACTTTCTACTTTTTCTTCGGTCAGCAACGCGGTAGAACTTAGCTGCACCTCCTTAAAAACCGGTTTATCACCGGCTATCTTTTTTAAACGGCCAACATCTTCCGGTTTACGGATGATGTAAATATTTTGATCCGGATCAAGCCAGTAGTACAATTTATTCTCGCTGCAAATTTTCCCCAGCACATCCTTTACTGATTCATTCAGGTAACGGTCCGTCACCATATAATCCTTAAGCATCTCTGGTTCATAAATGATCCTGATCTTGCATTTAGATGAAAGCGTATCCAGCATCCTTGCCATAGGCAAACTGTAAAAACCATCAATGGTTGCCTGAGTTTTTAGTGGGCGTTGCGCCCATGCATTAATGCTCATGACGCCTGTAAATCCAAGTAAGAGTAAAATTCGTTTCATATTCTGAAAGCGAATTTTGTAAAATCATATGTTAACAAATGTTAATTGAGATCAACGGGCTAAATTCATAGGCTAATACAGTATTTTCTGCGACAATTGGTTTCAAAAAACAGTCGTTACTCGTAACGCAAAGCTTCTATAGGATCTAATTTCGATGCCTTCAGTGCAGGGTAATAACCAAAAAATATTCCTGTTATTGCACAAACCAAAAAGGAGATTACAATAGAAAACTCAGAAATCACAGTCGGCCAGTTCAGCATAGAAGGAACAACAATAGCTGCTGTTATGCCCAGCAAAACTCCAATAATACCGCCTGTTATACTGATCATAACCGCTTCTATCAGAAATTGCAGCAAAATATCAATACCTCTTGCACCAATTGACATTCTCAGACCTATTTCCCGGGTACGTTCAGTTACAGAAACGTACATGATATTCATAATACCAATCCCACCAATCACAAGCGAGATACTCGCAACTGCAGTTAGTAAAGCGGTCATCATGCTGCTTGTTGAATTCATCATCGTCATTAGCTCAGCCTGGGTCCTTACCTGAAAGTCGTTATCCTGTCCCTCTCTTAAACGATGTGAAGCTCTTAAAATGGTGTTGATTTCTGCAACCGCAGCATCTGATGCATCCTCACTTGTGGCCGAAGCATAAACCTGATTGAAATAGATAGAAGAGGTAATTCTTTTCTGTACAGTAGTATAAGGCGCAATAATAATGTCGTCCTGATCCTGGCCAAAATTGCTGGTCCCCTTAGGAACCAGTGTACCGATCACCTGGAAAGGAATTTTTCCAAAACGTATAATCTTACCTATAGGGTCGTCTCCATTGGGGAACAGGTTATCTACAACTGTTTTACCCAAAAGGCAAACTTTTGCAGATGACCTCACATCCTGATCAGAAAATATAATTCCATCCTGAACAACTAACTTCCGGATGTCAAGATATTCGGGAGATACTCCCTGAATAGAGGTAGGCCAGTTATTTGCTCCATTAATGGATTGTCCGCTTGAATTGACCAGTGGTGAGATTTCTGCAATATCCACCGCCCCGGCTTTTAATGCATCAATATCCTTACTGGTTAAGGTTTTTAAACTGCTGCCCATCATTCTGGCGCCACCTGGTTCATTACTGTAAGGCATTATGGTAATCATATTAGAGCCCATACTTGCAAGTGATGCATTGATGCTTTGTTTAGAGCCTTCACCAATAGACATCATAGTAATTACAGAAGCTACACCGATAATAATTCCAAGCATAGTAAGCAAGGCACGTAATTTATTGCGTTGCAATGCTTTTATCGCCAGTCTGATAAGATTTATAATCTTCATAACTTATTTCTTTTTTCAATCTTGTTAATAATCATCAGATACCGGAAGTCCGGCAAGTGCCTCACTTGCCGATCTGCGCTTGGTATTTTGAGTGTCTTTCACAACCCTTCCATCCTTCAGCATTACAGTCCGGCTGCTAAAGGCTGCTATATCAGGCTCATGTGTAACAAACACAATCGTTTTCCCGTTTTGATTCAGATCCTGCATCAGCGACATGATCTCATAGGAGGTCCTGGTATCCAGATTTCCTGTGGCCTCATCAGCCAGAATCATAACGGGTTCATTAACCAATGCTCTTGCAATGGCAACACGCTGCTGCTGCCCTCCCGACAATTGGTTTGGAGTATGGTCAAACCGATCTCCTAACTTCACTGCCTCAAGTGCAGCAATGGCCCTGTCTTTACGCTCTTTGGCTCCAATCGCAGGATTATACATTAGCGGAAGCTCAACATTTTCTAGCGCTGTAGTTCTGGGAAGCAGGTTGTACGCCTGGAAAACAAAGCCAATTTTGGTATTCCTCAATCTGGCCAGTTCGTCTCTGGACAGGTCTTTAATATTTACATTATCAAGCATGTAAATCCCTTCTGTTGGCTTATCCAAACAGCCCAGCATATTCAGCAATGTGGTTTTACCCGAACCGCTACTACCCATAATGGTTAGAAATTCGCCGGCATTTACATCAAAAGAAACGCCTTTCAATGCCCGTACAATCTGGTCGCCCATAACAAACTCCCTTTTAACGTCGTGGATTTCAAGAATTTTGTTTACGATCATCTTCTGCCTCCTCCTGGTCTTTTTGGCATAAACGGACTGGATGCCGCTGCCTGTGCCGCTGCTGCTTTCTTGGTTTCCGTTCCGGTCACCACCACATCATTCTCACTTAGTCCAGACAATACCTGAACATGTGTATTGTCATCCAAACCAATTTTAATCTTTTTCTGAATCAGTTTACTCCCCTCTAACACCCAAACAAAACTTGGTGGGACTGTTGTTACTTCACCCTCTTTAGGTTTGGCCGAGGTATGTTTTTTCCCACCCATACCACCTTCTTTCCGCATAGATGGATTCCGTACAATTTCATATTGTTTAGCAAGGCTGGAGTCTGGCCTGAACTTTAAAGCCTGGGCTGAAATCAGCAATGCGTCATTGATCTCCTTGGTATAAATCACAATATTTGCGGTCATGCCGGGCTTTAATTTTTTGTCATCATTAGGCGCATCAATCAATGTGGTATAGGTTACTACATTCGCTGATATCGAGGGCTGAAGACGAATATCCTTTACAGTTCCATTAAAAGTATCGTCAATAAAAGCATCAACTGTGAAAGTAGCACGCTGGTCTTTCGAGACATTGCCTATATCAGCCTCATCTACTTTAGCTTGTACCTGCATTTTGGTAATGTCTTTGGCAATGGTGAAAATGGTTGGCGTATTGAAACTTGCAGCTACCGTTTGTCCGATACTAACACTTCTGCCCAATACTACACCGTCTATTGGTGAATAAATCTGCGTAAACGATAAGTTTTTTTCTGCAGCTCTTAATTGTGCTTTTACGTTATTAACACTGGCCTGCGCAGTTTGATAAGAATTAACCGCCAGATCATAGTCCGCTTTACTGATTGATCCTGTTGCGTAAAGCTGTTTCTGTCTGTCAAAATTTGTTTGCTGATAGGCAGCATTGCTCTGTGCCTGAACCAGACTTGCTTTGGATTGATCAACGGTCGACTGAATCAGTGTCTTGTCAAGCTCGGCCAGCAACTGGCCTTTTTTAACAACTGAGTTAAAATCCGCATATAAGGCAGAGATCGTTCCTGACACCTGTGTACCTACTGTTACTGTATCTACCGGCTGTACTGTACCTGTGGCAGTTACGCTGGTCGATATTGCTCCTGTACTCGCTTTCTCTGTAGTAAGTACAACTGGCTGCTCTTTGGTTCTAAGAAAGAAATACCACACCAAACCGAGTACGACAGCGATGGAGAGAATGATAATAATTTTTTTCGGTTTCATAATTTATAGTTTAATGGGTACTCCAATATAAAATTCATAGATTCTGCTGGCCAGCGCGGCATTGTATTTAGCCTGTATATACGACTGCAGCGCCTGTACATACAGATTTCTTTGCTGGTAAAATGCCACCAGATTGGCCGCACCAATTTTTAATTCCTGTGTTGCAATGCGATAAACTTCCTGGTTATATTTCAACTGCTCTGTTGCTGATTGCAGTTGATCAATAGAATTATGTGCAGTGATCATAGCCTTTTCTGTCGTAAGCGCCAGAGTGGTTTTTGTATTTTCCAACGTTAAATCGGCCTGCATCCTGTCAATTTTGGCTTTAGCCACATTAGTTTTATTCTGTCGCTGGGTAAAAATCGGGATGGAAAGCGTAACACCCGCTTGCTGAGAGAAGTTATTGTCAAATTGCCTGAAGGCATTATAGATCGTACCATTTGCATAACTGGTTCCAACACTTGCATTTAAACTCAACGTAGGTAAATAGCCAGATTTGGCTTTATCCAGATTCAGATCTGCTATCTGAACCCCAAGTGCTGCATTTTTTATTTCAGGACGGTTTAGCATAGCGTACTTCTGAACCGAATCCAACGGCTGTAGCTTTGTATCTGTAATCACCGTATCTGGCTTTACCACATCAAAATCTTTGCTGTCCGGAAGTTGCAGCAACTGTTTCAGGGTAATTTTATCCTGACGTTCGGCATTTTGAGCAACAACCAGGTTGTATTTATCTCCGGCCAGCTGCGCCTCAAATTGTGCTACATCTTTTTTGGCAACGGAGCCTACCCGGAATTGATCCTGGGTCTGTTTCAGTTGTGCTTCTGACGTTTTCACCAGATCCTCATTATAAATGATACTTTCCTTATCCAGTAAAATACTCAGGTAAGCTTGTGTGATCTGCAGCGTAATGTCGTTCTCATTCTCCAGAATGTTAAAGTTTGCAGATTGAACTGATAACTCCTTTTGCTTGATATCCTGTTTTAAATATCCTCCTTTATACAAAGTCCAGGACGAGGTAACACCGTAAGAACCGGTAACACCCACGGCCGGACTCGATGAATTTGGATTCAGATTATAATGGTTGAACGACTGGGACGCTGAGCCATATAAATCGGGCAGCACAGCTGATTTGGCCAATAGCGCATCCTGCTCAGCGCTTTTTTTGTCTAAGCGCAGTCCCCTCAACTGCAGGTTATTGCTTTTTGCATATTCCAGGCAATTGCTCAAATCCCACACCTCTGGAATGGGCTTTAATGCCTGATCCTGACTGTAGCCTTTTACAAAAGGAAATAGCAGCAGTAAAAAAAGCAAACTTTTGATCTTGAATTGTGGCATATCCTTCATTTAATTCTTCGTTAACTGATCAAAACAACGTTTATTCGTGCTTTAAAAAAAACACAATAGACCGGCTACGGGAATATACCGACGGAGAGCATGTTTGAACCGATGGAAAGATTTGGACATGTCCGTAGTGGTTAACTACCTTGTACCTATCTATTCATATGCAAAATTTAATTAATGAATATACATAAAAATCGAACCTATATCACCATATCCCTGCACTTCCTGCTATGGATGCTTTTTACTTTTGTGCTGCTGTTTTATCAGCCTTTGTCATGGAGTATTACCCTTCCATTTCAGTTTTGGATTAAGCAGGGACTGGTATTGGTACTACTGATCATTGTGTTCTATTTTAATAGTTATGTGCTGGTGCCACAACTCCTGCTTAAGAACAATACCCTCTGGTTTTTGATCATCATTATCGGTATGGCCGTACTGGCCGGTCCGCTCATTAAAATTGCCGATAATTTGCTTCATTTGCCTGAGCTTATGGACAAAGCGTTTAATCAACTGGGTGTAGCACGACCTCCTAAAAGAGGCAATAAGCTGGATATGTTCCTGCTGATGATGATCCTCCTTATTGCCGGAATAAGCACAAGCTTAACCCTGATTCAAAAATGGCAGGCTGATAAACAGCTCAGGGAATCCCTGGAAAAGGAAAAGATAGGGTCTGAGCTATCGTTTTTAAAAGCTCAGATCAATCCTCATTTCTTTTTTAATACCTTAAACAACATCTACGCATTAACTCATGTCGATGTAGATAAATCAAGAAAAGCGCTGCACAAGCTATCCCGGATGATGCGTTACCTTCTTTATGAAACCCAGTCAGGCATAACCCCGCTCAGCAAGGAGGTTTCTTTTATTGTAGATTATATCGAACTCATGAAATTACGGTTAAACGACACAACTACAGTGGTGTTTGAAGAGCCCGTACTTAAGCATGATCCTCAGATAGCGCCAATGCTGTTTCTTCCTTATATTGAAAATGCCTTTAAATATGGGATCAGTACAACTGAACCATCCATAATATCGATATCGCTTGAATTACAGGACAAGCGACTCACAATGGTCATAAAAAATTCCATTTTCAAAAACAATGCGATAACAGCCGACGAATATGGTGGAATTGGATTAAGCAACACCAAAAGGAGGCTTGATTTGTTATATCCCGGCAGACATATCTTTAGTGCTGAAACCACGGACGATGCCAAAACATTTATTGTTAAATTAAACCTGACCCTCGATGACACTGAGTTGTATAGCAGTTGATGATGAACCGTTAGCCCTTGGGCTTCTCTGTAGTTTTATTGAACAAACGCCTTTTCTGAAACTGGCAGGAAGTTTTTCGAGTGGAATAAAGGCCTTAGAGGCCCTGCATGAGCAAAGCATAGACCTTATTTTTCTGGACATTCAAATGCCGGATTTAACTGGCATCCAACTGGCAAGAACTCTGGGGAATAAACCTGGAAATGCCAAACCCAGGGTAATATTTACTACCGCTTTTAACAATTATGCAATAGAGGGGTATAAGGTTGATGCGCTGGACTATCTTTTAAAGCCATACGATTATGAGGAATTCTTAAAGGCAGCAAACAAGGCCAAAACCTATACTGAGATGTTAAGCACCAAACAAACAGCTCCTGATCATGAAGAATATATTTTTCTTAAAGTCGAATATCAGCTGGTTAGGGTAGCCATAAAGGACATAGTTTATATTGAGGGATTAAAAGATTACGCAAAGATCCATCTCGTTAATGATGCCAGACCCATTCTGTCTTTAATTACCTTAAAATCACTGGAAGAAAAACTACCGGCCCGCCTGTTTATGAGGGTACACCGCTCTTTTATTATTTCCCTTGAAAAAATTGATGCAGTTACCAAAAATACAGTGCAGATCGGGGGTATAAACATCACAATCGGCGAACAGTATAAAGACGAAATGAAGCAATTCCTAAGCAATTGGCTATAAACCAATATTTTTACTGGCTTTAATCTCCTTAGTTAGCCTGTTTACTTCTCTTATCAGCAAAGGAATACCCGGATAAACCATATCATGTCCGTATCCCTGCAACTCGTGCAGCACTGTAGCTTTATGTCCTGCTAGTTTCATCATCCTTGCCAGATAGGCGTTTTCTTCATAGCGGCCCAGCATTTCCATCTCTCTGTCGCCGGTCAGCAACAACATTGGCGGCGCTGTAGGGCGAACATGGTACAGAGGAGCATATTCATCAATTATAGGCTGAGTATCTTTTATTTTGCGCTCTTGTCTCACGGTAAAATGAGTAATGGCTTGTCCGCTAAACGGAATCAATCCGGCTATCGAGTCGGCATCTATACTGTATTTGGCAAGATATTTTTTATCTAAGGTCAGCATCATCCCAAGGTAGCCTCCGGCTGAATGACCTGAGACAAAAATAAGCTTGTTACTTCCTCCATAATTCGCAATGTTATTAAAAGTCCATGCCACAGATGCTGTTGCATCTTCAATAATATCTTTAACAAGCACCTTAGGAGACAATCTATAACCTACGGCAACTACAATAAAACCCTTTTCAAGCAGTTCTCTTGGTATTTCTTTATTACCACCTGTAAGGCTTCCGCCATGAAACCAGACTATTGTTGAACTGTTCGACCTATTTGTAGGGTAATACACATCAAGCTTACATCTTTCCTCACGGTAGGCATTTGCCCTGGTCGAAGCCGGGTAATAGCTGATGTCTTTCTTTGTTTCATAAATTGTTTCCTGAGCAAATGCCCGGGCAGTTACAAAAACACAGAACAGAAATAATAGTATTTTTCTCATAATGAATGTGAGTTAATAATTTTTAATGATAATTCATAAAAACCTTTGTATCAAATTTGATCTATTTTGCTAAATCGCTTTATTTTCTTTTAATTTAGGTTTTGTATAGCACGTTCCGTCATTGTTATAGTATGGCTATAGTATGATTATAGTAATGTCGTCATTTCAAAATTTCGATATTTCGTCATCTCGACGATAGGAGAGATCTCTTGAATAGCATAACCAAGAGATCTCTCCTATCGTCGAGATGACGGAGTGAGTGCCGAGATGACGGAAATATCGAAATGATGGAAATGTCGAAATGATAGAAATGTCGACATGGCGAATATTGGAATGGGGGAATAACGGAGCAAGAGAATGTTAATATAACGCAACAAGAGAACATCGCATTACAGGCAGCATTATAAACAAGTACTAACAACCAAATGAAACACTACAAACTCTTTTTTCTCCTTATCCTTACAGCTGGCCTTTCGGCATATAAAACCCCCGGCAAAAAACTACCGGCCGACTACGTCAATCCCTTTATAGGCGCAAGCACCAGCGCCGATGCAGCCGGTACCTACCATGGCCTGGGTAAAACTTTCCCGGGAGCTACCACTCCATATGGAATGGTTCAGGTAAGTCCCAATACCATTACCGGTGGCGATAATGGTTCCGGCTACAGTTATGAACATACCTCTATCGAAGGATTTGCTTTTACCCAGATGAGTGGCATCGGCTGGTACGGAGATCTGGGAAATTTCCTCGTTATGCCAACTACCGGAAAACTACAAACCAGTGCAGGTAAACCAACTGATACAAAATCGGGCTACCGTTCTGATTATGATAAACAATCTGAGCACGCTTCTGCGGGGTATTACTCAGTAATGCTAACAAAAAATCACATCAAAGCAGAAGCAACCGCAGGCAAACGCAGCGGAATGCTGCGCTTTACTTTCCCTGAAAACAAGCAGTCCCGCATACAAATTGACCTCGCCAGAAGAGTTGGCGGAACCTCTACTCTTCAATACATAAAAGTCGTAAATAAAACCACCATCCAGGGATGGATGAAATGTACTCCTGATGGCGGAGGATGGGGAAACGGCGACGGAAAGGCTGACTATACTGTCTATTTTTATGCAGAATTCAGTAAGCCGCTAACACAATACGGCATATGGTCGGCCGATATTCCCGACGATTGGAAAAGAAAGCTTGAGGATGTGACCAGCGACAAATACCAGCAAAAAGTAGCAGAAGCAACTATTTTAAACAACGTCAGCGAAAAAGAGGGCAAGCACTTAGGTTTTTTCACGGAATTTGAAACCCGCCAAAATGAACAGGTAACGATGAAAACCGGCATCTCTTTCGTAAGTATGGACGGCGCAAAGCTCAATCTTAACACCGACATTCAGGGCTGGGACTTTGACAAAGTAAAAGCCAATGCCAGAAACCTATGGAACGAATCTTTATCAAAGATAAAAGTTGAAGGCGGCACTGAAGAAGAAAAAACTGTCTTCTACACAGCCCTGTATCACACTCAGATTGATCCACGTATATTTCAGGATGCAGACGGACAATATTTTGGTGGCGACCATAAGGCACATAAAGCAGACGGCTTTACCAAAAGAACCATCTTTAGCGGCTGGGATGTTTTTAGAAGTCAGATGCCTTTACAAACCGTAATTAACCCCTCAGTAGTAACCGACATGATCAATTCATTGGTTACACTGGCCGATGAGAAAAAGGAAAACTATCTTGAACGCTGGGAATTTCTCAATGCTTATAGCGGCTGTATGATCGGGAACCCAGCTGTATCCGTAATTGCTGATGCTTATGCCAAGGGATTAAGAAACTTCAATGTTCCAAAAGCATATCAGCTTTCCGTAAACAGTGTTGAGAAATATGGCAATGGAGAACTGGGATACGCTTATGAGCCTTATGGCATTTCAAATACACTCGAATATGCTTATTTTGAATGGTGTGTTTCCCAAATGGCCGGAGCTTTAAAAAAAACCAGCGATCAGCAAAAATATTTCAAGAGATCACAATCTTATAAAAACATATTTGATCAGGAAAAAGGATGGTTCAGACCTAAAGATAAAGATGGTAAATGGCTGCCATGGCCGGAAGAAGGTCGGTTAAAACAATGGTACGGATCTATAGAAGCCAATCCATATCAGCAAGGTTGGTTTGTTCCTCAGGATGTTGAGGGAATGACTGCTTTAATGGGTGGTAAAGAAAAAGTATTGGCAGACCTGACCAATTTCTTTGAAAAAGTTCCTGAAAATATGATGTGGAACGACTATTACAATCATGCCAATGAACCTGTACACCATGTACCTTTCCTGTTTAACAGAGTTGGTGCTCCATGGCTTACCCAAAAGTGGACCAGGGCAATCTGTAACCGTGCGTACCACAATGCCGTTGAAGGCTTAGTAGGAAATGAAGACGTAGGGCAGATGTCGGCCTGGTATGTGCTGGCCGCAAGCGGCTTCCATCCCATTACTCCCGGAAGTACCAGATATGAGCTTACCAGTCCGGTTTTCAACAGGGTGGAGATCAGATTAGACCCAAACTTTTACAAAGGAAAAACCTTCACCATTGAAGCTAAAAACAACAGTACCCAAAACATTTATATCCAAAGCGCAAAGCTTAACGGAAAACCCTATAACGAGGCCTATATAGATCATCTGGACATTACCCGTGGCGGTAAACTGGAACTGGTCATGGGTGCACAGCCAAACAAACAATTCGGAACCAAATAACATGAAACAACTCTTAACTTATGCGCTGATCTGCTGGATTTTTATGCTCCCGGTAGAAAAAACAAACGCACAAACCGCTGCTGAACAATTACCCTCATGGGCCCTGGGTCCATTTTTAAGACCTGCCGGTGTAAATCCAATCATTTCCCCCAATACAAGCACTACCTTTCTTGATCCCTTGTCAGGCAAAAATGTAGCCTGGGAATCTAATGATACTTTTAATCCCGCAGCCACTGTAAAAGGAAAGGAAATTGTTGTGCTTTACAGAGCAGAAGATAAATCAGGTGTTGGAATTGGCCAAAGAACATCCAGACTTGGATACGCCTACAGTACAGATGGAATAACCTTTAAAAGAAAAGCGGAACCTGTATTTTATCCTGGAAATGACAGTCAGAAAGAGCTTGAAAATCCTGGCGGATGTGAAGACCCAAGAGTTGCTGTAACCAGTGATGGCACTTACGTTATGTTTTATACACAATGGAACAAAAAGGTTGCACGACTTGGTATTGCCACTTCTAAAGACCTCATCAAATGGACTAAACACGGACCTGCATTTGCAAAAGCTTACAATGGCAAATTTCATGACATGTTTACCAAATCAGCCTCCATCGTTACCAAGCTGGTAAACGGAAAACAAATCATAGCAAAAGTGAATGGGAAGTACCTGATGTATTGGGGTGAAAGGTTTCTGAACGCCGCAACCTCTGATGACCTGATAAACTGGACACCAGCACTGGATGCCGAAGGAAAAATCAAAGAGCTGATTAAACCAAGAAAAAACTATTTCGACAGTAGCCTTACAGAGGCAGGTCCGCCGGCTTTATTAACCGACAAAGGGATATTGGTATTGTATAATGGAAAAAATGCCTCAGGAGACAATGCAGATAAGAATTACACTGCTAACACCTATGCAGCAGGACAAGTGCTTTTTGACGCTAAAGATCCTGAAAAAGTTATTGGCAGACTGGATAAGCCCTTCTTCGTTCCTACTGAATCTTTTGAAAAAAGCGGACAATATCCTGCAGGAACTGTATTTGTCGAGGGACTTATTTTCCATCAGCAAAAATGGTTTTTATATTATGGATGTGCAGATTCGAAAGTGGCAGTTGCAGTATTTACACCTTCAAAGAAATAAACCAGGTTTATTTTCGGAATCCGTAAGTCTGCTTTAAAAGCAGACATTCTTCTGAAGAAACTATTCCGTCAGAAGAAGTAGCCGCAAAAAGACTGGATGCTGCTGCACAAACGCCCAGCTCCAAACAGGTGTTCATTTCCATATTGTTATGAACACCTATTAAAACTCCTGCTGCAAAGGCATCCCCTGCACCTACAGCACCTTCAATTTTATGATCAGGCAAATTAATACTTGGCTGAAATAAGGTATTGCCTTTATGGTCCGCAGCAATAACACCGGATGGGAAGTGCAGGACCACCCATCTATTTACCCCCATTCTGATAATTTCAGCAGCGGCTCTGTAACAGTTATCAGGCAAAACCTGCCCGGTATCGTTCACTGTCTTTATGCCCGATATCATTTCCGCCTCAAATTCGTTCACAAAGAGGTAATCAATGTATTTTAACGATGGAGGGATCACAGCCTTAAACCGGTCGGATTTCTCACTTACAATATCAACTGAAGTAATCAATCCATTTTCTTTTGCACTTTTTAAAACCCTTGCTGCACGGGTTTCTCCGTCACTTTCAACTAAATCGAGCTTATCCAGCAAGAGCAGGTAACCAAGATGGAAAATCTTTGCGGCAGATAAGCTAAAATCAAAATGCGCAACATCTAGCATGGCATTGGCCCCACGCTGATGAAAAAAGGTTCGTTTCCCAGTGCATTTTACAGTCATCACATCTGTGTAAGAAGTAGCAGTACCTGGTACTTTCCTCATCCCGGAAACATCAATCCCAAGGTCTATGCATTCTTTAATAATACCTGCTCCCCTATCGTCGTCTCCCACCAGGCCAAGCCCGTACAAAGGGAAGTCCGCCTTTAATTTAGCCATGCCCTTTAAAATATTATAGGCAGATCCGCCATTGCTGCTGTACTCATTAAGAATATTAACCAGCTTCTCTTCTTCAGGAAAAGCATCCACTACTTTTACCTGATCAATGATCCAGTTACCTCCAACTAATATTCCTGTTTTCATGAGCTCAGTATTCGCTTACTAATTTGACAATTAAAGATTCATCTTCTTCAATATCTGTAAATCTTCCAATATTTTTATTTGAAAAGAAATTATCATTTACATCATCATTCGCTGTCGACACCTCACCTATGATACATTCCTCAGATTCAGGATAGAACTCATGCCAAACTCCCGGTTCAATGGTAATCCGCTGACCCGGAGGTATCGTTATTTTATCTCCGGAAGTAATAGTACGATAACTGCCATTCATTTTTACACTTAAGCTTTCTGTATTATCTTCAACCGCCGGATCAGCATTCCACAGCTGAACCACTAAAAGTCCTGATCTGCAAATGATATCTTCCTTCTTTTTTTTATGTGTATGACAAGGGGTAACCTGATCCCTTACTGCATACATCACCTTCTCACAATACTCCTTTTCTTCAGCCAGGTTTACCAATACCAGTCCCGAGGTTAAAAAAGAATCCAAGCCAAAATCGGTAATGTCCCATTTGGGATTGGGAGGTAATGACCATCCATTCTCTTTAAAGCACTCACCTGCGTCAATTATTGCTTTATTTATCTCTGATCTCTTCATACCGTTTCAGTTTTAACGTAATCTATTTTTTCTAATGTCTGATTATTAAACGACCTGAGTGCAGCATCAAATACATGATGGCTGTTTAATGCTTCTTCCGGAGTAACACATCCAAAACGGCCGTTTAGCAAACCTTCCCTTTCTGCAATATATGCAGCCAGCATTTGCATAAAGCAATCAGGAAATCCGGGCTCAAAGATACCACCCGTAATGGTGGTAAATGGCATCCCTTTAAATCCAAGGTCAGTTCTTTGCCACCACTGTTCGTCATTGCGTTTAAAAGTCCATAGTGTTTTAATGTCCTTGGTACTGTATTTCACCCCTCCTGCTGTTCCAAGAACCTCAATATACCAGGTATTTGTCTCACCGGGTGCAATGCGTTTCATCTCCAGCGTCATTGGTACAAGCTCATTAGCAATGTTAACCTGAGTATTAAGCGTGGCATTATTCCAGGTATCACAAACAGCCACACCTCCTTTCCCATCAGGTCGTTCTGTAATGATCTTTTGGAGCTGTGCATATATTCGTTCAGGTTTCCAGCCCAGCCTTAGCGGGAGATGCAGTACATGCATTCCCAAATCACCCATAACACCTATTTCACCACAAAATGGCACCTGCCTTTTCCAGTTAATGGGTTTCGTAGGATCCATGTCGCTTGAATGCAGAAATCCCGCTTTAATTTCTATGATCTGCCCTAAGCATCCCGATTGTACTTCTTTAAAAACCCGCTGTGCTCCTGGCAAAAAAGGCATCTCCGAACTGCACCGTACAAAACGCCCCAGCCTTTCGGCTTCGTTTTTTATAACTAAAGCTGCTTCCAGATCAATCCCAAATGGTTTCTCAGCCAGCAGGTCTTTTCCTGCCTGCAACACCTCCAGATAATACTGTTTATGTAAATGATGAGGCAGCGCAACATAAACCACATCAATACCGGGGTTAGCCAGCAATTCCTTATAATCAGTCGTCAGTAACTGAACCGTGGGTACATTCCTATACCAGGATAATACTTCTTCGTTAAGATCACAAACAGCAGTCAGCTCAACATGCACCGGCAAATCAGTTATTGCAAACCAGCGTGCAAAAGAACTTGCCGCCTCCTTACCCATCAGTCCACCTCCTATAATCCCAATATTAACTTTCTTCATCGCACCTTTTACTTTGTCCTTATTAAATTGCCTGCTTCATCAGGGCTTGCACCATTGTGAACTATTGCCATTAGGGCTTTGGTCATTCCTGCCGGATCATGGTGCTGTATTACATTTCTGCCATAAACAATCCCCCTTGCCCCTTGCTTCATTAAGCCGTATGTTCTTTCCAGAATTTCCCGGTCACTTGCCTTACCTCCTCCTCTTACCAGTACCGGAATATTTCCTGCTACCTCAATAATGCGATGATAATCATTCACATCATCTGTTGGATCAGCTTTAATAATATCCGCACCAAGCTCAACACCCTGTCTGACTAAAGGAATAATCTTCTGTGGATCACCGTCAACCATGTATCCTCCAGCCTCAGTATTCGGCCTGAATACCAATGGCTCAACCATTAACGGCATCGCATATCTTTCACATAAAGGTTTAATTTTAAGGATATTCTGAATGCACTGATCTGTCACTTCGGGTTCACCGGGAATACTGAACAGATTTACCACAACACATGCCGCATCCAGCCGAACCGCCTGTTCCACAGGATCCGCAATCATACGGCTAAACAACGCGCGTGGCAGCTCTTTTCCGTAAACATTGGCTACGTCTGTTCGTAAAACTAAGGATGGCTTCTCCCTTCCCGGGATAACTTGTAAATATTGAGCCTGTCCTACGGTTAGCTGTATGGCATCCGGTCCGGCCTCTACCAGTGTAGTAACAGCATTATGGATATTTTCAATACCGTTCAGAAATGAGTATTCATTAAAAAAGCCGTGGTCAATTGCCACATCAAAACAATTACCCGAACTGCTGTTAAACAATCTGTTTAATTTGTATGTCTTCATATTTTCATACATTTATATTTGGTTTGCTACCCTGAAAGGGTGAACAAATCAAACTTATAAAAAACAACTTGTATATACAAGATGTATTCTGACAAATTGAGCCGTATGATAAATAAAGAGACTTCTCCATTATATAAAAAGGTAACTAACGATTTAAGAAGCCAGATAGAAAAGGGGGTATACCAGACAGGTGAGCTATTGCCATCGGAGAATGAACTTTGTAAAACCTATAATACCACAAGGGTCACCGTCAGGCAAGCCTTATCGGTATTAACAAACCTGGGGTATATTACCCGTCGACATGGTAAGGGCAGCATTGTCACCGAACCTAAAACCGGACTGGGCATTCTTTCACTAAGCGGAGTCACTGCTGGTATAGGCAATCAAAGCCTGGCCACCTCTATTTTGCAAAAACCGGTAAAACAAGACTGGCCATTGGATTTTTTCTTCCCCGTGAGCGAAGGAGAGCTAAAACACAACTGTATTTATTTTACCAGGCTTCGCTGTATAAATAATGTTCCCGTATTGTACGAAGAGACCTACATCACCAACACTAACCTTCCAAGGTTTATTTCCAAAGAGCTGGAAAACCTGTCGCTCTTTAAAATTTTAAAAGAAAGCTACAATATAGAAATAAAGGAAGGCGAACAGAAAATCTGGGCTATACTTGGCGACAAGAACATTAGCGATTTACTTAACATAAAAAAAAGCCACCCAATTGTACACATGAAAAGGAAGCTTAAAACCAATATACAAGACCTTAACATTTATTCCTCTGTATATTGCAATACACAGGAACACTTTTTACAGGATTACTTTTAGCGTTAGTTGGCAAACTGCTTTAATATCATTTGCAAATCAGCCTGTTTACCCAATTGCTGTTCAAATGGGCTGTAATAATCTGCTTCAATTCTGATGTATTTTACTGCCTGTTTTGCTTCGCTCCATCCATTTTTTACCGACAGCAGCGCATCCGGCTTTAATTCATGCAGATCCAGCAATGTCTTACAAATGGTATCTTTTTCTTTTGTCCCAAGTGCATTATTAATAAGTACCGGCCCCAAAGGGATTTCAGGCGACATCCATACCAATTTAATCTTGCTCTTATTCTCAGCATCAGCTATAAACTTAAAATATTCAGTACTGCCCATGGCTGCCAGATCGGCATTACCACTTGCAACTGCCTCTATTGTAAGCTTATGATTCTTACCATAAGCAACTGTTTTAAAGTCTTTCTCTGCATCAACAATATCAATTTTAGTAAGTGCAAGTCTTGGAACCAGGTTACCTGAAGTAGAACCCTCAGCCACCAGCAGCAAACGGCTTTGGGCAGCATATTTCTTAACCTCCTCTATACTGTTAATTAAGGAACCAGCCGGCGCTACCATTGCTGTTTTGTAATTATCAACAGCTTCCGGCGCCACTTCAAGTGCCAGAAAGGGTTTCATCGGATAAGTTTCTTTTGAGGCTTCCAAAAGCATATATCCAAAGGTATTGATCAGCGCAATATCAACCTCATTGTGCTGAATCGCCTCGATAAATGCATGAACAGAAGGATAACTTTTAACTTCAACCTCCCTGCCCATCTTTTCAGTAAGAAAATCTGCCAGGGGTGAAATGTTTGCGATTCTGTTATTATCTGCATATTGATAGGTGGCAAGCCTCAATACTTTTACCTGGTTTCTTTTCTTCTGCGAAAAGGCATTAAATCCACCAAACCACAATAGGATCATCAGGAATGAGAACACTTTATTCATCACAATAAGTTTTTAATCAGATACTTACACAAAGTAAATGAATTAATATGATAAAAATTAAGCTCAGAACACTTAAAACCCTGGCCTCCTCCGTACAACACAGGATTGAACAGGTTGCCATTAACAATCCTGAATGCTACTTTTAAGGAACCAAATATTACCATGTATAAAAAAACAATCGGATTTATGTTTGTAGCCATTCTTATGGCTATACAGATTCAGGCACAGGAATGGAAAGCGAAATGGATCTCCACCATGGAAAGCCAGAGTGCTACCAATACCTGGTTGATTTACAGAAAAACAGTAGATATTTCTTCAAAACCTGAAAAAGCAATAGCTAAAATAGCAGCAGATAGTAAATACTGGTTGTGGGTTAATGAAAAACTGGTCGTATTTGAAGGCGGTTTAAAAAGAGGCCCTACTCCTACTGATACCTATTATGATGAGGTCGACCTGACACCCTACCTTTCCGAAGGGAAAAACACAATTGCCATCCGCCTCTGGTATTTCGGTAAAGATGGATTTTCTCACAAAAGCAGCGGAAGGGCGGGCTTAATATTTGATTGTCAGAGTCCGGGGCTTAACATTCAAAGCGACAAATCCTGGAAAGCGGCCGTGGCCAGGGCTTATCAGACAGCCGGAGCTCCCTTACCAAACTTTCGTCTTCCTGAATCAAGCATACGCTTTGATGCGCGTGAAGATGCCGGCTTCTGGCAGGGAAAAGATTACGACGATAAATGGATGTCATCAGCAATGGAAATGGGACCAGCAGGTAGCTATCCATGGAATGCACTAAAACTCAGACCCATTCCTTTATGGAAAGACTTTGGTCTTAAACCCTACAAGGAACATAAAGAATTTCCTTTTGTCAGCACCGGCGATACCATAGTTTGCGAATTGCCGTACAATACGCAGTTAACCCCTTACTTTAAGATAGAAGCAACAGAGGGCCAGAAAATTGTAATGGCTACTGATAATTATTTATTCTACGGCCCGGAAACCAATATCCGCGCTGAATACATCACCAAAAATGGCGTTCAGGAATATGAAAACCCAGGATGGATCAACGGACACAGGATGTATTACTTTATCCCAAAAGGCATAAAGGTTCTCGACCTCAAGTATAGGGAGACAGGATACAACACCACCTTTGCAGGAAATTTTAGCAGCTCCGACCCTTTTTTAAACGCATTATGGGAAAAGGCTAAGCGAACATTATACATTACCATGCGCGATACCTATATGGACTGCCCAGAAAGAGAGCGGGCACAGTGGACAGGCGACGCAGTAAACGAATCGGGTATGGCTTTTTATGCACTCTCACAATCAAGCCATGCCCTCTCTAAAAAATGGCTTCATGAACTCGCTGCCTGGCAGCGCGAAGATGGAGTAATGTATGCCCCTGTTCCAGCAGGGAACTGGGACAAGGAACTCCCTTGTCAGGTTACAGCCAGCATCGGTTATTACGGATTATGGAACTATTACCTTCATACCGGCGACAGGCAAACCATAACAGACCTTTACCCGGCTTTCAAACGCTACCTAAACCTCTGGGAAATGGACGGCAAAGGCACTGTCAAATTCAGAACAGGCGACTGGACCTGGGGCGATTGGGGTGATGAAAGAGACATGCACCTGATCTATAACTTATGGTATTATCTTGCGGTCAAAGGAATGAGGAATACTGCACTTGAACTCGGTAAAACCGATGATGCAGCCAGTTATAGCAAAATCATGGATGAATTCAAACCAGCCTTTAATGCTCAATTCTGGAATGGCGCCGCTTACAGGGATCCAGCCTATAAAGGCAAAACCGATGATCGTGTACAAGCCATGGCAGTAGTCGCCGGCATTGCAGATAAAGAAAAATATCCGGCCATATTAAACCTATTTAAAACCGAGGAACATGCCAGTCCCTACATGGAAAAGTATGTTTTTGAGGCAAGTTTTATGATGGGCTATGCCGACGAAGCCATTGCGCGCCATAAAAAACGCTTCGGGCCTATGGTTGCCAATAAATATTTCAGTACGCTTTTCGAAGGCTGGGGCATCGGCACTGAAGGCTTTGGTGGCGGCACGGTTAACCATGCCTGGAGCGGCGGAGGGCTAACCGTCCTTTCGCAATATTTATGTGGCATAGAACCCTTATCCCCGGCATATAAAATTTGTCAGGTATTGCCAAGGCCAGGATCAGTAGAAAAAGCCAGCGCAGCTATCGAATCGGTAGCCGGACAGATCAGTACAGCTTTCATCAACCAGAAAAACAAGTTTTCACTGGACATTACAAGTCCTGATGGAGTAGCAATTGTTGCGGGAATTCCAAATCAGGGATATTCAAAAATAACACTAAACAATACTGTGGTCTGGCAAAACGGGAAATACCTTAAAAACAAGTATGCCAATAGTATTGCAGATGAAACAGATCAGCACATTAAATTTAGTCTACAACCTGGAAAGTGGAAGTTTGTTGCCGTTAAATAATATCAGATTGTCCGCCGACAAGTACTTCTGTGGAAAGTGATCAACAATCACACTGTCCGTAAAAGCTTGTGCCCCTATCTCATTCAAATGGCCCACATCATAAAACAATTTATGTGCCTCCGCATTAAATAGCTCCGAGTAATTGTAACAGGTCAGATCATATTTGCTTAAAATTTTATCCGCAGTCTTTAAAGCATTATACTTATGGATCTTCATCCCGGGCGAAACAAACACATATAATTTGATATTTTTCGACTTCGCTGCATTAACAAAATTCTCAAATGCTACCAATTGAGTCTTAGATTCCTTATAATTCGTATTGTCAACATATTTAACCTTAGCCGATTCAGGCATACTGCCGGAAAGGGGTTCATAGCCGTTAAATTGCTTCTGACCAATCCCCATATAGTGCTGCATTATTGGCATCGGCAATGAGTTAAGTCTATACAGAATTGAGATGTTTGCCAGCGAGAATTCCATTTTATTCTGACTATAGATCAATTCCCGAACCTCTTTGTTTTTGTTGATATATGGCATCAGAACAGCAGTTAACTTTTGCTCTTCATCAAGCTGATATTCAAAATCATTTAAATTTAAATCCAATATTATAATCTTTGGAGTATGATAACTTAAAACAGATTTCAGCAGCGTTTCATAATAAAGCATCTTCATCCCGTCACGACCGAGATTATAACAGGAAAGGCCGGTTCTTTCACTAATAACCGCCGGAATATAGTGATGACTGGCTCTGGAATTCCCAAAAATAAGGACATCCTCTTTAGTGTTCATAATTCCATGAGTGGTAACCGCAGAATCACCCTGTTTTTCATTAAAGAAAAAATGTTCAATCAATGAACCCAGAGCCCTGTCTGTAACAAATAGCACAATCAATATGATCAGTCCGTTTCGCAGGAGTTTATAAAATGGTTTCATAATTAGAATTGAAAATAGATAAACTGCCCACCATTAAATACGCCAAACAGGATGATAAACAAGACAATAACCGTATACCCTGCGTACCTAACCACCCTGTTAGGACTTGAAAACACCTTAACCACATCAGAATAGTATTCAGTAATGTATTCCACAACCAGCAAAAACAAAATCCAGATGATCGCATACACAAAACCTTCAGGCGTCCCTATAAACAACCCGCCCGGTTTTAACGTAAAGATGCTCTTGCAGATAGCAAAAGCCTCATGAACATTATTTGCCCTGAAAAATATCCAGGCAAATGACACAAGCGTGAACGTAACTAAAACATGAAAGGCATTCGTCAAAGGCCGATAGCCAAGTATATTTTTCTCATTTAGTTTTTTAAATGAAACACTAAAAATCTGGTATACTCCATGCAATGCCCCCCAGATGATAAAAGTCCAGTTTGCCCCATGCCATAGCCCGCTTACCATAAATACAATAAAAAGATTGAGGTACCACCTCGGTATAGGTACTTTACTGCCACCCAAAGGAAAATACAGATAATCCCTGAACCAGGTGGATAGAGAGATGTGCCACCTCGACCAGAATTCTTTGATGCTGCCTGCCAGATATGGCCGTCTAAAGTTGATCATCAGATTATACCCCATCACCCTTGCACAGCCTATTGCTATATCCGAATAACCGGAGAAATCACAATAAATCTGGAAAGCAAAAAACACGGTGGCCACAATCAGAGTTATCCCGCTATGCTGATCAGCATTATTGTACACAGCATCAACATAAATTGACAACCTGTCGGCAATAACTACCTTTTTAAATAAGCCCCAGGCAATGAGCTTCAAACCTTCCGTTACATTGGTATAATTAAAATACTGTTTGGTATGAAATTGATGCAGGATATTCTGAGGCCTTTCAATAGGTCCTGCAACCAGCTGAGGATAGAACATGACATACAACGAATATATGCCAAAGTGCTTCTCTGCCTTCTGATGCCCCCGGTAAACTTCAATGGTATAGCTCATGGCCTGAAACGTATGAAACGAAAGACCTATAGGCAATAAAATATTCAGATAGGGAACGTGATTCTGATAACCGAAATTTCCCAGCAAAAAAGAAAGGTTATCATTAAGGAAATTATAGTACTTAAAAACGGCCAGGACACCAATGTTGGCCACCAGGCTCAGGATGAGAAAGTGTTTTCTGCTTTTTCCTTTGGAGCGTTCTATCAGTATCCCTGCAAAATAATCTATTATAATTGTAAACCCCAGAATCAGGATATAAACCGGAACAAAAGTCATGTAAAAATAACAGCTTGCAGCCAGTAGCAATTTCCACCTGTGCTTATGTGGCAACAAAAAAAAGGCTGGAGTGACAACCAAAAAAAAGAAAAAGAAATGGAGCGAATTAAAGAGCATAATCGTAATTTTTTAACAATTCGAATTTGAACCCTTTGTCTTTATTCTTCTTTTACGAGAGTACGGAGCTTAATTATGTTTGGTCAGTTTGGATCAATTGAGAAGTTGAGTTCAACTGAGAAGATAGTGCTTAATTTTTGTATAATCAAAAAAACAGGTAACAATTGAATACACAATTTAGTACACAATTTTAGCACACAATTACCCCGTCATCGCGACTTTACAGCGTAGCCCCCTCCCGTCATCCCTATCATCCCCGTCATCCTCGTCACCTCGTCATCTCGACGATAGGAGAGATCTCTTGATCAGAAAATAGCCGCGAAACAAATTGGCATAAACAAGAGATCTCTCCTATCGTCGAGATGACGAGGTGACGAGGATGACGGGGATGATAGGGATGACGGGAGGGAGCTACGCTGTCAACCCGAGACAACGGGGCCAGCTATGCTACAAACCCGAGACAACGGGAATAGGCT
Source organism: Pedobacter panaciterrae (assembly GCF_001636695.1). GTDB lineage: Bacteria > Bacteroidota > Bacteroidia > Sphingobacteriales > Sphingobacteriaceae > Pedobacter > Pedobacter panaciterrae_A. The sequence goes on from NZ_LGEL01000010.1 coordinate 101,760, forward strand.
GCCTGCCAGGCGCTCTTAAGAAAAATCGCTTCCACACACTTCAATTACACGATTGGAAACAGCCTTAATTTCCTGCTCCAATGCCTTAGGGTAAATCAGCAGGATCTTTCCATCGTCAACAACGATATAATCGTTTAGTCCTTTAATTACCGCCACTTTATCCTTCGGAATCTGAACCATGCAATTTTCTGTCTCAGCCAGGTTCACCCTGTGTCCGGAAAAAACGTTGTTATATTCGTCCTTGTCCAGCACTTCATACAATGAAGCCCAGGTACCAAGATCCGACCATCCAAAATCACCCGGCACCGTGTAAACATTGTCTGCCTTTTCCATTATGGCATAATCGATAGAGATATTAGGCGACAATGGATAATATTCCTTTATGAAATCCACTTCGCCCGGCGTATTGTAAAAAACAGTACCTCTTTCAAAAAGATCATAAATTTCCGGCGCATATGTTTCTAATGCCTTCAATATTGACCTTACATTCCATACAAAAATACCGGCATTCCACAGGTAATCACCACTCTCAACAAATTCCCTGGCTTTTTCCAGATTCGGTTTCTCCAGAAACTGAATAACCTTATGTATCTCACCCGATGTATCGGGGTTATATTTTATATATCCATAGCCTGTATCCGGTCTGCTGGGAGAAATACCTAACGTAAATAACCTGTCGTTTCGCTCTGCGCCATCAAGTGCTATCCGGATTTTCTCCAGAAAAAGCTCTTCTTTCAATATCAACTGATCAGAAGGCGCGACTATAATATTTGCTTCCGGATTCAGGTCAGCTATCTTAAATGAAGCATAAGCAATGCATGGTGCGGTATTGTTCCTGGTAGGCTCTGCTATGATATTTGCGACAGGCAGCTCTGGCAATTGCTTGCCGATCAAACCCGCATACTGATCATTGCTTAAGATGTAAATATTCTCCGGTGGACAAAGCTTTGAGAATCGTTCAAAAGTAAGTTGCAGTAATGATTTTCCTGTACCTAAAATATCAATAAACTGCTTAGGAAAATTATTCCTGCTTTTTGGCCAGAAACGGCTTCCAATGCCTCCTGCCAAAATTAAAACGTAGGTGTTTTTCATTAATTTTATAGGTTAAAAATTAGAAAGCATTTTCCTCACCGTGCATCACATTCAATACAGTCATAAAAATAATTTTCACGTCAAACATGGAATCCCAGTTTTCCAGATAATGGATATCGCATTTCACACGATTCTCCATATCCTCATACGCCTTTGTCTCTCCTCTAAATCCGTTAACCTGCGCCCAACCGGTTATTCCGGGTTTCAAAAATTGCCTCACCATATATTGGTTAATTATGGCTTTGTATTCTTCAGTATGCTTCAGCATATGAGGCCTTGGCCCAACAACACTCATATTACCCATAAATACATTGAAAAACTGGGGCATTTCATCGAGACTGCTTCTTCTCAAAAACTTCCCTATAGAAGTAATCCTGTCATCATCCTTAGTAGCCTGTTTCTTGTCACTCGCATCATTCACCTTCATACTTCTGAACTTATAACACCAGAATGGTTCATCATTCCTGCCGCTTCTCAACTGTTTAAACAGAACCGGCCCCTTGCTTTGCATTTTTATTAATAAAGCAATCAGTGGATAAAGCCAGCTCAAAATAAAAACAATAACCAAAGAGCTGAACACGACATCAAACACCCGTTTCTTAAATCTGTTACCCATTTCTTCGAGGGGTTCTTTGCGGAGTGTTATAATAGGAAACTCCCCTCCCAGGTAACTTACAGTATAAGGAGAGCCCAAAGATCCTCCAAAATCAGGGATAAATTTAAGCCGGAGACAGTGCTTTTCCGCCTCAAGCATAAGTGGCCTCACCTCCGGCATCCGCTCAGGGGCTATAGCTACATAAACATCAACCACGCCATTATCAGCGGCCTCTGCAAGTTTTGTGCAGGTAATCTCAGAAAGTGCAGTTCCAGCAAGAGAATACATCTGTTCATCACCTCCCACAAAACCACAAAACTGTATGTTTCTTTGTTTCTGGAAATAATTCGAAATGCGGACAGCAGTCCTGTTCGATCCCATTACCGCAACCTTTTTCGCACCATTAAACCTGGTCAGGAAGTAGTATTGTATAGCAGTACCTAAAAAACGGTTCAATAAAAAAGAACAGGAAAGTAGCACATAAAAGGTTACAAGGAAGGTTTTCGAAAAATCCTGATTCTTCGATAACATCAGGTACCCGGTAAAGATTACAACATGCAGCGCAATGCTTCTCCAGGTCCCACGATAGATCCTGGTTAGCTTTCTGGCTCCATACAGCGTATATAAGCCAAATACAGCTGTATTAAAAAGCCAGATTAAATTGCAAACGACAAGGTTATGCCTGTGCAGCTCATCCGGAATTGATTTTCCGAAGCTTAGAGAGAGATAATATGCGATAAAATAAATGATGTTTAACATAATTACATCAGTAATCAGCAAAACATACCTTAAGAGATAGATGTAGCGTGTCAACATAGCAAGATGGGATTAGTATTATCCAGATTTATAAATTCATAGTACATACAGCTTTTGATAAACCCATGCACTATACAGGTGCGGATAATTCCGGCACCTCCTGCTTTTAAGACTTTTTTTATTATCATAGGGAGTGATTTTTATTTATATGTCTGTTATTTTTTTAGTACTTCGTCGTTTAATTCATATTTAATTTGGCACTTAGTGTAAAACATACACAAATCTATAATTTTTTAGGATAAAAAAGAATATATTTGAGATAATTATCAACAAATGAGTTGTTTTAAAACAATAAAACACCAAAATTCAAACAAAAAAATAATAAAACTATATTATTAATATTAATAAATCAATAAATAAATGTAAACAAATTGTTAAAAGCATCATTTAAGCAAATAAAATACAACAAAAGACAAGAAAAATTAAAAAATAAGCGTTTCAAACAACAAAAACCATGAAATAACTGAAAAATAACCAACCCTATTGTTTAATCTAAAAAAAACACATGAATTTCACCTCCCAAACCACCACCAAAACCCTACAACTCTCTCTATTTATATTATTCATTATAAACACAAAAACAACCGCCCAGATTTTTGATAAAGTCAAGACAGAAGCAGAACTCCAGGCCACCGGAACTACAGGAAACGTAGTACCTTTCTGGATGCGCTCCAATCAATACGGCTCCGTGCCCACAGATGGAGCATCCGGCAGCTTCATCGCAAGAGCCTACAAACCATACAGCGAACACATCAAAACCGATAGCAGCACCAACAGAAAACTAGTCGACTGGGGCTTTGGATTCGAAGGGAGAGCAAATGCAGGCAACAACTCCAGCCTGACACTAATTGAAGCCTACGCAAAATTAAGAGTTGGCGCATTCCAGCTAAAAGGAGGCAGAAGCAAAGATGTAATGGGGCTCAATGGCGACACCTCATTAAGCTCAGGCAATTTTGCAATATCAGGAAATGCACTCGGCATACCTAAAGCAGAAATTTCAATACCTGAATATTACGCCATTCCTGTACTTCAGGGCCTTTTCTCTATAAAAGGTAATTTCGCGCATGGCTGGCTCGGAAATGTAAAAGGATCCACCGGAAACAACTATTTCCACCAAAAATCCCTCTATATGAGAATTGGTAAACCAGACTGGAGATTAAAACTCTATGGAGGCTTTAACCACCAAACTTTCTGGGGTAACGAAAAAGATCTCTACGGCGAAAACTTCGACCTATCAAGACTCCAAACCCTTTATTACGTTTTCCTTGGAAAAACCTACAAAGCCAAAGGCGTCGGATCCTCCAAGCTCGGGAATCAACTCGGATCAATAGACCTGGGAGCCGAATACAATTTTGACAACTTTAAAATAATGCTATACCGCCAGAATTTCTATGACGTGGGCGCATTGGCAAAACTCGCCAACATTGCCGACGGTCTAAATGGAGTCAGCATCACAAACAACCACCAAAACTCAAAAAGCAGCGGATTCAAATGGAAAAAAGTATTATTCGAATTCTTCTACTCTAAAGACCAGGCAGGCTATCCATGGTCTAAAAAAACCAAGTCAGGCGACGAAGACTACTACAACAATGCTTTCTACAGAAACGGTTGGTCATACTACGGGCCTGGCCTGGGAAATCCGCTGATCACACCCAGAAGCGACGCAAAAGAAGGTCAGGCATACAAAAAGTCCGATTACTTCATCAACAACAGAGTCGTAGCCATACACCTGGGCTTCCAGGGCGAAATTGACACCTGGGAATTTTCCACAAAAATAACCCACTCCTGGAACTACGGAACCTTCGGAACAAGCATCTACGGAAACACAACAGGAAACAAAACCAGCCCCGGCACCAGCAACATATTTACTCCGGTCCAGCAATTTTCAGTTTACCTTGAAGGACTAAAGGAACTTAAAAAGAATTACAGGATTGGATTTGCAACAGCACTTGACCAGGGCAAGCTTTTAAATAATTCATTCGGAGCTTCACTCAGGTTGATCAAAGGTTTTTAAACCTCCTGATCAACCTCCGAAAGCACTTTCGGCTCCCATAAATTTACAGGATAAACCCCCTCATCGCTAAGTTTCTGCAGCTGCGCCTTCACAACAGGCGCATCCTCTTTAAACGTAACACCAAACCACCTGGCTTGGGTAGGAATCATTTTCACAGCTCCCTTCCCGGAATTAATCAGCTTATCAGCAACCTCAGGAATCAGAAATTCAGCCTTCAGGTCACTCAGGTTTGCATCCAGGAATTTATAATATTCCAGCTCACTCCAATCTACAAAAGCCGGAGTAAAACAAAAGAAATTCATACTGACTTTCGTATCCAAAGGAAGCTCAAGATCAGATTCAGCAATCTTAGTAAATGCCTTACCATCCTTTTTATAAATTTCTTTCCGCTCTGTAATACCAACTATATTACCCTCATCGTTCACATTGATCTCACCCCTGGTAACCGACCCATTATCACTTAAAGTATTTTTCAACTCATAACCCACACAAGCATACTTACCATCTTCAATACTATTGCTCAAAAAATCAAACGACTGCTTAAAGGCATCAAATCCATAAAAATCATCAGCATTGATCACAGAAAAAGGAGCATCCAGAACCTCCTTACAACACAATAAAGCATGCTGCGTACCAAAAGGCTTTATACGCCCCTCAGGAATCGTCCTTCCCCCACTATACTTATCCAGACTCTGATAAACATACTCAATTTCAATTTTACCTTTTAACTTAGGCTCAATTGCCGCTTTAAAAGACACCGAGAATTCTTCCCGGATAATAAAAATCACTTTTCCATATCCCGCCTTAATAGCGTCATATATAGAATACTCCATAATTGTTTCGCCCGAAGGACCAAACGATTCGATTTGCTTGTTACCACCATAACGGCTCGCCATTCCGGCAGCCAGAATTACTAAAGAAGGTTTCGACTTAAACATAATAAACTCAGGGATGTTAATTAATGAATATTTAGATTTTAAACAGCAACAAGCTGCTTCTTTAAAGATTTAGTACCAATTGACTGAACAATGAAACCAATTGACCTCAGTTTTTCAGCATCAAGCAAATTTCGTCCGTCAAAAATTTTCGCAGGCTTCAGCATACTATCATAAATTCTTTCCCAATCATAATCCTTAAACTCATCCCACTCCGTAAGCACAGCTATTGCATGCGCACCCTTACACACCTCATAAGGATCATTACCAACACCAATACCCGCCCTATTTTCCTCCACAGTTCTCGATCCCAAATAATCCAGATCAGCATACACCTGCCGCTCAAGCACCTTCGGATCAAAAACCCTGATCTCAGCCTGCTCATTCAGCAAATAATCTGCCACATAAATTGCCGCAGATTCACGGGTATCATTGGTATCCTTCTTAAAGGCCCAACCCAAAAATGCAATTTTTTTACCCGAAACGGTATTATAAAGTTTACGAACTATATTTAATGCAAATCTTTTTTTCTGATGATCATTCATAATAATCACCTGCTCCCAATAATCCGCCACTTCAGTCAACCCAAAAGATCTCGATATATAAACCAGGTTTAAAATATCCTTTTGAAAGCACGAACCACCAAACCCCACAGATGCCTTCAGAAACTTAGGTCCTATCCGACTATCCATTCCTATGGCCCTGGCCACCTCATTCACATCCGCCTCAGTTTTTTCACATAACTCAGATATTGCATTGATCGAGGAGATACGCTGAGCCAAAAACGCATTGGCAACCAATTTAGACAACTCAGAAGACCATACATTAGTAGTTAAAATACGCTCTTCGGGAATCCAGTTGCTATAAATTTCAACCAGGGCCTCAATAGCACGCTTGCCCTCAGGCGAAGAATCACCACCGATCAACACCCGATCGGGATTCAGCAAATCCTCAACAGCAGTACCTTCAGCAAGAAATTCAGGATTAGACAAAACCTGAAACGCTATATCATTACCCGTGTATTGTAAAATATCCTTTATAGCCTCCGCAGTCCTTACAGGCAGTGTCGACTTCTCTACAATAATCTTATCCGACTTCGAAACCCTCGCAATTTGTCGGGCACACAATTCAATCCATTTCAGATCCGCACCCATCCCCTTACCTGAACCATAAGTTTTAGTAGGGGTATTTACAGATATAAAAATCATTTGCGCCTCATCTATAGCCTTATCCACATCCGTAGAGAAGAAAAGATTTCTCCCCCTCGCCTCCGCAACAACCTCACTAAGCCCCGGCTCATACACCGGCATATTATCCATATCCTCGTCATTCCAGGCCGCAATCCTTGCCACATTCAGATCCACCACCGTCACTTTTATTTCAGGGCACTGTTTAGCAATAATAGCCATGGTCGGGCCACCCACATAACCAGCCCCGATACAACATATGTTTGTAATTTTCATCATAAGTTAACATTTATTTAGGTAAAACAATAGGAATTAAGATGATTTCGAATAAAACTTAACAAAAAGATAACATTTAACGCTATTTCATCTCAACAAAACAACAAAATGCATTACAAATATATAATTTAAGCAACAAAAAGAGCCAACACAACTTATTTTAACAAAAAAATAATATTAAAATAACTAATTATTTACAATAAAATATCATTACAGTAACAATTATATAAAAAAGACCAACAATAACTATGCATATTTAAAAAAACACAAAATAATTTTACTATTTTATCATAATAAATTACCATTTATCACCATATATTCTTATTTTTACAAACAAATAAGGCAAATAAATACAAACAACGCCACCAAATCGTTGTTTTTGCCTAGTATTTTACAAATAAGTTAACCATTCCCAATTAAATCATCCCTATTTATGAAGAAAGCACTTATCACAGGTATTACAGGACAAGATGGAGCATATCTGGCAGATCTGCTATTAAAAAAAGGCTACGAAGTACATGGCGTTAAGCGCCGCAGCTCATTATTCAATACCGACCGTATTGATCACCTCTATCAGGATCCACACGAAAGCGACATTCGCTTCGTGCTACATTACGGAGATTTAAGCGATTCTACTAACTTAATAAGGATCATACAGCAGGTACAACCCGATGAGATCTATAACTTAGGAGCAATGAGCCATGTTCAGGTAAGTTTCGAAACTCCTGAATACACCGCTAATGCCGATGGTATAGGAACACTTAGAATTCTGGAAGCCATCAGAATTCTGGGACTGGTAAAAAAGACTAAGGTATACCAGGCCTCCACTTCCGAACTATATGGCCTTGTGCAGGCCGTACCACAATCAGAAACCACTCCATTCTATCCGCGCTCACCCTATGCAGTTGCAAAAATGTATGCGTACTGGATCACAGTCAACTATCGCGAAGCCTACGGAATGTTCGCCTGCAACGGAATACTTTTTAATCACGAAAGCCCGTTACGCGGAGAAACCTTCGTAACCAGAAAGATCACCCGCGGAACAGCTAAAATCGCATTAGGATTACAGGATAAATTATACCTCGGAAATCTTGATGCACGAAGAGACTGGGGACATGCCAAAGATTACGTTGAAGCCATGTGGTTAATTCTGCAACACGACACTCCTGAGGATTTCGTAATTGCAACAGGCATCACCACTACAGTCCGGGACTTTATCAGAATGGCCTTTGACGAAGTAGGCATTACCCTCGAATTTACCGGAGAGGGTGTAGACGAAGTAGGAACTGTTGTTTCCTGCAGCAATCCGGATTACCTGGTAGAAGTCGGAAAAGAAGTTGTCGCGGTTGACAAACGTTACTTCCGCCCTACCGAAGTAGACTTATTGATCGGCGATCCTGCAAAATGCAAGGAAAAATTAAAATGGAAGCCAAAATATGACCTGGCAGGATTGGTCAACGATATGATGATCTCAGATTTACAGCATTTCCAAAAGGAAAGAATGCTGAAAGAATCGGGATATGCAGTTAAAAATCAATTTGAATAAAAACGCATCATTATGTTAGCAAAAAAAAGACTTCTTTCCATTGATGTATCAAGCGGATCGTACAACGAATTTATAGGCGCTATTCTTAAATACGCCATAGAAAGGGTTTCTTCTTACGTTTGTGTCGCTAATGTACATATGCTCATTGAGGCGCACAACACCCCTAAATTTGCAGATGTGGTGAATCAGGCCGATATCGTAACTCCGGATGGCATGCCTCTGGCACAGGGCTTCAAATATGAATACAACCTTAAACAGGACCGTGTAGACGGAATGAGTCTGCTACCTGCACTCCTTTCGGAATGTGAAAAAAGTGATCTGTCCGTTTATTTCTATGGTGGCGACCAGAAAGTACTCAATACCGCTGAAGCTTATATCCGCGGAGCTTATCCTACCTTAAAGATAGCAGGACTGTATTCCCCGCCTTTCCGCAAGCTTACCGAAGCAGAAAAACTAGAGGATGAACAAAGGATAAAAGATTCCGGAGCCCATCTGATTTTTGTTGCCCTGGGCTGCCCTAAACAAGAAATGTGGATGGCTGAAATGAAAGGTAAAGTACCTGCGCTAATGATTGGTATCGGCGGCGCACTGCCTGTATTCACAGGAGCACAGAAGCGGGCACCAAAATGGATGCAGGACAACAGCCTCGAATGGCTTTATCGCTTAATACAGGAACCAAAGAGACTATTTAAGAGGTATTTAACAACGAACAGTAAGTTTTTATACTTGCTTGCCAAAGAAAAACTGAAAATCAAGTCATGAAACACACTTCAAAAATCTATATAGCCGGTCATAACGGTATGGTTGGATCTGCCATTGCAAGAAAACTGCAGCAGCAAGGCTATACTCAAATCATAACACGCAGCTCAAAAGAATTAGATTTAAGGAATCAACAGGAAGTAAACAACTTTTTCGCAACCGAAAAACCAGAATACGTATTCTTAGCCGCAGCCAAAGTAGGCGGAATTCTAGCAAACAACATATTTAGAGGCGAATTTTTATACGAGAACTTAATGATCCAGAACAATGTGATCCATGCTTCCTATTTAAATGAAGTCACAAAACTAATGTTCCTGGGCTCTTCATGCATCTACCCAAGAATGGCACCTCAGCCCTTAAAAGAAGAGTATCTGCTCACAGGCGAGCTGGAACAAACCAACGAACCTTACGCAATAGCCAAGATCGCCGGAATTAAACTATGTGACGCGTATAGATCACAGTACGGCTGCAATTACATTTCTGTTATGCCTACCAATCTCTACGGCCCTAACGACAATTACGACCTGAATAATTCACATGTATTACCTGCACTGATCAGAAAAGTAATCGCAGCAAAAAACAATGCAGAACCTTCAGTAACCATCTGGGGTACAGGAACACCCAAAAGAGAATTTCTATATGTAGATGACCTTGCAGATGCCTGTATACACCTGATGGAAACTTACAACGAACCCGGCCTGGTCAACATTGGAGTTGGAGAAGACATTTCCATCAAAGACCTGACAGACCTCGTGGTTAAAGTTGTTGGCTATGAAGGAGAAGTGATCAAAGACCTTTCCAAACCAGATGGCACACCCAGAAAATTAATGGATGTGAGCAAATTAAACGCACAAGGCTGGAAAGCAAAAGTATCCTTAGAAGAAGGAATAAAAAAAGTATACAATGAAGTAAAAGAAATGAATTGGAATTAAGTCCCTATTACCTAACCTCCCTAAACCAGGAGGACGCACCGAACGGTCGTCCTCTTTTTTTTGCACGCTCACTTTTCCGCGCATTTCTTCTTCCCACACTCCTCCCCTCACTACTACACTCCTCAACGTCATCTCGACGATAGGAGAGACCTCTTGAACTATACCTAAACAAGAGATCTCTCCTGTCGTCGAGATGACGAACCACCCTATCGTCGAGATGACGAGCCATCCTATCACCAAGATGACGAACCACCCTCTAGTAAAAATGCCGGCGCTCCAATTCCTCCAAATGACTTTTCAAATCCTCTTCCGAATCAAACCTGTCCTTAATCTTCCTTGCCGGATTTCCTCCATAAATACTATAAGGCGCTACATCCTTTGTCACCACAGATCCCGCAGCTATAATAGCCCCGTCATTAATCACCACACCCTGCATTACTGTTGCTCCATACCCCACCCAAACATCATTTCCTATCTTAGTCACCAAATCCTTCCCCTTCCAGTCGTAACTTTCATCACGAATAGAGGAAGCGATCCTTATCGGTGTACCGACCTGCTGAAAATGGTGATCATACCGGCCAACAATACCAACCCTGTTCCCAAAGATCACATGATCTCCAATCAAACAATCCGTCTCTATTAACGAATCCCTTCCGATGTAAAAGTGCTTACCGATCTTAATCTGATTTTTAGCCCACATCCTCACCCGTACCCCCGCATGGAATCCCTCCGCGATATCGTATTTAGCCCATTTCACTTTAGCCAGATACAAATCCCTTAAATCTTTTATTAAAGAAACTACACTCATTTAAATGCCCTTTGGAAAATCGTTTCAACTTTCGAGACAATCCTCGACACCAATCCCATTTTATGGATAAACTTATTTTGATAATAAGGATTTACCTGAACCTTATCGGGCAATGAAAAACTCATCCGCTCTTCGTTATCCAATGCAGGCAAATACCTTCTGCCCGAGCCATTGGTATGCGTAGCGAACTGATCAAAACCATTATTAAATACCTTTGAGAACACCGGATAAATAGTCAGCCCGCCCTTTCTGAACTGATGATAAAACCAGCGTATCGCCCATGAATCCAGTCTACCTTCCATTTGCTCAGCCAGCATCTTATTCAGGTCAGATCCGCCAACCGCGAATTCTCTTTGTGCTCTTGAATCTTTTTTGAAAAGTGCATAATCTTTAACTTCCCAGTCCACATCTGCCCAGCGATCTTTCCATGTAGCCCAACCCCACGACCATCCGCGCTTCAGGAAATAAGCATCATCATGATCACTGATAGACTGCCCCAGATTAAAAGAATATCCCGAAATAGAAAATGCCGCCGGATCTGACTTGTACTGTTCCAGGCAGGTATTCATGAAAGTAAGAAAATTGCTGGTAGTACTAAGGTCATCTTCCAGCACAATAACCCTGTCAAACTTTTGAAAAACAGAAGTGACACCGCCAATAATCGATCTGGCAAGACCTTTATTCTTCTCGGCCTCTACAATCGTAATTGCCTTAAATCCTGTTATTGTTTTTATAAAATCTCTAACCTGTTTAACAATAATTTCATCCTTTTCAAATTTGGCAGCATCAGAGAATATAAAGAGCTCGCTATCTGGTGCGAGTTCATTTTTTGCAAGCGCTTCCACCGTTATTTTTAGTGTATCTAATCGCTTGTAAGTAAATAGTAAAATTGGGGCTATGTTCATATAATAGGGTTTGATTATTATTTTCTCAATCCAATATTCGAAGTATTGATTTGTTTTATTCCTTTAAGACCAGCACCTCCCGGATCCTTGCTAAAGGAAAGCGTATTGCTGTCTAACACCAATTTATTTGAAGAAAACCGGCTAACATTCACACATAAACTATTGGTGAATTTGTTTGGACCCGGCCTGTAGTCATCCGAGGCCAGCCCTTTTAAATATGGATACCGTTTCAGGAAAAGGGCAGAATTTGAATTCACATCACTCTTCAGCTTTTTGCTCATCTCCTTCGTACCCATCAGGGTCTTCCATTTTTCATCAGTCCAGGAGGTCATAGAAACAGCCAGCCCGCAATTCAGAAAATAGTTATTGGCAAACGTATTGTCACCGCCACCATTTATATGAACCGCTCCAAACTGCAGTTTACCTGCTACTGATCCGCAATTTTTAAAGATGTTACTGTCAACCTTAATCCCGCCACTGCCATCGTCTATGTACACCGCAGCCACCATATACCCTCGCGGACTAATCAGATCTTCAAAGAGGTTATTGTGAATTCTCGTTCCTGTTGATGAGCGGTCTCGACCGGTATACACCGCGCCCTGGTCATTTATCTCCTTAACCACATCTTTAATTTTATTATAAGAGATCTCATGATCATTTCCCCAGTACATAATGGCCTGCCCTTCACTATCATGGATAAAACAGTTCTTTATTGCATTACCCACCCCACCTAAAAATATACCCGGAGAACTGACCCAGTTCCTCCTTGCATAATTAAAGATCTCTGTGTTATCAACCACATTTCCAGCAGGCAACAGATCCTGTCTGTTACCTCCCGTCATAAAAATTCCGCCCGTTCCGGTATTATAAACCTTGCAGGAACTAATGACGAAAGCAGCAGTCTTATCAAAAGAGATCAGCTCTTCATAACTCTTATATAAAGATTTATCAGAAGTATTCTTTCCAATTCCAATACCCACCGTACCCATATTCATTACCGTACAATTTTTAATATTGATGTTTTTGGTGTTCTGAGCATAAATACCCATGTCCCTTCCATAAGCAATTTCTAATCCGCTCAATGTTACATTAGCCGAATTGATCAATGAAATTATCGGCGTGCTGCACATAGAGACAAAGAGCTCATCCGCCGGATCACCGGAGTTATAAAAGGAAAGCAGCCCGGTCTCCCTGTCTAAATAGTATTCGCCGGGACTATCCAGCTCTTCCGGAATATTGTAGAAGAAAAACCTGCGGAAAGGCGATGCCTGATCGGTACTTTTTACACCATAACTTGTAGTTGCATTTAAGGTGATTTTGTTTCCATCTATGGATTTTACAGGTACATTATCATTTGCAAACCCATTAGCAAGAAAACCACTGATCCACACCTGGTCCGATTTCTTCCATTTCGCAGGCTGGTCGGCACTGTAAGCAAACACCGCACCTCCCTGAGCATTTTTATTCGTCTTATCCGTTATTCCAGGATCAGAAACCTTTCCAACAGGCAGAAAACCGCTATTCGGCCACCTTGCCAGTTCCATAGCCTGACCATTATAAAACAGCTCTAAAGGAGCAGTAACCGCATTTCTATGTCCATGCTGCTGCAATTCCCCATAATCGGTTACGCCCGCCTTTTTAAGATCAATCTGATAAATATTCGCGGAGGCTTTCCTGACAGCAGATTTATCAATTTTAATCCCTCCACTGAGCAGCACCTTTTCGCCCTTATAATTGGAAATGGTAAGGCGCTGTACATTATCATTACTGCCAATATTTATTGTTTTGTCAGTAGCATAAATGCCACCCCTTATCAGGATAGTAACAGCTCCACCTTTTAACAAAGCCACCTTTTGCAACGCAGCGCTTAAGCTATGCAGTGGCTGATCTATACTTCCCGGTGACTTATCGTTTCCACTTAAGGAAACATAAAAAGTCTTATCATTACTTTGAGCGAAAATATTGAATGAACAGAGAAGAAAAAAAACGAATAACCTCATACTTTTCATAATTAATATTTCAAATTGTATACTACCAATAAATTGCAGAGCAGCGTTAATTCAGGAAAAGCCGGCCAAAATGATCGGTTATCGTCTTTGCCTTTTGCTTTTTAAAATGGCTGAATTTTTCTAAATAGGATTGCTCAGCATCTATATTAAACCTGATTTCGGTATCCGGTTTTGTATCTATCAGCAACTCTTCCAGATCCAGATCCTTAAACACGTTCACCAACTTATGGTGCAGCTTCAGATCAGTCAGAATAATAGGCACCGTATTATTTAAAATAGATAATAAGGCCACATGCAAACGATTCGTATATAAAAATCTTGCACCGGCATACAGACCAATGGCCTGCGCAAAGCTGAGTTGCTGATCAAGCAGCCTGCATTTGAAATTGTTCCGTTCCAGAGTATCTTTCAGGTACTGCAGAGACTCCAGATCTTCAACCACCTGATAAGCCAGAATGATCTCTTCATTTTTTAAAATCGTATCCCCGAACATCTTCATCAGGTTCACCGCAATCTGATCCAGGTAAGCTTTATTTAGCTCCTTACCCTCAATATCCCCTCTTATGGAAACCACAACATAATTACCCCCCTTATAATCCAGCTCAACGCTATCAATAACAGATTGAAAATTGTCTATATCGTATAAAAAAGCAAGATCATCGATCAACGAAAGATTCTTAAAACCCTTCTCTTTTAAATGATCATAATTATTAGAATCCCTGACCGCTATATCCGCATAAACATTCGAAAGTTTTTTCTGATCAGCATAGCCGCCATCAGAGAACGGACCTAAACTGACACCCCACCTCAATACCCCTATTTTCGCTGTTTTTAACACCACAGCCCTCAAAAAATATTTGTAAAATTTAAACTTTGCTTTGGCTGCGTCCTTTCCCTCAAAATAAGCACCCGGCGGGTCAAAAACAAAATTGACCTTACCAATAACCGAAGCCAGGTTCACCCACCTCAGCACAGGCTTACCTTCAAAAGCCTTAACCCCCTCAACAATAATTATGTTCTTAGCAAAGGGATTATTTAAGGTCACCAGATCATACAATGAAGGCACTTTACCATCTATAAAAACCTTTCCGAATTTTGATATCTCGCGAATCAGCAAAGCATTGATCAAAACATCACCCAGGTTAGAGTCCTTTATCCTCGAAGGATATATAAAGCTTTTCATAATCAGATATTTACGGTTTGTTTATATAAATCATAAAACTCTTTCTCTATCTCAACTACATTAAATTTTTCGGCATATTCAATCCGTTTCCGGGCCGAATCATCAACTTCACCTTCCGCAAACTCCGTATATTTTGTGCGCAATAAGCTGGTAAGCTGCGGAATGTCATCCACAATAAAATCCTTTTCTATACCTTCAATAATCTCGGTTATCCCGCCACCATCTTTAAATACAATTGTGGGCTTGCCCAGATGCAGACACTCTACCGCCACCAGGCCAAAAGGCTCAGAACTCGATGCAAAAACACATAAATTCATCACCGCCTGGTAATCGATCACATTGGTTTGAAATCCGGCAAAAATTACCTTTTTGGCAATCCCCAGCTCCTCAACATAAGCAACCAGCTTTTCTCTGGTCTCTCCATCACCTACCAGCAACAAAATCACATCATCATTATTCTTTTGAAGCTCAAAAAAAGCTTCTATCAAATACTCTACACGCTTCCAGCTGATAAACCTGGAAGTGGTACCCACAATGAACTTTTCATTTAAGGAGGGAAACTCCGTCAGTGCCCGTTTTTCATCCCAGCTGTCCTTAAAAAGAACCCCGTTATAAATCACAGAATTATATGGATTTATAACGCCCATTTTCACCCAGAAATCTTTGGTGTAGAGCGAGTTATTGGTTACAGAATCACAGATTGAATTCAGGAAACGTACCAGCAGTTTAGTCTTGGTCTTAAAGGAAAGGGTATCCGGCCTGCCATCAACCCCTGCGCTATGGTTGGTATAGATGATCTTTGCCTTCGAAAATCTAAGTGCTTCAGCCATTAAGGGCTTAAAAATATGCAGGTGAGCAATATCATGGGTATTGGTGATCCTCAGGATCTTCCTATACGTTCTGATGTTGTAATCAAAGGGATTTAACTTCACATAATAGATCGGAATACCCGAATTAACAATCCGTTTATTAGAAACCGCATCTTTATCCTGACAGCAAAGTATACTTACATCAAGCTCCGGATTTTTCGCCTGAGCCTGGGTTAGGTAAAAGAGAAAAGCTTCAATTCCACCAAAAAGAAAATCATGAACAATATGGACAACTCTAACTTTACACATATACTTTAATATTTAGTGTTTAATAATCTATTATTTATAAACCAGCGCTCTTGAAATATTGATCACATATAAAGCGACACATAAAACGGGTACAGTTCCTAATAATGTGCTCCCGGCAATATTGCCCAGGAACAGGAAAACGATGTAATATTTTGCATAGGCAAACTCATTGGGGACTTTCGTCCTTAAAGTAGAGAACAGCAACCTGAGAAAAAGGTACAGCCCCACAAAACCGAAGTACAGAAATATAGAAGCATAACCCACATCCGCAGCCACATAGCCCTGCGAGCGGCCATACTTATCAATAAACTGTCCGTATTTGGATTTACCAAGTGAATACCTGCCATTGCCAAGCAGATCGGTAATCACATTTGGAGATACCTCGGTAAAATAAAACCGGTAAGCCCCCACCCTTGGATTCTCATCCCCCTCCTTCTGACCGGAATACTCGGTCTCACTTTTTTCAATCAGTGCCGAAATCACCGGACTCACAATCAGAAGCACCCAAAAGGCCGCAACAAAGCCAAAAACAACCAAAAGCCTCTTCATCAGACTCAGGTTATCCAGAAAATACAGCAAGCCTAAAATGAAGCTGAAAATAATGGCCTGTCTGCCCAGGTGAAGTACAATGGTCACAAACAGCACCACGCATACCACCACCCATTTCTTACTGAAAGCATACTTTATTTTCGAAATAGACAGAAAATAAGCCAGGTAAAGCGGCCCTGCCCCAATCAATGTGAGCCTTATTCTCGAAATCCCCCTGCTGGTATCAATTTCCTTATCCAGCTCCCCATACCCCTTAAACAGCCTGAAAGGAGAAACAGCCAAACCAACATAAAAGCAGACCAGGTAAATGGCTACAAATACCCATATAAATCGTTCCACCTGTTCCATTTTAGGCTGGGTTTTGGCTAAATAAAAGTAAAACAGGAACGAAAAATTAGGGATGGTAGAAATGAAGGTATCCAGGAAACTCTGATTCCAGAACAGTGTAGCACAAAATATGGAGATGAAAGTAAACAAGGACATCGTTCTTATGATATAAGAGAACCTGTCCCTGTACGATCCGAATATGTAATTTCTCGAATAGAAAATCATACCCGCTAACAGCACATAATAGAATGCCTTTAACAGGTCATCATTTAAGTTCAATGGCCTGAAAAAGAAGAAATAAGAAAGATTAAAGATCAAAATGAATGAAATCAGTTTTGATTTTTCCTCTATCTGTTCCCCGGGCAAATGTTCTTCAGTAGCTGTCATCTAATATTTATTACAAGGAATCAAATAGAAATTTAACAGAGTCTGCTCTGCGTTCACTCAACAATTTCGAAGGGACAGTATAATCCACAGGCAGAGTTACGTCACCCGCATCTTCAGCACTTTTAATTAACCGGTCTTTTAAACCCAGTACATCCAATAAATTCAGCACCCGATAAGGATTAGAATTCTTATAAATGCTATAAAAGCTCTTTTTGAAAATCAGGGAGAAGGTTGTTCCGTGAAAGGAATTGGTAACTACATACCTGGCGTTATCAAACAACCATATGAACTCATTAGGCCCAACATCTTCCAGGCATACATCCACCAGATTTGCTTTCTGCTTTTTACTGCTGATGAACACTACTTTACATCCCAGTTTTTCCGCAATGTCTTTTGCCAGATTAATGCAAACATCATTGTTATCAAAAGTATAGATGAGTACATAGTCCTTAGGTATTTCACGTGATAAAGGTTTAGCGATAGTCCTCCATTCTTCATCTGTTAACAATAGCGTAGGATCCACCACTACCTTCACATCTTTATCCATGAAAGTTGAAATCTGGTCCTTTAAAAACTGCTCCCTTACTGATATGTTCTTATAAGCACCCAAAGATGCCGTTAATGTTTTTTTATCGCCATTTGCAAACTTATGAGCACCGGCACTGGAGGCGTACGACAACCTCTTTACCCTATCATTTCCAAATGCAAGCAGATATACAGGATCAAGCTTACCCCCTGTAAATTGAGGATTCCAGATCTGATCACTCCCGCTAATTAAAACATCATATTGCTGACTGTTCACATCCACCTCGGCAACACTCTTATAAGAGCCCTTACTCAGGGGGATATAGTCGTTAATAAATTCCCTGATCTTATTTTCTTTCTTAACACCCTTCTTCAAAATAAAGTGCTTCACAAAGTGTTTTGCATTCTGCTTTAGCGTTCTTCTGCCGTCGTACAGTTTATGATTATACTTTAGATCAAGATCCTGCTGCTGATAATCGATACACTCTATATTATGCGTTTCCAGTGCTCTGCATAAGCCATAAGCCTGTAAAACACCCCCATAATTGTACACGTTATGGAAGGTAACTAACCCGATATTTTTTGTTTGCTGGTCTTTCATATACTTATAAGATTTTAACCACTTCTTCTGCATCCAATCTTGGCGATGATGCTATTTTTATTTTCTCAGGCAGGTATCCGCAGGACACCACCAAACCCACTCTTTCATTGTTTGGGATACCCAGTAACTGGCGTAATTTTAAATCCCTGTGCACCTCAACACTCCAATTTAAAGGGCAGGCACCGATATCATACCTGTGAAGTGCATACAATAACGACATAGCGAACATTCCTGAATTCACGAACGACTCATTTCTATCATTTGGTCCCTGAAAAACCGAAATATCAGCGGTAATTACAAAAAGGGTATCGGCGAGGTGCCCAAACCCCCTGTTACCATATTGCAGCTTCAGCACCTCCTGTTTCATTGCAGCAGACCTGACCATATATATCCGGTTAACCTGCCTGTTGCAGGAAGTAGGTGATTTTAGTGCGAGCCTGACACATTTCATCAGTACTTCTTCAGGAATCTCCACATCACTGTAATTCCTGGAACTGTATCTGGAAAGACAGAACTTATCGAACGACGATTCCCTGTGGGCGAAATAAACATCTCTGTCAAATTCAAACTGCTTTGGCGTTTCGTAGGCAGTAATTCTAAGTCTTAGTTTGGCTACCTGATCTGTGATGGCCAGTTTTAACGCAAACGCTCTTTTCTCATGGAATTCAACATACTCCTCTAAAACATTCATAGAATGGACAAATTCCAGACTGGATAAATTGTATTTTTTATCCAGATACATGTTCATCATATCTATCAGTTCAAGCACTACAGGCTCTCCAAATCCAAGTCTGGTATCGGGCATAGTCAGCCCCTTCTCCAAAACATGGTAATAGATGGTTAGCTTACCTTTAAGTTTGTTTTCAGTATCGAAAGTTTGATAAACATTCGAATTTTTAATAAATCGATTAAAATCGTAAGCATAAAGTTTCGATAACTTTGCTATGATTTTAACTTTTTTCGGGACGATTTTTTTTATGAAAGACATATAATTATATTTTATTATCTTATTTATTTTCCGGCGAACTTCACCTGAATTCCGGATAGCTTTTTTGTTAAACCTTTCGCTATTCCGGCTACCATATCACGTTCAGCTGTTAAAAAGCCGTAGTTCCATATCAGCAGAGCGGTAGAACAGAAACTTAGCAACAGTACCACGCCCAGTCTCACAAAGCCCTCCGGCATAAAAAGCCCGGGCAAAAAGGACACCCCCATACTCACTGCAGTAATTACCACTACCTTAAAAATTATATTCTTGAAAAAAGCGTTTATAGACAAGCCGGTTAAAGTGCTTACGATCTTTAGCCTGATCCCCAGAGAAACTGCTTCCAGGCACAAACCGCCAATTAAAACCGAGTAGGCAGGATAGCCGGACCTAAGCAAAAAATATGATAGCGGCAATGTAAGTAACACCGTTGACCCGACAACAGACTGATACAGTTTTATCTTGCCTGTAGCCTGAACTGCGGTTTTTAAACCTGTCGACATCTGACTAACCACACTGGTCACCAAAACGATGGTACAAAAAGCAGCGGTATACTGAGGCACATTCGACAGCCAGACCTTTAAAATAAAGGGCATTTCGATAAGCATCGGAATAACCATGAACAGCAAAAGAAAAACAGAGAACTTACTGGATTGCGTAGCCAGCCTTATCATTCTTTCCCTGTCGCCACCACCCTCACTTTTAACAATCTGTGGATTAAAGGCCCTAACCATCATTACCGAAAAGGATTGCATTTGTGAGTTCACCTGGTTTGCCACCGCATAAGACGCATTTATCTTTGCGCCGTAGAACCTGTTTAGTATGATGCTTAAACCCTGAGAACTGGCAACATAACACAAGGCACCAAACAAATTCCATCCTGCATACGAGGCCATTTCTTTCAGCAGTGTGTAATTGGCCGAAAAACCGAAACTAAACTTGCATTCTGCATATTTAACCGAACACCAGACCGTTTTAATCAGCCTGATCAGGATAGTTACCGCAGCAACCAGAATCCCATAGGTGATCAGCTTATCAAAATGAGTATACAGCAGGTAATAAGCAATACCCAGCTTCAGTACTGCCTCAAAAATACCACTTAGCGAATCGAATAAAAGGTCTTCGTTTGCATTAATTGCAGCATCGTATGGCACCGCATTTATGGTAAAAAATGTGCTCACCACCATGAAATGAAAAACATACTTTGCTGTCTCAATTCTGCCTTCCGGTATATTCAGCCAGCCATCGAAAAGAAACAGACCGGCAACTTCAAGTAGGCCAACAACGAGCAAACCAATAATTAAATGCAGGGTGATGCTCGTTTTAAATACTTCTTTGTTTTTTTCGACTTCACCTTTTCCAAGAAAAAAAGAGAGGTACCGCTGAGTGGTTACCGTCATCGCTCCATTCAAAAAAGAGAGCATCAGGATAACCCCTGCCAGCAAATTAAAGATACCAAAGTCCTCTGTACCCAGAGATTTCAGTATCAGGCGTATTGAAAACAATGCGATAACCATTGTAATCACCACTTTCCCGTAAAGGAAGCCGGTATTGTAAAAAACTTTTTTAGCGGCTTTCATATTACCCTTTAAAAATTCGTTTCCAGAAACCTTTTTTCCTTACTTCATCGCCGTAACTTCCATAACCATAACCGTAGCCATAACCGTAAGAATCAGACAGCACGATATCGTTAATCACGATCCCTACTTTCTTCATCTTCTTAGTCTGGTACAGGTCATCTACTATATTGATCTGGTTTTTAAGCGTAAACTTATGCCTCACTAAATAGAGGCAAACATCAGCATAGGGCTCAAGCAATTGCGCGTCGGTAATGATACCTATCGGCGGGGCATCAATAATGATATAATCAAACTGTGACCTGAGCTCATCCATCAAGTCTTTCACCCGATGGTTCAATAAAGTTTCTGCGGGATTAGGTGGAATAGGCCCTGAACTTACAATAAACAGATCTTCGTGTATGCTCAGCGGCTTTACAATATCTTTAGCACTCAGATTTTTGTCAACAATGTAATTGGTAAAACCTACACTGTTTGGCGTATTTAATTTAGCAGACATACCCGGCTTTCTTAAATCAAGCTCCATCAACAACACCCGCTTACCGGTTATCGCCAACACATTACCCAGGTTAATTGCCACAAACGACTTACCCTCTCCGGACATGCTGGAGGTAAGCAAAATAACCTTGGTTTTTTCGCTGTCGTTAAGATAAAAAGACAAATTGGTTCTTAACGCCCTGAACTGCTCCGAGATGGCAGACCTTGAATTGTCTGAAACAGCCAGATTAGCGGAATCATCGCTATGACTGATTTCTCCCAACACAGGAACTTCCGTAGCTTCAGTAATGTCCTCTTTGGTATTAATTTTATTGTTCAATACATCCAGAACATAGATGATCCCAATTGGTATAGCCAACCCCATAAACAAACCTATAAGCGCCACCACAGAACGCTTCGGACTAAAAGGTTTGAACTCAGATTTAGGCGGATCAATGGTTCTTGAATTCGCAATATTTGAGGTTTTGGAAATGGCGGTCTCCTCACTCTTCTGCATCAGGTAGATATACAGCTCCTGCTTGATCTGTTGCTGCCTGGCCAGATTTAAATAGTTTCTTTCCGTTGCAGGAACTTGCTGAACCTGCCCTTCGGCCGATTTCATTTGCCTTTCCAACTGGCCCTTGGTAATCATCAATCCATTTTTAGTGGAGATCAGATTGGCCAGCATATCCGTACGCATATTTTTGATCTGCTTGTCCAGATTGGTAATTACCGGATTCGTTTCTGTTACCCCCAACAGTCTCCTGTCGCGGTCCAAAAGCAGCGCATTATACTTGTCCATTAATCCGGTAAAAACCATATCACCCGGTAAAATTGAACTGGGCAATACACGGTTTCCGCTTTCATCTTTCAGGTAGTCCTGCAGATTAGATAAAATACTCAGCTGGGTTTCGACCTTCGACAACTCATTCATAAACGAACTGGTATTTTGCACCAGCAGTTTAGACTGCTCAGTCATATCAGCAAGGTTGTTTTTCTGTTTAAAGCCCTGGATATTTCCTTCCAGGTCACCCAGTTCCGAACTGATAAAGGCCAGCCTGTTCCTTATAAACTTAATGGTGCTGTCGGCAACCTCATTTTTATCGTTGATATTTCCCTGAACATACTTATTAATCAGCACTGTTAAAATATCTTCACCTTTTTTTGGTATCGGGTGATTAATACTCAGGTCAATTACCGTGATCAGCTTATTTCCAACTGACACATTCAGGTCATTCATTAGTCCGGCTACTTTCTCATCAACAGAGATGATAGAAAACTTATAGCGTTCCTCGCTAAAAAGCTGTCCCGGTGTTTTCGAAATAATGAATGTCCCAACTTTAGGAAAAGTGACTTTCCCGTTAAAGTCAACTACAGTATCCATTACACCCGATTTTAAGGAAAGCTTACCGTTCTTTAACAGCTCCAGATCAAAACCTGTTGCCTTAATGGTATCCTCGGCCGCTACAAACTGTACGGTGAAGGGGCTTTTATAGATCTCTATATCATTAACACGGCCTTTTTTAAAATAGGTAATGTTAAGGTGCATATCTTCCACCACCTGTTCCATCAGGTATCTGGTCTGTAGTATTTCAGCTTCATTATCTACAGTGCTTTTGGTTCCGAGCAGGCCGCCAAGATCACCAAGGGCATCAGCAGCAGCACCCAGTGCACTGCCTCCTTTTTTTTCATCATTTACCAAAACCCTGGCTGAGATTCTAAACATTGGGGTGGTGTAGCGCAGGTATAAATAAGACAGGCCCAAACAAATTATTACCGATAACAATATATATGGCCATTTTCTGATAATCTTGGGCAGCAGCTTACTAATATCCAGGCCTTCGTCTTTTGGAAGTTGATTTGATCTTGTATTCATAGGGGAAGATTACTGATGATAAAACAATTAAAGCCTTGTGATTAGAATAATTAAAACGGAAAGTGCAGATCCGATTATTGCAAAAGTTTGGGTTCGTGATGCATTGTTTGCAGCTATACGTGCCTTATTTGGCTCCACGTAAATCACATCGTTCTGTTTCAGATAGAAATATGGACTGTTAAATAAATCTGAAGAATTCAGGCTAAATCGGGCAAATTCTTTCTTGCCATTGTTATCACGTATCAGCAATACATTTTCTCTTTTGCCATAGATCGTAAGATCGCCGGCAAGACCGATCGCATCTAAAATGCTAACCTTTTCATTAGGCAAGGTATAGGCTGCTGGTCTTACCACCTCTCCCAGTATGGTAATTTTGAAATTTGCAAAGCGAACCTGAACACTGGGGTTGTTGTAAAGTTCGGCAGCCTTTTTTCTGATCAGGTCTCTGGCCTCGAAAGTAGTGAGGCCGACCAGCTTGATCTTTCCAATAACCGCCAGCTCAATCTCTCCATTCTTATCAACCAGGTAACCGCTAACCTGCTGCTGACCAATTGTGGATGCAGAACTTGCACCTAAGGCCTGTCCGGTAGTGGTCTGATTAACCACTGAAGAACTCAAAGGATCTATTGTAAAAATAGATACTGCAAGTATGTCGTCCGGCTGAATTACAGGATCTGTAAATGCGGCCGTTTTTTCCATTGCAGATTTATCTGCCAGGGAAATGTCCTGAAAATAAGGAACAGTCTTGGTACTGACGCAGGAAGTAATAAACAATGTGATTAGCAATCCTGCTAAATTCTTTAAAGGTGTACTGGTTTTTCTTTTTCTCATAGGTAAGTAGCAATGGTCTATAATAGGTAGATTCTAAAAAAGTGTTCCGACAAAAAGAGGTGCGCAATTTACTTGAGCAAAGAATCACAAACTTTTGGAAGAAAATGAAAATAAAGACAAAAAAATGGATGAATTTTAGCAAAATCCAAACATAACAGAAATTTAATATAGAATTTATCTTCATTTCACATGCAATCATA